>JAXJGV010000066.1:0-8731 GCA_036300205.1 Oscillospiraceae bacterium
CACACCAACTTAGGTGAAAAGCTGCTCATGGACTTCGCAGACGCATGTGCTGAGATCGCCAACATGGAAAAGAATCCCAAGCTGGAAGGTCGTTTCATGGCGATGTTCCTGACCCCCAAGAATAGCAAGTAAGTATTATTAAGTACCAAAGATAACGGAAGGAGAACCACCTATGCCCAAGCTGAAGACCCATAGCGGTGCAAAGAAGAGATTCAACCTGACCAAGACCGGTAAGGTTAAGAGAGCGAAGGCTTTCAAGAGCCACATCCTGACCAAGAAGACCACCAAGCGTACCCGCCATCTGCGTGAGACCGCTTATGCTGATCAGACCAACGTAAGCGCAATCAAGAAGATGATTCCCTACAAGTAAGAGCAGAAGGAGGATACTGAAAAATGGCAAGAGTTAAAGGCGCAATGATGACGCGCAAGAGAAGAAACGCTACCCTGAAGCTGGCTAAGGGCTATTGGGGTTCCAAGTCCAAGCACTTCAAGATGGCCAAGCAGCAGGTCATGAAGTCCGGCAACTACGCTTTCAAGGGCCGCAAGCTGAAGAAGCGTGACTACCGCCGCCTGTGGATCACCCGTATCAGCGCATCCGTCGCTCCCTACGGCATGAACTACTCCACCTTCATGAACGGCGTTAAGAAGGCTGGCATCGAGATGAACCGCAAGACCCTGTCTGAGATGGCTATCAACGACACCGCCGCTTTCGCAGCTGTCGTCGCTCAGGCTAAGGCTGCTCTGAACTAAGTTTCGCAATTATGACCCTGCTGAACTTTCGGCAGGGTCTTTTTGTTAGAAGTTGGATGGGAAGAGAAATTGTGGTTTCTCTGAGAATGAGCCTGTAGGGCGGAGGCATGCCTCCGCCGGGCAGCTGCAAGGATTGAGCGTTTATCATAGAGGTATCGGGAAACCTTTCTGGTAAAAACGAAAGATCCCAGTTATGTAAGTACCCGGCGATTTTCTGACCCCACCCTACAATGGCTTGAACGATCAACGATCATTTACCTTACAGGAGGTGACCACATGGAACTTAAGTGCATTGCGTCCCGGGAGGGACGGCTGTCGTCGTTTTTGCTGGGAGAACTGAAAATGTCTTCCGGGTTGATGAATAAACTCAAATGGGGTGACGGCATTCGGGTGAACGGGGCACCCCAGCGGACGAATTTTGCGGTGAAGACCGGAGATGTGGTCACCGTGCGGCTGGATGAGGAAGAACCGGAATATCCGGCGGAGGATGGCGAACTCCATGTGATCTATGAGGATGCCCATGTTCTGGTGGTGGACAAGCCTGCGGGTATGCTGATCCATCCGTCCAGGGCGAAAAATAACGGCACGCTGGCAAATTTTGTGGCTGGGTATTATCAGAAGACAGGGCAGAAGTGCGCCTTTCACCCCATGACCCGGCTGGACCGGGACACTTTCGGCATCGTATTGCTGGCGAAGAATGCCCATGTGCATACCCTTTTGCAGGGGGCCGATGTGCGGAAAACGTACCATGCGCTGACCTTTGGCGGGCCAACGGCGGAGGAGGGCGTGATTGATGCGCCCATTGCCAGAAGGCCGCTGCCGAGTCTGCTGCGCTGTGTCAGCCCGGAGGGAAAGCCTTCCGTGACGGAGTGGCGGGTGCTGGAACGGGATGGAAAGTTATGTAAACTTGCACTGCGGCCTGTGACGGGAAGGACCCACCAGCTACGGGTGCACTGCGCGTATATGGGATTTCCGATACTGGGGGATCCCCAGTATGGTTCGGAGGAATCTCAGGCGTTTTCCGAAACCTTAGGGCTGACCCATCAGGTGCTGTGCGCCAAGCGGCTGGAATTTGCGCATCCCATGACCGGGGAAGAGATCACGCTGGAATCCGGGATGGATGTGGGCTTGGCAAAGTAAGTTGCAGGTTACCATAGCCCCCTACAGTGGCTGGTACGCGAAACGATTATTTCGCATTTTATAAAAATAAGAAACGGACACCCTTATGGGTGTCCGTTTGCTGTTTTCAGCAGGTCAAGGATATCTGTCAGGGAATCTGCTTTGGCATACAGCAGGGAACGGGTGGCGGCATCGGGCTGGTCCAGGTCGGGGATCATGACGGGAAGACAGCCTGCGCGGTGGGCAGAAAGGATGCCGGTGGGGGAATCCTCCAGGGCCAGGCATTCTTCCGGACGCAGGCCCAGTTCGGCGGCACCATGGAGGTAGATATCCGGGGCGGGCTTGCCGTTGGGAACGTCGTGACCGCTGCACAGCTTGTGGAAGCGGTGGCACAGATTCACCGCAGTCAGATGGTCACGGATGGATTCCATGGGAGAGGAGCTGGTGATGGCGGCGGCAATGTGGTTTTCTTCCAGGTAGTCCATCAGGGCGTAGATGCCGGGTTTGGGGGCGATGCCGTGCCGGGCTACGTAAGCGTCCATCAGCTCGATGCGTTTGCTGCGAATCGTGGTGTAGTCAACGCCGGGGCCGAACAGGCTTTCCAGATAGGGCTGGCCGTGCTTTTTGCCCAGACTGCGCATGCCCAGGGACTGCTCTGCCGTCATGGGGTAGCCCAGAGCCTGGGCGGCTTCCCGCCAGAAGCGGGTGTAAAGGACCTCGGAATCCAAAACCAGGCCGTCCATGTCGAATAAAACGCCGCGAATGGGGCGCTGGGCGCCCCATGCCGGTTTCAAAAGTTCAATTGCCATCAGTAGCTCAGACCGAAGTTCAGCTCGTAGTAGTTGCCTGCGGCATCACGGTAGGCATAGGCCTTGCCGTTCTCGTCCTTCAGCTCGGCGGGCATGTACTGGTCCTTGTCGTAGCCGGGAACGTCGTTGGGGGAGATGCAGACGCCTTCTGCGTTAACGGCCAGGACTTCGTCGCCTTTGGGCAGGGTGATGGGCAGCTTGCCGGTGGGGTTGCAGCGTCCAAACAGAATGTCCAGAGTGGCGGCGGGGTAGGTCTCGAAGCCTGCGGTCAGGGCGTCCACGTTGCGCTCCACGTTGCCAACCAGCCATGCCAGGGGGAAGTTGATGTTGGCGATGACCTTGCCGCCGTTGGCGTGGACGGCAGCGGCAATGTCAGCGATCTTATGGGTGCCGGTGAGGGTGGTCTCCTGGTGGGTCTCCTTCTGGGGACGGCAGAAGTCGTCCACGTTGGGAACGGTCTTGCCTTCGCAGATGTCCAGCTCCAGATAGCCGGCGGTGGCGGTGAAGTAGTCGCCGGAGGAGGGGTTGACGAACAGAATGGCAATGTCGGCCTCGGCATAGTCGTCGGTCAGGGTGACTTGGGCGCCCAGCATTTCCTTCAGCGCCTTGGTGGCGGCTTCACCGGCTTCGGGCTTCTTGCTGAAAGCCTCGGCGTAGACCTTCTTACCGGCGGCCTTTTCGGCGGTCAGGGGCAGGATGCCGTCGTTCTTCAGCAGGACCACGGACTGGCGGTGGGCTTCCTCGGCGTTGGCCCAGTCGGAGGGTGTGGCGCAGATTTCCACGGCCTTCTTGGCGTCCCGGTAGGTGTTCTCGAACATGCCCAGCTCAAACATTTCCGTCAGGGTGCGGGCCACGGCGCGGTCCAGAACTTCGTCGGTCAGGGTGACCATGTCGGGGGTGATGCCCTCGGGCAGGGTGTGGGTGTCGTAGTAGCCGTTGGTGGCCCGGTCGTAAGCCTGACGGCCGAATTCATTATCAAACAGGCCGGAGATCACGTCCACGCCTGCGTTGTTCACGGCGAAGCCGATGCGCTCAGGCTCGTCCAGCATTTCCACGCCCCACTTCATGTTGTGGACGATGCCGGTATCGGAGTTGATGTAGCCCTTGAAGCCCATCTGGCCCCGGAGAATATCGTGGATGAAGACCCGGTTATAGGCGAAGCCGTAGGGATCGAAGCGGACATCGCTGCCTTCGCAGTCCTGCTGGACGGCGGATTTCTGGGCAGCGGGCTTGGAATAATAGGGCATGATGGAAGAGGTGTTCTTGGCAACGGCTGCCTTGAAGCCCGGCATGTGGTACTTCTGCAGGGAGCCGGGGGTAGCGTAGACGTTCCACTGGCCTGCGGCGTAATGGGGGTCGAAGCCGTTTTCCCGGGCGCCGCCGCCGGGGAAGTGCTTGGTGGTCACGGCCACGCCGTCAGCGGTGACGCCGTCCTCGCTGCCCTGGATCCGGGGGATGATGTGCTCCATGATCTGGCAGATCAGGGCAGGATCTTCGCCGAAGGTGCCGTAGGAGCGCTGCCAGCGGGGGTCGGTCATGCAGTCGGCCATGTACATATAGCCCTTGCGCAGGTTGCAGGCCTCCCAGCTGCGGCGGGTAGCCTCGGCCCACTTGTCGGCCACTTCGATGCCGCTGCCCTTGACGGCGGCCGCGATGCCCAGGGTGCCGGGCCAGGTGGGGAACACGCCGCCGGCATCGTTCATGCCGAAGACGATCTCACCGTTCTCGTTGCGGGAGTTGGAGGCCACGGACACGGGGACGAAACGCTCGCACTCTTCGGCCACGGCCTGGAGCTGGTTCAGGTAGTCGGCCATGTCGTCAGGCTGGGCGTTTTCCCGGACGATGGTATGGCGGGCGAACCAGTCCTTGATGAGGGTGGTGGTGCCGGGCAGGTGCTGCTCGCCGAAGATGGTCTTCTGGTGGACTTCGCCCTCATCCAGAACGCCAGACTCATCGGGAGTGGCAACGTGGCCGGGAATTCGGGCGCTGGGGTACTTGGGACCCATGCGCCAGTCGGAGATGAACAGCTGGCCGATCTTCTCGTCCACGGTCATCTGCTTGACGTAAGCGGCGGCGCGCTCGGCGGCGGGCAGACGCCAGTCATTGACGGCGGAGACGGTGCCGGAGCCGTCGATGTCCTTAAAATACAGGCCGTCGGCTTCGATGATGGGACGGGCCACAGTGGTGATGTCGGGGCCGTTGGGATTTTGGTAAAGTTTAAAGTTTTCGCTTGCTTTCTTTGCCATGCAAATCTTCCTCCATTGCAGTTAGACGGTTCCTTGCGGAAACGAGACAAAATCATTATGACAGATTTCCAAAAGGAATCCTAGTGGCATTTTGCCAGAAATTTTGGGGTGCTTTTTTGTGGAGAGTGGATGAAAGGGGGAGAGGACACGGTGCGGTAAATTGCAGCGCAGTAACAACAATGTCATCCTGAGCAAGCGAAGCGCGTCGAAGGATCTGCGCACTTACAATACCCTGAAAGAAAACGATCGCGCGCAGATCCTTCGGCTCCACTTCGTTCCGCTCAGGATGACAAGATGCCGGATGTAACGATTTATCGAAAGTGCATTCCGCTTGTCACCCGTTGCCAACCCTGCAACTCGCTAAGAGCCGCCCTTTGGGTGGCTGCTCGCTTGCACGCGCCTGCGGGCGCAGTCATCAGGCAAAAATTTATTATTTTGTTAAAGGGCAGAAAAGCGGACACCTTTGGCAGGTGCCCGCTTTTTATGCAGTTGCCTTATGCGCCGAAGGCGTCCAGTGCCAGCTTGAAGGCACCGTATGCGCCTGCGTCGTTGCCCAGGGAGGCCAGGGTGAACTTGGCACCTGCGGCAGCGTGGAAGACGTACTTGTGGAAGTAAGGCTCAATGCCCTGGATCAGCACGTCGCCGGCTTTGCTGACGCCGCCGCCGATGACCACCACTTCGGGGTTTACCACGGAGCAGACGTTGCCCAGGAATTCGCCCATGTAGGCGTAGACCTGATCCAGAATGGCCAGAGCTTCCGCGTCACCGGCCTTGCCTGCGTCGAAGATGTCCTTACAGGTCAGGTTCTCGATGCCCCGCAGTGCGCTGGGAGCGTCGGTCTTTTCCAGGTGGAGCTTTGCCATGCGGACGATGCCGGTGGCGGAGCAATACTGCTCGACGCAGCCGTACTTGCCGCAGTTGCAGGGAACGGTCTCATTGCGGTTCAGGACCAGATGGCCGATCTCCGCGCCGGAACCGTGGGCGCCGTGGAGCAGGTTGCCCTCTACGACGATGCCGCCGCCGACGCCGGTGCCCAGGGTGACGAATACCATGTTGTCACAGCCCTGGCCGCCGCCCTTCCAGAATTCGCCCAGTGCGGCAACGTTGGCGTCGTTGCCGGCCTTCACGGGGAAGCCGGTGAGCTCGGTGAGCTTTTCGGCGATGTTGAACACGCCCCAGCCCAGGTTGATGCACTTGTTGACGATGCCCTTTGCGTTGACGGGGCCGGGAACACCGATGCCCAGGCCAAGGATGGCGGTGTCGGGGATGCCGCAGCCGTCCATGTACTGGCGGATGGAAGCTGCGATATCGGGCAGGATCTGTTCGCCGCCGTTTGCGGTGACAGTGGGGATCTCCCACTTGTCCAGCATCTTGCCGGTTTCATCAAAGTAAGCGATCTTGACGGTGGTGCCGCCCAGGTCGATGCCAAAGCCATATTTCATATGTAGGATCCTCCTGAATGTAGTTGGAATGGTAGCTGCTTCTATTATACATACTTCGGCGAAAAATGCCAGAGGGGAACGAGAAAAAAGTTGTGGCAGGAGAAGCTGAATTTATATGGGAATGCTATTGTAGGGCGGAGGCATGCCTCCGCCGGACAGCTGCAATAATTGAGTGGTTAAAATAGAGGTGTTGGGAAACCTTTCTGGAATAAAATGAAAGCGCTCAATTGCGAAGGTGCCCGGCGGGGGCGTGCCCCCGCCCTACAGTAGCTTGATAACAAAATTGTATGAGAAGTGCGGATAAAGGCCGTTGTATGGCCCGGAAAGCAAAATATCCCCCCGGGAGGAAACAATCCGGCGGATACGTACTTGCAATCTGACCGAATTGGTAGTATAATTTTATTCAATAACCGAATCCCAAACATATTAAATTTTAGGAGGACCCTTACATGATCACTTGGAAGAACATGGATACGCTGGCTTCTTATCAGGAGCTTCTGGCTGCGCAGCGTGTCGATCTGACTGCCGCTATGTCCGGCGAGAACGGAGCAGAGCGCGTCAAGAAGTACACCGTTCCCATGGGCGCTGGCCTGAACTTCAATTTCGGCGCAAGACCCGTGGACGACGGCATTCTGGAAATCCTTGCAAAATTTGCCCAGGAAGCACAGCTGACCGAAAAGTTCGCGGCGCTGTACAACGGCGAAGTGGTCAATACCGGTGAAAAGCGCCGTGTCCTGCACCACATGTGCCGCGGCCAGCTGGGCGAGGCTGTCATCGCTGACGGCGTGGACAAGCGGGATTTCTATGTTGGCGAGCAGAAGAAGATCGCGGAATTCGCCAACAAGGTCCATACCGGTGAGATCACCAACGCGGCGGGCGAGAAGTTCACCACCGTTTGCCAGATCGGTATCGGCGGCTCCGACCTGGGCCCCCGGGCTATCTACCTGGCTCTGGAAAACTGGGCAAAGGTCACGGGCAGCCTGAAGATGAAGGCCGCTTTCATCTCCAACGTTGATCCCGACGATGCTGCCGGCGTCCTGAGCAATCTGGATCTGGCCCACACCATGTTCGTTCTGGTGTCCAAGTCCGGCACCACTCTGGAAACTCTGACCAACGAGTCCTTCGTCAAGGACGCTCTGGCAAAGGCCGGCCTGAACGCTTCCAACCATATGGTAGCCGTTACCAGCGAGACCTCTCCTCTGGCCAAGAGCGCCGACTACCTGGCAGCCTTCTTCATGGACGATTACATCGGCGGCCGTTTCTCCTCCTCTTCCGGCGTGGGTGGCTGCGTGCTGTCCCTGGCCTTCGGCCCCGAAGTCTTCGCACAGTTCCTGGACGGCGCTGCCGAGGCTGACGTTCTGGCAAAGAACGAAGACCTGCTGAGCAACCCCGCTATGCTGGATGCTCTGATCGGCGTTTACGAGCGCAATGTTCTGGGCTATCCCAACACCGCCGTTCTGCCTTACTCTCAGGCGCTGAGCCGCTTCCCCGCACACCTGCAGCAGCTGGACATGGAATCCAACGGCAAGTCCGTCAACCGCTTCGGTGAACCTGTCAACTATGCCACCGGCCCCGTCATCTTCGGCGAGCCCGGCACCAACGGCCAGCACTCCTTCTATCAGCTGCTGCATCAGGGCACCGATATCGTTCCTCTGCAGTTTGTTGGCTTCAAGAACAGCCAGATGGGCACGGACGTGGTCATCCAGGGCAGCACCAGCCAGCAGAAGCTGTGCGCTAACGTGGCTGCGCAGATCGTGGCGTTTGCCTGCGGCAAGGAGGATACCAACCTGAACAAGAAGTTCGAAGGCGGCCGTCCCTCCAGCATCATCATTGGCGAGAAGCTGACCCCCAAGACGCTGGGCGCGCTGCTGGCTCATTTTGAAAACAAGGTCATGTTCCAGGGCTTTGCCTGGAACGTCAACTCCTTCGACCAGGAAGGCGTGCAGCTGGGCAAGGTGCTGGCAAAGAAGGTGCTGGCACACGATACTGACGGCGCCCTGAAGGTTTACAGCGATCTGCTGAACATCTAAAACCCCGGCGCGGACAGAAATCAGGAAGAAACGGGAAAGGCTTCGGCCTTTCCCGTTTTTCAGCGTGTCAAAAAAGTCCATAAAATTAGATGTCATCGCGAACCAACCCGCAATGAATTATGGTATGATTGCCACCGGCAATCATTCTCATTTCTGATTCGCTGCGCGGATCACCACTAGTGTGGTGATCCCCCAAAAGAAGTAAAATCCCTCAATTTTGGTAGAGAAATGTCCGAAAATTCAGGAGATTGCCACGCCACACGGCCCGCAGGCCGCGTACATAGCGCAACCGCCGAAGGCGGCTCTTAGCGCGGAGTAGTGTGCGCACTGGCTCG
>JAXJGV010000067.1:0-20532 GCA_036300205.1 Oscillospiraceae bacterium
GCCATTGACCGTTTCCTGATTATCCTGACCCTTGCCTGGTTTTGGTTTACCCGGGAGACTGAGCTTCTTCTGCCTTTTTCTGTGGGTATTCGACGCTATAGGGGGATTTTGTCTATTTTCTGAATTTGCTCATTTAGAGTAATATTGTTAGTAAGCAAAGATGTACACATAACTTTGATTTTTTTCGGTAAATAGGTGCCATAGTTACTCCTCTTTCTTTCCTGTCTTTTGTCATACTACTATCACCTCCCTAAACCGCCTCTTTTACCTATTTACCATGACACCTTCCTTTCTGCTTGCAGGAAGGAAGGTGTGTCTTTTCATTTCTAAATGCAGCTCGGTTTCCACCTGTTCAATACGAAAAACAGCCCCCTTATGTGAGTCAGAAGACTACATAAGGGGGCTTTCTATTCTTCAGTTCTAATTAGGCACCCTTATGGGGCCTGATTTGTGTTATACCGCGTGGGCCGCAGCAAACGCAAAGACGCTTACTCAGCGATCTTCTTGAACTCGTCGTAGACGAACTGAACCTTGGGACCGATAACAACCTGAACAGCGGTCTTACCGGGACGGATGACGCCAGAAGCACCGGAGGACTTAATCTTCTTCTCGTCAACCAGCAGACGGTCCTTAACTTCCAGTCTCAGACGGGTGATGCAATGGTCGATGGAAGTAACGTTCTCCTTACCGCCCAGGCCTTCCAGAATGATCTGAGCCATGGTGGTGTAGTCATCGTTTGCCAGCTCGATCTTCAGCTCGCCTTCCTGATCGTCTTCACGGCCGGGGGTCTTCAGATCCCACTTGGTGATAGCGAACTTGAACACGAAGTAGAAGACAATGAAAGCAGCAGCGCCCAGGGGCAGGATCAGCCAGGTGTTGGCAGCTGCGGGCAGAGAAGCGGAGAAGATCAGGTCAGTAGCGCCAGCGGAGAAGCAGAAACCAGCACGGAAGCCCAGAGCAACAGTGATGGTGGTGAAGATGCCGTACAGAGCAGCATAGACAACGTACAGGGGGAATGCCAGGAACATGAATGCGAACTCGAAGGGCTCAGTAACGCCGCAGATGAATGCACAGACTGCAGCAGCGCCAACGATACCGATAGCGTTCTTCTTCTTGCCGGGTTTAGCGGTCTGGATCATAGCCAGAGCAGCACCGGGGATACCGAACATCATGCAGGGGAAGAAACCAGCCATGTACATACCGACGGACCAGCCCATATCAGCAGAGGTCTTAGCGCCCCAGTAAGCGGACAGGTCGCCCAGACCGATGGTATCGAACCAGAAAACGTTGTTCAGAGCGTGGTGCAGACCGGTGGGGATCAGCAGACGGTTCAGGAAAGCATAGATACCTGCGCCAACAGCATCCAGACCGACAACAGCGTTACCCAGAGCAACCAGGCCGCCGAAGATCACGGGCCATACGAACAGCAGGATTGCGGAAACAACGATGGAGACAACAGCGGTAACAATAGCGACGGAACGCTTGCCGCTGAAGAATGCCAGAACGTCAGGCAGCTTGGTGCCCTTGAACTTGTTGTAGCAGATGCCGCCGACAATACCAGCCAGGATACCAATGAAGGCGTTGCCGCCGATCTTGGAGAAAGCAACCTGGTTGATCTCGGAAGCGATCATGCCGGGAGCGATGGTGCTGACAGTACCGGGAGCCAGCAGAGTGGTGATCATCAGGTAAGAGACCATACCAGCCAGGCCGGCAGTGCCGTCGTTGTCCTTAGCCAGGCCAACACCAACACCGATTGCGAACAGGATAGCCATATTGTCGATCAGGGCAGCGCCTGCCTTGATCAGGAAAACACCGAGAACGTAAGCGAAGCCCTCGGTAGCGCCTGCAGCACCCATGGCAGCGGGAGCCAGGGCGTAGCCCAGACCCATCAGAATACCACAGATGGGCAGTGCAGCAACGGGCAGCATCATAGCTTTGCCCAGCTTCTGCAGATATTTCATCATAGAAAATTTCCTCCTTAATTTGTCTTTTGCCTTATTATATCCAAGCCGCCGGCCCACGACGGCCAATAGGGCCTGAATAAACTTACAGATTTGCGCTCAGGAAAGCCTGCAGTTCAGCAGCAGCCTTTTCCTCGTCAGCGCCTTCCACAGTGACGGTCAGTTCCATGCCCTGCTTGGCAGCCAGTTTCATCAGAGCCATCAGGCGGCGGGCATCAGCCTTGCCGGTGGGAGCGGTGATGGTGACCTTGGAAGCGAAGGGAGCAACAGCCTTCACCAGCATACCGGCGGGACGGGCGTGCATGCCCAGGGGATCAGCAATCACATGCTTAAATTCTTTCATGATTATTTCCTCACTTTCGTGTTTTTAACATTCTGCTGTCATTCCGAGCCAGTGCGAACACTGGCGTGGGAATCTCCCGGAACATTTAGGAGATTGCCACGTCGCTTTGCTCCTCGCAATGACAGGAACATAGATTACAGCTCAGATTCGCAGACGATCTTTCTGGCTTCCAGAATGCGGCCTGCAGCCATACTCAGCTCGGTGTAGCCCATTTCGATGAACTTCTCGGTCATCTTGGGGTCAGCGCCCAGCTCGCCGCAGATACCGGCCCAGATGCCATTGTCGTTGGCAGCCTTGGCGATGTGGGCCAGCAGTGCCATCAGGGCGGGATGGTGGGGATCGTAGAACTTGTCCAGCTTGGCGTTCTGACGGTCAACCGCCAGGGTGTACTGGGTCAGATCGTTGGTGCCGACGGAGAAGAAGGCAGCTTCCTTGGCCAGCTCGTGGGCCAGAACGGCAGCGGCAGGGGTTTCCACCATGACGCCGATGGGCACTTCCCTAGTTTCGATACCCTCATCTTCCAGCTCCTTGCGCAGGATGGCACACAGAGCTTTGGCAGCCTTCAGTTCCCAGACGGAAGCCACCATGGGGAACATCACCAACAGATTGCCGTAGGCGGATGCCCGCAGAATGGCCCGCAGCTGGGGACGGAAGATTTCTTCCCGGGTCAGGCAGATGCGAAGACCCCGCAGGCCCAGAGCGGGATTCTCTTCCTTCTCAAGACCCAGATAGGAAACCTGCTTGTCAGCGCCGATGTCCAGAGTGCGGATGACCACGGGACGGTCGCCCATGATCTCAGCAACCTTCTTGTAAGCTTCGAACAGCTCATCCTCCGTGGGCAGGGTGTCCCGGCCCAGATACAGGAACTCACTGCGCATCAGGCCAACGCCTTCGCAGTCGGCGGCCACGGCAGCTTCGGCATCCTCAGGGCTGCCGATGTTAGCGGCCAGCAAAATCTTCTTGCCGGACTTGGTGATGCTTTCCTTTCCCCGGTAAGCTTCCAGAGCGGCCCGGTCGGCGGCAGCCTCGGCCTGCTTTGCCTTCAGCATTGCCATGGTCTCCTCATCGGGATCCATGTACCAACTGCCGGTGAAGCCGTCAACAGCCAAAACGGCGCAGTTTTCAGCATCTTCCAGTTCAATATTCGCCTGAACCAAAGAGGGAATATTCAGGGTACGGGCCAGAATGGCGGTATGGCTGGAGGAGGACCCCTCACGGGTCACGAAGGCCAGAATCCGCTCTCTGGGCAGCTGGATGGTTTCGGAAGGAGCCAGATCCTCGGCAACCAGCAAAAATTCGCCTTCGGGCAGCTGGAAGCCGGTGTTGCCGCAGAGGATATCGTACAGACGGTGGGACATGTCCCGGATGTCAGCAGAGCGGGCGTTCATGTACTCGTCGTCCATGTCGGCGAATACGGCGGCAAATTCCTCGCCGGTGTCCAGAGCGGCGATGGCGGCAGCGGCACCGTCTTCAATGGCGGCGGTGACACCGTCCAGATAATCCAGATCATCCAGCATCAGCATCTGCACTTCCACAATGGCAGCCTTTTCTTCGCCCAGCTCGATCTTGGCCTTTTCATACAGGGCGGACAGCTGCTCCCGGGCGGTTACCACGGCGGCATCAAACTTGGCCTGCTCGATGGCAGGATCGCCGGAGGAAACAGGCAGGGTGCGCTCGGACTTGCGGTAAACCACGGCAGGACCGATGGATACACCGGAAAATACAGGAAGACCAATACCAGTTTTCATTTTGTACTCCTTACTTACCCAGCTCAATGACCAGATCGGCATTGGTCACAGCGGTGCCCACATGGGTCTTGAAGGTGGGATAATCGTCGGTGTTACAGATCAGCACGGGGGTAATGGTGGGCAGACCGGCAGCCTTGATGGCCTCCAGATCTGCCTCGATCAGCAGCTGACCCTTCTTGACTTTGTCGCCGTTCTGAACGTGAACGGTGAAGGGCTTGCCCTCCAGGCCCACAGTCTCCAGGCCCACATGGACCAGAATCTCAATGCCGGATTCGGTGGTCATGCTGACAGCATGGCCGGTGTCGAACATCATGTCAACCGTTGCGTCGCAGGGTGCGTACACCTTGCCGTCGGTGGGTTCAATGGCAATGCCATTACCCAGCATACCTTCAGCAAAGGTAGGATCGGGCACTTCAGTAATAGCCACAGCCTTACCGGCGATAGGTGCATAAATTCCTTCCAACTTTTTGCCAAACAGTTTGTCAAAGAATCCCATAGTATACTACTTCCTTTCAAAATTGATAAATCGTTAATGAATAAAACATACTAACCCATTTAAGAAGATATTGTAATAAGAATAAACTTAAGTTCATATTTTGTCAATATTTGCTCTGCTCTGTTCTTCTTTTTCGGCATATCAACCAGCGTACATATAAGTATTTTGTCTATTTCAACTATTTAATTTTTTATATTTTGATTATTGAAAACAAAATATCAGTTGTTATTTATCAAATTCTATGATATATTTACATTTTGAAAGGACGGTGCCATTATGAAGAGAATTCTCGACTGCCAGAGCTCCGATTTTGCAGCCATGTCCCGCGATGAGCTGCTTGCCGCCATTGCCGGTTCCGAGGGGCGAACCATTGCCTGTGAGACAATCGGTGCCATTATGCCCATGCTGGGCGATATCACCAATGCGGAATTCGCGGCCGCCATGGGTGCGGATATTTTGTTGCTGAATATGTTTGATGTACAAAAGCCCCATATTCAGGGCTTGCCGAAAACGGAGCCCGATCTGGTAATCCGCAAACTCAAGGAACTGACAGGCCGCCCAATCGGCATCAATCTGGAACCTGTGGAACAGGTACTTTCCTCAGAGGATCCTGATGAGAATATGTGGGCTATGACCAGTGGTAGAAAGGCCACCATGGAGAACGCGGAAAAAGCCGTGGCCCTGGGAGTCGATTTCATTCTGCTTACCGGCAATCCTGGTATCGGCGTTACCAATGAAGCCATTGAACAGACTCTGAAGCGTTATAAGCAGGCATTCGGAGATAAAATCATCCTTGCCGCAGGAAAAATGCACGCTTCCGGTATTCTGACAGAGGGTGCGGAAAAGATCATTACCAAGGAGGATATTTCCGCTTTTGCCGCGGCAGGCGCGGATATCATCCTGCTGCCCGCTCCAGGAACAGTTCCCGGTATTACTATGGAATATGTAAAAGAGCTGGTAAATCACGCTCACAGTCTTGGATGCCTGACAATTACGGCCATCGGAACTTCCCAGGAGGGCGCAGACATTGCCACCATCCGTCAGATCGCCCTGATGTGCAAAATGACCGGCACGGATATCCATCATCTGGGTGATGCAGGCTACGGCGGTATGGCTCTTCCGGAAAATATCCAGTCCTACTCCATCGCTGTCCGCGGCATTCGTCATACTTATCGTCGTATGGCCGGTTCGGTAAACCGATAAATCCTCCGGTCACAACACGCTCCCATGGAATGCAAAAAACCAAATTATTGTATTAAGGAGAGACTAAAATGAGACTGATCGTTGCCAAGGATTACGCCGATGTCAGCCGCAAGGCTGCCAACATCATCGCCGCCCAGATCCACCTGAAGCCCGACTGTGTTCTGGGTCTGGCCACCGGCTCCAGCCCTGTGGGCACCTACAAGGAGTTGATCGCCAAATATGAGTCCGGCGAGCTGGACTTCTCCCAAGTCAGAACCATCAACCTGGACGAATACGTGGGCTTGACCAAGGATCACGACCAGAGCTATGCCTACTTCATGCGCACCAATCTGTTCGATCATGTGAACATCGACCAGGCCAACTGCAATATTCCCGACGGCACCAATCCCGACGCTGCTGCTGAGTGCGCCCGTTACGATGCTGTCATCGAAGCTTTCGGCGGCGCTGACCTGCAGCTGCTGGGCCTGGGTCCCAACGGTCACATCGGCTTCAACGAGCCCTGCGACGAATTCGTCAACGGCACCAACCACGTCAAGCTGACCGACTCCACCATCGATGCCAACCAGCGTTTCTTTGCCAAGCGTGAGGATGTTCCCACCCATGCCTACACCATGGGCATTGGCTCCATCATGAAGGCCAAGCGGGTTCTGCTGGTCTGCAACGGCGCAGGCAAGGCTCAGGCTGTGAAGGACTGCTTCTTCGGTCCCATCAAGCCCCAGTCCCCCGGCTCCATCCTGCAGCTGCATCCCGACTTCACCCTGGTTGCCGACGAGGCAGCTCTGGAACTGGTGCGAGATTTGATTTAAACACATCTGTACCGATATTTTGCATAGATATTTTCACATCGATATATTATATTCCAAATATAATCCCGGCTTACGTGAATGTAAGCCGGGATTATCAGCCTCAGTGATCAGAAATAAGACAATTTACAATCCGGGAATGAACCAATTCAAGGGAATTTTGCGTGGTATTCCTCTTCTCGCTAACACGTGGGCGAGGATGCCCAGGATCAGCTTCTTTTTCATCCCAGACAGCTCCCGCAGGGGGTGTAGCCCGCGTCGATGGCTTCCTGATAGGAATCAAAATAGGTGCGGTTTTCTTCCTTGGGCAGGTTGGCGCAGTCCTGGGAGTGGAGCTTCAGGGAATTTTTGTTGCCGATGAAGGTGACGGCGGTGGTTTCCGCAGGCTCGGCGTTGGTGGGATTGCCGGATTGGTTGTTCCAGGTGAAGGTGACCTCCTTACCGTCAGAGGAGGCGATCACATGGCCCAGCTCGTCGGTGCGGAACAGGGTCACCCCGGCCTGGTTCAGGCGGGACATGGGCTCCTCGTGGGGATGGCCGTAGGAGTTGTCCTTGCCCACAGAGATCACACCGTAGGTGGGATCCACCTCATTCAGGAAGCGGTAACCGGTGGAGGTGTTGGAGCCGTGATGGCCCACCTTCAGCACGTCCGCGTTCCAGTCCACCCGGCTGCCCCAGTAGTCCAGCATGTCATTTTCGGCGGTGGTCTCCATATCGCCGGTGAACAGGAAAGAGGTGTCGCCATACTCCACCTTCAGAACGATGGAGGTGTTGTTGGGGTCGGCATAGGACTGGGTGGGGCCCAGGACTGTGATATTGGCGCTGCCCAGGGTGAATGCGTCGCCGGGTTCGGGAATGGTGATCTCCAAGCCCTGCTGGTCGGTATAGTAGACGAATTTGTCAAAAACGCTGGAAGAATAGGTTTTGGTAGGCGCGTAGACCGCCGCGGTGGGGTACACCGCCAGCACAGAGGGCAGGCCGCCCACATGGTCTTCGTGGGCGTGGGTGCAGACCACGGCTTCCAGCGCTTCCACGCCCTGCTGTTCCAGGTAGGACACCACCAGCTGGCCGTCCTCCCGGTTGCCGCCGTCAATGATCATGTACGCGCCGTCGCATTCCAGCAGCGCGCAGTCCGCCTGGCCCACATCGATAAAGTGGACCGTCAGGCCGCTGCCGGAGACGGGGGCAGCAGTCGCCGTTGTTTCCGGCGCCTCTATTTCGGCGCAGCCGCTGAGCAGAAGAGACAGAAGCAAAAGGAAAGCCAATAATTTCTTTTTCATTGTGAAACCTCCAATGGATGGAACTATAGAGAGGGTCTTGACCGTCAGTCGACGGCTTTGCCGGTATCTTATTCAGGGAGGGTCCAGACCCTCCCCTACAAATAAATCCAATTATAATTGGGTTTTCGCGAAGGCCAGGAGCGCCGCTTTTTCGTTGGGAAGCCGTTCGTCAATGACCTGTTCCAGCAGGGTGTTCAGGCACTGCCCGATGGCCCGGCCTGTAAAGCCCATTTCCATGAGGTCATGGCCGTTGACCGCCAGGTCCTTCAGGCTCAGGCAGGCGTTTTCCGCTTTGATCTGATCCAGAAGCTCCCGGATCTGGGGGAAAATCGCCAGTTCCTCCGGCTTCCCCGTCCCCTTGCTGCCCATGTCCGCTTCCTGTAAATACAGCAGGTTTTCCACCGTTTCCCAGCCAAGGCGGCCGATCTGGCGGCGCAGCAGCTTTTTGTCCGGCTGGAGCCGGGTCATGTGCTTTTCGATCAGCACAACCACCTGCTCCCGCAGGGCCGTGGGAGCTTTCAGGCGGTGGAGCACCTGACCGGCCATTTCCGCGCCCCTGGGGGCATGGCCGTAAAAGTGGCCCCGTCCTGTCTCATCCTGGGTGAAGGTGGGCACTTTTCCAATATCATGGAGCAGCGCCGCCCAGCGCAGGGTCAGCTCTGCCGGCACCCCTGCCACCACGTGGGCGGTGTGGGTGAACAGATCGTAGGCATGGTGGGGGGAACGCTGGTCGAAGCCAATCATCGGCTCCAATTCCGGGATCACCGCCGCCAGAATGGGGGCGAATTGCCCCAGGTCTTCCGCGTCCACCAGAGGGAGGAGTTTACATAACTCGTCGAATACCCGCTCCCGGGCCAGATTGTCCATCAACTGGGCCTGGGACAGCATGGCCTTCCGGGTTTCCGGGTCCACCGTAAGGTCAAAGCGCACCGCGAACCGAACGCCCCGCAAAATGCGCAGGGAATCCTCCTGAAACCTTTTTTCCGGCTCTCCTACGGCCCGAAGCACCTTGTTCTTCAGATCCTCCCGGCCTCCGAAGGGATCGGCGAAGCCACGTTTCGGGGAATAGGCCATGGCGTTCACCGTGAAATCCCGGCGGGCCAGATCGCGTTCCACATCGGAAACAAATTCCACCCAGTCCGGGTGGCGGTTGTCCCGGTAGGCTCCCTCCGTGCGGAAGGTGGTGATCTCCACCACGCCGAAGTCCGTCACAACGCCCACCGTGCCGTGCTTTTCTCCTGCCAGCACCAGCCGCTTGTTTCCAAAGACCGCCTCAGTTTCCCGGGGCAGGGCGGAGGTGCACAGGTCATAGTCATGGGGCGTCAGCCCCAGACAGGCATCCCGGACGCAGCCGCCTACGGCATAGGCCGCGTACCCCGCGTTTTCCAGGGCGTCCAGGCATTCCAAAATCGAATCAGGCAGGAACATAGGCTCAGGCCTCTTCCTTGGGCTGCTTCGGGGGCTGCTTGGGCTTGGGGTTCCGGGTGCACAGGCCGGTGAGCGCCCAGGCGATGCCGCCCAGGTACAGCCAGGGGTATTCCGTCAGCGCCAGTTCCGCCATGCACAGGTATACTGCCGCCAGTCCCGCGCCCAGATGCATCCGCCGCCGCCCGGAGCCCACGTCAAAGGCCGCGCTGTAATAGGCGAAGAGCATCAGCGCCATGGTGCCGAACAGCTCGAAACTATAATCCAGAATCTGGGGATTGCCGCTCCAGACCTGATAGTGGTTCACGATATGGAACATCAGGAACAGGCAGGGGAACAGATGCAGCAGGAAAAACGGCCGCTTTCCCTGCATCCGGGCGCAGCCCGCCAGCAGCAGGCACACAGGGGAAATAAATCCCAGAATTTTCCAGCTCACACCCAGGTAATTGCGCATTCCCGGCTCGCCGAACAGAACCGTGAGGAAAATCCCCACCGCCGCCGCCCCGTGGCCCACCAGCGCAGGCACGGAAGCCTGGAAATTGTCCACATAACGGTTGGAGCCGTCCAGCTTCCGGACGGTGGCAAAAATATACATCAGCGCTGCCGCGGTCACCAGGGCCAGAAGAATTTCCAGCGGGTGGCCGGAAATGAAAAGATTCTTTTCATCCACGGCAAAGGCGTACACCAGCCGGCGAAGCACAAGGCCGAGGCCGCCCAGGGCGGCGGTCATCACAGGCAGGTCATTGGGTTTCAAAAATTTTTTCATGGCACGTCCCTCCAATTGGGAGTAATGATCAACTTTCCGCTTTCTGTTATGGAAATTCTATTATACCAGTCTATTCCCCCAATTTCCAGCCTTTTGCGAAAAAACTCTTTGTTAACTATTTCACCTTGTTTCGCCTGGAAATTCAGAGTATAATACGGATATCGTTTCATAATGGAGGGAAAATATGCTTCTTAAGACGATTGCCGGCCTTTCCCTGCTCCTGGCGGCGGTTCTGTTCGCCTGCCTGGATACGGCGCTTTGGGTGCTGCCCCTGCTTTTTCTCGGCATTTTCCTGGCGCTGCTGCTGGCCGCGTTTGTGTTCCTGTGGGCCGCGTGCAGCCTGGTGGACCTGGACAAGCCCCAGGCCAAGGACAGCAAATTTTACCGGGCCGTGGCGGGCGTGTATATCGAAGCCCTGATCTCGCTGGTTCGGGTCCGGGTCCATACCAAGGGCCTGGAAAACTTCCCCGCCGTGGGCCGGGTGCTGCTGGTGTGCAACCACCTGTTCCTGGCTGACCCTGCCATACTGCTGCACTGCTTCCCGGATAAGCAGCTGGCGTTCATCACGAAAAAAGAAAACCAGCAGATGTTCATTGTGGGCAAGATCATGCACAAGATCCTGTGCCAGCCCCTGGACCGGGAGAATGACCGGGCGGCGCTGAAGACCATCCTCAAGTGCATCCAGCTCATCAAGGACGACGAAGTTTCCGTCGGCGTGTTCCCCGAGGGCTACACCAGCAAAGACGGCAAGCTCCATCCCTTCCGTCCCGGCGCCTTTAAGATCGCCCAGAAGGCAAACGTGCCCATTGTGGTGTGCACCATCCGCAACACCCGGCAGATTTTCAAAAACCTGGCAAAATGCAAGTCCACAGACGTGGAGCTGCATCTGGTGGAGGTGATCCCGGCGGAGGAGCTGAAAGGCAGATCCACTGTGGAGATCAGCGACCGGGTGTATGAAAGCATGATCGCCGACCTGGGCGAGGAGTTCCGCTATACGGAAGCCTGAATTGGTTATATCCGGGTAGGGCGGAATTCAACAAAATACTTGATTTACAGAGAATTCCTCTGTATAATAAACTCTCACAGCGCAAAAAACCAAACAATTTGGAGGAAATACAATGAAGAACAGTGAAAAGACTCTGGATATGATCGTAAACCTCTGCAAGAACCGGGGCTATGTCTACGCCGGTTCCGAGATTTACGGCGGCCTGGCCAACTCCTGGGACTACGGCCCTCTGGGCGTGGAGTTCAAGAACAACGTCAAGAAGGCCTGGCTGAAGAAATTCGTGCAGGAATCCGACTACAACGTGGGCCTGGATGCCGCCATCCTGATGAACCCCACCACCTGGGTCACCACCGGCCACGTGGGTTCCTTCTCCGATCCCCTGGTGGACTGCAAGGGCTGCGGCTCCCGGGAACGCGCCGACAAGCTGATCGAGGCTTCCGAGTCCGGCAAGAGCGTCAACGTGGACGCCATGAGCTTCGACGAGATGGACGCCTTCATCGCCGAGCACGAGGACGTGGTCTGCCCCCAGTGCGGCAAGCACCACTTCACCGCCATCCGTAAGTTCAACCTGATGTTCAAGACCCAGATCGGCGTTACCGAGGACACCGCTTCCACCTGCTATCTGCGTCCCGAGACCGCACAGGGCATCTTCGTCAACTTCGCCAACATCCAGCGTACCACCCGCAAGAAGCTGCCCTTCGGCGTCTGCCAGGTCGGTAAGGCGTTCCGTAACGAGATCACCCCGGGCAACTTTACTTTCCGTACCCGTGAGTTCGAGCAGATGGAGTGCGAGTTCTTCTGCCAGCCCGGCACCGACCTGGAGTGGTTCGCCTACTGGAAGGACTTCTGCAAGAACTGGCTGATCTCTCTGGGCATCAAGGAAGAGTCCCTGCGCCTGCGTGACCATGAGCCTGCTGAGCTGGCCTTCTACTCCCGCGCTACCACCGACATCGAGTACCAGTTCCCCTTCGGCAACGGCTGGGGCGAGCTGTGGGGCATTGCCGACCGTACCAACTACGACCTGGGCCGCCATCAGGAGGCTTCCGGCAAGAGCCTGGAATACTACGATCAGGAGAAGAACGAGCACTACATTCCCTACGTCATCGAGCCTTCTCTGGGCTGCGACCGTGTGGCGCTGGCGTTCCTGTGCGAGGCTTACGACGAAGAGCAGGTGGGCGTGGACAAGAAGGGCAACCCCGACATCCGCACCGTTCTGCATCTGCATCCTGCCCTGGCTCCCTTCAAGGCCGCTGTCCTGCCTCTGAGCAAGAAGCTGTCCCCCAAGGCTGAGGAGATCTACAAGATGCTGAAGAAGGACTTCATGGTGGACTTCGACGACGCCGGTTCCATCGGCAAGCGTTACCGCCGGGAGGACGAGATCGGCACTCCCCTGTGCATCACCGTGGACTTCCAGACCGTGGGCGACGGCGAGGTGGAGGCTGACAACTGCGTCACCGTCCGCGACCGCGACACCATGGAGCAGGTCCGTATCCCCATCAGCGAACTGAAGGACTATATCGCCAAGAAGTGCGAATTCTGATAAGCTAAAAATACTGTAGGGCGGAGACATGCCTCCGCCGGGCGCCTTCGAGACTGAGTGGTTGCATGGTAACGCTCAGAAAAGGCAGCTGCCCGGCGGGGTCATGACCCCGCCCTACATTGTTCTGTATTAGTTTGATGGTATTGCCCCGATGGGGATAGGTTTATTTTGGCTCTACCCCAACGATTGATATATAACCCCAAAATGCCCCGGCCATCGGCCGGGGCATCGTTTTGTTATTCCCCGGCAATCACATGGGCGCCCTGGAATTCCACATGGAGCGGGAGCATCTGCCAGTTTTTCTCGGTAATGGCATCCAGCTTCTTTGCCAGCTTTTCTTCCAGCTTCTCGTCCTGGGTGATGCACAGCAGGGTGGGGCCTGCGCCGGACAGGCAGAAGGCCGCGCCGGTGGTGCGCACCAGAGCCTCGATCTTCTCGTAATCCGGGATCAGCTTCTTGCGGTAGTTCTGGTGCAGCCGGTCCTGCATGGCGTTGCGCAGCAGCTTTTCATCCCCCAGCTCCAGGGCTTTCAGCACCAGCGCGCCGTGGGAGATGTTGTAGATGGCGTCCGCCCGGTTGATCTGCTCGGGCAGGATGCTTCTTGCCAGGGTAGTGGACAGGTTGAAGTCCGGGATCAGCGCCAGGAATTCCCAGCCCGGGTGGAGGGGGAAGCTGACGGATACAGGCAGGCCGCCGTCCACCATGGAGGCGGTAAGGCCGCCGTAGAATGCGGGAGCCAGGTTGTCCGGGTGTCCCTCCATGGCGTTGGTGATGTTCAGCAGGCCCTGGGTGGACAGCTTGTTGCCCCGCAGTACATTGGCACCCATGGCGCCTGCCACCAGCAGGGCGGCGGAGGAGCCCAGGCCCCGGCAGATGGGGATGTGGGCGTCAATGTGAATTTTTACGCCCCGGACCTCCTCGCTCATGGTGTTGAGCACGGCGCAGTAGGAGGTGTAGGCAAGATTGTCGGGGCCGGTGAAGGCCTCGTCGCAGCCGGTGATCTCCAGACCGGATTCGGTCTCCTCGAAGGTCACGTCGGTGTACAGGCTCAGGGCGCAGCCGAAAGCGTCAAAGCCGGGGCCAAGGTTGGCGGTGGTGGCCGGGACGCGAATGGTTACTCGTTTCATGTAGATTCTCCCGAAATATTATCTGTAGGGGAGGGGCTCGCCCCTCCCGTCAGGTATCGATCAATGAAATGTGGAAATTGACGCAGATGCCGGCAGTTCGTAAATCCTTCGGCGCGGATGTTCTGCGCGATCTTTGGTCAGGACCGCAAATCTGCTGGCGGGTCTGCTTTTATTGCGTGCATGGGCCGTAGTGGCGCAAGGGAGGGTCAAGACCCTCCCCTACAGTGTATCCTTACAGATTTAAGACGTAATCCAGCATCTTGTCCTTCTCAATGACGCCGGTGTGCTTTTCTTCCTTGCCCTGCAAAGAGGCCAGATTCTTGGGGATGGGCACGCCGGTCATGGCGGACAGGCGCTCCATCTGCGCAAATTCGCTGCCGCTGGTGTCGCCGCCGATGGCGGTCAGCACGGCAACGGGGAACTTGTAGGGAGACGCGGTGGACAGCACCACCATGGCCCGCTTGTCCCCGGTCTCGGCGACGTAATCCTCGGCGGCGGCCCAGCCGGAGGCGGTGTGGGGATCGCAGAGGTAGCCCAGATCCTGATAGACCCGGCCCATGATCTCGTTGGCCCGGGCGTCGTCGCAGTAAGCGGCCCAGAACTCCTTCTGGATCTTGGCCAGCAGCTCGCCGGGAACGGTGTAGGAGCCTTCCTTGTTCAGCTTGCCCATCAGCTCAGCCACCAGCTTGGTGTCGCCGGACAGCAGGTACAGCAGCCGCTCCAGGTTGGAGGACACCAGAATGTCCATGGAGGGGGAGGTGGTCTTCAGCAGGGGACGCTTGCGGTCGTAAGTACCGGTGCGGATGAAATCGGTGAGCACGTTGTTGGCGTTGGAGGCGCAGATCAGGGTGCCTACGGGCAGACCCAGCTGCTTTGCCAGGTAGCCCGCCAGAATGTCGCCAAAGTTGCCGGTGGGCACGGAGAAGTTCACTTCGTCCCCCAGCTTGATTTTGCCGGCGTCCAGCAGATCCCGGTAAGCCCGGAAATAATACATGATCTGGGGAGCCAGACGGCCGATGTTGATGGAGTTGGCGGAGGACAGGGCGAAGGGCAGTTCCTTGCCCTGGCAGGCGGCGAAGATGTTCTTCACGCCGGTCTGGGCGTCGTCGAAGTTGCCATAGACCGCGCAGACGGCCACGTTATTGCCCTCCTGGGTCACCATCTGGGCACGCTGGACCTGGGAAACGCCGCCGTAGGGATAGAATACGCAGATCCGCACACCCTCTACATCATGGAAGCCTTCCAGCGCGGCCTTGCCGGTGTCGCCGGAGGTGGCGGTGAGGATCATAATGTCCTCCTGCATACCCTTGGCCTTCTTGGCGGCGGTGAGCAGCTGGGGCAGCATACTGAGGGCCACGTCCTTGAAGGCGGAGGTGGGGCCCCGGAACAGCTCCAGCACGTGGAAATCTCCCACGGGAACGCTGGGAGTCAGGTCCTCGGTTTCAAATTTGCCGGTGTAAGCTTTCTTTACCAGCTGAGGCATATCGGGAATATCGGGGAGCAGGGCGGACAGGATCATGGCCGCCATGTCCATGGAGCTGCCCTCCAGGCATTTTTTCCAGTCAAAGCAGGGAAGCTGCCGGGGCATATACAGGCCGCCGTCGGGAGCCAGGCCTTCCAGAACGGCCTGAGCGCTGTCAACTTCGGCGAGTTCGCTGCGGGTGGAATGATATAACATAACTTCCTCCTGAAATGAGTTTTCTTTGTTGCTAATTGCACAAAAAGCCGGGAATTATAGGGAAAACCTTGGCTTTTTGGCGTAGTTGCAATTTGAGTAGGTATATGATATACTGTTTTTCGTAAAAAAGCAAGTGTTTTCGAGATGGATACATCTGTTTTTACAAAGTGACCAATTCAACCTAGAATACGGAGGATGTTTTATGAAGATCGGATTATTGGGCTTCGGCGTGGTTGGCCGCGGTGTATATGAGATCACCGCTTCCCGGGACGATATGCAGGTAACCAAGGTTCTGTGCCTGGAGGATATCCAGCTGCCGGACGCGGAATCTGTCAAGGATATCAAGCTGATCGTGGAAGATGATTCCATTGATACCGTCGTGGAAGCGATGGGCGGCCTGCATCCCGCTTATGAGTTCGTCCGTGCCGCCATCGAGGCCGGCAAGAACGTCGTCACGTCCAATAAGGCCCTGGTCTGCACCTTCTATGATGAGCTGCTGCCCCTGGCAAAGGAAAAGGGCGTGTCCTTCCGTTCCACCGCGGCTGTGGGCGGCGGCATCGGCTGGCTGTCCGAGCTGGAGCGTGCCCGCCGGGTCCAGAAGATCACTGAGGTCGGCGGCATCATGAACGGCACCTGCAACTACATCCTGGACAACATGACCCGCCTGGGCCTGAACTACGACGACGTGCTGAAGCAGGCTCAGAAGCTGGGCTACGCCGAGGCCAACCCCTCCACCGACGTGGACGGCATCGACACCTGGCACAAGGTCATCCTGTCCTCCAACATCGCCTTCGGCGTGACCCTGGACAAAGAGAGTGTCCCCGTGGCGGGCATCCGCAACATCAAGGCCGAGGACGTGGAGAACTTCAAGACCCACGGCCTGGTCTGCAAGCTGATCTCCACCGGCAAGCGGGTGGGCGACGGCTACAGCGCCTACGTCCAGCCCACGCTGGTGAAAGAGGGCGAACTGGAAGCTGCCGTTCCTACCAACTACAACCTGATCACCTTCCTGGGCGAGACTTCCGAGCGCATGAGCTTCTATGGACAGGGCGCCGGCCGCTATCCCACTGCATATAATGTGGTGCAGGATCTGGTGGATGTTCTGGCGGGCAAGGGCTTCTACGCTCCCTACGGCGGGAAGGTCTCTGCCGACAACTCCGAAAAGCTGACCTGGTATGTCCGGGGCGGCTGGGACGGCGAAGCGGCCGAAACCTGGGGCGATGCAGTCGTGACCAAGGCTGTGTCCGTCACCGAGATGCACGCCTGGCTGAAGCAGAACCCCGACGCATTTGCGGCGGCCATCCGGGCATAACAATATAAGGATAGGGCGGGGCATACCCTTCTGCCCCGAAAGCCTCCCCTTAAGGGGAGGTGGCCCGCCAAATGGCGGGACGGAAGGGTGCGCGGTGAACTGCTGTACTGCGGCAGCGCCCCTCAGCCACGGCTTGCGCCGTGCCAGCTCCCCTTTTTACTCAGATTTCCATAAGAGAGGATATTTTAGAAAATGAAAGTAGTGAAATTTGGCGGCTCTTCCATGGCGGATGCCGGGCAGTACCGCAAAGTCCGGGAGATCCTGATGGCCGACTCCGAGCGTAAGGTGGTCATCGTCTCCGCGGCAGGCAAGCGTTTCAGCGGCGACCACAAGCTGACCGACCTGCTGTACCTGTGCCACGCCCACGTTCAGTACGGTGTGGACTGCTCCAGCATCTTCGACATGATCGCAAACCGCTATCTGGACATCCGGGACGAACTGGGCCTGGACCTGCAGATTGAGCCGGAACTGGAAGCGCTGAAAAAGCGCATCGACGCCAAGCGTGTGACCCAGGAAGAGCTGGTCAGCCGGGGCGAATATTTCTCCGCCAAGCTGATGGCCGCCTACCTGGGCTTCCAGTTCGTGGATGCCGCCGACTGGGTCAAGTTCAACCTGGACGGCACCGTGAATCAGGAAGAGTCCTACGAAGCCCTGCGCAACCAGGTCCTGCTGGGCTATGGCGCGGTCATCCCTGGCTTCTACGGCGCCATGCCCGACGGCACCATCCACACCTTCTCCCGGGGCGGCTCCGACATCACCGGCGCGCTGGCAGCCGCCGCGCTGGACGCCGATGTCTATGAGAACTGGACCGACGTTTCCGGCATTCTGATGGCCGACCCCCGGATCGTGGACGATCCCCAGGCCATTCCCGAGGTCACCTACGATGAGCTGCGGGAACTGAGCTACTCCGGCGCCCAGGTGCTCCACGAGGACTCCATCTTCCCTGTCCGTGAAAAGAACATCCCTGTAAACATCCGCAACACCAATGAGCCCGACGCTCCCGGCACCATGATCCAGGAGAAATTTGAGGGCGACCACGATCCCGACCGCTTCATCACCGGCATCACCGGCAAGAAGGATTTCTCCATCATCTCCCTGAGCAAGCGGGGCATGAGCAACCAGGTCGGCGTCCTGCGCAAGGTCCTGACCGTTCTGGAGCGCCACGGCATTTCCGTGGACTATGTTCCCAACGGCATCGACAATGTTTCCGTGGTCCTGCCTACCGCCGCCATCGAGAGGGACCTGTATACCATCATGGCAGAGATCAAGCGGGAAGCGGAGCCTGACACCCTGGATGTCCACCACCAAATCGCCGTTGTCGCCGCCGTTGGCCGGAAGATGGCCTTCCGCCCCGGTATTTCCGGTAAGATCTTTGCCGCGCTGGGCGAAAGCGGCATCAACATCCGCATGATTAACCAGGGCCCCGACGAATTGAACATCATCTTCGGCGTGGACAACAAGGACTTCAAGGAAGCCATCCGCGTGCTGTACAACAGCTTCGTCACCAAGTAAGAAGATTTTCAATTGCCTGTAGGGGAGGGTCTTGACCCTCCCTTGCGGAAAAATACAGCGGTGGGTGCCGCTGCGAAAAGCGTAATAAATTCAAGAAATAAAATCAGGGAGGGTCAAGACCCTCCCCTGCGATTTCTATTGTGGAGGTAGAATTATGAAACTGTACACTGTTGCTGTTCTGGGCGCCACCGGCGCCGTGGGACAGGAAATGATCAAGATCCTGCAGGAGCGCAATTTCCCTGTCGGCAAGCTGGTCCCCCTGGCATCTGCCCGCTCTGCCGGTAAGACCCTGAAGTTCAAGGGCGAGGATGTGGCCATTCAGGAAGCCTGCGACACCGCTTTTGAGGGTGTGGACATCGTTCTGGGCGCTGCCGAGAATGACATCGCCGAAAAGTTCGCTCCCGCCATCGTCAAGGCCGGCGCTGTCTTTGTTGACAACTCTTCCGCCTTCCGCCTGAATCCCGAAGTCCCCCTGATCGTTCCCGAGGTCAACCCCGAGGATGTGAAGTGGCACAAGGGCATCATCTCCAACCCCAACTGCTCCACCATCATCACCATCACCGCAGTCAACGCCCTGAATGCCATCAGCCCCATCAAGACCATGACCGCTTCTACTTACCAGGCCGTTTCCGGCGCCGGCGCAGGCGGCCCCATCGAGCTGATGAACGAAGTGGAAGCCCTGCGGGAGGGCAAGACCTATGAGCCCAAGGTCTTCTCCCACCAGATCGCCTACAACCTGATCCCCCAGATCGGCGGCGAGCAGTTTGAGGGCTACACCAGCGAAGAAATGAAGATGCAGAACGAGGGCCGCAAGATCATGCACCTGCCTGAGCTGAAGGTCAGCTGCACCTGCGTCCGTGTTCCCGTTGTCCGCAGCCACTCCATCTCCGTCTCCTGCCACTTCGACAAGCACGTTACCGTGGAGGAAGTCCGCGAGGCCATCGCCAAGGCTCCCGGCTGTAAGCTGGTGGACGATCTGAAGAACAAGCAGTACCCCATGCCTCTGGAGACCTCCGATCAGGACATCGTCTTCGTGGGCCGTATCCGTCCCGACCTGACCGACGACAACGGCATCTGCCTGTGGTGCTGCGGCGACCAGGTCCGCAAGGGCGCTGCCACCAACGCCATCCAGATCGCAGAGCTGCTGGTGAAGGAATAATCCCTACTATATATAATGTGTGACAGCCCCGGAGAGATCCGGGGCTGTTTTTCATGGAAAATGGATCCGCTTGCAAATGAATAAAAAATTGGAGATGGGGGATACTGGAAGCTAAGGATTCTTTTGCTTGGGAGGAATTGCTGTGAAACTACGCGATGTTATGACCAATCCTGTGATCCGGATTCATCCGGACGAATCCGTGGCGGTGGCTGCCCGGACGCTGGCGCGCTACAATATCGGCGCGCTTCCGGTCTGCGGCAATGACGGGCGTATGTGCGGGCTGATTACCGACCGGGATATCGTGACCCGGTGCCTGGCGGCGAACCGTTCCGCCTCTGCGACCACGGTGCGGGATGTAATGACAACAAACGTGATCGCGGCCCGGCCGGATATGGACACGGCTTTGGCGGCTGGGTTAATGGGAAGAAAACAGATCCGCAGACTGCCGGTTATGGAAAACGGAAAGCTGTGCGGAATGGTAAGCCTTGGGGATTTGGCGCTGAAAGAAGAGAGCAGCATTGACGCAGGGGATGCATTGACAGAGATAAGCAGCCATTTATCCAGCAGAAATTAAGAAATGTCCGCAATGGAAATGACACTTGTCCACAGGTAAAAACCAACAAAAGAAAAGCTTGAATTTTGTTAAAAAGTGCTTGACAAATGGGGATGGACGTGCTAATATATGCAAGCTGTCCGCGAGGGCAGTAAAATAATGCCAAAACGAAGCAGAATTTGCAGGAATGTGAAAAAAGTTCTTGACAAATGAAAGCAAGTGAGGTATAATAATCAAGTTGCGTGCGAAAAACACGTGGCACCACATCGAAAAGATTTGAAAAGGATCGAAAAAAGTTCTTGACAAATCGAATGAGATGTGATAAACTCAAAAAGTTGTGTGATGAAAAGCGAAAGCCTGGAGCACAACGGCACAACTAAAAAACTTCGAAAAACTTGAAAAAAGTTCTTGACAAGTTCGACAAGATGTGCTAGAATATAACAGTTCACTGACGGGCTTAAATGAGCTTGAAAGCTGAACGAAGTCTGTACCTTGTAAATTGAATAACGTAAAGACAAACTTTAAACACCTTGGACAAATAAATGGATTTGTTTAAGCGTAAGCGAAAAAACAGCCAACGAAAATTCTTGAGTAATTATTGCTAGAAGCAAATTATTCAA
>JAXJGV010000068.1:0-8758 GCA_036300205.1 Oscillospiraceae bacterium
ATGTCATTGCGAGCCAGTGCGCACACTACTCCGCGCTAAGAGCCGCCTTCGGCGGTTGCGCTATGTACGCGGCCTGCGGGCCGTGTGGCGTGGCAATCTCCCAAATTTTCGGACATTTCTTTACTAAAATCGAGGGATTTTACTTCTTTTGGGGGGATCGCCACACCAGCCTGCGGGCTGGTTCGCGATGACATCTAATTTTAGGGACTTTTTTGACACGCTGAAATCCCCCGCTTCGTAAGAAGCGGGGGATTCGTTTATTTTTCGTAAGCCAAAGAGGTCTGCAAATACTGCTCCCACAGGAAGGTCTCGGAAGATTTTCTCAGACCGTAGGCTTCCCGGATCCCTTCGCAGAGCTTGGTGAGCTTTGCCTGCATGATCCGGCTCTGGAACAGCTCCGCGTTGCCGAAGGCAACGGCATTCTCCATGATCCGCGCCCGGTCTTCCTTCGGAAAGCTCATGGAGTAGCCGTCCGCAAAGGCCCGGTTTTCTCCTTCCAGATAGGCGCTGTAGGTCTGCTGGGCATGGCCGCTGTAGCTGTAATCGTAGGAAAAATCCTCCGGGTTCAGATCTTCCCATTGATCGAAGGCCACGCTCTCGTTGAGAATATGGGTCTCCATCACATGGAACAGCTCGTGATACAGCGCCTGCTGGGAGTAATTTCCCACGGTGATGACCACATAGGCGTCGGTGCCGTCAAGGAACTGGATGCCGGTAGCGGTGGCCACACTGCCGGATTCGGCGGTTCCCGTGATCTGCCGTACCAGGCAGATATTCAGGGAGGAAAAATGGGAGGCGGTGGTGGCCAGCATTCCCTCCGGGAACTGGGACAGCCGCTGATCCAGCAGGGCAAGCTCTTTCTGCAAGACCGGAACCAGATATTCCCCCTCAAATTCATAGTCCCAGGGCTGGACAGCCAGGGCATCTTCCCACACCAGCACGTCGATGCCGTATTTTGCACCGATTTCCGCGGCATAAGCCTGACATTGGGACAGCCCTCCGTATTCAGGGTCGGTGCGGTATGTATCCGTATAAACTTGGGAACCGCCGGCCTGGGGAACGTCCCAGCGGAAGATCACATCGCAGTCATATTCCGGGTCATAGGACAGCAGATACAGGCAGTCTCCCTCACCGCCGATCATGCCGGAGGGACAGTGCTCAGCTTCCAGGGTCAGCGCAGCCCTTAGGGTGCCGGTGCTCAGATCGTAATAGTCCAGCCGGATATGCTCTGTGGAGACGGTCGAAATGGTCGCCGCCGCCCAGTTTTCCAGAAGGAAAACGCACTGCCCGGTGGAATCTTCCGGAAACAGCTCCCAGGTCTGGCCCTGGGTGTCGCCAAACAGAAGCGTCGTCCGCATTCCCGTAAGGAAGGAGGCGCCGTATTTCCCGTCCAGCGTTTCCAGAGCGATGTCCCCGGCGCGTTCATGGACAAGCTGCCCGGTATCCGTGGATAGCAGAAGGGTCCGTTCTGTGCCGCCGTCAAGAATGCGGCATTGCAGCACCGTGTCATCCAAGTGCAGTCCGGTAAGTTCCTGTTCTTCGTAGGACAGCTCCTTCACTGTACGGCGGATGCCGGTTTCCAGATTCCAGGCACGGATCGCGGTGGAGGTACAATAATATAAGGTGTTCCGGTCGGCGGACAGGATCGGCGTTCCCGTCAGACCTTCCGGCGCGGCAATGTGGCTCACTTCTTTCAGGGAGTGGTCCAGCACTACAGTCTCCCGGTTCACCGGATCAAAATAGGAAAGGGCGTCTTCCCAGATCCGCAGGGAAGGATCGCTGGAATCCAGCTCGAAGTCCAAAGTGGTGCTGGCGGCGGCAGTCAGGCTGTCTTCGCCCAGCAATGTCAGGGTGGTGGAGCCGTAACCGGAGAACAGCAGTAAGCCGTCGTAGAAAGCCTGCATTCCCTGAACCTTGCGCAGGTTCAGCGGATAGGCTTTCAGCGTGCCGCCGTATTTCTCTTCCAGTCCGTTCCCGGCGTCACTGAGCACAGCGGGGGCTTCCGTGGGGACGGTTTGAGAAACGGTGACGGGGGGGAGGGTGGTGGGTTCTGCTTCGGGAACTTCCCGGGCGCAGCCGCAGAGCAGCAGGCACAGTAGGAGGGGGATTAGCTTCATCATTACTGTCTCCTTGCGAGGGTGTAGTCGTCGCCCTGCCGGTAGTAGGGGCAGTGCTGGGTACGGGAGTTCATAATGCGGCAGACTTCATCCTCGTCCAGGTCCATCATGCAGTAATACTCCTCGTATTCCTCATCATAATCATAATACCAACAGGTCTCACATTCTGTCGAATACACGCTTATTCCTCCCAAATTCGGAAAGAAAATTTTCCGTTCTCGTAAATCAGACAGCTATGGCTTCCATCCTTGGGGATGGACACGCTGCCGGGGTTCAGGCAGCGGATGCCGTTTCGCGTTTCGTTGAGCTTGACATGGGTATGGCCGGACAGGAACACGGCTCCTTCCGTCAGTGGCGGCAGATTGTCGGGATTGTGGTGATGGCCATGGGTCAGGTAAAGCAGGGTGCTGTCCACATACAGCTGAGAAAAATCGGCCATACAGGGGAAGGGGAGCACCATCTGATCCACTTCCGCTTCGCAGTTGCCCCGGACGGCGAGAATCAAGTCCTTGTATTTGCTCAGCATAGGGATCACCTGCTTGGGGGCGTAATCCTTCGGCAGGTCGTTCCGGGGGCCGTGGTACAGCAGGTCCCCCAGCAGGATCAGCTTGTCGGGCTGCTCTTTTTCCACAAGCTCCACCAGCTTGCCGCACCAGTAGGCGGAGCCGTGGATGTCGGATGCAATGATCAGTTTCATATAATTCCTCCCTAAAAAGAAATGCCATTGCGAGCAAGACCGCTTAAGTGGTGTGGCGGTTTCCCGGATAACGGGAAGATTGCCGCGTCGCTGCGCTCCTCGCAATGACATGATAGATTCAGGTGAAGCGCCGTTTCAGAGTTTGTCCAGATAAGCCTTCACATCAAAGGGACGGATCTTCTCGTCCTTGCGCAGATACAGCGGATGATGGGGATGACCCTTTTTCGTAATTGCCCCGGCGCAGTACCATTGCGCGCCGAATTCCTCGCCGGCCAGCAGCATGTCCCGGACACAGTCGGGAAGATAGCTGCGCTTCTCGATAATGGCGCCCCAGGCCGCCCAGACAGCGGGCTTTTCGGAAATGGACAGTACATAGCGGAAGGCTTCCAAGTTCTCCCGGTGCAGCAGGGGATTGCAGACCTTTTCCATGTCGTCGGGAGAAGTGGCCCGCTGGGCGTAGACGTTAAACATGATAAAGCTGTCAAAGCCATTGCCAAGAGCGATGCGCTCCACGGATTTCAGGGTGTTGTCCAGCGCATCGGGCTTTGCGGTGGAAGGATTGATGCCAATGCAGATCAGGGGGTTCTTGCCCCGGGTGCCAAGGATGTAACGGTACTCGGAATAGAAATTGGGGGCATAGAGCCACTTTTCAATGTCATACTCATCGGAGGGGGTGTTGGCAGCCTCCAGAGCTTCCCGGAAAGTTAGCAGTTCCAGCTGGGCGGTCTCACCGCTGGGAATGTGTGCCATCAGACATCCTCCACAGTGGGGAACCACAGGCTCTGGCTGGGATCGTGGAAGTCACAGCTCTGGGGGTCCCGGCCGGTCTGCAGGCACCAGGCGGCAAAGGCGGTATCCAGGAAGGGATAGACCCCGTCCATGGTGGATTGCAGGCTGACGGTGTGTCCATCGGTCATGTGCAGCTCCACCAGGGTGCTGCCGCCCTGGATCACGTACAGCTTTTGGCCCTTGATATCCTTAAAATAATAAACCACGTCCTTCTTGCCGAAGCGGGACTGAAGGAAGGTTTCGCCGTCATAGAAGATGCCGAAGCTCAGGTAATAAACGGCCAGGCAGATACCAACGATCAGCACGGTTACACCGCCCCACAGCAGCAAAGGACCGTCGGTGACGCCGACACAGATGGCCATGATGCCAAGAACAGTCAGGATCACGCCGAAGACACCAAAGCGCTTGCTGACCCGGACAGCCTTACCGGAGCGGTGCTGAGCCTTGCTGCGGAATGCCTTGGTAAATGCTTTGTCCACCAGATGGCAGATACCGAAGACGACGGCGGCTACCAGTAAAATTGCGATAAGTTCCATATGTATTTCTCCTTGGGAATGATAAAACGATGGGCTGGATTACGCCCAGAGGACGCAGTCAACGGGAATGTCATGCTCCTCGGTTTCCAGGCTGGGCAGCATCTGGAATTCGTAGCACAGGGCCAGGGTAGGGTGGTTCGGCTCCGCGGCAAGGAACTTGTCGTAGAAACCGCCGCCGTAACCGATCCGGTGACCCTTGGGATCAAAGGCCAGCCCGGGCATCAGTACCAGGGCGGTCTCATCGTCAGCCACAGGTTCGTCGGCAATGGGCTCGGGGATGCCTGCGTAGCCTTTTTCCACCTTGGTCAGGTCATCCAGATAGATGAACCGCATTTCCTCGCCGTAGCATTTGGGCACCGCGACCCGCTTGCCGTCTTTCAGCGCCCGCTCCAGCATGGGAACGGTGCGGACTTCCTGGTTGTAGGGGAGGTAGCCGTATATGGTCTTGGCGTTTTTGTAGGCCTCCGAGGCGGCGAACAGTTCCCCCAGCTTGGCGCTTCGCGCCACGATCTCCGCTTCCGTCATGGCCCGCTTCTGCTGGCGGATGGAGCGGCGCAGTTCTGTTTTATCCATTGTGTTTCTCCTCTTCAGCATCCTTCGCAGGGCGGAACATCCGGAACCACAGGAAAATGGCGATCTGTCCGGGAATGCCCAGCAGGAAAATTTTCCAGAAATTGTAGCTGAAGGCCACCAGTAGCGTCACATAGATGCTCAGCAGGCTGCCCCAGACGATGGCGGTGATCAGCCCCTGGTTCCAGCGGAAATCATGCCAGGCCGAGCGCAGGCTCAGCAGCACGATGGCGTTGGCGGGGATGGCGTAGAAAAACAGCAGGCAGCTGTACTTCTCCAGAAAATCAAAGGAAGACAGCAGCACAAAGGCCAGCAGCGCCACGAACCAAACCAGGGTGGAGGACAGGGCGAGGATCACGTTTTTGTTGGCCTTGCGCTTCAGGGCCTTTTCGGAGACCTGGGTCATGGCTTTTTCCAGCGTGCCGGGGTTTCCGGGCAGCTCGTTGGGGTCTTTCAGCAGATCGTTGACCGTAATGCCGAACTGTTCTGCCAGAACCACCAGGGTCAGCACATCGGGTACGGATTCGCCCCGTTCCCACTTGGAAACGGCCTTATCCGAGTAATTCAATTTTTCCGCAAGTCCGGCCTGGGTCAGTCCGGCCTGTTTGCGGTAGGCGGCGATATTCGCACCGATCTGATATTTCAGCTTCTCGTCGTCCATGGTGTCCCTCCAGTATATAATTATATCCATTTTATCATAAAAAAGAGGGGTTTGCAACTAAAAAACATACGCAGTGAGAAAGCGGGAAAATTACCGGTTGACCAGCCCGAACGGAATGTTTCCTTTACACAAGCCGGTGAGGGAGGAAGGAAGACCGCACCCATAAAAAATCCCCGCCGCGTTCAAAGCGGCGGGGATGGAATTACGCATACTGATACGCAATAAAAAACTTTCATTCGCATGAATTGAAGTTTTTTATCTGAGGATCATCATGAGACGGGATTGGAGAATATTCTATTTCGAATATTCTCCAATCGGCAACGCTTTCGGCGGTGCCTTCTTAAGGAAAACCAAAGGTTTTTATTAAGAATTTGTATCAGACAGCGTGGCCCTTGCGGCGGATGGCATCCACCACATAGTCCACATATTCCTCGCAGATGCCTTTGTCTTCGGCCTCGACCATGACGCGGACCACAGGCTCGGTGCCGGACTCCCGGACCAGGATGCGGCCGGAGTCGCCCAGCTTGGCGGCGACTTCTGCCACAGCGGCCTGCACGTCGGGATCGGCCTGGGCAACGGCCTTGTCGGTGACCCGGACATTCTTCAGCACCTGGGGATAGAAGGTGAAGCCTTCGCACAGCTGGCTCAGGGTCTTCTTCCGGGCCTTCATGACCTCCATGATCTTCAGGCTGGTGAGAATGCCGTCGCCGGTGGAGGCGTACTTGGAGAAGATGATGTGGCCGGACTGTTCGCCGCCGATGCGGCAGCCGTTCTGCATCATGTACTCATAGACATACTTGTCGCCGACCTTGGTCTTGGCGTAGTCGATACCCAGCTCGTCAAAGGCTTTGTACAGGCCGAAGTTGCTCATAACGGTGGTCACCACGGTGTTCATCAGGAGCTTGCCCCGCTCCTTCATGTACTTGCCGTAGATGTACAGGATGTGGTCGCCGGTGACCACGTTGCCCTTTTCGTCCACGCACAGGCAGCGGTCGGCGTCGCCGTCGTAGGCAAAGCCCACATCCAGGCTGTTCTCCACCACATAACGCTGCAGCACCTCAATGTGGGTGGAACCGGCGTTCATGTTGATGTTGTAGCCGTCAGGCTCGGCATTGATAACGTAGGTCTTGGCGCCCAGAGCGTCAAAGACGGACTTGGCAATGTTCCAGGAAGCGCCGTTGGCGCAGTCCAGACCCACCTTCATGCCCTTGAAGGAATACATGCCCAGGGAGATCAGGTAGCCAATGTAGCGGTTACGGCCGGCCACATGGTCAACGGTGCGGCCGATCTGGTCCCGCTTGGCCAGGGGCAGTTCGTCCCACTTGCGGCCGAAGGCTTCCAGCTCGCCGTCCAGGTAGGCTTCCACCAGGGCGATGACGCTTTCGTCCATCTTCTCGCCGAAGCCGTTGATGAGCTTAATGCCGTTATCATAGTAGGGGTTGTGGCTGGCGGAGATCATAATGCCGCAGTCAAAACCTTCGGTACGGGCGACATATGCCACGGAAGGGGTAGTGGTAACGTGCAGCAGGTATGCGTCGGCGCCGGAGGCCACCAGACCGCCAACCAGGCTGTACTCAAACATGTAACTGGAACGGCGGGTGTCCTTGCCAATAACGATCCGTGCAGGGCCGTCGCTGCCGCCGCGGCGCTTCAGCTGGGTGTAGTACCAGCCCAGGAAACGGCCGACCTTGAAGGCGTGGTCAGCGGTCAGATTGCAGTTGGCTTCCCCGCGGAAGCCGTCGGTTCCAAAATATTTACCCATGGGAGTGACTCCTTTCAGATTATGCCCTCGAAGGGGCGGGAGAGGTGCGGCGCATTTCGCCGCGGAAAGAAACGAGAGGTAACGCGGTAGTGCACCTCTTCCGGCGCGGCTTACGCCGTGCCGCCTTCCCCAGAGGGGAAGCTCTTTTATTTCTTAGCAACAACGACGCCGCCGGTCTTCCAGATGCTGTTCTCCGGCACCACGCCGCGAACGCAGGAGGTAGGATAGATATTCGTGTGGCGGCCGATGACGGTGCCGGGGTTCAGAACGCTGTTGCAGCCCACTTCCACGAAGTCGCCCAGCATAGCGCCGAACTTTTTCAGGCCGGTTTCGATCTTTTCCTCGCCGTTCTTCACCACCACCAGCGTCTTGTCAGACTTGACGTTGGAGGTCAGGCTGCCTGCGCCCATATGGGACTTGTAGCCCAGGATGCTGTCGCCTACATAATTATAATGGGGCACCTGAACGTTGTCGAACAGGATCACGTTTTTCAGCTCCACAGAGTTGCCGACCACACAGTTCTCGCCCACCAGAGCGGAGCCCCGGATAAAGGCACAGTGCCGAACCTCAGTGCCCGCGCCGATGATGCAGGGAGCGCCCAGATAAGCGGTGGGAGCGACCGTGGCTGTTTTATGTACCCAAACGGTGGGGGCGACTTCCGTATAATCTTCTCCCAGCTCCGGACCCAGAGAAAGGATCAGCGCCTTGATACCGCCGAGGGCCTGCCAGGGATAGTCAAACCCGGAAAGGTAGCTTCCGGCAAGGGAATGGGTGGTATCGTACAGGTCTTGGATTTTTAACATGAGGGTTCCTCCCTTCGGCACCGGGCCGAAATTTTGACTTGAATAATATACACCCCAAACAGGGATTTGTCAACGCCTGGAAGGGGAAATGTGCATAATCCGACTGTGACTTTTCCATTTTCGACGAATGACGATCAAAAAACGGAGCTGCATTTGACAGCTCCGTGAAAAATCATACGTTTTTCTGTTGAATCAGTGCGGCGATTTCGGCCAGCTCCTTCTGAGTGATGTCCTCCCGGCGCAGCAGCGCCTCGAACAGTCCCACGATATTGGGCTTGTGCCGATGGCTGAAGATCGTGGCGGCGAAGTATTCCTCCCGGGTCATGGTGGGGGAGAAGACTCTGCCGTAGGTTTTGCTCCGCTTGACCAGTCCTGCCTCCTGAATGGCACCCTTTTGCAGCAGGCCGTTCAGCAGAATGTGCACAGAGCTGTCTTTCCAGGTCTTCTCTTCGGACCGTGCCAGCAGATCTGCGCGGGACATGGGCTTATCGGAACCCCAAAGCACATCCATGATTTCCATTTCACTTTTGGTAAGTTCCATCCGCACACCTCCTTATTTTGAATTCGCGTTCATTATAGCCTTATTTACAGATTTTGTCAATTCTGTTGTGGAGAAATCAAGAGGTATTTTTCGCCATTTACCAGTGATGGAGGTTATCAATTGGTAATATCATAACATTTGTGCTCTAAATGAGCAAATTCAGAAAATAGACAAAATCCCCCTATAGCGTCGAATACCCACAGAAAAAGGCAGAAGAAGCTCAGTCTCCCGGGTAAACCAAAACCAGGCAAGGGTCAGGATAATCAGGAAACGGTCAATGGC
>JAXJGV010000069.1:0-39374 GCA_036300205.1 Oscillospiraceae bacterium
ATTTTACTTCTTTTGGGGGGATCGCCACACTAGTGGTGCTCCGCGCAGCGAATCAGAAATGAGAATGATTGCCGGTGGCAATCATACCATAATTCATTGCGGGCTGGTTCGCGATGACATCTAATTTTAGGGACTTTTTTTGACACGCTACGGCCCTATTTCATTTTTGGGGCTTACGCGTCAATGGTGGAAATCCCCAGTGTGATCTCTTCCAGAACGTCCAGCAGGACCCGGACCGTGTCCAGAGCGGTGAGCATGGTGACGCCGTTTTCCACCGCGCAGCGGCGGATCTGGCTGGAACCGGAATGGACATCTTCACAGCGGACATCCATGGTATTGATGACGTAGGTCACGTAGCCCTGGCGGATGGTGTCCAGAATCTCCGTGGAACCCTCGTCCACCTTGGCTTTGACGCGGGTACGGATGCCGTTGGATTTCAGGAACGCGGCGGTGCCCTTGGTGGCTTCGATGTTGAAGCCAAGCTGATAGAAACGCTTGATCAGCGGCAGTGCCTCCTCCTTATCCTCGTCGGAAATGGTGGCGAAGACGGTGCCGTAATTTTGCAGCTTCACGCCGGAAGCCTGCAGGGCTTTGTACAGCGCCCGGGTCAGGGAATTGTCATAGCCGATGGCTTCGCCGGTGGACTTCATTTCCGGAGACAGGTAGGCATCCAGGCCCCGGAGCTTGGAGAAGGAGAAAGCCGGGGCTTTGGCGTAATAGCGCTTCTTTTCATCGGGGTAAAGCATGTCGATGCCCTGATCCTTCAGGGTGTGCCCCAGAGCCACCAGGGTGGCGATATCCGCCAGGGGGTAGCCCGTTGCCTTGCTCAGGAAGGGCACGGTACGGGAGGAACGGGGGTTCACCTCGATGATATAGACATCGTCCTTTTCATCCACGATGAACTGGATGTTGAACAGGCCCTTGATGCCGATGGCGGGGCCCAATTTCTTGGCGTACTGCAGGATCGTACCCTTGACCTTGTCGGAAATGGAGAAGGAAGGATACACGGAAATGGAGTCGCCGGAATGGACGCCGGTACGCTCCACCAGCTCCATGATGCCGGGGACGAACACGTTGTCTCCGTCGCAGATGGCGTCGATCTCCACCTCTTTGCCGCGGATGTATTTATCCACCAGGACGGGCTTGTCGGCATCGATCTCAACGGCAGTGTGGAGGTAATGGCGCAGCTGCTCCTCGTTGGCCACGATCTGCATGGCCCGGCCGCCCAGGACGAAGCTGGGGCGCACCAGTACGGGATAGCCGATCTCCTTTGCCGCGGCTACGCCGTCTTCGATCTTGGTGACGGCCCTGCCCTTGGGCTGGGGGATCTTCTGCTCCAAAAGGAGTTTTTCGAAAGCGTCCCGGTTTTCGGCCTTTTCAATGGCGGCGCAGTCGGTGCCGATGATCTTCACGCCCAGGTCTGCCAGGGGCTGGGCCAGGTTGATGGCGGTCTGACCGCCAAGGGAGGCAATGACGCCCTCAGGCTGCTCCAGCGTGACGATGTTCAGGACATCCTCCACCGTCAGCGGCTCGAAGTAGAGCTTGTCGGAGGTGGTGTAGTCCGTGGAGACCGTTTCCGGGTTATTGTTGATGATAATGGCTTCGTAGCCCGCGTTTCGGATGGTCTGGATGGCATGGACGGTGGAATAGTCGAACTCCACGCCCTGGCCGATTCGGATGGGGCCGGAGCCAAGGACGATGACCTTCTTCTTATCCGACACCACAGACTCGTTCTCGGATTCGTAGGTGGAATAGAAATACGGGATATAGCTGTCGAATTCCACCGCGCAGGAGTCGATCATGCGGTAGCCGGGCAGGATGTTTCGCTCCTTCCGCATGGAAAGGATCTTCCGTTCCGGCACGCCCCAAAGGCGGGCGATGATCTTGTCGGAGAAGCCCATCTTCTTGGCGTTGAACAGGGCCTCCCCGGACAGGGGGTTGGCTTTGACGAAGTCCTCCATGGCGATGATGTTGCGCATCTTGCGCAGGAAGAACAGGTCGATGGTGCTTGCTTTGGCAATGGATTCCACGCTCTCGCCAAGGCGCAGCAGCTGGGCGATGGCATAGATGCGGTCGTCGGTGCCCACGCCGATATAGGCCAGCAGGTCTTCCCTGCTCCAATCGTCAAATTTCGCCATGTGCAGATGGTAAACGCCGATCTCCAGAGAGCGGATGCCCTTCAGCAGGCTTTCTTCAAAGGTACGGCCCACGCTCATGGTCTCGCCGGTGGCCTTCATCTGGGTACCCAGACGGTTGTTGGCGTCGGAGAATTTATCGAAGGGGAACCGGGGCATTTTGGTGACCACGTAGTCCAGGGCAGGCTCGAAGGCGGCGCAGGTATTGGCCAGGCGGATCTCATCCAGGGTCATGCCAACGCAGATCTTGGCGGAAACCCGGGCGATGGGATAGCCGGAAGCCTTGGAAGCCAGCGCAGAAGAACGGGACACACGGGGGTTGACCTCAATGAGGTAATACTGGAAGGAGTTGGGATCCAGCGCGAACTGGACGTTGCAGCCGCCCTGAATCTTCAGCGCCCGGATCAGCTTCAGGGCACTGTCGCGGAGCATGTGGTACTCCTTATTTGTCAGGGTCTGAGAGGGACAGACAACGATGGAGTCGCCGGTGTGGATACCCACAGGGTCCAGGTTCTCCATGTTGCAGATGGCAATGGCGGTGTCGTTGGCATCGCGCATGACCTCGTATTCGATTTCCTTGAAGCCCTTGATGCTCTTCTCCACCAGGACCTGATGGACAGGAGACAGGACCAGGGCGTTTTTCATGATCTCCCGGAACTCTTCTTCGTTATCGGCAAAACCGCCGCCGGTGCCGCCCAGGGTAAAGGCGGGACGCAGGACCACCGGGTAGCCGATCTCTTCCGCGGCCTGCAGGCCCTCTTCCATGGAATTGGCGATCATGGAGGGCAGGACAGGCTCGCCCAGGCTTTCGCACAGCTCCTTGAACATTTCCCGGTCTTCCGCCTGCTCGATACTGCGGCTGGGCGTACCCAGAAGCTCGACCTTGCATTCTTTCAGGATGCCCTTCTTCTCCAGCTGCATGGCCAGGTTCAGGCCGGTCTGGCCGCCGATACCGGGGACGATGGCGTCGGGGCGCTCCTTGCGGACAATGCGGGCAATATATTCCAGGGTCAGAGGCTCCATGTAGACCTTGTCCGCAATGGCGGGGTCGGTCATGATGGTAGCGGGGTTGGAGTTGCAGAGGATGACTTCGTAGCCCTCCTCTTTCAGCGCCAGGCAGGCCTGGGTGCCCGCGTAGTCAAATTCTGCCGCCTGGCCGATGACGATGGGGCCGGAACCGATTACCAGGATCTTCTTAATATCCGTTCTCTTAGGCATGTTTCGCTTCCTCCATCATGGCAATAAATTCATCGAACAGGTAGGCGCTGTCCTGAGGACCGGGGGCGCTTTCCGGATGGTACTGGACGCTGAAGATCTGATCCGCGTCGCAGCGCAGGCCCTCCACCGTATTGTCCAGCAGGTTGAGATGGGTCACGCACAGGCCGGTGTCTTCCAGGCTGGCGGCATCCACGGCATAGGAATGGTTCTGAGAGGTGATCTCCACCTTTCCGGTGCGCAGGTTCTTGACAGGATGGTTGCCGCCGCGGTGGCCGAATTTCAGCTTATAGGTCTTGCCGCCGTAGCTCAGGGCAATGATCTGATGGCCCAGGCAGATGCCGAAGATGGGGTATTTGCCCCGCAGCGTGCGCACCAGCTCGATGACCGGCTTGGCGTCCTCCGGGTTGCCGGGGCCGTTGGAGATGAAGAGGCCGTCGGGATGGAGCTGCTCCACCTCTTCCGCGGTGATCTCCCAGGGGACGATGGTAACGTCACAGCCCCGGGCATTGAGGCTGCGGATGATGTTATGCTTCATGCCGCAGTCCACCGCCACCACATGGAAGCGGGGATTTTCCGCGGGGGACTTCCAGGGAGTCCGGGTGCTGACCTGGGCCACCTGGTCGGTAGGCAGGGACATGGTTTCCATCTTGGCAAAGCCCACGATGTTGGGGGTCTCGGCGCTGGTGATCAGCGCTTTGCAGGTACCCTTGTCCCGGATATGGCGGGCCAGCTGGCGGGTATCCACGCCTGCCATGCCCACAATGCCATAGCGGCACATGACCTGCTCCAAGGTCTCTTTTCCCCGGAAATTGGAGGGCTCATCGTTATATTCCCGAACGATCAGGGCGCTGATGGTGGGTTTTTCCGTCTCGTAGTCTTCGTCACACATGCCGTAGTTACCCATGAGGGGGTAGGTCATGACCACGGCCTGGCCGGTGTAGGAAGGATCGGACAGGATCTCCTGGTAGCCTACCATGGAGGTGTTGAACACCGCTTCCACGATCCGCTCTTCGTCGGCGCCAAAGCCGTAGCCATAAAATTCCGTGCCGTCTTCCAAAATGATCTTTTTATTATAGTGGCGAATCATAGAATCACTTATCCTTTCGCTGTGACAGCTTCTGTTCAAACTGATCCTTCCGGGTATCCTCCGGAATGGCCGTCGGATAGCGGCCGGAGAAGCAGGCACTGCAATAGTCGCGGTTTCCGCACAGGTTTTCCAGGTTCTCCAAAGGCAAGTATCCCAGGGAATCCGCGCCGACGATCTGGGCGATCTCTTCGACGCTGTGGTGACAGGCAATGAGGTGTTCCTGGGAATCGATGTCCGTTCCGTAGAAGCAGGGGAAGCGGAAGGGCGGCGCGGAAATGCGCATATGGATCTCCTTTGCGCCCGCGTTGCGCAGCAGCTTCACGATTCTTGCCGAGGTGGTGCCCCGGACGATGGAATCGTCGATGAGGACCACCCGCTTGCCTCTGACTTCGCTCTCAACAGGCGAAAGCTTGATCTTTACCTGGTCCACCCGGTTATCCTGGCCGGGAGAAATAAAGGTGCGGCCGATGTACTTGTTTTTGATCAGGCCGATGCCATAAGGAATGCCCGTTGCCCGGGAATAGCCCAAGGCCGCATCCAAGCCGGAATCCGGCACGCCGATGACGATGTCCGCATCCACCGGATAGGCTTTTGCCAGAATCTCGCCTGCCCGCATACGGGCGTCGTGAACGCTGACACCCTCAATGACGGAATCCGGCCGGGCAAAGTAGATGTGCTCAAAGATACACAGTTTCTTGGGCACCGTTCCGCAATGGCGGGTATCGCTACGGATGCCCTTGCGGTGGAAGGTCAGGATCTCGCCGGGCTGCAGGTCCCGCTCAAATTTTGCGCCAACCGCGTTCAGGGCGCAGCTCTCCGATGCCACCACATAGGTGCCGTCCGGCATCTGGCCGTAGCACAGGGGGCGGAAGCCATGGGGATCCCGAACGGCGATCAGCTTGGTAGAAGACATGAGCACCAGAGAGTACGCGCCGTCCAGCTTGTCCATGGCGCGGCTCACCGCTTCCTCAATGGAGGGGGCGTTGATCCGTTCCCGGGTGACCACATAGGCGATGGTTTCCGTATCGCTGGTGGTGTGGAAGATGGCACCGGACAGCTCCAGCTCCCGGCGGAGGGTCAGCGCATTGCTCAGGTTGCCATTGTGGGCTACCGCCAGCTTGCCCTTCAGGTGGTTGACCTGGATGGGCTGGCAGTTGCTTAAGGTCACACCGCCGGTGGTGCCGTAGCGGACATGGCCCACGGCAATCTCACCTTTGGGAAATTTTGCCATTTCGTCGCGGCTGAAGACTTCGTTTACCAGGCCGATGCCCTTGTGGGCGAAAAAGACGCCGTCATCGTTGACCACGATGCCGCAGCTTTCCTGTCCCCGGTGCTGAAGGGCGTACAGACCGTAATAGGTCAGGCTGGCCACATCCTCGGGACGCTGTCCATAGACGCCAAAGACGCCGCATTCTTCATGGATACTCATGCTTTTCCCTCCAAACTTGCCTTCACAAATCCCTGGAACAGCGGATGGGGCTTATTGGGACGGCTCTTGAACTCAGGATGGTACTGAACGCCCACGTGGAAAGGCCGCTGGGTCAGCTCCACCGTCTCTACCAGACGGCCATCGGGAGACGTGCCGCTCAGGGTAAGGCCCGCGTCAGTCAGAAGGGTGCGGTAGTCGTTATTAAATTCGTATCGGTGGCGGTGGCGCTCGTGGATCAGAGATTCCCCGTAGCAGCGCTCCATGGTCGTACCGGGCGCGATGACGCAGGGATAGCTGCCCAGACGCAGCGTACCGCCCTTATCGATCTGTTCACTCTGGCCAGGCATGAAATCAATGACCTTATGCTTGCCCTCGGGGGCAAACTCACCGGAGTTCGCGTCGGCAAGGCCGGCAAACCGGGCATATTCGATGACCATGATCTGCATACCCAGGCAGATGCCGAAGTAAGGCACTCCCCTCTCTCGGGCAAATTTTGCCGCCAGGATCATGCCTTCGATGCCGCGGCCGCCGAAGCCGCCGGGGACGATAATGCCGTCCAGTCCGGACAGGGTCTGTTCATACGTCTCTTCCGTCAGGCCCTCGGAATCGATCCAGCGGATATCCACATCGGAATTCAGGGCGTAGCCCGCATGGCGCAGGGCCTCGGCAACAGACAAATAGGCATCATGGAGCTGGACATATTTGCCAACCAGGCCGATGGTGACGGACTTGCTGCGGCTGTAGATCTCCTCCACCAGCTGTTTCCATTCCGTCAGGTCAGGCTCTCTGGTTTCCAGGCCCAGCTCCCGGCAGACGATGCCGGAGAAGTTCTGCTTTTCCAGCATCAGAGGGGCTTCGTACAGATTGGGTAAGGTGATATTTTCGATGACGCAGTCGGGCTTGACGTTGCAGAACAGGCTGATCTTCTGGAAAATGCTGTCTTCCAGAGGTTCGTCGCAGCGCAGCACAATGATATCCGGCTTGACGCCCATGCCCTGCAGTTCCTTTACGGAATGCTGGGTGGGCTTGGATTTGTGCTCGTCAGAGCCACGGAGGAAGGGCACCAGGGTCACGTGGATGAACAGGCTGTTCTCCTGACCCACCTCCAGGGAGATCTGGCGCACCGCCTCCAGGAAGGGCTGGGATTCAATGTCGCCGATGGTGCCGCCGATCTCGGTGATGACCACGTCGGCATCGGTCTGCTTGCCCACGCGGTAGACAAATTCCTTGATCTCGTTGGTCACATGGGGAATGACCTGAACCGTGGAGCCAAGGTATTCGCCCCGGCGCTCCTTATTCAGCACGTTCCAATAGACTTTGCCTGTGGTCAGGTTGGAATACTTGTTCAGGTCTTCGTCAATGAACCGCTCGTAGTGGCCCAGGTCCAGGTCGGTTTCCGCACCGTCTTCGGTAACGTAAACCTCACCGTGCTGGTAGGGGCTCATGGTGCCGGGATCCACGTTGATATAGGGGTCCAGCTTCTGGGCTGCCACTTTCAGTCCCCGGGCTTTCAGCAGGCGGCCCAGGGATGCGGCTGTAATGCCCTTGCCCAGGCCGGATACAACGCCGCCGGTCACAAAGATGTATTTGGTCATCTTATATCTCTCCTTACTCTACAGTAATTACTCTACAGTAACGGATTTTGCCAGATTCTTGGGTTTATCAATATCGCAGCCGTTTTCCTTGGCTACAAAATATGCAAGCAGCTGCAGGGGCACGATCTCCACCGCAGGGCAGAACATGGCCGCCGCTTTGGGGACAAAGATCACATCGTCCGCCAGGGAGAGGATCTTCTGGTCGTTCTTGAACGCCACCGCCAGTACCTCCGCGCCCCGGGCCTTGACCTCCACAATGTTGCTTCTGGTCTTCTCGGTGACGGACTCATTGCAGCACAGGGCAATGACGGGCTGGTCCTCGCTGATCAGGGCGATGGTTCCGTGCTTCAGCTCGCCTGCGGCGTAGGATTCGGCGTGGATGTAGGAAATTTCCTTCATCTTCAAAGCGCCCTCCAATGCCACTGCGTAGTCCGTATTCCGGCCGATAAAGAACATGGAATCGGTGCAGTGGTATTTCTCCGCGATCCTGCGAATGCCGGGGTTCATATCCAGCGCCTGCTGCATCTGCTTGGGCAGAGCCTTCAGGGCGCTGATGAGCTTGCGGTATTCCTCCGCTTCCACCGTGCCCAGCTGCTTGGCAGCATAGAGGGCAAACAGGTACAGCACCGTCAGCTGGGTGGTGTAGCCCTTGGTGGTGGCAACCGCGATCTCCGGGCCGGCCCAGGTATAGAGGGTGTAATCCGCGATCTTGGCAATGGTGCTGCCCACCACATTGACGATGGCGAGAGCTTTCGCGCCCCGGCGCTGGCATTCCCGCATGGCGGCAATGGTATCCGCCGTCTCACCGGACTGGGACAGGACGATGAGCAGGGTATGCTCGTCAATCAGCGGGTCGGCATAACGCAGCTCGCTGGCAAGCTCCGTCTGCACAGGAATGCGGCAGAGCTTCTCAATGGCATATTTTCCCGCGCAGCCTGCGTAATATGCAGAGCCGCAGGCGGTAACTACGATTTTCCGGATATTGGACATGTCGATGTCCATATCGTCCAGGACCACTTCGCCGTTTTTGATCCGGGGCGCCATGGTGGCCTTTACCGCCCGGGGCTGCTCCATGATCTCTTTCAGCATGAAATGCTCATAGCCGCCCTTTTCTGCCGCCTGGACATCCCAGGTGATGCGGCTGATCTGCTTCTGGACAGGCTTTCCGGCACAGTCAAAGACCTGAATGCCGTCCGGGGTCAACTCCGCGAATTCACCGTCTTCCAGGTAAATGGCATTGCGGGTATGGGCAACCAGGGCTGTGACATCGGAAGCGAAGAAGTTCTCGCCAATGCCGACGCCCAGGATCAGGGGGCTGGCTTCCCGGACCACAAAGATCTTTTCCGGCTCGTCAGCACAGAGAATGCCCAGGGCGTAAGAACCGTTGAGCCGGGAAGAAGCCTTCATCACCGCACGCTTCAGGTCTCCCCGGTAATACATTTCCACCAGGTGGACCACCACTTCCGTGTCGGTCTCGCTTTCAAAATGGTATCCCTTCCCCATCAGCTCCTGACGCAGTTCCAGGTAATTTTCAATGATGCCGTTGTGCACCACCGCGAATCTGCCATCGTTGCTGGTGTGGGGATGGGCGTTGGTATCTGTAGGAGCGCCATGGGTGGCCCAGCGGGTGTGGCCGATGCCGGTATAGCCCGGCAGCAGCGCGCCGTCTTCCGTCTTTTCACACAGGTTCGCAATGCGGCCTGTGACCTTGCTGATGGCAATGCTGCCATTGTTCAAAACCGCGATACCGGCGGAGTCATAGCCCCGGTACTCCAGTTTTTTCAGTCCATCCAGCAATACCGGGGCCGCATTCTGGGTTCCGGTATATCCGACGATTCCGCACATAGGAAAAACCTCCTAATACTATTCCGTATGAAATTTATTCCCACTCTACCGTGGCAGGGGGTTTGGAAGTAATATCGTAGACCACCCGGTTGATGCCCGGGACTTCCCCTGTGATCCGGCTGCTGGCCTTCTCCAGTACTTCAAAGGGAATGTGGGTCCAGTCCACCGTCATAAAGTCGTCGGTGGTCACGCAACGCAGCGCAATGGTATAGCCGTAGGTGCGCATGTCGCCCATGACGCCCACGCTGCGGGTGTCAGTGAGGACCGCAAAATACTGGCTGGCAACGCGCTTGATGGGGGACTTTTCCAGCTCCTCCCGGAAGATATAATCTGCTTCCCGCAGGATCTCCAGCTTGTCAAAGGTAATCTCGCCGATGATCCGGACGGCGAGGCCGGGACCGGGGAAGGGCTGGCGGAAGACCAGGGTCTCCGGAATGCCCAGCTGCAGGCCGACTTTCCGCACCTCATCCTTGAACAGGTCACGCAGGGGTTCCACGATCTGCTCGAACTCCATGCGCTCGGGCAGGCCGCCCACGTTGTGGTGGCTCTTGATGGTGGAGGCGTCGCCGGCGCCGCTTTCGATCACGTCGGGGTAAATGGTGCCCTGGACCAGGACTTCCACCTTGCCCAGCTTCCGGGCTTCTTCCTCGAAGACGCGGATGAACTCTTCGCCGATGATCTTACGCTTACGCTCCGGCTCGGTGACGCCGCTCAGCTTCTCCAGGAAGCGGTCCTGGACATTGGCCCGGATCAGGTTCATGCCGAACTGGCCCCGGAAGATGGATTCCACCCAATCGCCCTCGTTCTTGCGCAGCAGGCCGTGATCCACGAACACGCAGGTCAGGTTATCGCCGATGGCCTTGTGCAGCAGAACCGCGGCAACGGCGGAATCCACGCCGCCGCTCAGGGCGCACAGGACCTTCTTCCCTGCCAGCTGCTCCCGGTAAGCGGCAATGCTGCGCTCCACGAAATCATCCATGCGCCACTCACCCTTGCAGCCGCAGACATCAAACAGGAAGTTGTGAAGCATCTGGGTGCCGTATTCGCTGTGGGTCACTTCGGGGTGGAACTGAACGCCATAGAGCTTACGCTCCTCGTCGCACATGGCGGCACAGGGGCACTTGTCGGTGTGTGCAATGATCTTAAAGCCCGCAGGAGCGGTCTTCACATAGTCCGTATGGCTCATCCAGCAGACGCTGCTGGCAGGAACGTCCCGGAACAGGACGCACTCTTCCGTATAGACCACGGTCTTGCCGTACTCGCTGCCGCTTTCCGCGGAAGCGATCTCGCCGCCTGCCATCCAGGCCATCAGCTGGTCGCCGTAGCAGATGCCCAGGACAGGAATGCCCAGATTCAGCACCTCGGGATCAAAATGGGGAGATGCGGGGTCATAGACGCTGTTGGGGCCGCCGGTGAAGATAATGCCCTTATAGCCCGCATCCAGAATCTGCTGAGAAGTGATTTTATTATAAGGCTTGATCTCCGCGTAGACCTGCTGTTCCCGGACACGCCGGGCAATGAGCTGGTTATACTGGCCGCCGAAATCAAGAACCAGAATTTTCTCTTGCATGGTATTTCTCCATTCTCAATTTATTCGGTTTTACCGCTTCGCGTTCCGGCATGACGCGGCAATCCCCGTTTTGCGTGTGGGAAATCCGGGGACTGCCCGCCATGTCTTCCTGCCAAAAATCAAAGACTTTCAGAAAGAACGCGAATTAAATATTGATCTGGGCTTCGCTCTGAGATACGTTTGCGATGAGGGGCTTCACGGTTTCCAGATAAGCTGCCACCTGCTCTGCACATCTGCCAGTGTACAGTGCGGGATCCAGAACCGCTTCCATTTCCTCTTTCGTCATGCCGAATTCCGGGTGCTGGGACAGGTCTGCCAGCAGGTCCCAGCTTTCGCCGTTCTTCATTTTTGCCGTCGCATCCATGGAGCAGGTACGGATGATCTCGTGGAGCTGCTGCCGGTCGCCGCCGTGCTTGACGCCTTCCATCATCAGGTTTTCCGTTGCGATGAAGGGCAGGTATTCACGGACGGTCTTCTCCACGATCTTCTCGTTGACATGCAGGCCGTTGGTCACGTTCTGTGCCAGGCGCAGGATGGCATCCGCGCACAGGAAGCCCTCGGGCAGGGAGATACGGCGGTTTGCCGAGTCGTCCAGGGTCCGCTCCAGCCACTGGGTGGAAGCGGTCATGGGGGCGTTGAGGGCGTCTGCCATCAGGTAGCGGGACAGAGAGCAGATACGCTCGGAACGCATGGGGTTGCGCTTATAGGCCATGGCGGAGGAACCGATCTGATTCTTTTCAAAGGGCTCTTCCACCTGGCGGTCATGCTGCAGCAGGCGGATGTCGTTGGCCATCCGGTAGCAGCTCTGAGCAATGGAGGACAGGACGTTCAGAATGCGGCTGTCCACCTTGCGGGGATAGGTCTGGCCGCAGACCGGGAAGCATTTGTCAAAGCCAAACGCGGCGCTGATCTTGCGGTTCATTTCGTCAATTTTCGCGGTATCGCCGGCGAACAGCTCCAGGAAGCTGGCTTCGGTGCCGGTGGTGCCGCGGCAGCCCAGGAACTTCATGTTGGCGATCACGAAATCCAGCTCCTCCAGGTCTGCCAGGAAATCCTGCATCCAGAGAGTGGCCCGCTTGCCGACGGTCACCAGCTGGGCGGGCTGGTAATGGGTGTAGCCCAGAGTGGGCATGGCCTTGTATTCACCGGCAAACTTGGAAAGGTTTGCAACCACCTTCAGCAGTTCGCCACGCAGGTACTGCAGGCCCTCCCGATAGATCACCAGGTCGGCATTGTCGGTGACATAGCAGCTGGTAGCGCCCAGATGGATGATACCGGCTGCGGAAGGAGCCACCTTGCCGTAAGCATAGACGTGGGCCATGACATCATGGCGTACTTCCTTTTCCCGGGCGGCAGCACAGGCATAGTCGATCTCCTTGAGGTGGGCTTCCAGGTCGGCGACCTGCTCTGCGGTCACAGGCAGGCCCAGCTCCATTTCGGCTCTTGCCAGCTCCACCCACAGTTTGCGCCAGGTCTGGATGCGCTTATCCATGGAGAACAGGCCCAGCATGTAATCGGAAGCGTAACGGGAGCTCAGGGGGGATTCATATTTCTCTGTCATAGTTTCTCTCCTTAGCGAATGATGATGCTGTCACGCTCCGGGCCAACGGAAACATAACCAATGCGGCAGCCGATCTGCTGCTCGATAAATTCTACATACTTCTGTGCGGCTGTGGGCAGGTCCTCCCAGTTGCGGACACCGGAAATGTCGCATTTCCAGCCGTCCATGTATTCGACCACGGGCTTGGCACTGTCCAGCAGAGCGGGGAACGGGAACTCGTCGGTGACCTGGCCGTCCAGGGTGTAATGGGTGCAGACGGGGATCTTGTCCATGTAGCTCAGGACATCCAGCTTGGTCAGGGCAATGTTGGTGGCCGCCTGCATCCGGACGCCGTAGCGGGTGGCAACAATGTCGATGGGGCCTACACGTCGGGGACGGCCGGTCTTCGCGCCGTACTCGAAGCCGGCTTCCCGGAGAGCGTCTGCCTCAGGGCCGAACATCTCACAGGTAAAGGGGCCTTCGCCGACACAGGTGGAATAAGCCTTGACTACGCCCACCACATCGTCGATCTTCGCGGAAGGCAGGCCGGAGCCCACAGGCGCATAGGCGGCGATGGTGTTGGAAGAGGTGGTGTAGGGGTGGATGCCGTAATCCAGATCACGCAGGGCGCCCAGCTGGGCCTCGAAGAGGATCTTCTTCCCCTCTGCCTGGGCCTGGCGCAGGAACACGCCGGTATCACAGATGAAGGGCTTGATCTTGGCGCAGTAGGTATCGATCCAGTTCTCCAGATCCTCCACGGTGGTGGGCTTGGCGCCGTAGACCTTGGTCAGAGTCAGGTTCTTCCACTCCAGCAGATCCTTCAGGTGCTCCTTCAGGTGCTCGGGGTACAGCAGTTCGCCTGCCAGAACGGTCTTTTTCTGATACTTGTCAGAATAGAACGGGGCGATGCCCTGCTTGGTGGAACCAAACTTCTTATCAGCCAGACGGGCCTCTTCCAGGCCATCCAGCTCCCGGTGCCAGGGCAGCAGCAGGGATGCCCGGTCGCTGATCTTCAGGTTTTCGGGGGTCAGGGGCACGCCCTTGGAAGCGACCTCCTCCATCTCCACCCACAGGTTTTCCGGATCCAGGGCAACGCCGTTGCCAAGCACGTTCACCACGCCCTTGCGGAAAATGCCGGAGGGCAGCAGGTGAAGCGCGAATTTGCCATATTCATTGATGACGGTATGACCGGCATTGCCGCCGCCCTGATAGCGGATGACAATGTCAAAGTCCTCGGTCAGCAGGTCAACCATGCGGCCCTTGCCTTCGTCGCCCCAGTTGATACCTACGATTGCTGTATTTGCCATTGGGTCTTCCTCCAATTTTGTTATGATTGTAAACTCAATAACCGTTTATCCCAGATGGGCTTCCAGTCTGCTCATGATCTCCGCATAGGCTTCTTCCACGCCGCCCATATCCCGGCGGAAGCGGTCCTTATCCAGCTTTTCGCCGGTCTTGGAATCCCACAGGCGGCTGGTATCGGGGCTGATCTCGTCTGCCAGGACGATGGTACCGTCGGACAGGCGGCCGAACTCCAGCTTGAAGTCCACCAGGGTCACGCCGCAGGTCTTCCAGAACTCCTTCAGCAGTTCGTTGACGCGGAAGGAATACTTCTCGATGGTGGCGATCTCCTCGGGGGTAGCCAGCTTCAGCGCCAGCGCATGGCGGGTATTCAGCAGAGGATCGCCCAGGTCGTCGTTCTTGTAAGAGAACTCGATGGTGGGCTGGTCAAAGACCACACCCTCTTCCACGCCGTAGCGCTTGGAGAAGGAGCCGGCGGCGATGTTGCGGACGATGACCTCCAGAGGGACGATGCTGACCTTTTTGACCAGGGTCTCCCGCTCGGACAGTTCCTCCACATAGTGGGTAGGCACGCCGCAGCGCTCCAGCTTTGCCATCAGGCGGTTGCTCATCTGATTGTTGATGACACCCTTGCCGGCAATGGTACCCTTTTTCAGGCCATTGAAGGCGGTGGCATCGTCCTTGTACTGCACGATCAGCAGTTCGGGATCCTCGGTGGCAAAGACCTTTTTGGCTTTGCCCTCATAGAGCTGTTCTTTCTTTTCCATAGTGTTATTCCTCCTATTTATTTACCACTGTCGCCATAGTTCGCAAGAACTCTGGCGGAGGGGTCATTAACGTTGCAGCCTTCCCAGGCTTTGTTGGGCATCCAGAAATCCACGATCATCTGGCTCTGGTTGGGATAATATTTTTCAAAAATCTCACGGTACAGCAGAGATTCCTTGGTAAAGGGCTGGGCGTGGGTGTACTTGGCGCGCTTACACTCGTATTCTTCGTCGGTATAGTAGTTTTCCGCGTATTCCTTCAGGTAATTCACCATGGAATGGCCCACGGCATCGGAGAAAGCCGCCTTTTCCCGGTAAAGAATGTCGTAAGGCAGATAGTCGCCTTCGAAGGCATGGCGCAGCAGGTACTTGCCCTTGCCATATTTGTTGAGCTTCATCTCGGGGTCAATGGCCATGACATATTTTACGAAGTCCAGATCGCCGAAGGGCACTCTGGCCTCCAGAGAGTTGACGCTGATGCAGCGGTCGGCCCGGAGGACATCGTACATATGCAGCTCCCGGATGCGCTTCTGGGCTTCCTTCTGGAATTCTTCCGCAGAGGGCGCAAAATCGGTGTACTTATAGCCGAACAATTCGTCGGAGATCTCGCCGGTGAGCAGGACGCGGATGTCGGTATTTTCATGGATGTACTTACACACCAGATACATGCCGATGCTGGCGCGGATGGTGGTGATATCAAAGGTGCCCAGCAGCTCCACAACGTGCTCCAGAGCATCCAGGACATCTTCCTTGGAAATGATGACGGCAGTATGGTCGCTGCCAATGTAATCAGCCACCTGCTTGGCGTACTTCAGGTCGATGGCGTCGCCGCTCATGCCGATGGCGTAGGTCTTGATGGGCTGCTTGCTCTCCTGGGCCGCAATGGCGCAGACCAGAGAGGAATCCAGGCCGCCGCTGAGAAGGAAACCTACCTTGGCGTCGGCTACCAGGCGCTTCCGAACACCTGCCACCAGCTTGTCGTGGATGTTGCCGCACACCTCTTCCAGGCTGTGGGAATGGTAGGATTCCGCCGCCGCAATGTCGCAGTAGCAGGTGAACTTACCGTCAGCATAGAAGTGTCCGGGAGGGAAAGGCAGGATCTCATTCACCAGTCCCATCAGATTCTTCGGTTCGCTGGCGAACACGATCGTACCTTTCCCATCGAAGCCGTAATACAGGGGACGGATGCCGATGGGGTCGCGGGCGGCCACAAACTGCTTCTTTTGGGCATCATAAAGGATGCAGGCAAATTCCGCATCCAGCATGGCAAACATGTCGGTGCCATATTCGAAATACAGAGGCAGCAGAACCTCGCAGTCGCTGTCGCTCTGGAAGGTATATTTGCCGGAAAGGGCCTGGCGGAACTTCTCAAAGCCGTAGATCTCGCCATTGCAGACCACGGCGCTGCCGTTCAGGGTGAAGGGCTGCATTCCTTCGGGATGCAGGCCCATGATGGCCAGACGGTGGAAACCCAGATAGCCCTCCCCTGCTTCGATCATGCGGGAATCATCGGGGCCTCGGGAAATTGTCTTGGAAAATGCTGCCTGAAATGCGGCCATATCATCGGGTCTGCCGCAGTAGCCGATAATGGAGCACATGTTTTTTCCTCCTTTAACCAACCCGTGGGAGAGCCGCAATGCGGCTCTCCCGTGGGTCTATTTTTCTCTTTATTCTACGTCCTGCAGGGCATCGTAGCCTTCTTCGCCGGTGCGAACCTTGACAACATTTTCAACATCGTAGACGAAAATCTTGCCGTCGCCGATATGGCCGGTGTAAAGCACCTTCTTGGCGGTTTCGATCACTGCGCGGACAGGCACCTTGCTGACCACAATGTCCACCTGGACCTTGGGCAGCAGGCTGGTCTCCACGGGAACGCCGCGGTAGTATTCGGGCTTGCCCTTCTGGATGCCGCAGCCCATGACATGGGACACGGTCATGCCGGTGATGCCGATCTCGATCATGGCGTTCTTCAGGCTCTCCAGGCGGGACTCCTTGCAGATGATCTCCACCTTGGTGAACTTGGGAGTGCCTTCTTCTTCGAAGGACGGCATCTTCTTCACGGGAACAGCCTCCGCAACGGGCACCTCGCCGCTGACTGCTACGGGTACGTCCTCACAGGTGGTGTCAGGCAGCATGGCGAAGCCGGCGTAAGCCGTGAGCAGGCCGTGCTCGGTGACATCCAGGCCCAGGATCTCCTCCTCCGCGCTGACACGGAGGCCGATGGTCTTCTTGATGATGGTGAAGACGATGGTGATGATGACGGCTACGTAAGCAGCCACGCTGACAACGCCCAGGGTCTGGACGCCCAGCAGGTGGAAGCCGCCGCCGTAGAACAGGCCCTTCTCCGTAGAGACGCCGGTGGCGAACAGGCCGGTCAGGATCGTACCCAGAGAGCCGCAGACACCGTGAACGGAGACGGCACCTACAGGATCGTCGATCTTGGCGACCTTATCGAAGAATTCCACGGCCAGCACGATGACGATGCCGAAGATGGCGCCCATAATGGCAGCGCCCAGAGGGGAAACAGCGTCGCAGCCCGCGGTGATGCCGACCAGGCCAGCCAGTGCGGCGTTGTAGGTCATGGAAACGTCGGGCTTGCCGTAGCGCAGCCAGGTGAAGATCAGGGTCACGCAGCAGGCAACGGCTGCCGCCATGTTGGTGTTGAAGAAGATCAGGCCGGCGCTGGTGACTGCCTCGTCGGAGTCCATGGCCACGGTAGATGCGCCGTTGAAACCGAACCAGCAGAACCACAGGATGAACACGCCCAGAGCCGCAAAGGTCAGGTTGTGGCCCAGGATGGCCTTAGGCTTACCGTCCTTATCGTACTTGCCGATACGGGGGCCCAGCATCCAGGCGCCGATGCAGGCGCAGATGCCGCCGACCATATGTACCGCGGTGGAACCGGCGAAATCATGGAAGCCCAACTGGCTCAGCCAGCCGCCGCCCCAGATCCAGTGGCCGGAAATGGGATAGATGAACAGGGAGATACAAGCGGAGTAGATGCAGTAAGCGCTGAACTTGGTACGCTCTGCCATAGAGCCGGAGACGATGGTAGCAGAGGTTGCACAGAACACAGTCTGGAAAATGGCGTAGGCCCACAGGGGGACGCCGTCGGGGAGCACATGGCTGTAATCCTTCATAATGCCGGGGTCCAGCCAGCCGATGATGGAGCTGCCGGCGCCGAACATGATGCCGAAGCCAAACAGCCAGAAGCAGGGGGTGCCGATGCAGAAATCCATCAGGTTCTTCATCAGAATATTGCCGGTGTTCTTCGCACGGGTGAAGCCAGCTTCGCACATGGAGAAGCCTGCCTGCATGAAGAAGACCAGAGCGGCACCCAGCAGTACCCAAATGGTGTTCACAGCACTTAACGTCATAATGATTGCCTCCTTTTTCTTTTCAGGGTTTCTCTCTTTTCAAACGGTTTCTAAGGAAGCGATGATGAAATCAGCGTTTCCCTAATAATATAACATACATTGCTGCCGTTTGGGAGGGGTGGTCTTCCCCTCCCTCAGGCGCCGCCCGGGGCGGCAATTTGGCAGCTATGAAAGGGGTCAAATTACTTTACGCCGAAGAGCAGCTCGCCGTAAGTGGGGAAAGGCCAGTACTTCTCAGCGGTCTGGGTCTCGGCCTCGTCAGCCACGGCACGCAGGGCGGCCATCTTGCCGATGACGGTATCGCGGATGGCGCAGGACTCTTCGATGATGCCGGAGACATTCTTCAGCTCCATGACGGCGGCTTCCAGTTCCTCGGTCTTCACAGCGATCTGGTCGGTCAGTACAGACAGCTTGGAGAGGAGGCCGGTCTCATAGCCGCAGGCAATGGTGGGAGACACGGCGCGCTTGGCGGCGACGGTGCCGGCCAGCTCAGCAGCGTAGCCCTCGACAGCGGGCAGGATCTGCTTTCTTGCCATATCCACCATGGTGTTGGCCTCGATCAGCACGGACTTGCAGTAGTTATCCAGCATGATATCGCAGCGGCTTTCCAGCTCTGCCACGGAGAAGACCTTGTGGGAAGTCAGCATATCCACGTTCTTCTTATCCAGCAGGTGGGGCATGCAGTCAGGCGTGGTGGGATAGTTGGACAGGCCCCGCTTCTCGGTGGCTTCCTTGATCCAGGACTCGTCATAGCCGTTGCCGTTGAAGAGGATGCGCTTATGATCCTTAATGGTCTTCTTGATCATCTCGTGGAGCTTGGTCTCGAAGTCCTCGGCGCCTTCCAGACGGTCGGCGTAGATCTTCAGGGACTCAGCCACAGCGGCGTTCAGCATGATGTTGGCGCAGGAGATGGAGTTGGAAGAACCCAGCATACGGAACTCAAACTTGTTGCCGGTGAATGCGAAGGGAGATGTACGGTTACGGTCGGTGGTGTCACGGGCGAATCGGGGCAGAACGTCTACGCCCAGCTTCATGGTGGTCTTCTTGGTGCCCTCGTAAGGCTTATCGTTCTCGATGGCATCCAGAATGCCCATCAGCTCATCGCCCAGGAAGATGGAAACCACAGCGGGAGGTGCTTCGTTGGCGCCCAGACGGTGGTCGTTGCCGGCGGTGGCAACAGAGATTCTCAGCAGATCCTGGTAATCGTCCACGGCCTTGATGACGGCACACAGGAACAGCAGGAACTGTGCGTTTTCGTAGGGAGTCTCACCGGGAGACAGCAGGTTCACGCCGGTATCGGTGGCGATGGACCAGTTGTTGTGCTTACCGGAACCGTTGACGCCCGCAAAGGGCTTCTCATGGAGCAGGCACACCAGGCCATGCTTGGCGGCGACCTTCTGCATGATCTCCATGGTCAGCTGGTTATGGTCGGTAGCCACGTTGGTCGTTGTATAGATAGGAGCCAGCTCGTGCTGTGCGGGAGCGACTTCGTTATGTTCGGTCTTTGCCAGGATGCCCAGCTTCCACAGTTCCTTGTTCAGGTCAGCCATGTAGGCGGCAACCCGGGGCTTGATGACGCCGAAGTAATGGTCATCCATTTCCTGACCCTTGGGAGGCTTTGCGCCAAACAGGGTACGGCCGGTGTAGATCAGGTCCTTGCGCTGATCGTACATTTCCTTGTCGATCAGGAAGTATTCCTGCTCAGGACCCACGGAGGTGCGGACGCACTTGACATCGTCATTGCCGAAGAGCTTCAGGATACGCATAGCCTGACGGTTCAGGGCCTCCATGGAACGCAGCAGCGGGGTTTTCTTATCCAGGGCTTCGCCGCCGTAGGAGCAGAAAGCCGTGGGGATGCAAAGGGTCTCGCCCTTGATGAATGCATAAGAGGTGGGATCCCAGGCGGTGTAGCCGCGGGCCTCGAAGGTGGCTCTCAGGCCGCCGGAAGGGAAGGAAGAAGCATCAGGCTCACCCTTGATCAGTTCCTTGCCGCTGAAATCCATGATAACGCCGCCGTCGGGGGCGGGAGAAATGAAGCTGTCATGCTTCTCAGCAGTGATGCCGGTAAGGGGCTGGAACCAGTGGGTATAGTGAGTGGCGCCGTTGGCAACGGCCCAATCCTTCATTGCGGCGGCTACCGCATTGGCAACGGAAGCGTCCAGCTTCGCGCCCTGGTCAATGGTCTTTCTCAGGGACTGATAAACGTCGGCGCTCAAGCTCGCCTTCATCACACGGTCATCAAATACCAGACAGCCGAAATATTCAGATACAGTTCCCATAATAAACGCTCCTTCATTTCAAGACTTCGGCAAATTCTGAAGCGGCGCCGGAGGAAGGAAGGCTTCCGCTCCAGAATTGCCGGAAAAAAAGAGGCAAGGTGTCTATGAGCTATACTTAACTCAAAGACATCCTTGCCTTACGTCATGCATTGTACACCAGAAATATCCATTTGTCAACACCCTGCACAAAAAAAGTTTTTTGTATTTGGACACATTGACAAATCCTGTTATATGGAATATAATACCAGAAATGAGCAAAGACGTTCATCCACGGGGGGGCAGTGTCCCCTGCCGGTGGCCGTCTTTGCTTTTCTTATTCCATGGCAGCGGGAAAACTATCCATTCCCGGCCCGCAGGAATACCGGCAGTGAAAAAACTTTCCCGACAGGAAGGGAAAATTTTCTTTCAGTCATTATGGAAATCACAGAGAACATGTGATAGAGTAATATTATGGTAAGCGCCAAGGCCATTGGCCGGGCATGGCCCGGCAATGACTGAAAACCGATTCTTTCATAAGCAATTGTATTTCTTTAGAGAAAGCAGGTCTCAACTATGAATTACACACCGCAGGAAGTCATACAGTATATCCAGGAGGAGGACGTAAAGTTCATCCGTCTGGCTTTTTGTGATGTTTTGGGCCGTCCCAAGAATATCTCCATCATGCCCCAGGAACTGGACAGAGCCTTTAAATACGGCATCGCCATCGATGCCTCCGCCATCGCCGGGTTTGGCGACGAGGTGCATTCCGACCTGTTCCTGCATCCCGACCCCGCTACCATTTCGGTGCTGCCCTGGCGACCGGAACATGGCCGGGTGGTGCGGATGTTCTGCTCCATCACCTATCCCGACGACAGACCCTTTGAACATGATACCCGGGGGATCCTGAAGCAGGCCGTTGCCGATGGCCGGGCAGCGGGTTATAACTTCGCCTTTGGTTCCGAGATGGAATTTTACCTGTTCAACCTGGATGAAAACGGCGAGCCCACCTCCATCCCCTACGACCAGGCTACCTATATGGACGTAGCTCCGGAGGATAAGTGTGAGAACGTCCGCCGGGAAATCTGCCTGACTCTGGAGCGCATGGGGATCCAGCCGGAATCTTCCCATCACGAGGAAGGCCCGGGCCAAAATGAGATCGACTTCCGCTATTCCGACGCCCTCAGCTCCGCGGATAACGCCGTTACCTTCTGCTCTGTGGTAAAGACCATCGCCGCCCGGAACGGTCTCTACGCGGATTTCTCTCCCAAGCCCCTGGCCGGCAAGCCCGGCAGCGGTTTCCACATCAACATGTCCGTCCACGGCCGGGGCGACGATTTGATGCAGCACATGATGGCCGGCATTCTGAACTACGTGACGGACATGACCCTGTTCCTGAACCCCTCCGAGCGTTCTTACCAGCGCCTGGGTTCCCACAAGGCCCCCAAGTACGTCTCCTGGTCCCGCGACAACCGTTCCCAGCTGATCCGGATCCCGGCGGCTTTCGGCGAATACCGCCGCTGCGAGCTGCGCAGCCCTGACTGCACCGCCAATCCGTATATTGCCTTTGCCCTGCTGATCTGGGCCGGCCTGGACGGCATCCAGAAGGGGCTTCCCCTGCCGGACGCTTCCAACGTGAACCTCTTCACCGCCGCCCAGCATGACCTTTCCCATTTGCAGACCCTTCCCCTTTCTTTGACCACCGCCTCCCGCAAAGCCGCCTCCAGCGAATTTATCAAAGCGCACCTGCCCCAGACTCTGATCGACTGGTTCTGCCGGAACTGATTCCTTTAATTTTGCGGAAAGGAGGGAGCATATGGTTTTCTCTGATCAAACCTACAGCGTGCTGGTGGTATCCTCAGCCCAGAAATTTAACGATGCTCTGACCCAAATGCTCCCGGGCTCCGACTATTATCCGGTGAACTTCGTCAGCAATGTTGCCGCCGCCCGGCGGGAACTGCTGGGCCGGGTCTATGACTTCGTCATTATCAACGCTCCCCTGCCCGATGATCCCGGCACCCGTTTCGCCATCGATGCCTGCAGCAAAACCGGAACTGTGGTCCTGCTGCTGATCCGCTCGGAGGTGTATGACGAGATCAACGCCAAAGTCGCCTCCCAAGGTGTCTTTACCCTGCCAAAGCCCATTGCGACCCAGACCCTGCAGCAGGGCCTGAAGTGGATGGCCTCGGCCCGGGAACGGCTGCGGAAGCTGGAACAGAAAGCCACCACCATTGAAGAAAAGATGGAAGAGATCCGCCTGGTGAACCGGGCAAAGTGGATTTTGATCGAGCAGTTGAAAATGACCGAAGAAGAAGCCCACCACCACATCGAAAAACAGGCCATGGACCGGTGCGTCAGCCGGAAAGAGATCGCGCTGGGCCTTATCAAAACCTATACATAACAAAAAAGATGCCGTTCTTCGGAACGGCATCTTTTTTCTTTGTATTACAGAATTCCCATCAGGCACTGAGCGGCAAGGTACAGTCCCAAAGCGCTGACGATAGGCGCGGCCTTCGCAGCGGGGCCGGTGGACAGGCGGTCTTCCATAGAGGTGAACAGCCAGGTGGCTGCGGTGAACACGGCGCAGCCAATCAGGGCCAGTTTCAGAGCGTCCAGCGCGCCGACAAAGCAGGCCGCAAAGGGCAGCAGACCAAAGGTAATGGCAGAAAACACAGGGATGCAGATGTAGCACCGCTTGGCTCCGGGAGCCAGATAGTGGTCAAGGAGCAGGGCCAGCAGAGAGATCAGCACCATGTTGGGGAGGTCCAGCTCCGGCAGGATGATGGCGGGGGCAAAGGTTCGGACAAAGACGGCGATCAGCAGAACCGCGCCCAGAATCACCGCCAGCAGGGTGTTAAGCGTATAGGTTTTGTTCTTCATAACTTAACCTCCCCAGGTGGTGGCGCTGGAAGAAGCATCCGCGCCGGTGACGTAGGCAATGGCAGAGTTGACACAGCGGACGACGGCCTTGGAGGTGACGGTAGCGCCGGTAATGGCGTCCACCTCATTGCTCTCCCCTTCTGCCGCCGCAGTTTCCGTGGCGCCGCTGAATGCGTCCGCTTCCTTGACTGCAACAGCAAAGGAGCCGCTGCCGTTCAGGAACTGGGCCAGGAATTCGTGGTCGGTCAGAACGTTGTTACCCAGTCCTACGGTCTCGTGGGCTTCCCTGACCACCAGTCCGGTGACCCGGCCTTCACTGCTGACACCGATGAGCATGGTGATCTCATCGGCATAGCCGTGGGTGACGGTCTCGATAACGAAGCCGTTTTCCGCCTTGTGCACGGAACGGATGTTGGCATCTTCTCCGGCATAAGGCTCCACGGTAAAGGTCTCACTGCCGGGAAGCAGAGTCCGCATCAGTTCCAGATGCTGGGCCTGGGCGTTTTTCGCGGCGATGCCGTTCAGGCCCAGGGATGCGGCAAAGAGGATCAGGGCAGCCAGGACGATGGCGATAATGGGCTTTTTCACTTGGCTGCGCCTCCTTTCTTGGTGCCGAAGCGCCGCATGGCGGTATGGCGGTCGATGAACCAGACAAAAGCGTTCATGATCAGAATGGCATAGGTGACGCCTTCGGGGAACAGGCCGGTATAGCGGAAAATAACGGTGAGGACACCGCAGCCGACGCCGTAGATCACCTGACCCACCGGAGTGGCAGGAGAGGTGGCATAGTCGGTGGCCATGAAGATGGCGCCCAGCATAACGCCGCCGGACAGCAGGCTGTAGAGCATCCACTGCACGGGAGAACCGGTCTTGTGGAAAACAAAAGTCAGCACAGCCACGGTGCCCAAATAGGCGGCGGGAATGCGGATGGAAATGACCTTCCGGTAAACCAGGTAGGCGCCGCCCAGCAGCAGGGCAATGGCGGAGATTTCGCCGATGGAGCCTGGGCAGTTGCCAAAGAACATGTCAAACAGGCTTTCCTCCGGCAGGGCGGGCATGACCATGTGATGCAGGGGCGTGGCGGAAGAAACACCATCTACACCGACATACCGGGTCAGGCCCACGGGCCAGATCAGCATCAGGAAAGCGCGGCCCGCCAGGGCGGGGTTGAAGATGTTCTGACCCAGGCCGCCGCAGAGGCACTTGACCACAAGAATGGCAAAGGCGCTGCCCAGAGCCGCCTGCCAATAAGGCACGGTATGGGGCAGAGTCATGGCCAGCAGCAGACCCGTTACAATGGCAGAGCCGTCAACGGTGGTGTTTCGGGATTTGGTGAGCAGACTGTACAGCCACTCAGACACGATGGCCGCGCCGATGCTGATGGTGGTAACGGGGATCACCCGGAAGCCGAACTTCCACACGCCCACCGCCAGGGCGGGCAGCAGCGCCAGCACCACATCCAGCATGATGCGGTTGGTACGGAAATTTCCCCGAATGTGGGGAGAAGAAGCAACAGTCAGTTTCATTTTGCGCCAGCCTCCCTTACCATTTGTTTGCCCTTGCGGAAACGCTCCACCAGGGGGAGCTTGCCGGGACAGGTGAACGCGCAGCTGCCGCACTCGATGCAGTCCAGAATGTTCAGCCGCTGCAGTTCCGCAACCTTGCCCGCATTGGTAAAGCGGTACATGTACAGCGGCTGCAGGCGCATGGGGCAGACAGAGACGCACTTGCCGCAGCGCAGGCACACGGGGTTTTCCGCCGCGCCGTTGCGGTCCTTCAGTAGGCACAGGATGGAGTTGGTGGCCTTGATGACGGGCACGGACAGGTCGCTCTGGGCAATGCCCATCATGGGACCGCCGCTGATGACGCGTTCGGTCTTTTCATTCAGGCCGCCCGCCACCTCGATCAGATCGTGGAAGGGTGTGCCGATGCGGACGATAAAGTTCTGAGGCTCGGCAATGGCCTCGCCGGAAATGGTGACGATACGCTCCGTCAAAGGGGTGCCCAGACGGACGGCGCGGTAAATGGCGGCGTAGGTGGACACGTTGAACACAGCGCAGCCCACGCTGACGGGGAGCTGTCCGGGAGGGACTTCCCTGCCCGTCAGAGCCTGGATCAGCTGCTTCTCCGCGCCCTGGGGGTAACGGGTGGGCAGAACTGCCAGCTCGATGTGGGGATAGTCCTTCAGCAGGCCGCTGACCTTCTCAATGGCTTCGGCCTTATTGTCCTCCACGGCCAGAACCACCCGTCCCGGCTTCAGGACCTGGCGCAGGATCATCATGCCTTCCAGCACCTGCTCCGGATTGGTTCGCAGGAGGGAATCGTCGGCGGTGATGTAAGGCTCGCATTCGCAGGCGTTGGCGATCAGGGTATCCACGTTGCCCATGGCGGACAGGGCTTTGACGTTGCCGGGGAAGGCTGCGCCGCCCATGCCCACGATGCCGGCTTCCCGGATGGAATGCAGGATCTGGTCGGAGTCCAGCTGCTCCAGCGGGAGGTCGTTGGTATGGGTGGGAATGGCGGTGTCCTGGAAATCGTTGTCGATGACAATGGCGTTGACCATGCGGCCGCTGGTATGGGGACGGGGCTCAATGGCCGCCACAGTACCGGAAACGGAGGCATGGACAGGAACGCACAGGCCCTCGCCGTCGCCGATCTTCTGGCCCCGCAGCACTTTGTCGCCCACATTCACCAGAGGCTGGCAGGGCGCGCCGATGTGCTGCTGGAGGGGGATCACCACCTGCTTGGGGGTGATGGTGTGAAATGTCGTGATGTGGGTGGACATTTCCTTGTTATATTTGGGGTGGATGCCTCCAAAAAACAGGCGTTTCATTTTGTTTTCACCTCAATGTTAAGTTCGAATCAGGTCTTCAAAGCCTGGGCTGTATGTGATGTTCCCTTCCCCATCGACCCACATGGCTTTGGCATCGCATTTGTCCGCAAGCGCCTGGCCTTCCTCCTGGGGAAGCAGGAACAGGGCTGTGGACAGGGCGTCCGCCAGGCCGGAATCCGCACAGACGATGGTCACGGACCGCCAATAGGCGGAGGGGTACAGGGTCTCAGGGTCGATGATGTGGTGGTACAGCTTTCCATCCACGGTATAAGCCCGCTGATAGTCACCGCTGGTGACTACGCTGCCCCCGGTGACATAGAGGGTGTGCAGGTAGGCGTCTCCCCCATCAGGGTCCTGGATGCCTACCACCCAGGGGGTTCCGGTCTCGTCCTTGGGGCCTGTGGCACAGACGTTGCCGCCGACACTGATCAGCAGACCCCCAGGGGCCATCTCGCATACACGCTGGGCAGACCAGCCCTTGGCTACCGCGCCTACGTCCAGGCGGACCTGAGGGTCGGTGATATACACGGTGGATGCGGCTTTGTCGATCACCACCGCGTCGAAGCCGGTGTGATGGCTTGCCTCTTCCAGCGCACTGCTGTCGGGGAGATAGGCATTGGCAGGGTCATTGATGCCGTCATCGCGGGCTTCATGCCAGAGGGAAAGGACGCTGCCCATGGCAACGTTGACCTTGCCGTCCGTGAGCTCGTAATAGGTCTTGCAGTCCTGAAGCAGCGCAATGATCCTGGAATCCACCAAGACGGGTTCGACACCCGCGTTGTCATTGACGGTCTTCAGGTTGTTCAGGCCCTCATAGTCGTTGTAAATGTCGAAAAGCTGATGGTATTTCAGCAGTTCGTCATGGATCATCTGGGCTGTGGCCTGAAAGCTCTCTTCACTGTCCGCCCGGCCTACGATGGAGGTCACGGTATCAAACAGCGTCAGAAACGTTGCGGTATACTGCTTTTGCTCCGGCTCTGCCTGCCCGGCACAGCCGGACAGGAGGATGACCAGGGTCAAAACCGTACAGATCAGGCGTTTCATTTCTGCGCTGCCTTCTCGATCAGGGCCTGGAAGCCGCCGACGGCGATGGTAACAGAGGCTGCCAGATCAGCGTCGGTGGGATGGGTGCTTTCATCCACGGCAATGCCGGAAACCTCTTCCACCGTCTTGCCGGTGACGTAGGCAGCGAAGGACGCGGCCTGCTCGTTCCACTCGGCAACGGCGCCGCCCCAGGCCTTCATGCCGTAATTCTCGCCCAGCTCGTTCTTGGTCTGGACAGGCGCGGTCACGTCGGAGGTGACGGCACCCTCGGCGTCAAAGGCGACCTTTGCCTGCACCGCGTCGATGGCGCAGGAGGTGATGGTCTCGCCGTTCAGGGTCAGGGCGGCGACGTTCACATCCAGCTGGGCATTGCCCGCGTTCTCGGCGTCCGCGCTCTTGCTGCTGTCGATGCCGGTAATCACGGCCAGCTTCAGCTCCTCACCAGCCTGGGCGCCCAGGTGCTGGGCATTGGCAGCGGCAGCTTCGATGGCGGAAACATAGCCGCCCAGGTTAATGGTTGCGGAAGCGGCCAGGTCGGTGCCCTCGGGCGCATAGCCGGTCTCATCAACGGCGCCGTTCTTCAGCTCTTCCACGGTCTTGCCCACGGCGTAATCTGCCAGAGCGGCGGCCTGGGCATCCCACTCGGCAATGGCGCCGCCATAGGCCACCATGCCGTAGTCCTCGCCCAGCTCATTCTTGGTCTGGGGCGCGGCGGTCAGGTCGGACGTGATGGCACCGTTGGCATCAAACTTGACGGAAGCGGAAATGCCGTCGATGATGCAGTCCTGAATAACGCCGTTGTCATCCACGGTGACGGCAACGATGGTCACATCGTACTTGCCTTGGCCGTTTTCTTCGGCGGACGCGGACTTGCTGTCTCTGACTGCGGTACTGATGTACAGGCCGGTCTTTACCGCGCCCTCAGCAGCGGGAGCTTCGGTGGCTTCAGCTGCGGGAGCCGCAGTCTCCGCCACAGTCTCGTGGCTGTCAACGGGGCAGGTGCAGTTGCTGTAATACACAACAGGGGTGCCCGCGCAGCCTGCCAGCAGGCTGACCAGCAGGGCCAGGGTCAGGATCAGGGAAAGTTTCTTCATGTGATACTACCTCCATAGGTTTATTTACACTTTGGCACGTTACAGAACGTTAGTATATCAGCAAGTTTTCGTTCTGTAAAGATGGATTTTCCTGGTTTTTTTGCACAAGGCAGAGAAAACCACTTTGGTATATTTCCATTATATTCCGTCTGTTTGCGCCGAACTGTGACTTTGTCACCAAATAAGAAAAAGCAGCCTATCCCGTGCTTTGGGCACCAGGATAGGCTGCGCATATGGATTACGCTTTTTTCCGTTTCTTCTTACAGCAGATCAGGACTGCCAGCAGGATCACCAGCGCTGCCGTTCCTCCGGCTGCGGCCAGCATCCAGGTATGGGAGGCCGTCTGGATCAGCGCGATGTCTCCCTCCGTGCTGTCCAGCCGGAAGACCAGATAGCTGCCGTCCACCGTATGCTCTGCCTCCGTCCAGGTATTATCGCTGCCGCGGATCAGTACGCGTACATGCTCCCCATCACAGTTTACCGGGAGGCCGTAGCGGGCTGTGGCCGCAGTTCCGCCGTCGGATACCGCGAAGTGCCATGCTTCGATGAGGGTTTCGCCGTCTTCCACTTCCACCGCTTCTTCCGGGTCAAACAGTCTGAGCTGAGAATCTCCGGTGAAGCTGCCCTGAAGCAGCAGCACAGGCAGGCCGTTCTCCCGGAGCTTTTGGCTCTGGAGGGTGAAATGACGGATGGTATAGCTGGTCTCAAAGGTCATGTCAAAGGTCACGTTGGACAGGTCCGCATCCGCAAGGCCCTTCCAGACTGCCGCAGAACCATCCTTGATGGGAATGGGTGGGATCCACTCAGTGGGGAATTCCCCGCCAATGGGAATATCAAAGCATCGCTCCGCCCCGTTAGCGTAGAGGAACCGGACCGTTACGCTCTGGAACATTTCCGGCAGATCCTCCATGGCAAGGAACGCTTCTCTTTCCATGGGTTCGGCAAGGCCGGAATAGCTGATGCCGTCAATGCCGCCAATGTCCTGGGAAACGCTGAGGTAGAGGTTGCCCGCAATGGGAGCTTCTTCCTCGGAAGTATCCTCTTCCGCCCAGCCAAGGATGGCGCCCAGCTTCTCCGTGACGCCAACCAGCTTCACCATGCTGCGGCAGTCCGTAGCGATGGTGGCGCTGCCCGCAATACCGCCTACATAGCTTTCACCGGCGATCTCGCTCTTGGCGCTGCAGCCGCGGATGTAGCCCCGGCTCTGACCGGAAATGCCGCCTACATAGTCCGCACCCTCTGCGTCCAGCCTTCCGCTGCTGCGGCTTTCACTGACCAGGCCCAGGGACTGCCAGCCCACAATGCCACCGGCATTCTGCTTTTTCGCGGTGACCACCGCGTTATTTTCACAGTCCCGAATGACGGCCCGAAGCTCGCTTTCAAAGTTCAGGGAATTTTCGCCGCTGAGCTGCCAGTCGTCTTCGTGGTCAAGGTCGTTTTCCAGAGCCATGGCGCCGGCGATGCCGCCTACGTTCCGGTCACCCAGCACGCTGCCGTGGTTGACACAGCGCTCTACCTTGCCTGTCAGATCCTGCTCCGTATCCCGGTCGGAAACATCGGTGATGCTGCCGCCCATGGTTTCCGACACATTGCCCAGGGTGGTGCGCATGGCGTTGATCTGGTTCTGGAGGGCATAAAGGTTATTGGACAAGGCTCCCATGGAGCTGTAGGTGGTGGCGCCCATGCCCTCCAGGGACTGGGACATGCCGGACAGGCTGCTGCTCAGCGTATTTTTCGCCGCCTGGATGGTATCCAGGTCCGGCAGCTGGGGATTTTCCCGGTCGATGGCCAGGGAGTTTACCGCTTCCTTGGCGCTCTGGACATTGCTTTGCAGCGCGCCCACCTGACCGGAAATCGACTCCGCAGTGCTTTGCACATTGGAGACGGTGCTGTTGACAATGCTGCCCATGCTGTTGAGCTGCCGCTGCAAAATCTGCAGGGCATCTTCCTCATATTCGATGAGCGCGGTAGGCTCCATCTGCCCCACGATGCCGCCCACTTCCTTGCGACCCCGGACCTCGCCGTAATTTTCGCAGTTCAGGATGTAGCCGGACTGGGTTCCCGCGATGCCGCCGATGTTATAGCCCATATACTGGTAACCCACGTTGCCCCAGTTGGCACTGTCCCGGATCACACCGCTGCTGGTACCGGCAATGCCGCCGATATCCGTTACCGTGTTGGCAGATTCGGAGCTGGTCAGAGAGTCCAGGGTGATGTCCGCCAGTTCCACAGTATTTTCCTGGGCGGTATCATTGACTTCGGCATCATTTTCGCAGGTGCGGATGACGCCGCTGTTCTTGCCCGCGATTCCGCCCACGAAATGGCTTCCGTAAACATTGCCCATCATGGTGCACGTTTCGATGATGCCGCTGACGGCGTTGGTGCCGGCAATGCCGCCGACATACTCATTTCCGGAAACCGTGCCGTGGAACGTACAGTTCCGGATGGTTCCGGCGTTATTGCCCGCAACGGCGCCCACTTCACTGCGGCTGCCGCCGGGCCGGATCTCGCCTTCCAGATTCAGGTCCTGCACCAGCGCGGTTTCCGTTAAGTAGCGGAACAGGCCCTGGGCAGAGCCGTCGCCTGTGATGTTCAGGCCCTTAATGGTATGGCCGTTGCCTTCAAAGGTTCCCGCGAAAATGGGGAATCCGGCAAAGTCCACATCCGTAAGGTCGATATCTGTTTTCAGCACCACCACCAGATTCTCACTGTTGCTGTCCAGGCGGCACTGTTCCGCAAGATTCAGGAAGCCCGCCAGATTGGAAACGGTGAACTGGGTTGTCTTCGGTTCTTCCTTGGTTTTCGCGTTTACCGGCAGGGCCGCGGACAGAAGGATGCACACGCAGAGCAAAAGATTTATGATCCGTTTACGCATTGTCCGTACCTCCTTCTTCGGTGGTGAGTTGTCCGTTCGTGGTAACGGAGGCGTTCAGCTGGCCGTGGACGATGCCGTCGATATCCGCATCCACGATGCCGGAGATGTAGCCCCGGACATGACCGTGGACCCGCATGGTGCCGGTGGCTGCTCTGGTTTTCGGTTCTATGGGCTTCAGCTTGAAGCTGGTGCGGTTGATGATGGAGTCACCCAGCACCAGGAAGGCAGGCAGCACAAACAGCACCAGGAAAATGGAAATGATGGTGCCCCGGCCCAGGCAGGTGCCCAGAACGGAAATGACAGGCTGGGCAGACAGGCTGCCGATCAGCAGACCCGCCGCCGCCATAATGCTGCCGGAGGTAAAGACCGTGGGGAATGCCGCGTTCAGGGCGTAAACGATGGCTTCCTTATGGGGCATATGGGCCTTCAGCTCCTGATAGTGGCTGGCAATGACGATGGCGTAGTCGATGTTTGCGCCCATCTGAATGGACTGCACGATCAGATAGCCCAGGAAGTACAGAGGCTGGTTCATAATGGTGGGGAACGAGAAGTTGATCCAGACGCTTCCCAGAATGACAACGATCAGCAGCAGCGGCAGCCCCACCGACTGGAAGGTGAACAGCAGCACCACAATAACAAAGAACGCGGACAAAACGGAGATGAGGGCGTTATCCTTCACAAAGGAAGAAGACAGGTCCCGGGAGCTGGTGGAATTGCCCACCACATAGTAATCGCCGTCGTAGTATTTGCCGACGATCTCCCGCATTTTGGTCAGGAAGGCAAAGGTCTCGTCACTTTCTTCCGGCAGGTTCAGGTAAACCACCATACGGCTGTATTTGTCGTTTTGCAGCTGCAGCTGGGCGTTGTCCAGCTGGGTGAAGAGTTCGTCCACCATCTCTTTGTCATCACCGGACAGGTGGATATTATGGGTCTCCATATGGTCTTTCAGATACAGGAGCATGTCGAACAGGGGGACCTCATATTCTTCCAGTCCGCTCAGGATCTCGCCGTACTGGTCGTGCTCCGCAGCGTAGGCGCTGTAAAGCAGCTGCATGACCTCGTAGTCCATGCCCGCCAGCTCGGAAAGTTCCCGGGGATTCAGCGCATCCGTCAGGGTGTAGCCGTCCAGGGCTTCGATGCCGCTGAGGCCCATGGTGCTCTTGACCTCATCGCATTCCGCCAGTTCCTGCAGGACTTTGCTTTCCGCTTCGTAATCGCCGCTGGGGATCACCAGCGCCACCATATTGCTGGTGCCAAAGGTGTCTTTGATCTTGAAGTAGGCATGCTGCCGCTCAGACATTTTGGCTGTTTGCAGATCATTGTAGCTGTAGACATAGGGGCACTGGTTGGACAGGTAACAGGCACCCACCAGAATCAGGATGAACAGAGGCGGCAGCACCCGCCGGGTCTTAACCGCAAATTTGCCCACTGCGGTAATATTGGGCAGCAGTTTCTTGTGCCGGGTGCGGTCGATCAGCGGACAGAACAGCACCAGCAGGCCGGGCATCAGGGTAAATACGGACAGCAGGCTCAGCAGGATGGCCTTGATCAGCACCATGGCCAGGTCCAGGCCGATACCGAACTCCATAAAGCCCAGCGCCGCCAGACCGCTGACCGTGGTCAGAGAAGAGGCACTGATCTCCGGGATGGCCTTGCTCAAAGCCACAATGGCAGAATCCCGTGCGTCCTTGGTCTCATGCTCGTCGGAGAAACGGTGGCAGAGGATGATGGCGTAGTCGATGGCCAGCGCCAGCTGCAGGACCACGGCCACAGAGTTGGAAATAAAGCTGATCTTTCCCAGCAGGAAATTGGTGCCCATATTCATCAGGGCCGCCGCGGCGAAGGTGATGATCAGCACCGGCACTTCCAAATAAGCCCGGGAAGTCAGCATCAGGACCACCACAATGATAATTGCCGCGATGATCAGGATGGTAGTCATTTCCTCCTGCAGCATGGCGTTTTCGTCGTAACCCACCTGGGTATCGACGTACAGGTCGTAGACGGATAATGTTTCACGGATGGTTTCTATGGCCTGCAGGGAAATATCATCCGTGGTCAGGCCTTTAAAGCTGATGTCATACAGGGCGGAAGCGTCTTTATAGTGGTCCTGGGTATCGTCAAAGGTGACCATATCCACGCCTTCAACGTCTTCCAGCATCTCTTTGATATTCTCCGCGGTTTCATAGGTGATGTTCGACACCATGACCCGGGCTGTGGCAAAGGTGATGAAATTTTCATTCATCGCATCCAGGCCCTGCCGGGTCTCCGTTGTATCCGGGAGGTATACGGTCACATCGTTCTCCACCTCTACCCAGTTCATGGAAAAGAGACAGAAGACAAAGGCAAAGATGTACAGCAAAAAGAGCAGATTGCGCTTGTCCACAATAAATGTGGCAAGTTTCTCAACAAATCCCCCGGATTTTTTCTCGGCCATAATTTCCTCCTTGATATTTTTGCAAAATTCCCCAAGTTCACAAAATCAAACAAGTATTGATTTTTGCGTTTGACAACATTATAATAAAAGACATCTGGAAGCACAAGAAACAAAAATCACCAGAATTGTCAATTTTGTACATATACTCCTCTTTTGTACAATTTTGACCTGACAGGAGGAAACCATGGCAAAAGCAGAATACCGCAGCGCCATCCGCTCCCGGAAGCTCATCAAAGAAGCCCTGGCAGATCTTTTGCAGGAAAAGCCCCTGGACAAGATCACCGTGACCGACGTGGTCAACCAGGCTCAGATCAACCGGGGAACCTTTTACGCCCACTACGCGGATATCCCCGACGTGATCAACCACCTGATCCAGCAGACCTTCTCCAACATCCGGGACGCGCTTTCTGACCAGCCCCGGAATTTTGTGGGGATCCCCCACACGCTTCTGGCCCGAATCCAAATGATTTTGGAGGAAGACTTGGATTTTTACAGAAAAATCATGAATTCCAGCGCCTCCGCCCTGATGCAGGAGCAGCTGGTGCGGATCACCCTGGATTACCTGCTCCAGCGGGAAGAGGATTTCGGATTTGGAAACCACGAGCAGTATGTACTGATGATCCGGTTCTGCGCCGGAGGGCTTTCCAACCTCTACCACGACTGGTTTGCCGGGCAGCTCCCCTTCTCCCTGGACGAACTGACCCGGCGGGCGGAAAACCTGCTGGGCAGCATCATCGCCGGAACCGGCGCCGTTCAGCAGCAGGAACCCAGATAAGCGCACAGGCCGTTGGCTTTTCGCCAACGGCCTGTTTGTTATACAGTGGTCTTTTGATTTTCCTTGGCGGCGGAGAGCATCAGCTTGATGCGGTTGAGCTGGTTGACCTCGGAGGCGCCGGGGTCATAGTCAACGGCAGCAATGTTGGCCTGGGGGTACTCCTTTTTCAGGGCTTTGATGACGCCCTTGCCTACCACATGGTTGGGCAGGCACGCAAAGGGCTGGATGCAGACGATGTTGGGGACGCCGCTCTGGATCAGCTCGATCATTTCGCCGGTCAGGAACCAGCCTTCGCCGTACTGGTTGCCCAGAGACAGGAACGGCTTGGTGATCTCGCCGATCTGCTCGATGGGCATGGGGGCTTCGAAGCGCTTGGACTTTTCCAGGGCCTCCAGGGCGGGCTTGCGGATCTGCCGGATGAGCTTGACAGCTGTGTCCGCAATAAAATCGCTGGATTTCTTTGCACCCAGGAACTCGGACTTATACTTGCCATTGTAAATGCTGTAGTTCAGGAAGTCCATAAGATCGGGCACCACGGCCTCCGCGCCCTCCCGTTCCAGCAGGTCAACCAGATGGTTGTTTGCCAGCGGCATGTACTTGACCAGGATTTCGCCCACAACGCCGACCCGGGGTTTGACAATGGTCTCGTCAATGGGGAAATTGTCGAAGTCTTCCACGATTTCCGCGCACAGGCGCTTATAACTGCGGCCGCTCTTCTTGGAGGTCAGAGCTTCGATGCAGATATCCCGCCACTTGGCGTGGAGGGCATTGGCAGAGCCGGGAACCTTCTCGTAGGGCCGCACCCGGTACAGGCAGCGCATCATCAGGTCGCCGTAGACCACGCCCTGCACCGCATCCGCCAGCAGGCCCGGCGTGAGCTTCAGGCCCTCGTTTTTCTCCATGCCGTTGGCGTTCAGGGAAATGACGGGGATGTGGCTCAGGCCGGCCTTTTCCAGGGCGCGGCGGATGAAGGCCACATAGTTGCTGGCGCGGCAGCAGCCGCCGGTCTGGGTCATAATGACCGCCAGACGGTCGGTGTCGTATTTCCCGGACAGCACCGCCTGCATGATCTGGCCCACTACGGTGATGGAGGGGAAGCAGGCGTCGTTGTTGACGAACTTCAGGCCGGTGTCGATGGCTTCCCGGTTGTCGTTGTCCAGCAGGACGATGTTATAGCCATGCTTATGGAAAATAGGCTCCAAAAGGTCGAAATGGATGGGGCTCATCTGGGGCGCCAGGATGGTATAGCCCTCCTTGTACATCTGCTTGGTGAATTCCGCCCGCTGATAGTTCAGGGCTCCGGGCTTGGAGAAAATCTCCTTTTCCCGGCGCATGTCCATGGCCGCCAGCAGAGAGCGGATGCGGATGCGGACGGCGCCCAGATTGTTGACCTCGTCGATCTTCAGGAGGGTGTAGAGCTTGTTGCTCTTCTCCAGGATCTCGGAGACCTGGTCAGTGGTGACGGCGTCCAGGCCGCAGCCGAAGGAGTTCAGCTGGATCAGCTCCAGATCATCCCGGTAGCTGACATACTGGGCGGCGCTGTACAGGCGGGAATGGTAGACCCACTGGTCAACCACCCGCAGGGGGCGTTCCGGTTTGAAATCGATGGGCAGGCTGTCCTCAGTGAAGACCGTCAGGCCGTAGGAGGCGATCAGCTCGGGAATGCCGTGGTTGATCTCCGGGTCGATATGGTAGGGGCGGCCTGCCAGGACGATGCCCCGGCCTTCCTTCTCCTGCATCTCGGTCAGCAGGCGCATGCCTTCGGCACGGATATCTGCCTTGGCCTTTTTCTGCTCCTCCCATGCCTTATGTACGGCGGCACGGACCTGGTTTGCGGGGATGTTCCACTCCTCCGCGGCGGTTTTGGACAGACGGTCGGCCGCGGTCTGCTCGCTGGTAAAGGCGATAAAGGGGCGGATATAGTGAACGTCGCCCTCTGTGATGGCCTCCACGTTGTTTTTCAGGTTCTCCGCGTAGGAGACAACGATGGGGCAGTTATAGTGGTTCTGGGCGTCCTTGGCTTCCTGGTGTTCATAGAAAACGCAGGGATGGAAGATGGTCTTGATACCCTGGTTGATAAGCCACTGGACATGGCCGTGGGACAGCTTTGCGGGGTAGCATTCCGACTCGGAGGGGATGGACTCCATGCCCAGCTCGTAGATCTTCCGGTCGGAGAAGGGAGACAGCACGGCGCGGAAGCCCAGTTCCTTGAAGAAGGTAGCCCAGAAGGGGTAATTTTCGTACATATTCAGCACTCTGGGGATGCCGATGGTGCCCCGGGGCGCATTTTCCTCCGCCAAAGGTTCATAGCCGAAGATACGGTCCCGCTTGAACTGCACCATGTTGGGAGCCTTTTCGCCCTTATTGGTATTGCCCGCACCCTTTTCGCAGCGGTTGCCGCTGATGTGTCTGCGGCCGCCGGAGAATTTGTTGATGGTGAGCATACAGTTATTGGAACAGCCGCCGCAGCGGACGGAGGAAGTTGTATAAGACAGTTTCAGGATATCATCCAAAGAAAGCATACTGCTTTCCTGCCCCGCGTAATGACCGCGGGCCACCAGCGCCGCGCCGAACGCGCCCATCAGGCCGGAAATATCGGGACAGGTGGCGTCCACCCCCGCGATCTTCTCAAACGCGCGGAGGGCGGCCTGGTTGTGGAAAGTGCCGCCCTGGACGACAATGTGCCTGCCCAGGTCTTCCGCGGAAGCCAGCTTGATGACCTTATACAGGGCGTTCTTGATGACGGAGTAAGCAAGACCGGCGGAGATATCGGAGACGGACGCGCCCTCCTTCTGGGCCTGCTTGACGTTGGAATTCATAAAGACGGTGCAGCGGGTGCCCAGGTCAACGGGAGCCTTAGCAAACAGGGCTTCCTTGGCAAATCCTTCGGCGGTGTAGCCCAGGGAGGTCGCAAAGTTCTCGATGAAGGAGCCGCAGCCGGAGGAACAGGCCTCGTTCAGAAGGATGGTGTCCACGGTTCCGTTCTTCAGCTTGATGCACTTCATATCCTGGCCGCCGATGTCCAGCACGCAGTCCACCTCCGGGTCGAAAAAGGAAGCGGCGGTGCAGTGGGCGATGGTCTCCACCACGCCCTCGTCCAGAGAGAAGGCGGATTTCAGCAGGGCTTCGCCGTAGCCTGTGGAGCAGGCGCGGACGATTTTGGCGGTTTCCGGCAGCTGGCGTTTCAGCTCGCCAATGGCAAACTGGGCCGTCATAATGGGGTTGCCCTGATTGCCCCGGTAGAAGTGATAGAGAAGCTGGCCGTCTTCGCCGATCAGCACCAGCTTGGTGGTGGTGGAACCGGCGTCGATGCCCAGGAAGCAGTTGCCGCTGTAAGCAGAAAGGTCTTCCTTTCTGACCACGGCCTTACTGTGGCGTTCGCAGAATTCGCCGAACTCCTGCTGGTCCCGGAACAGCGGAGCCAGACGGGGCATCTCAAAGGATACCTGTACGCCATTTTCCAGTCTTTCGATCAGGCCGGACAGCTCCATGGCCTCAGCGTCGCCGGATTCCAGCGCGGCGCCCATGGCGGCGAAGAGGTGGGAATTGTCCGGGTCAACCGTGGTCTCCCCGGTGAGCTTCAGGGTGCGGATGAAAGCGGCCTTCAGTTCCGTCAGGAAGTGCAGGGGGCCGCCCAGGAACGCCACGCAGCCCCGGATGGGCTTGCCGCAGGCCAGGCCGGAAATGGTCTGGTTCACCACCGCCTGGAAAATGGAGGCGGCCAGGTCGGCTTTTGTCGCGCCCTCGTTGATCAGAGGCTGGATATCCGTCTTGGCAAAGACGCCGCAGCGGGCGGCGATGGGATAAATCTGCTTGTAGTCCTTGGCGGCGTCATTCAGGCCGGTGGCATCGGTCTGCAGCAGGGCCGCCATCTGATCGATGAAGGAGCCGGTGCCGCCTGCGCAGACGCCGTTCATGCGTTCTTCCAGACCGCCCTTGAAATAAATGATCTTTGCATCCTCGCCGCCAAGTTCGATGGCAACGTCGGTCTGGGGTGCAGCGGTCTTCAGGGCAGTGGCAACCGCCACCACCTCCTGGACGAAGCCGATGTTCAGGGCTTTGCCAAGATTGATGGAGCCGGAGCCGGTGATCTTTACCTGCAAGGAGCAGGAGCCCAGCTTGCGCTGGGCTTCTATTAACAGAGATTTCAGGGTTCCCTGGGTGTGAGCGTGATGGCGGCGGTAGTCGCCGAACAGGATCTCGCCGTTTTCATCCAGGATGACAAGTTTGACAGTTGTGGAGCCGATATCGATACCGGCACGGTAGGTTTTCATTCTTTACCTCTCTTTCCGTAGCAGACCCAATAGGCGAAAGCGCAGATGGGCACTGCTGCCAGCACATCCAGAATGGAGTGCTGTTTTAAAAACACCGTGGACAGACTGATAAGGACAGCCAGAACCGCAATGGCCGCGATCTTACCGGGAGAACGGAGGCCCTTGGTATGAAGAGCCGCCGCCAGCACGGCCAGCGCGCCGATTGCGTGTTCTGATGGAAAAACGTTTGTATTGGTATCCACCGCATAAATGAGACCCAGGATTTTTGTCAGAACATTGTCCCGCGGGAATGCCTCGGGGCGCAGATCCTGGCAGCTGGGATACAGCAGGAAAATGCCGGTGGAAATGGTTATGGCGATACATAAGAATTTACTGTAACACTTAAATGCTTCAATGTCAAACAGCAAAGTGTACAAATGTATGCCAATAATGAAGACATACCATAGCACATAGAAGATCAGAAAGCCCTCAAAAAAAGGGATCCGATCGTCCAGCGGGCAATGGATAACATGGTAGGCCGCCGCGGGATTGAAACTCTCGATCAGGAAATATCTCAGAAGATAGGCCGGCCAGAAAAGCAGCAGCCGCAGGTGCTTATATTCCGGCCGGTTGATTTTGCGGATGCGGAAATTGTGGTAGTCTGCCGCAAGGGCCGGAAACTCCATGCGTCTCATTTACGTGTTCAGGATCCGCATGAACGCGTCGCCGGTGATGGTCTCTTTTTCGTACAGATACAGGGACAGCTCCTGCAGCTTCTCCCGGTTGTCCATATTCATTTGCTTCATCCTTTTTCTGGTATTTCAAATTTCTGGCAAAAGTATAGTTCGTAAATCTAAACTGAAAAGAAACTCTTGTTTTCAAATTTGTGAACAGATACTGCTTTTTTGATAAAATTGTTTTATATAAACTAGGGAACCTCTGATTTAATCCGCACTACCAAATAGGTTCCAGATATGGTATAATAACTCCATCAAAACAATGGTGGTGCAATGCAATGAAGCAGGAAACATTCACAGATATCGAGTACAGCTTCCGCAAGAAGAAAACC
>JAXJGV010000070.1:0-3953 GCA_036300205.1 Oscillospiraceae bacterium
ATTTTACTTCTTTTGGGGGGATCGCCACACTAGTGGTGCTCCGCGCAGCGAATCAGAAATGAGAATGATTGCCGGTGGCAATCATACCATAATTCATTGCGGGCTGGTTCGCGATGACATCTAATTTTAGGGACTTTTTTTACACGCTGACAGCCCCCTCTTGCGAGGGGGCTGCATTTCGTGTTTTCTTAGTTTGCGGGAACCACACCGGCTGCGGTGATGACCTCGTTTGCCTCACCGTTGGTAGCGTAGGTGAAGAAGGCCTGAGCGGTTTCGCTCAGCTCCACGCCGTCCTTGGTGACCAGTACGAAAGGACGCTGGATGGCGTAGGACTCATCCTTGACGGTCTCCTCGCTGGGAGTCACGCCCTCGACCTTGACGGCCTTGACGGTGTCCTTCACAGAAGCCAGGGACGCGTAGCCGATGGCGCCGGGGTTCTGGGCAACTGCGGTGATAACGTCACCGGTGGAGGTCAGCTCCTGACGGTACTTGCAGGCATCCTCAACACCGACGATCTCTTCGAAGCCGCCGCGGGTGCCGGAACCGGCCTCACGGCCGATCAGAACGATCTCTGCGTCAGCGCCGCCGACTTCGGACCAGTTGGTGATCTCGCCGGTGAAGATCTTGGCGATGGTCTCGATGGACAGGTCCTCAACGGTGTTCTCGGGGTTGACGATGACAGCGATGCCGTCGTAAGCCAGGACAGTACCGACCAGGCCCTCAGCCTCTTCTTCAGCCTTCAGAGCACGGGAAGACAGGCCGATGTCGCAGCGGCCTTCCTGCACAGCCTTAATACCGGAACCGGAGCCGGTGGGGTTGTAGGTGAAGGTAACGCCGTCGTTTGCTTCCATGAAGCTCTCGCCCAGAGCGCCGATGACCTTCTCCATAGAGGTGGAGCCGTCGGTGGAAACGGTGCCGGACAGCTTGGCTGCGGCGGTGGTTTCAGGTGCGGCGGCCTCGGTCACCACAGGGGCTGCGCTTTCGGTGGTCTCGGTCTTTTCAGAGCCGCAGCCCGCGAAAACGGACAGAGCCATGACAGCCACAAGCAGAATGCTGATAAACTTCTTCATTTGATATTTCTCCTTTAAATATTTGAAATCGTATGTATTATCCAGGACTCGCGTCCTTACACGAACATCATACTGTTCCTTTGTAAAATCCGAAAGCCGCGGAATGTAAAATGAATGTCAAACTTTCAAGGCACCTTCCCTTGCTTCCGCTTATCTGCCCCCTGTCTGACAAAAAACACAGCCGGATTTTACAAAACGCAGCGATTAATCCGGCTGTTCGCGCTTTTTGCACCATCCGAATGCCGTTTTCGTCTTTCTCTATGACAAAAAATAGACTTACATTTCACACAACCCTGGTGGCGGCAAACGGGAAACCCACGATACAATGCAACCGCAGGCAGCGAACCGCACTGCCCAGCACCATACGCAGAGAGGAACGAAAATTCTGAAACATATGAATAACAACATTCAATTGGTTGTCTTTGACTGGGCAGGAACCACCACCGACTTTGGTTCTCAGGCCCCCACCCGCATTTTTGACCGCACTTTCTCCCAGCTGGGTCTGCATTTCTCCACCGAGGAGATCAACGCCCCCATGGGTATGGAGAAGAAGCTCCACATCCGCACCATGCTGTCCGCCGAGCAGGGCATGGAACGCTGGAACGCCGTGTATCACCGTCCTTGGAACGAGGATGATGTGGAAAAGATCTACCAGCGCTTTGAAGAAAACCTGCGCCAGGTGGTGGCAGAATACAGCCACGTGATCCCCGGCGTCCCGCAGGCCGTGGAAGCACTGCGCGCGCGAGGCATCTCCATCGGCTCCACCACCGGCTACAATCAGGACATCATGCGCCGGGTAGCCCCTGTAGCTGCCGCGGAAGGGTATACCCCCGACTGCATCGTCACCCCCGATATCACCGGATACAGCCGCCCCACGCCTTTCATCACCGACGTGAGGGCCGGTGCATGAAACACGCCCCCAACAAGCTCTCCGCCCGAAAGCTGACCTATATGCTGGTGCTGGGTGTCATTCTGCTGATCTATTTTGTATCCGCCTATGTCACCGAATTCCATCTGACAGATGGTCTGGCGTCCTTCCCCCAAGCCTTTTCCTGGATCGTTACCAACCTGATCCCCGACGAAAAGGCCATAAGCCGCATCCCCAAGATTCTGTCCAAGCTGCTGGAAACCACCCTTCTGTCTGTGGCGGTCACTGTGTTCGCCTCCATTTTCGCCTTTTTCTTCAGCCTGCTGGGGACCCGCGCCACGAAGGTCTCCCCCCTTGTGGGCAGTGCCGTCCGCATTGTGGCGGCGTTTTTCCGGAATGTGCCTGACGTGGTATGGGCCATGGTTCTGATATTCTCCTTCGGCCAGAATATCCTGACCGGCTTTCTGGCCCTGTTCTTCACCACCTTCGGCCTGCTGACCAGAGCCTTTATCGAGACCATCGACGAGGTAAGCGCTAGCTGTGTGGAGGCTCTCAGTGCAACCGGCGCAAGCTACCTGCAGTGTGTGTTCCAGGCCATCATTCCCTCCTCCCTGCCCGGCATCGTCTCCTGGGTGCTTTACATGATCGAGACCAACATCCGAAGCTCCACCCTCATCGGTATGCTGACCGCTACCGGCATCGGCTACCTGTTCGACATGTATTACAAGAGCATCCAGCTCCCATCCGCCGGTCTGATTGTACTGTTTATGGTGGTGCTGGTCATTGTCATCGAAAGCATTTCCAATAAGATAAGGAAGGTGATCCTGTGATGAGTCCCATTCTGGATTTGAAGCAGACCCACCCCGGTCTGGAGCAGAAACGAAACGGCAAAATCAAAATCTCCGCAAAAAGCAGGAGCAATACCGCCATCCGCTGGCTGCTGGTCTCCCTGGCGGCGATCACCGTCATTGCCCTGCTGACCTTCGACTACAAGGACATTGATTTCGGGAAAGCCGTTCTGGATACGCTGCACAACATCAAAACCGTTTTCCTCACCCCCAGGCTGACCCGGGGCACCCTGGGCGATGTGCTCCACGAACTGTTTGTCACCTTCTGCCTGGGCGCGCTGTCCACCATTCTGGGCATGGTGCTGGCCTTTTTCTGCGCCCTCCTGTGCGCAGGCAACATCGCCAATCCCAAAGCAGCCGCCGTCATCAAGAGCATTGTGGCTCTGGTTCGGGCCGTTCCCACGGTTCTGTGGGTCCTGATCTTCGCCGTGTCCGCGGGTCTGGGCAGTGTGGCAGCTGTAGTGGGCCTTACCTTCCACAGCTTCGCCTACCTGACCAAGGTCTGAATCCATTGAGGAGATCGACAAGGGCACCATCGAAGCCCTGAAAGCCAGCGGCGCCAGCTTCGGCCAGATCGTGACTCAGGCCATTCTCCCTTCCTGCCTGAGCTCCCTCATCGCCTGGACGTTTATGCGCTTTGAGATCAACTTCACCAACGCGGTGGCCATGGGCGCCGCAGCCGGTGCCGGCGGCATCGGATTCAACCTGTTTATGGCGGGCAGCTTCTATTTCGACCTGCACGAAATGGGCTTCCTGACCTACGTGGTCGTGATTGCCGTGGTCCTTCTGGAAATGGTCTCCACAAAAATCAAAGCCAAGGCAAAATAAGAAAACCGCCGGTTAGGGCGGGTGTCCGTAAAGGTAAAGCCAAGCTGCAAAATGTAGCTTGGCTCAGCGTGTCAAAAAAGTCCCTAAAATTTGATGTCATCGCGAACCAGCCCGCAATAAATTATGGAATGATTGCCACCGGCAATCATTCTCATTTCTGATTCGCTGCGCGGAGCGCCACTAGTGTGGCGATCCCCCCAAAAGAAGTAAAACCCCTCAATTTTAGTAGAGAATTGTTCAAAAATTCAGGAGATTGCCACGCCACACGGCCCGCAGGCCGCGTACATAGCGCAACCGCCGAAGGCGGCTCTTAGCGCGGAGTAGTGTGCGCACTGGCTC
>JAXJGV010000071.1:0-18196 GCA_036300205.1 Oscillospiraceae bacterium
TGGGAATCCCCATCATCGAAGGAGATTGCCACACTAGTGGTGCTCCGCGCAGCGAATCTGAAATGTGAATGATTGCCGGTGGCAATCATTCCATAATTCATTGAGGACTGGTTCGCAATGACATCTTAACTTAATGACATTGTCCTTTGGGGTGCCTTTTTGTACTTTTCTGCTGCACATAGCGGCATTGTCCGGTACTTTCTTTGTCGAAATTTACAAAACCTTCATTGACACTGTCAGCAAAAGCTGGTAAAATATAAATATCCGAAAACATAATACCCGGTTTTCAAAAACCGAAAATGAGCTTTTTCAAATGGTTCGTATTGTTTCCGACACCTCCACGCTTTATTCCACCGCCCAGGCAGAAGCCGCGGGCTTCAGCGTCTCCCCCCTGTCCGTGACCATCGCGGGCAAGAGCTACCGGGAGTTCGACGAGATCAGCGCCGAGGAATTCGTCGCCATCATCCGCCAGGGCCATATGCCCACTTCCAGCCAGCCCGCCATCGGCGAGGTGGAGGATCTGTGCAACCGCTATGACGGAGAAGAGATCCTCAACGTGGCTATGGCCGCGGGCCTGTCCGGCACCTACAACAGCGCCGTCGCCGCCGCTGAGCTGTGCGGCCATCCGGAAAATGTCTCCGTCGTGAACACCCGCACCCTCTGCGGCCCCCACCGCCATTTGGTGGAGAAGGCCGTCCAGTGGGCCAAAGAAGGGGATACCCGGGAAAAGATCGTGGAAAAACTGAACAAGCTCATGGACACCGCCAAAAGCTATCTGGTGCCCGCGGATTTTGACTACCTGCGCCGGGGCGGACGGCTGTCTCCCCTAGTGTCCCATGTGGGTAAAATGGCCGGCCTGACCCCTGTTATGACCCAGACCGACGACGGAGAGCGGCTCACCGTAGCCAGCATCAAGCGCGGTTATGCCCACGGGTTAAAATACATCGTCAAAGAGCTGGTGAAGGCAGGCGTGGGCAAAAACTGGCAGGTACAGATCTCCCACGCGGACGCCCGGGACAAGGCGGAGCAGGCCCTGAAGGCTCTGAAAGAGGCCATGCCGGAGGCGGAATACCACATCTATCCCCTCAGCCCTGCGTTCATCACCCAGGGCGGCCCCGGCTGCGTGGCCGTGCAGTACATCCAGCTGTGATCCCAAAAACGCAAAACGAGCAGGCGCGAAATGGCGCCTGCTCTTTCTTTTGGAGTTGCCCGGTTATCTTCCCAGCAGCCTTGCCAAAGGCTCGATGACAGTCTTCAGATCCTGGATCGCTTCGTTGAGGGAGTCAATATCAATGGCGGCGATCTTTCCGATGGCCTCCGAAATTCCGTCCCGGCTGCCGCTGACCAGCGCGTTCAGATCCTCTATCATCTGGGGCAGGGACTCCGCCAGCTGGGACGTGACCGCTTCCAGATCCGCAAGGATCGCATCTGCCTGGTCAAAGGTCTGCAGCACTCTGGGCATCAGGACCGCCACGCATACGATCACCACAACCAGCGCCAGCACACTGGCTGCCGCGCTGACGCAGGCCATCCGGTACTGCTTTTTTGCGTAGCGCTCCTGGGCGGCATTTTCCGCTTCCAGCTTTTTTACCAGCTCCAGAAGCTCGCTCTGCTCTGCCTGAACGATTGTCTTTTCTTCCATACAAGGGGCCCTCCTTTTTAGGATTTTTTCTGTAACCGGAAAAGGCTATAATTCCATTATAAGGAAAACCCCGGGGATGTCAATGCGCAATTCGGACGCAATTGTACAAAAAGATACAAAAAGACCGGCCCGATAGGTGGGTGTCTATAAAACAGTTAACAGGCACAGCAGCTCATCGATCTGCTGTGTCTGTTCTTGTATAATTTGATTTCATATGTTAATATGACAATAGAATAACAAACTTGAATTTGACAGCGAGGTGAACGAGGTTGAATTATGTTGAATATGGAAAAGAAAATAGTGATATAATTATCCTCTTGCACGGTGGAGGTTTGTCATGGTGGAATTACAAAGAAACTGCACAAATACTGCAAACAGATTATCATGTGATTTTACCTATATTAGATGGTCATGCAGGTAGTGATAAACAATTTACAACAATAGAGAATAATGCTTCGGAGATTATAGAATTTATAAATAGTAAATTGGGTGGTTCTGTTTTACTGATTGGAGGACTGTCTCTCGGAGGACAAATTTTGCTTGAAATTTTATCTCAACGCAAGGATATATGTAGGTATGCAATTGTAGAAAGTGCAATTGTTATACCATCAAAATTTACATATTCTATGATTAAACCTGCTTTTGGAAGTTGTTATGGCCTAATAAAGTATAAATGGTTTTCGAAATTACAATTTAAGTCACTACGAATAAGGCAGAATCTGTTTGAAGAGTATTACAAAGATACTTGCGCTATTTCAAAAGGTGATATGATTGCTTTTTTGCAGGAAAACTCAGTGTACTCTTTGAAAGAGAGTATTGGCGGATGTGAAGCAAGCGTTCAAATTTTCGTTGGAGAAAAAGAAAATCACGCAATGAAAAAATCTGCTAAAATAATTCATGAAAAATTGCAGAACAGCTTTATACAAGTTCTGCCCAATATGTATCACGGAGAGTTTTCAATAAATCGCGCAGATGATTATGCAAGCAAAATATTAGAAATAATAAAGCAAAGATAAATTCAAGTTTATCTTGCAGTCACAAGGGCGCACTTCTATACATAGCAAATTGCCATGTAGTGCGAATAACGATAAAAGCCCAGCTGTATTTTGCAGCTGGGCTTAAAACCGTTTTACGAGCACCCGCTGATGGGGCCGGTCTTTGTTTGTGGAACTTACTGGATCTTGGGCAGGGATGCGGCGGCCACGGACTGGCCTACGCGGCGCATCTTTTCATCGGGCAGGGTGACGCTGCACTTTGCTGCCAGCTCGGGGTACTCATCCGCCAGGATCTCGTTGCAGACCCGCAGGATGGTGTCGCCGCCCTTGCCGGACATGACGCGGCCCATCAGCATGATGTAGTCCAGATCGTAGAACTGGGAGTACAGGACCACGGTATAGCCGAAGTAGGCGCCGATGGTCTCGAAAATCGCCTGTGCCCGGGGATCATCTGCTTCCATCAGCTTCTGAACGGCCTTCAGCTTTTCTGCCAGGGACAGACTCTCGTCCAGCTCGATACCGGCAGCGGGGCACAGCTTGATGACGGCGTCCTGGGAGAAGTACTTGCAGCCCACGCCATAGTCGGTGGACCACTCGTCCTGCATAGCGCCGGCCTGCAGGTCAACGGGAGCAAAGGCCAGCTCGTTGATCCAGCCCAAAACGTTTTGGTCCTTGTCAACATAGCCCACAGCCTCGGAGGTGCCCATGGCCAGGCCCATCAGCTTGCCCTTGCCCAGACCCATGGCGCCGGCCAGAGCGGAAACGTCGCCGTCATTGGCAACCACCAGAGGCACATCGCCGATGGCTGCGGCAGCCCGGGTATAGATGGTCTTGACGCGGTCCCAGTTCTCACGGGGAACCTTAATGAACAGGGAGGCGACACGGGGCTCATTGCCGATGAAGTCACCGGCGGAGGAAACGCCGATGGCATCGACTCTGGGCATCTTGGATGCGGCGGTCTTGAAGGCTTCCAGAATGTGGCCGTAGTGGTAGTCGGGGTCCTCGTTCAGCTTGGGGAACCAGATGACTTCCTCGGAGTAGACGCACTCGCCGTCGATAACAGCGGAGACCTTCCGGTCGGAGCCGCCTGCGTCGAAGCCGATGCGGCAGCCGTCCATGTTGCCGCCCATAGGCTCAGCCACTTCGTTGGCAGCGGGGCACTGATCCAGGGGCAGGTCCAGGATCTCCAGCTTCTGTTCATAGAGCTGATCGACGAAGGTATAGTCAAATTCCCGCTCGCCGCCGATCTGGTAAGCGGCCTTCAGCTTCTGAGCCAGCTCGGAGCAGCCGCAGATGGAGACCCGGAAACCGCCGATGGACCAGAGCAGGAACTTGACGTAACGCTCCAGGTAACGGTAGTCGGCTTCCGCCATTTCGGGGGTGCCGTGGATGCAGGTATGGTGGACGGAGACGCGGCCCTGGTCCCGCTCAACGGCGATGGCGATGGGCTGCTTTGCGTCCTTCAGGTAGGCGGCGCGCCAGACGCCGAAGGGGATAAAGGTGGGGTCCAGCTTGGGGGTATATTTCATCTGGTAGTCGATGCCTAAGTACTGCATGAAAGTTTCCTCCTCATTTTTATTGATTCTGACTGTATTATAGCATAGATATAAGGGGATGCAATATCAATATCAATTGTTTTTTGTCAAAAATAACTATTTTGCAAGCTGCTTGTCGTAACCCATTGCGACAAGCTGACGAAAGGCCTCCCAGGCTTGCTCCGGGATGTGCTGGGGCAGCTGGTAGCCCTTTTTCGCGTACAGGTCCATCCGCTGGAAGTCGCCCACGATGACGCTGACAGAGGCGTTTTCGCTGACGCCCTGCTGCCGGGCCCGTTCCAGATACTCCGGTATGGTGACCTGGGGGGAGGTGACGGAGAAGTTCAGCTCAGGCCAGTACACGCCCATGGCCGCGGTGATCCGCCGCTCCATGAAGGGCTGGTGGACGCCCAGGATATGGTCGTGGGGCAGGCCCAGCTGCTCCAGTTTTTTTCGGGTAAACAGAATGTTTTCCGCGGTATTGGTGGACTGATCCTCCAAAATGATGTCCTGCTCCGGCACGCCGCATTCCATGGCGACCTTAGCGAACCGGACCGCCTCCGGCTCCGGGAGCAGGCCTTCGGTGTTCCGGCCCAGGCCGCCGGTGAACAGAATCTTGGGAGCATAGCCCTGAAGGTACAGCTCCGCCGCCCGCCGGGCGATGTCGGTATTGAAGTTGCCGAAGCCCACGATGCAGTCCGTCCCGGACGGGGCCTGGTGCAGGCACAGATAATCCCAAATGATTTGCAGGGGTTGTAAAAATTCCATGGTTTCCTCCTGATGTAAAGGCTCCCCTTAAGGGGAGCTGTCAGCGAAGCTGACTGAGGGGTGGCACCCCTCCGACCCGCCTGCGGCGGGCCACCTTCCCTAAAGGGGAGGCTTTAAAAAAGCCGCCGGGGTCTGTCCCGGCGGCGGTTGGGCATTAGCAATACTTTTCGATTGCTGCGTTGATCATCTTGGCGCATTCGTCGGCGATGGCGCAGTCGCTCTCGATCAGCTCTGCCAGGGGAGCGCGGACGGAGCCGCAGTCGGGGCCGCCATTGATGCGCAGGATCTGCTTGATCATGGCGTACATGTTGCCGTGGCCGGAGCACATCTTGTAGATGATGCGGCAGGCTTCGTTCTGCATCTGCTGGGCCTTAACCAGGTTGCCGGCCAGGAACTCTTCGCGCATCTTGATGTACAGCTCGGGCATTGCGGCGTAGGTACCGCCGATGCCGCCCACAGCGCCCATAGCCAGGCCGCAGATCAGCTGCTCATCGGGACCGTTGAAGACGATGGCGCCCTCATCCTTCCACATCTGGATGTCCTGGGTGGGCATGGAGGAGTTCTTGACGCCAATACAGCGGGGGTTCTTCAGCATTTCCTTCAGCAGGGGCACGGTCAGGGAAACGCCCGCCAGCTGGGGGATGTTGTAGATGATGAAGTCGGTGTTGGGCGCGGCGGCGCTCATGTCATTCCAGTACTTGGCGATGGCATAGGGGGGCAGCTTAAAGTAGATGGGAGGAATGGCGGCGATGGCGTCCACACCCAGGGATTCCGCGTGGGCTGCCAGCTCCTGGGAGTCGGCGGTATTGTTGCAGGCGACGTGGGCAATGACCGTGATCTTGCCCTTGGCTTCCGCCATGACGTTTTCCAGCACCAGCTTCCGCTCGGCAACGCTCTGGTAGATGCACTCGCCGGAGGAGCCGCCGACGTACAGGCCCTTGACGCCCTTGCCGATGAGCCAGCGGGTCAGGTCCCGGACAGCCTCCGGGCTGATCTTGCCTTCCGCGTCGTAGCAGGCGTAGAAGGCAGGGATAATACCCTCATATTTCTTCGTATCAGTCATAAATAACCTCTCCTTTGGTAGGAATCCTAGTCTGGTTGCACGTATGCTTTGTGGGGCGGGTCTCGCGCCCGCCCGCAGAACAGGTTTTATTTTACTACCGTTTCAGCAAATATGCAAGACATTCCATATTCGGCGGATATCGGTACACTTGCGGTGGATCAGCCCTTCACGGCGCCCATGGTGATGCCCTTGGTGAAGTACTTCTGGAAGATCAGGAACACGATGATGATGGGCACGGATGCCAGTGCGGAGCCTGCCATCAGCAGACCGAAGTCCGTGGAGTTTTCTGCCTGCATGGTCGCAATACCCAGGGAGATGGTCAGGTTCTTGCTGCTGGTCAGCATGATCAGCTGCATGAAGTAGTCGTTCCAGGAGTTGATGAAGGTGAAGATGGCGCAGGCGCCCACGCCGGGCTTGATCATGGGGAACATGACGTCGGTGAAGGTCCTCCACTCGCTGGCGCCGTCGATGCGGCAGGCCTCCACCATTTCGGTGGGGATGCCCTCAGCGAACTGCTTCAGCAGGAACACACCGAAGGGCCAGCCCACGATGGGGAAGATGACCGCCCAGATGGTGTCGTACAGGTTCAGGTTGGACATTTCCCGCAGCAGGGGGATCAGGATGACCTGCTTAGGCAGCGCCATGGCGCAGACGATCAGGCTGAACAGCAGGGTCTTGCCATAGAACCGCTTCTTTGCCAGCACATAACCGGCCATGGCGGAGGTCAGGCAGGTCAGCAGCATGGAGGTGACGGACATGAACACGGTGTTCACCAGCCAGCGGATGGCGGCGGGGACTGTGGGGCCCAGAATGGTGTAGCCGAAGAGGGACAACTCAAACAGAGGGGCGCTGCGCTTGCTCATCAGGTTCTCATAGTTGGTGGTAACCCACTCACTGGGGATCCAGGCAGGCGTGGAGGAAATGATCTCCGCCTTGGTCTTGAAGGAGCCGGAGATGATCCAGTACAGGGGGAACAGGAAGGTAAAGGCAATGACGCAGATGACCACATAGGAGACGACGGTATAGATCTTTGCTCTGCGCTGCTCCGCATCTAAGGTGTTGAAGTTCTTCATAATTTCTCCCCTCCCTTACTTTTCCTGGCCAGCCTTAAACTGGATGGCCGAGAGGATGGCGATAATGATCGCCAGGATCACACCCATTGCGTTGCCATAGCCGTACTTGTACAGCTTGAAGGCATTGTAGTAGATGTAATACATGATGGTCATGGTGGAGTTCTTGGGGCCGCCGGAGGTCAGCAGCTGGATCAGAGCGAAGCACTGGAAGGAATTGATGGTGGTAATGACCAGAATGTACAGGGTCGTGGGCATCATCTGGGGCCACTTGATCTTCCAGAAGGCCTGCTTGGGAGTGGCGCCGTCCACTTCGGCGGCTTCCACCAGGGATTTATCCACGTTGTCCAGAGCGGAAACGTACAGAACGATGGGCTGGCCCACGGAGGTGGTCAGCAGGATCAGGATGATGCAGCCCAGCGCATAGCGCTCGTCGCCCAGCCAGTTGATGTTCTTTTCGATCAGGCCCAGGCTGGTACCCAGGTAGTTGAAAATGCCGTAGTAGTTGTTGAACATCCACTTCCACACCATGGTGACGGCAACGGAGCCGGTGACCACAGGCAGATAGAAGATGCAGCGGAACGCCGAGGTAGCCGCCACGGGCATCTTGCTGATGACGGAGGCGACCCACAGGGAGAATGCGCAGGTCACGGGAACGGACACCAGAACGATGATCATGGTGTTCTTCAGCGCGATCCAGAACACTTCGTCCTGGAACAGGGTCTTGTAGTTATCAAAGCCGACGAAGATGTCTTCCCGGCCCATGGTGGCATCGAAGAAGCTGGTGTAGACACACATGAACATGGGGTACAGAACGAACCCCACAAAGAACAGCAGGAAGGGAGCCAGGAACAGATAAGAAGTGATGTTCTCATGGATCACCAGCCGCCGGGTGGTCCTGTTCACGGTGATTTTTTTGTTAGCCAAGGAGATCCCCCTCTCAGGAAAAGATATGGAAAAAGGAGAGCGAAACGTAGGGCGGGGGCTCGCCCCCGCCGGACAGTGGAAACGCTGCATCTGCTGCGGCATATCGCAGCGGGGACAAGCCCCCGCCCTACGCCGAAAAAATTTCAGCTTACTCTGTTTGTGAATCAGCGCCCCTCCCCCCTAAAGGGAAGGGGCGCTTTTTAAATCAGAGAATGTTCAGCTGTTTCTGAGAACTTATTCTGCGGCAGCGGCTGCGTTGGCAGCTTCCTGTGCAGTGGTCATCTCAGCCAGGATGGTCTCCACAGTGCCGTCGGACTCGCCAACGCGCTGCAGCATGTTCCACCACTCGGTACGAGCCTGAGTCCAGCCCTTGGTGATCTGGTAGTAAACGCCCATCATGGGGTTCATCAGGGAGTACTCGGCCATCATCTCGTTGCCTTCGTAAGCACCGGCCAGCTCACGGACGGGAGCGTAGGTGGTAGCCTCAACGGCCTTGATGTACTGAGCGTCGTCCTGAGTCATGAACTTGATGAAGGTCTTGGCAGCTTCGATACGGGCAGCATCGCCGTTGTCGAAGACGCCGAAGCCCCAGATACCGCCCTGCAGGACAGGAGTGGTGTCGGAGGGGAATGCCATGGGCAGAACGTCGAAGCCCAGAGCGTCAGCATTGTTGGACTCCTGGCCGATGTTCCAGCAGAAAGCCATCTGGAAGGTGCCGTTGACAAAAGCGGTGATCTCGTCGCTGGCGACGATAGCGGGGTCGAAGTTGATGCCGTCCTGCGCCCACAGCTTAGCCAGGCCCTCAGCGTTCTCCTGAGAAGCGTAGGTGTAGCCGGTCAGCGTGTCGTTGGCGTAGGTGCCGCCGCCGACGTTGGTGATCAGAGCACGGGTGCCCTGGTCGCCGCCCTGGCCGCCGCAGTAGATGGTGCCGACATACTCGTAACCGGCATCGTAAACGGCCTGAACAGCCTTCAGGAAGTCCTCAACGGAGTTCCAGGTGTGGGTCTCTTCGTTCAGGTACTGCAGAGCGCCGGCAGCCTCGAACACATCGCGGTTGATGGCCATGCAGTGTGCGGTCATACAGACGGGGTACTCGTAAACAGCACCGTTGGCGCTGGTGCAGGAAGTAACGACGCTTGCGTACATGTCATCGGTCATGATGTCTGCCAGGTCGACCAGCAGGCCCTTGGCGCCCCAGTTTGCGATCAGACGCTCGGGACCTTCCATGACGATGTCGGGAGCCTGGCCGCCTTCGATAGCGGTGTTGACCTTGTCGTCGCCGTTGGTGTAATCCAGGTACTCAACATTGACCTTGATGTTGGGGTAAGCGGCGTTGAAGTCAGCCAGCAGAGCGGAGACGGTAGCTTCGTCAGTCCACTTACCGATGGGGTAAGTCCACAGGGAGATCTCAACAGTTTCAGCAGTGGCTTCGGCCTCAGGGGCAGCAGCCTGGGTTTCAGCAGCCTGGGTTTCCTCAGTCTTCTCGACAGAGCAAGCTGCCAGAGACAGGACCATGACCAGAGCCAGCAGAAGTGCAATAAACTTCTTCATTCGTTTTTCCTCCTAGATAATTTCTTATATGCAATCACGACCAGCCGTCGCAAAAGCCAGGGATCATTCCATCCTCAATGCTTGAGGATGGAAAAAGGGCTAGCCCTTTTTGGGAATTCCTTACGTCATTCCTCACAATTTTCAAATTCATATTACATCACGGTTATTACAAAGTCAACAGCATTTTGAAAATAATTTTCCAAAAATAGTCGAAACTAAAAAATTTTTCTATTTCGCACAAGAAAACGTTTCCAATTTTTTGCACACTGACGAAAGTGTTTCGGCATACTTGACGCGGCCCAAAAACATGGTATTCTTTACATAATAGGGAGGAATGGGTCTATGAAAAAACACATCGTTTGCCTTGGAGATTCCAACACTCACGGCTACTGCGCCGACCCCTGTGACTGTGCGGACGGCGGGATCCGGTTCAATGAACACGAACGCTGGACACGGCTGCTCCAGGAAGCCCTGGGGGAGGATTATCTGGTGGTGGAAGAGGGCCTTTCCGGCCGCACCACCTGCTTCGACGATCCTATACATGAGGGGCTGAACGCCCTGGATTATGTCTACCCCTGCCTGAAAAGCCATGAGGCCGTTGACCTGCTGGTCATCATGCTGGGCACCAACGATACCAAGGACCGCTTCTGCGCCAGCGCCGCCTGCATCGGCTTGGGTATGGCGCGGCTGGTAAAGAAGGCCATGTCCACCGAATGCTGGGGCGGTCATCAGCCCAACATCCTGGTCATCGCGCCCCCGCCCATCGGCGAGGGAATGCTCAGCAGCGACGTTGCCGCCACCATGGGCACGCAATGCGTGGAAAAGTCCCGGCAGCTGGCCCATTATTATAAGGAGCAGTGCGGTCTGCTGGGCTGCCGCTTCCTGGATGCCGGGGAACTGGGCTGTGAATTCAACCAAGTGGACTTCATGCATCTGACGAAAAAGGGCCATGCCGCCCTGGCACAGGCGCTGGCAAAGCTGGTGCCGGAACTGACCTGAGTTCCCCTGGGAAAAGAAAAAATGCCGCCGTTATCCGGCAGCATTTTCATTGGGCATATAAGGCTTGAACATAGGCTCGATCAGCAGGCTGCCGATGAGCGCCGCCAGGGCGGGCAGAAAAAACAGCGGGAACACATACCGGGCGCACAGGAAGATCGCCGCGGCGTTCACTACGCCCAGCAGGATCGTCCGGGGCAGGTTCGCAAGAGCCAGGAGCACCGTATTTTTCAGCAGCGCCCCAAAGCTGTTCTCAAACCGGGACAGCATGGGAAACAGCACGCTCAGGATCCCCAGCGCCAGGACCCCAACAAACGCCGCGCCGGAGAACACCATCCTGGAAATCTCTCCATACACAGCGGCGTTCCACACGCCCACCAGGCCCTTTACCAGGGCGGCGAAGAGGAGCCCAAACACTGCCGTGGGCAGGATCCCCGCTTTCCAGTTTCTTCGGAACCCCTGCCAGAACCGCTGCCAGGAATGCTTGTCACCCCGCCGGTAGGCATGGAACACGGCATCGTACAGCGCCGCGCAGGACGCCCCCAGGGTCACCACCGGGAAGCAGCCCAGCAGGAAGAACAGGCTCAGGAAAATGCAGTCCGTGATCTGGGCCATGGTGATCATCAGGCCGCTGTCGGGATGGAAAAGGTTTCGGAACATGGGGATTACCTCCGGGTAAGTATTGGGGTTATTGTAGCATAGTTTCCTTGCTCTGTCATCCTTTGGCAAAAAAGTTTTTTCTTTCATTGTTTTTCGTTGAAATCATTTTTCAATGGTGATATAGTACATATAACGACATCAAATGGAGGGTACAATTATGGATCGTCAAAAAATGATGGTGGAACGCCAGTGGATCCGCCAGCAGCTGGCAAACGTGGCCGACTTCTGGCTGAAAAACGGTATGGACCCCGTCCATGGCGGCATTTACACCTGCCTGGACCGCAAGGGCAAGATCTTCTCCACCGACAAGAGCGTGTGGATGCAGGGCCGCTGCGGCTGGACCTTCGCTTACCTGTGCCATGTCTATGGCGTGAAGGACGAGTGGCTTGCCGCTTCCAAGAGCTGCATCGACTTCCTGGAAGACCACTGCGTCAACCACGAGGCCGGCGGCAGACTGTACTTCACCGTCACCGAGGACGGCCAGCCCCTGCGCCAGCGGCGTTACTGCTATTCCGAAGCCTTCTACTGCATCGCCAACGCCGAATACTACGGCGTCACCGGCGAAAAGGAGCACCTGGAGCGTGCCCGCCGGGCTTACGACATGTACTGGAACCTGAACCACGGTATGCCCGATCCCACCGGCATGGGCCCCAAGTCCACCCGCACCGGCCGTTCCCTGGGCATCCCCATGATCATCCTGAACGTCACCGGCGTCCTGAAGCGGGTCGATCCCGAAAGAAATGACGTTTACGACGCACGGGCCAAGGAGTGCGTTTCCGACATCTTCGCCTACCACGTCAAGCCCGATCTGAAGTGCACCCTGGAGAACGTGGCCCTGGACGGCTCCACCCGCCTGGGCATCACCGAGGGCCGCATGGTCAACCCCGGCCACGACATCGAGTGCAGCTGGTTCCTGATGGACTACGCCAACGACATCGGCGATCCCGCGCTCCACGCCAAGGCCATCAACGTCTTCGACATGGCCTTCAGCATGGGCTGGGACAAGGAGTACGGCGGCATTCTGTACTTCATGGACTGCCTGGGCAATCCTCCCGAAGCCTACGAGCACGACATGAAGCTGTGGTGGCCCCACAACGAGGCCCTGATCGCCTCCCTGATGATCTACCGGGACACCAAGGACGAGAAGTATCTGGACATCTTCTACCAGATCCTGGACTACTGCAAGACCTACTTTGCCGACGAGTACGGCGAATGGTACGGCTACCTGCGCCGGGACGGCAAGCCCACCCAGCCCGCCTGCAAGGGTTCCACCTTCAAAGGCCCCTTCCATGTGCCCCGCTGCCTGATCCTGGTGGATCAGATGATGGGGGAGATTCTGGGCGAGTAAGCTTTCCGGACTCTGACACAGCAAAATCCAATCACGAAAGGAGACTTGAAATGGACGAACAGAATGTGGATATTCTCGAACGCATTCATGCCTCCTATTATCAGCTGACGGCCGCCGAGCGCAAAGTCGCGGACTTTGTGCTGGCGCAGCATACCCAGGTGCAGTTCATGTCCATCACCCAGCTGGCCGACGAGTGCGGCACCGCGGAGGCCACCATCTCCCGGTTCTGCCGAAGCCTGAAGCTGAAGGGCTTCAACGCGTTTAAAATCGAATTGGCCCGGCATTCCGTATCCGGCCATCAGCGGCAGGAGCATCCCACAGACACTTTGCAGGGCCGCAGTCTGGAAGTGGGCCGGCTTGCCACGGAAGCGGTGCACCAGACCATCGAGCTGGTGGAGCCCCGGCAGGTGGAAAAGGCCGTGGAGCTGATCGAAAACGCCCCCCATGTCATGTGCATCGGCTCCGGCGGTTCCATGCTGATGGCTCAGGAATGCGCCCACCTGTTCTCCACGGTAACAGGCAAATTCTATCCCGTTTCCGATTCCCACATGCAGATGTCCGCCGCGGCTACCATGCGCACGGATGATATCATCATTCTGTTTTCCTACTCCGGCGCCACCACCGGCGGCCTGCAGATCCTGGAGCTGGCAAAGGAACGGGGGATCCGCACCATTCTCGTGACCCGGTTCAACAAGTCTCCCGCGGCAAAGCTGGCGGACGTGGTGCTGCGCTGCGGCTCCAACGAAGGTCCCTTCCAGTTTGGTTCCGTTCCCGCGAAAGTTGCCCAGCTGGTGGTGGTAGACGTGCTTTTCCAGGAGTATTACTTCCGCAACCGGGATAAGTGCGAGGAAACGATCCAGAACATCGCTTCGGCGCTGTCGATCATGCACGTCTAATCCATCGCACCATTTTTCAGACAGAGGTACCTATGAAGTACTTAAACCAATTTCTCATCATTATGGGCTTCACCCTGGCAGGAGAAGCCCTGCAGCGGCTTGTTCCCCTGCCCATCCCGGCCTCGGTCTATGGCCTGGTGCTGCTGTTCGCGGCCCTGTGCCTGGGCGTGGTGAAGCTGGAGCAGGTGAAGGAGGCTGGGGGCTTTCTGACCTCCATTCTTCCCATTCTGTTCGTCTCTCCCGTGGTAGGCATTCTGGAAAACTGGAACCTCATCAAAGGCTCCCTGCTGCCTATGTTCCTGCTGGTGGTGGCTACCACCGTGACCACCTTCGGCATCAGCGGCCGGGTGACCCAGTGGCTTATGAAGAAGAAGGGCGGTAACCGGGATGCATGAACTTTTCTCTATCGGCGTATTTCCCGTTCTTCTGACCCTGACCGCCTTCCGCATTGGCCAGTGGTGCCAGAAAAAGTGGAAAAAGCCCATCTTCAACCCCACCCTGATCGGCATGATCCTGGTGATTCTGTTCCTTCTGGCCACAGGCATGGACACGGAGGTCTACACCGCAGGCGCATCCAAGATGTCCTGGCTCATGACCCCGGCTACCATCTGCCTGGCTATCCCCATGTACGAGCAGTTCCGGGTGCTGAAAAAGAACCTGAAGGCCATCGTTCTGGGCGTGGCCGCGGGAGCGGTGAGCTGTCTGGTGATCCTGCTGGGGTGCGGTCTGCTGCTCGGCTTTGACCACAGCATCATCATTTCCCTGATGCCCAAAAGCGTCACCACCGCCATCGGCGTGCCCCTAAGCGAGCTGTTCGGCGGCATGGGCGCGGTGACCACCGCCGCCATCATCGTGACGGGCATCGTGGGCAACATGATGGGCGTGACCTTCTGCAAGTGGTTCCGCATCATCGACGAAGTGGCCCAGGGCGTTGCCTTCGGCACCTCCGCCCACGTCATCGGCACCTCCAAGGCCGGGGAACTCAGCGGACTCTCCGGCGCGGTAAGCAGTCTGTCCCTGGTTGTGGCAGGACTGCTGACGGCGGTGCTGTTCCCAATTTTAACGAGTTTTCTGTAAACGCAAAGGCCAGCCCTGAGGGCTGGCCTTTCAGACTATCAAAAAACCATGTCATTGCGAGCCAGTGCGCACACTGGCGTGGCAATCTCCTGAATTTTCGGACATTTCTTTACTAAAATTAAGGGATTTTACTTCTTTTTGGGGGATTGCCGCACTAGTGGTGCTCCGCGCAGCGAATCAGAAATGAGAATGATTGCCGGTGGCAATCATACCATAATTCATTGCGGGCTGGTTCGCGATGACATCTAATTTTAGGGACTTTTTTGACACGCTGAAAGGCCAGCCCCAAGGGCTGGCCTTTTTCTATTCCGGCGGCAAAATCCGCCCCTACGGAACGTTCTGTGACAAAGCCGCAATTTCTCTTCCCCCAATCCCGCCAATCTTCTTGACAATCCCCGCCCCAATTGCTATCATTTAGGAAAAAACAAGCGGAGGTAGCATATGGAATACCGCATTGAACACGACTCCATGGGCGAGGTCAAAGTCCCCGCCGACAAATACTGGGGCGCCCAGACCCAGCGCTCTGTCCAGAATTTCCCCATCGGCGTGGGCCTTGAAACCATGCCCCGGGAGATCATCCACGCTTTCGGCATCCTGAAAAAGGCCGCTGCCATGGCGAACCACGCCCTGCGGCCTGAAAAAATGACCGACGAAAAATTCCGGGCCATCTGCGCTGCCTGTGACGAGGTCGTGGACGGCACCCTTCTGGCCCACTTCCCCCTGGTGGTCTGGCAGACCGGCTCCGGCACCCAGTCCAATATGAACGCCAACGAGGTCATCGCCGGCCGGGGCAACGAGATCGCAGGCAAAAAGCTGCTGCATCCCAACGACGACATCAACATGTCCCAGTCCTCCAACGATACCTTCCCCACCGCCATGCACATCGCAGCCGTCTGCGCCATCGAAGACCGGGTGATCCCCGCCATCGACGTGCTCACCGCCGCCTTTGCCCGGCTGGAAAAGGAGAACGAGGGCATCGTCAAATCCGGCCGCACCCATTTGCAGGACGCCACCCCCATCGCTTTCTCCCAGGAAATTTCCGGCTGGCGTGCCAGCCTGGAGCGGGACAAGGCCCTGCTGACGGCTTCCCTTCCTGCGCTGAAGGAGCTGGCTCTGGGCGGCACCGCCGTGGGTACCGGCCTGAACGCCCCCGCGGGCTTCGACACCGCCGTGGCTGCCGCGGTTTCCGAACTGACCGGTAAGGATTTTGTCACCGCTCCCAACAAATTCCACGCCCTGACCTCCAAGGACGAGCTGGTATTCGCCCACGGCGCTCTGAAAGCCCTGGCGGCGGACCTGATGAAGATCGCCAACGATGTCCGCTGGCTGGCCTCCGGCCCCCGGCTGGGTCTGGGAGAGATCACCATTCCCGAAAACGAACCCGGCTCCTCCATCATGCCCGGCAAGGTCAACCCCACCCAGTGCGAAGCCGTCACCATGGTGGCCGTTCAGGTCATGGGCAACGACGCCGCTGTGGGCTTTGCCGCCAGCCAGGGCAATTTCGAGCTGAACGTGTTCATGCCCGTGCTGATCTACAACTTCCTGCAGTCCGCCCGCCTGCTGGCGGATGTGATGCTGTCCTTCCACGACCACTGCGTCTGCGGCATCCGGGCAAACCGGGAAAAAATGCGCCACAACCTGCACAACTCCCTGATGCTGGTCACCGCTCTGAACCCCTATATCGGCTACGAAAACGCGGCAAAGACCGCGAAAAAGGCCTATGCGGAGAACATTTCCCTGAAAGAAGCCTGCGTGGCGCTGGGCTTCCTCACCGCGGAAAAATTTGACGAAGTGTTCCATCCGGAACAGATGGTATAACCGATAAAATGCAGAATGCTGAATGCAAAATGAGGGAAATCCTCTCATTTTGCACTTCGCATTCTGCATTTTTGCATTATTTTTCCCGTGCGCTTTCCTTTTGCAGCAGGCTTACCGGAACCGTCTCATGCTGGGCCGCGGCGCCTGCTTCGATGCCGACGCTCAGCAGTTCCAGACTGCGCTCCGCCATTTTTTCCACAGCCTGAGAAACGGTGGTCAGCCGGGGCACGGTGTATTCTTCGATGGACAGGCCGTCGAAGCCCACCACGGATACGTCCTCCGGCACCCGCTTGCCCATGTCATTCAGGCCGCGAATGGCGCCGATTGCCTGAACGTCAGACATGGCAAACACGGCGGTGGCCTCCGGGTTCCGTTCCAACAGGGCTTTCACGGCGCGGCAGCCGTCTTTGTAGGAGAACCGGGTGGTCTCGTAATCCCGGTCTTCGTCAAAGGCGATGCCCTGCTCCCGGAAGGTCTCCAGGCAGCCCCGGTAGCGCAGCCGCGTCGTATCGGAAAGCTCCCGGCTGCCGCCGATGACCACGATCTTTCGGTGGCCCAGGCCGATCAGATGGTCAATGGCCATCCGGGCCGCCTGCACGTCGTCGGAGGCCACGCTGGACAAATTGGGGAAGGTCAGATCCGCGCAGGAGTTGGTGACCAGAACGCAGGGGACGGAAATGTGGTGAAAATCCTCCAGAAAATGCTGTTGGTTGCCGCCCAGAAACAGGATGCCCTGGGGCTTTTTCTCCCAGCACAGCTGGACCGCCCGGCGGACCTCATTGGCCACCTCGTCGATATAGTCCACGATCAGCGGATAGTCCGTCTCCGCGATCCGGGCCTGGATGGCCTCCAGCAGGCTGTCGAACAGCTCGTTGCTCCGGCCTTTACAAATTACCAAAATGACGCTGCCGTGCTGCTGCTTCAGCTGCTTTGCGTTGGTGTTGAGCTGGAAGCCGGATTCCTCCGCAGCCTTGAGGATGACTTCTCTTGCCTGCTCACTGACATGGGGCTGATTATTGAGCACCCGGGAAACGGTGCCCACGCTGTAGCCGGTCTGGGCAGCCAGATCCTTGATGGTCATAAAGCAGTCTCCTTTCGTGTGGAAACGTTTACACATTTTGTTAACCCATTATACCCCAAATCCCCCGTTTTTTCAAGTCTCAACATTTCTCCCGCAAAACCGTCTTGTATCGCAGCATTGCACAAACAGGCCGCCGGACAAATCCGGGGACAAAAAAATGCCGGCCCATTCGGGCCGGCATTTGAAGTTCGCGGTTTCGCCGTAGGATTACAGCAGGGTAGCGAAGTGCTTGATGGTGCGGCACATCTGAGAAACGTAGGAGTTCTCGTTGTCGTACCAGGAAACGACCTGAACCTGGGTCTTGCCGTCGGGCAGAGCGCAGACCATGGTCTGGGTAGCGTCGAACAGGGAGCCGAAACGCATGCCGATGATGTCGGAGGAGACGATCTCGTCCTCGTTGTAGCCGAAGGACTCGGTAGCAGCAGCCTTCATAGCGGCGTTGATCTCGTCCTTGGTGACGGACTTAGCGCAGACAGCGTTCAGGATGGTGGTGGAGCCGGTGGGGGTGGGAACACGCTGTGCAGCGCCGATCAGCTTGCCGTTCAGCTCGGGGATGACCAGGCCGATAGCCTTAGCAGCACCGGTGGAGTTGGGAACGATGTTCACAGCACCAGCACGGGAGCGGCGCAGGTCGCCCTTACGCTGGGGGCCGTCCAGGATCATCTGGTCGCCGGTGTAAGCGTGGATGGTGCACATAATGCCGGACTCGATGGAAGCCAGGTCGTTCAGAGCCTTAGCCATGGGAGCCAGGCAGTTGGTGGTGCAGGAA
>JAXJGV010000072.1:0-17240 GCA_036300205.1 Oscillospiraceae bacterium
GACAAACTTTACCGCAGCCGTACATATATGCAGACAATTCCTCCGGGGTGCCGTAACTCCACCCAAAGTTGAAGCCTTGATAAAAACGCAGGTTGTACCAATCCGACCGGGACGAAGTACGCCTCGTAAAGCGAAAAATATTAAATTCAATGGCTTCTTCTACAGAATAGCATAAAGAACACTGTTTGAATAGTATTTTTAAGCGGATTTCCCGATCCGCTTACTTACCATGCCCCTTTAACAGAAAAAGTGCATCCGTCGCCGGATGCACTCATTCTTTTTAGAAACTACCCGCAAACTAACATCACTAACTAAGTGACATTACCCTGTAGGGGCGGATTTTTAATCCGCCCTAAGCCATCATAAATTGAGCGCCTACTTTCATACCCAAATCTTTGATTTCAGGATAAAATCAACCGTTTTATGGGCGTAATGTTGCGGGAGGATTCAAAATCCTCCCCTACGGGATGCGCGATAAGTGACAATTGCAGCAAAAAAGCGGATGCCCCGGGGCATCCGCTTTGTGTTATTTCAGCGCTTTCAGCGCTGCCTGGATCTGGGGATCCTCTTCCGGAGTCAGCGTGCCATAGTAAATGGCCAAATCCGTTTCCTCGTCTACCGTCACCACCACATCCGGGGTGACGCCCTCTTCTGCCAGGCTGACGCCCTTGGGGGTGAAGTATTTGCCGATGGACAGTGACACGGCAGAGCCGTCGCTGAGCTGATAGGTGGTCTGGAAATAGCCCTTGCCTACCGTAGGCTCACCCACAACGATGGCTGCCTCGTACTCACTGAGGGCGGCGGCAAAGAACTCCGCCGCGGAATAGGAACCGTCGTTCACCAGTACCGCCATGGGGATTTCCAGGCAGTCCGCGTCGGAAGTATCCACGTTTTCCTTCCCGTCATAACGGACGGTTCGGAACAGGTCCCCTTCGGGCAGCAGATAGTCCAGCACCTTCACCAGCTCGCTGGCATAGCCGCCGGGATTGTTGCGCACATCAAAGATCAGCTTTTCCGCGCCATTGGACAGCAGTGTCTCGATGGCGGCGATGGTTTCCTCCGCGCAGCGGGAGTCAAAGTTCTCGATGGTCACCAGACCCACGTTGTTTTCCAGCATCTCATACGTGGCCACAGGCGTCTGCACCTGACGGCGTTCCACGGACAGCACCTTGTGCTCACCCTTGCGCATGACCGTCAGCTTCACAGAAGTACCTTCCTCACCCCGGACCAGCTCCCGGACTTCGGAGGTGCTCATGCCCCGCACATCCACGTCCTCCACCATGATCAACAGGTCCTCCACCATCATTCCCGCTTCCTCCGCGGGGCCGCCGGAGACGACCTCTGTGACCAGGAAACCGCTGTCATCTTCCGTCACCTGAATGGTGATGCCCACGCCAACATAGCTGTTGGCCATCTGCTCCTGATAAGCCGCGTATTCGCTGGCGGGAATATAGTAGCTCCAGCGGTCGCCGGTGGCCACGATCATGGCATCGGCAGCGGCATCCTCAATGGCCTCCATGTCCGCTTCCCCAATAAAGCGTTCCTGGATCAGCGCTTCCAGTTCATCCAGCTTGGAAGGACCTTCTCCGCCCACCAGCGCCAGGGTGACCGCCGCCGCCAGGGCGGCGACCAGCACATAGGAGCCGATGCGCAGTATCTTTTCTTTCATAAAAAACACCTCTTACAGAAAGGTTCCCACAGCCTAGTTTAGACTGTGGGAACAAAATTAACCCAAAGCTACGTAATTGCAGGGGTTCACATACACGCCGTTCAGCGCGATACCGAAGTGCAGGTGGTCACCGGTGGAAACGCCGGTGCTGCCGGTATAGCCAATGGTCTGGCCCGCGCTGACAAGCTGACCGGAGGACACACAGTAGGAGCTCAAGTGCATATAAATGGAGCTGAAACCGTCCTGATGGTCGATCTTGACGTAGTTGCCGGCAGCAGAGCCATAACCGGCCACGGTAACTCTGCCGGCCCGGCTGGCCACAACGGTCCAGCCTGTGCCCGTATCCAGGTCAACGCCCTGGTGGTATGTAGAAGCGCCGGTGGTAGGAGACACACGGTAGCCAAAAGGAGAGGTGATAGAGGTGTAGTTGCAGGGCACAAGCCATCCGCCGCCACCGCTGCTGCCCGCGCTGCCGCCGGAGCTGGTGGTGCCGCCGCTGGAAGAGCCGGAGGAACCGGAAGAAGTGGTGGGCTGGGTATAGGTCGCCATATAGGCTTCCCACTCCGCCTGCTTGGCGGCGCTGTACTCGTCTTCCTTGGCAGCGATCTGCTTCAGGAATTCATCCTCCATGGCCTCGAACTCGGCTTCCAGCGCTTCCAGGTCGTCTGCCTTCGTCAGCAGCTCCTGAATCAGGGCATCCGCCTCTTCCCGCTTGGCATCCAGTTCCGCCTGGGTATTGTCCAGCTCCTGCTTGGCGGCCTCCAGGTCTGCCTTTTCCGCAGCCAGGTCATCCTGAGCAACCTCCACCTCGTTGGCGGCTTCACTCAGTTCCTGCAAACGGCGGTTATCGGACGCGGCGATCTCTTCCACGATGTTCAGCCGGTCCAGCAGGTCGGAGAAGCTGTTGGCCTTGAAGAGGACTTCCCAGTAGGAGATCTCGCCCTCTTCCTCCATGGTGCGGATGCGGACCTTGTTCTCGTCATTCAGGGCTTCATAGCGGTCTTCCGCATTGTCCAGCTCATCCTGCTTGTCCGCGATCAGGATGTTGTAGGCCTTGATCTGGTCATTGATATTGGTGACCTGGGTGCTCAGCAGCTGGATCTCCTGATCAATCACGTTCTTTTTTGCAATAATATCGGCGATCTCATTCTCGTTCGCCTCATACTGATCCTGAACTTCCGCGATCTTGTCTTGGATCTCTTCCTTTTCCTTCTTCAGCTGGTTGATCTGTTTCCGGATCTCGCTGGAGGAAGCGGCGCTGGCAGGCACGGGGATCAGGCTCAGGATCAGCGTCAGCAGCATCACTGCCGCCATAATTCCGGCAAGAATAGATACCAAACGTTTGCGATTCTTCATAGACTACTCCTTTGCAAAGAGGGCGGCATCCATCAGGTAATGTATGCCAGGGGGTTCACATAGGTACCGGCATAGGAAATGCCGAAATGCAGATGGGGGCCGGTGGAAATACCGGTGCTTCCCACATAACCGATCAGCTGGCCCTGGGACACAGTCTGGCCCGCGGACACCACATAATGGGTCATGTGCATGTAGATGGAGGAAAAGCCGTCCAGGTGGTTGATGCTGACATAGTTGCCGGCGCCGCCAGCCTGGTAGGCGGTTCTGGTGACCTTACCGGCACGGGTGGCATAAATGGGAGTCCCCTGGGAACAGGCCATGTCGATGCCGTTGTGCATCCGGTAGTAGCCCAGCACGGGATGCAGGCGCATACCGAAGGGACTGGTGAGCTTCCAGCCGGAAACCGGCGTTACCCAAGTGGCATCGGAGGGCGGGTTCTCGCCCTGCAGCGCCAGCTTCTTGAGGTATTCGTCGTATTTTGCCTCTTTCAGCTCCGTCTCTTTTTCCGCGATCTCCAGCATCAGCTCGTCCTGAAGCACTTCGGACTGGGCCAGCAGAAGCTCGTATTCCTCGGATTTTTTCTCCAGCTCGTGGAGGATCTCATCGGATTCGTCGCGCTTTTCTTCCAGCGCGGCTTCATCCGCCGCCAGCTGGACCCGGGATTCTTCCAGAGCGGATTTTTCGGATTCCAGATTCATCTGGGTAGCCGTAACGATATCTGCCGCGATGCGCATTTCCTCAATGCGGCGGCGGTCGGAAGCATTGATCTCCTCGATCATATTGACCCGGTCCAGCAGATCGGTGAAGCTGTTGGCCTCAAAAATGACCTGCCAGTAGGTGATGTTTCCCTCTTCCTCCATGACCCGGACGCGCTCCCGGTGTGCTTCGCTCAAAGCACGCAGCTCCTCCTGGGCCTCATCCAGCTCGTCCTGGGTATCGGCGATGAGCTGGCTGTAGGCGGAAATCTGTTCATTGGTGGTTTCGATCTTACTGTTTAATAGCGTCATTTCCTGATCGATGGCATTCTTCTGGGCCACCATGGCTTCCATGTCGCTGTAATTTGCGTCATACTGGCTCTGGATGGCATCGATCTCCTTCTGCAGCTCGGCATTCTTTGCTTCCAGGGCATCGATCTCCTTCTGGATCTCAGAGGAAGATGCAGCCGAGGCCTGGACCGGAAGCGTGCCGAAGATCAGCGCCGCTGCCAGAAGCAGGGAAATGGCGGAAGTTGCTTGTCTGTGTGTACGCATAAAAGTATTCCTTATACTCATACTGATCTCTGATGAAAAGCAGTTTGGTATTTCAGCGTCTGCTTTTCATCTAACATCAGTATCCTTTTTTCAGGAAAGGCTCCCTGGCCTTTCCGGGGGATGCTTTTGTTCGTTATACATCCATGAACTTGCGGATAGAAGTCCAGCTGCCCACGATACCGACGAACATACCGGCTGCGGCGAAAATCGTGACCATGGGGATCAGCAGTTCCTGGAAGGGAACGAACGTAAACAGCTGCAGGGAATCCACTGCGGCCACCTTCTGGATCAGGGCGTCATAGCCGACCCATTCCAGGCCAAAGGCCAGGACAGCGCCCATCATGCCCAGGGTGAAACCTTCCACGATGAAGGGCAGACGGATAAAGCCGTTGGTGGCGCCCACCATCTTCATAATGGCGATCTCATCCTTACGGTCGTACATAGCCAGCTTAACGGTGTTGGAGATGATCAGCAGGGAGACCACCAACAGCACCGCGATCACGGCCAGAGACACCATGTGCAGCACATCCTGAATGGTGGAGAAGCCCTCTGCCAGCTCATAAGCCGCATTGGTCTTGGCAACGCCGGGCAGCTGCTTGAGCTGCGCGTCGGTCTGTTCCATCTTGGTGTTGTCTTCCAGGGTGACCACATAACGGTGGCGCAGGTCAGAAGCCTGAACGCCGCTGAAAGCGCTGTCGCCGTCATGGTCGGCGATAAAGTCTTCCAGCGCTTCCTCACGGGAAACGAAGGTAGACTGGAGCACATTGTCCAGCAGGTTGATCTTTGTGCCGATGGATCTTGCCTCGGCATCGGACAGGTCGCTGTCCACATACACCAGGATCTCACTGGTCTGGTTCAGCTCTTCCACCATAACGTCCAGGTTGTAAGCCAGGGCGGAGAAGCTGCCCACGATGACCAGGCAGGCCACCGTGACACACACAGCGGCAAAGGACATGAAGCCGTGGAGGAAAATGCCCTTAAAGCCTTCTTTCAGCAGGTATCCGATATTATTCAGCTTCATTGGTCTCTTCCTCCTCTGTTCCGTCGCTGACAACAAGGCCGTCATTGATGGAAATGGTGCGCTTGTGGAACAGCTCCACCAGATTCTGGTCATGGGTGACCACCAGCATGGTGGTGCCCAGGTTGTTAATCTCCTGCAGCAGCGCCATGATCTCAAAGGAGCGCTCCGGGTCAAGGTTACCGGTAGGCTCGTCGGCGATGATGGTGGACGGGTTGTTCACCAGCGCACGGGCGATGGCCAGACGCTGCTGCTCACCACCGGACATCTCGTTGGGATGGCGGTTCATCTTGCTTTCCAGGCCGACCAGCTCCAGAACGTAAGGAACACGTTCCTTGATCTCCTTCTCCTTTGCGCCGACAACGCGCATGGCGAAGGCCACGTTCTCATAGACGGTCATCTTGTCGATCAGGCGGTAGTCCTGGAACACGACGCCGACGGTGCGGCGCAGGTAAGGGATCTCACGCTTGCGGATCCGCTCCAGAGAGTAGCCGTTAACGTGGACCGTACCGGAGGTAGGCTTCAGCTCACCGGTGATCAGCTTGATAATGGTGGACTTACCGGAACCGGAAGGGCCGATCAGAAAGCAGAACTCGCCATCCTCGATCTGCATGGTAACGCCGTTCAGGGCCTTGTTACCGTGCTCATAGGATTTTACGACATCGGTAAATTGTATCATATGTATTATCTCCTGTATTTCGGCAGCATGGGAAGCACCCGAATCTGCCCGCAGTGTAACCAAATTGTAACACGTTGTAAGAACAATGTCAATCACAATCGTTGAAAAATTCGGCGAAATCTCAGAATTCACAAAAAATCCACAATTTTGCTGAAAGAAAAATTCAGTTTTCTATGTATTGTGGTTTAATTTTTTCTCAGCCCCTACATATTGTACGACGGGCCCGCCCAAAACACTGAAAAAATCTCGCAAAAACGGGGCCGCCGCGGCAGCCCCGTTTTTTATAACAAATTATCAGCGGCCTTCTCTGGAATCCAGATACTTGCGGACCATCAGCGCCACCTTGAAGACGATGGCATGGTCGAACTGGCGCAGATCCAGGCCGGTGAGCTTGCGGATCTTTTCCAGACGGTACACCAGGGTATTGCGGTGGACGAACAGCTTCCGGGAGGTCTCGGAAACGTTCAGGCTGTTCTCAAAGAATTTGTTGATTGTGAACAGCGTTTCCTGATCCAGGGAATCCAGGGAGTTCTTCTTGAAGACCTCCCGCAGGAAGATCTCGCACAGGGTGGTGGGCAGCTGGTAGATCAAGCGGCCGATGCCCAGGTTCTCATAGTGCATGACGCTCTTCTCGGTGTCGAAGACCTTGCCCACATCGATGGCCGTCTGGGCTTCCTTGTAGGAATCCGCCAGCTCCCGCAGGTGCTCCGCCACGGTGCCGATGCCGATGATGGTCTTGATGCGCAGCTCGTTCTTCAGCGTCTCTTCCATATTGGCTGCCATCTTTTCCAGATCCTCGGAGGTCGCGCTGCCGCTGATCTGCTTGATGACGGCAATATCCGTTTCATTGATGGACAGGACGAAATCCTGCATCTTGTCGGGGAACATACCGGCCAGCACGTCCACGGTGGCAACGTCGCTGTGGCCCACCTGACGGATCAGGAAGACGGCCCGGGGAGCGTCGGTGGCAAAGTGCAGCTCCTTGGCGCGGATGTAGATATCGCCGGGCAGAATGTTGTCCATGATGATGTTCTTCACGAAGGTGCCCCGGTCGTGCTTCTCCTCGTAGAAGGTCTTTGCGTCATTCAGCGCGATATAGGCTACCTGACAGAAGCTCTTTGCCATCTCATCATCGCCGGTGCAGAAAACGGCATACTCAAAGAAATTGGAATTGCCCATAATGGCCTTAAAGCTCTTCTGGGCAAAGGTGACCACACTTTCGGAGGCATTGCCCACCTTCAGGGCCGCATCCGCCCAACGCTCGCCGAGCATGGACATATCGGTGCAGGAAACGACGCAGCCTTCGGTATCGATCACGCCAAAGGTACGGTCAGAAATCTCTCTTAACTGGACGATTACGCTCTGAAAAACACTGTTGGACATCTTTCTGTCACTCCTTAGTATCTTGCATAAATGCGCATTTCACAAAATTGCATTGTTATTATACACAGCTTTTGCGCACTTTGCAAGTACCTTTTGACATTTTACAGCAAAAACTCTCTTGTTTTTTAGGTAATATTCCAACACTTGTCCGCTCGCAATGGAAATCGTTTCCAATTTTTCCCGGCAAAATGACCGGATACAGACAATTGTCCCGGCAGGGCGCACATGGCTGTCAGGCGGGAGGATCGGCTGCCGGCGCGCCCTGTCACGGAAACGCACAATTACCGTTGGGGCCAGGGCGGATTGCAAATCCTCCCCGCGGAATGGGGGGCAATTATCCTTCCAGCGCCGCGATCTCTGCTTCCGTCAGTTCCCTGACCTGACCTCTGGGCAGGCCGTCCAAAGAAAGTGTTCCTTCCCGGCGGCGTTCCAGATACAGCACCGTCATGTTCCGGGACGCCATCATGCGGCGCACCTGGTGGTATTTTCCTTCGCAGACAGTGATCAGGCTTTCCCCAGCCCCCAGAGGTTCCAGCTTCGCGCTCAGGCACCGGGTGCCGTCCCGTAAGGTCAGCCCGGCGGCAAAGGCTTCCACATCCTCCTGCCCCGCTTCGCCCTCATGTTTCGCGTAATAGACCTTGGGCACTTCCTTTTTGGGCGTAATGAGCCGGTGCAGCAGGTCGCCGTCGTTGGTAAACAGCAGCAGCCCTTCCGTGGCTTTATCCAGGCGGCCAATGGGTTTCAGGTCCAGATGCTTCATGCTCTGCGGCAGCAGTTCCATGACCGTGGGCTCCACCGGATCCTCGGTGGCTGTGATGAAGCCGGCGGGCTTGTTCAGCATGAGCACCACCCGGCGTTTTCCGCCAAGGACTTCCCCGTCCAGAGTGACCGTCTGGCCGGCGGGGTCAATTTTTTTGCCACCGTCTTTTTCCACCCTGCCGTCCACGGTGACACGGCCTGCTTTCAGAATGACTTTCACCTGGCTGCGGGTGCCTGCGCCGCTGTTGCACAGGAATTTGTCCAATCGTTCCATGGTTCCTCCGTTCTTTCTCGTCCCGAACAAGCATAGGCTGAAACACCTACAAAATTCAGGAGGGATCCTCTATGATGGTGATGACCGCAAAGGTCGATATGAAAAAAGTAATGATTGCCCTGGCCGCTGTGGCCGCACTGGTGCTGGCGCTGATCCTGCTCCTGGGCGGCGGGGGCGAAGACACGACCCAGACCGCCGCCCCGGCCGCATCCAGCAACGACGGACGGGTGAAATTCCTGACGGACTTCGGCTGGGATGTGACCACCTCCCCGGTGGAATCCAGCCAGGTCAAAATCCCAGAAGAAACCACGGAAGTTTTCGACCGCTACAATGCCCTGCAAAAAAGCCAGGGCTATGACCTGAGCAAATTCGCCGGGAAGAAAGTCATGCGCTACGTCTACAAGATCAACAACTATCCCGGCGCCACCGAGCCGGTATACGCCACGGTGCTGGTGTACAAAAACCAGATCATTGGCGGCGACGTAACGGACACTGCCGCCAAGGGGCAGATCCGCGGCTTCAAGATGCCGGAGACCGCCGCAACTACCACGCCTACGGAGACGACTGCGGCCACCGAAGCGACGCAGTGATGGAATCATCCCAGGCTCCGCAGGAGAGGGTCTTGGCCCTCCCTTGCAGCTTCAGCGTTCGATGCAGCATCCCGAATCCGATAGTGTTGCATTTCTAATCATAACAACGCATACCGGAGTTGTCATATGGCGGGAGGGTCAAGACCCTTCCCTACAGAATGATCCTTTACTATATTATAATTTATCTTACCACAAAACCCACCTCTTGACAAGCGCACCCTGCCGTGCTATGCTGTAAAAGAACTGAACAGTATCTTCAGGGCGGGGTGTGATTCCCCACCGGCGGTAAAGTCCGCGAGCGCATTGGCGCCGATTCGGTGAAACTCCGAAACCGACAGTACAGTCTGGATGGAAGAAGGTACGCATATCGTGTGCGTTTATTTTTCACGCCCTGAGTGTATACTCAGGGCGTATTCTTTTTGTGAGGTGGCTGTTATGGATGTTACTGTCGTCATGGAAAATCTGGGCTTCGTCATCTGCTGCGCCGCCATTGTGGTAGGACTGGGGCTGCTTGCCAGAATCGTGGAACGCTTTCTGCCGGAAAAGCGGACGGTAACCCCCGCCCGGCGGGTCAGCATCATCGGCCTGTGCTCCGCCCTTGCCGCGGTGCTGCATATGCTGGACTTTCCCCTGCCCTTCCTGGCCCCGGGTTTCTACAAGCTGGACTTCTCTGAGCTTCCTGTACTGCTGTGCGGCTTTTACTTAGGGCCCAGCGCCACCGTTGCCTGTGAGGGCGTGAAGATCCTGCTGAAGCTGCTGCTGAAGAGCACCTCCACCGCCTTTGTGGGAGATCTGGCCAACTTTGTGGTAGGCTGCTCCTTCGTGCTCCCCGCCACCATCTGGTATCATGCCCACAAGAGCAAGCACAGCGCCGTCATCGGCCTGGTCCTGGGCACGATCTCCATGACCGTTTTCGGCACGGCTTTCAATGCTGTGTATCTGCTGCCCAAGTTCGCTGAGCTTTACGGTATGCCCCTGGACACCATCATCGCCATGGGCGCCGCCATCAACGGCAGCATCCATAATGTGACTACTTTTGTGGTGCTGTGCGTCGCGCCGCTGAATCTGGTCAAGGGTACGGTGGTTTCCGTGCTGACCATGCTGCTGTACAAGCGGGTAGCACGGCCGCTGTTCGGCATTCATAAATAAAGGAACCAGGACACTAACTGATATTTTTCTTTAACCAAAAAGCTGCCGTCTGACTCGACGGCAGCTTTGTTATTCTCCATAGTCACAGCAGGTCCATGCGGACCTGTTCCAGCGGGTCCTGCAAAATATGGACGCAGCTTTTTTCCGGCAGTCTGGCCAGTTCCCTTTCCGCGGCCTTCCGGTAGCCCCAACGGTCGTCCTGAGCAAAAGGAAGATGGTAAAAAACCATTTGCTGCGGATGCAAATTTTCTTCCAGAAACCGGCGTCCACGAGGCAGGGTAAGCCAGGGAAAATTCAATATTGCCAGATGGATGGGCGCTCCCAGAAGGCCGTCAGAAAGCGCCGGGCTGGCAACTTCACAGTCCCCCGCCAGCAGGATGTTTTTCCCCTCCATAGTCAGCAGGAGACCATAATGGGCAGTCGCTGCCAGACAGTCTTTCGCATGGGGAAGCTGGAAAAAACGGAGCTTCAGCCCTTCCAGGGAGAACGTTTCTTCTGAATCCTGCAGCAAATGACCTCCGGAAAAGGCCGGGTCCGGGTGTATTACCATAGCCTCGGGCCAGCGGTCGCAGGCCCAGCGGAGCATTCCCGGCGCATAATGATCCTTATGGCAGTGGGTAACACAGATCAGATTTGGATCCCGGAACGCCGGATGGGCCTGCAATCTGGTAAACAGCGCCGAGTCTAGGGTGGAAAACCCCGGCACTTTTTCCCGGTGCAGGGCATCCACCCAGATCCGGTAATGTCCAAGCGCCAATGCGATTCCCGCATTGGCGCTTAAGGTTATTTCACAGGGCACCATGGCCAGAATTATACTTCGCCGAAGCCGCTCTCCACCAGGGCGACCAGCTCTTCCACTGCCTGCTGTTCATCCAGGCCGTCCGCGGTGATCTCCACCGTCTCCCCCTGGCCCAGGCCAAGGGACAGCAAAATGATGATGGATTTGGCATTGCCGGGCTTTCCTTCCGCGCCGCTGCGGCAAATGCTGATCTTGGACTGGAATTTCTTCGCTTTTGCCACAAACTCAGAAGCGGGACGGGCATGGAGTCCGGTGGGATTGCGGACGATGACTTCCTTGCGATACATAGAAAAAACCTCCTGATGGCGATTATTGCTTCATTTTCTCAAGTAAATACTGTTCCACTTCCTGGGCGGTGGATAGATCACAAAGGGTTTTGGCAATTTCTTCCGCCTCCTGGCAGGAGGTGGAAACCACCATCCGCTTGATGCCCGCCAGAGAAGAGGCTCCCATGGACAGCTGGCGCATGCCGAGGCCCATCAGCACAGCTGCCGTCAGCGGATTGCCGCCCATTTCGCCGCAGACCCCCACAGCCTTTCCCCGGGCGGTAAATTCCCGGATCACATAGCCGATGAGTCGGAACAGAGCGGGATGGTAGGTCTGATAATAATGCTTTACCTCGGGATTGCCCCGGTCAACTGCGGTGGAATACTGGGTCAGGTCATTGGTGCCGATGCTGGCAAAATCCACTTCCTCCGCCGCCTTGTCCGCCAGCAGGGCAATGGAAGGGACCTCCACCATAATGCCGATCTTCATGTCGGGATTGAAGGGGACGCCTTCCTCCGTCAGCTCGGTTTTGACTTCCTCCACGAACCGCTTTGCCCGGCGGATATCGTCAATGCTGGCCACCATAGGGAACATGAGCCACAGATTGCCATAAATCGAGGCCCGCAGCGCCGCCCGGAGCTGGGTCCGGAAGATCTGAGGCCGCTGGAAGCACAGCCGCAGAGCACGGTTGCCTAAGAAGGGGTTATCCTCTGCGGGGAGTTCCATACACTCCAAAGGCTTGTCGCCGCCAATGTCCAGAGTCCGCAGGGTCACCGGGCGGTTTCCGTAGGCCATCAGCACCTTGCGGTAGGCCTGGAACTGTTCTTCCTCACTGGGCAGAGCTTTTCGCCCCATGTACAAAAACTCCGAGCGGAACAGGCCCACACCGTCGGTATACTTGGCACGGTTCAATTCCTGGGAGCCGGCAGAAGCAATGTTCAGCTCCACCGCGATCCTGACGCCGTCCGGCGTCACCGCCTCCCGGTCCAGATACTGCCGGTTGATGGCCAGTTCCTGAAGCACCGTCTCCCGTTTCTTCTCATAAACCGCCCGGCAGGTGTCGTTGAAATCCACGATCAGGTCGCCGCCGATGGCATCCAGGATCATCTCCTGGCCATCCGTCAAAGTCGAGCAGATATTTCCCACACCCAGCACCGCCGGGATCTCATAGCTGCGGGCAATGATGGCGCTGTGGGAGGTGCTGCCGCCCACTTCCGTCACGATTCCCAGCACATTTTCCCGGTCCAGAGTAGCTGTATCCGAAGGCAGCAGGTCATGGGCCACCACGATGACGGGGCTGGACAGGGCGGACAAATTCTGCTCCGGCAGGCCGTCCCAGCAGCGCAGCAGCCGGGAGCAAACATCCCGCAGATCCATGGCCCGCTCCCGGATAATGGGATCTTCCAGGGATTCAAACATGGTGGCGTACTGCTCATACACCATCTGAATGCTCTGGGGGCCGTTGCAGGCCTTGGTCTCAATGCTTTCCCGGATCTCTTCGTCCATTACCTCATCCAAAAGGATCTCCAGATGGGCGCCGAAGATACCTGCCTTCTCCTGGTCCCCCGCCTTTTCAAAGCGGTTTTTCAGGGCTTCCAGCTCCTGGCGGGCGGTATCCAGCGCAGTCTGATACTGGGCCAGGTCCGCTTCGGGATTCACCGGCGGCCAGTCATGGAGGTGGGGAAGAAACCGTTTGTAGAGGTATACTTTGCCGATCACAACACCGGCCGATACGGCTGTTCCGGTATAGGTCATAGGATTCGCCTCCTCATTTTCGGCTGCACAGCATGGGCATCGCGGTTTCCCGGATGAAGGTCACGATGCCATGTGCGTCGTTGGATGGGACCAGGATGTCTGCCGCTTCCGCCACAGCGGGTTCCGCATTGGCGACGGCGCCGCCTACCTGGGCCCATTGGATCATTTCTATGTCATTCATGCTGTCGCCAATGGCGAGCACATGAGAACGGTCGATATTCAGCATTTGCGCCACACGGCGCAGGGCATCGCCCTTATGGATGCCGGGGGCAATGATCTCCAAAAAAAGCCCCTCTGAAAGGATGGTCGTGATCTCGCAGCGGGCATTGCGCCGGATATAGTCCGTACAGTGGGCCATATCCTCCCGGCAGCCAGCCATCACGATCTTGTTCCATGGTTCCTGGACGCATTCCAGGTCCAACTGGGGTGTTTTATAATGCTCCCGCTCCCAGGTGACCTCGTGGGTGTAGGCATTGGGCTGGGTAACGGTGGTCACATCTTCCGGTCCCCGGAAGACCAGGGCTCCGACCATGGGAAACCGGTCCAGCGCAGAGCGGATCAAGGGAGCCAGTCCTGCGGGCAGGTATTTCTGCCACAGGATCTCTCTGGTGGCGGCATCACTGATACAGCCTCCATTATAGGAGATGATGGGTGCGTTGACAAGTGCCATTAATTCCGGATACCGCAGCGCGCCCCGGGTGGGACGTCCCGTGGCTATGATAAAGGAGCCTCCTGCCGCGGTAAATTCCCGGATGGCTTCCAGACAGCCTGGAGGGGCCTGAGAACCCTTGTCCAAAAGTGTACGATCCAGATCGGTGGCAAGCAAGATCTTCGGCATGTGCTTCTCTCCTTTATGCGTGAGACTTCTGCGAATGACCCCGCACAGACCGCTTTGGTCTGTGCGGGGATTGCGTTATATGCCGGGGATGATTCTTATCTCAAAGCTCAGCCAAACAGGTTGAACAGCCAGTACAGACCGGCGGGAACCAGCTCCTGGCCCATGACCAGAGCGGAGGTGTGCTGGATACCTTCTGCGTAGACATAGCCGGACTGAACAGCCATCACATCGTGGATGCCGGTCAGGGCGGTTGCCAGCAGCAGGATCACGATACCCTGGAAGATAGCGCTGACGATGCCGCGGAAGATGTTGTCTTTAGCGGCAACGGGGCACCAGCAGAACCAGGAAGTCAGAACTGCCAGGTCAGCAATGGGCAGAACACGGTTGCCGGGAACAACAGCGGCCAGAGCCAGCATGATGGGGATCATGATGACGCCGACGACGATAACGGAGGGACGGCCCATCAGGATGCCGCCGTCAATGCCGATGTACAGCTCTTTGCCCTGGAGGAACTTGACGTTCTGTGCCCACAGCTGGGTGTACTGGGCGATGGTGGACAGGCCTTCCATCAGCAGAGAGACCATCTTGGGCAGGAGCAGCAGGACAGCTGCAATGTTCAGAGCGCTTACCAGAATGCCGGTGGCATCCAGGCCAGCCAGAGCCGCCAGGACAGCGCCAACGATCAGGCCGATGAACATGGGATCGCCGAAGAAGCCGATCTTTTCCTTCAGATGCTCGGGGTCAGCGTCCAGCTTGTTGAAGCCGGGGATCTTGTCATAAATCTTATCCATGAACTTGGCGTAGGGCATCCAGAAAATGGCGCAGGTGTGGGGGAAGCTGATGCCAGGATAGATGTGCTGGGTAACGGGAGCGGCATAGTCAGCCAGACGGAAGGTAACAGCAGCGGTGATCAGGGCAGCGATAACGCCGAAGATGACGCTGTTGGTGGAGTAGTAAACCATGGCGCCGGCCAGCATGAAGCCCCAGTAGTTCCAGATGTCAACATCCAGAGTACGGGTAAAGCCAACACCGATCAGGAGCAGGTTCAGAGCGAACACGGAAACGAAAATGATGGGAGCGATGGGAACAGCCCAGGAGAAGGAACCGGTAACGGGCCAGCCCACATCGATGACATCCAGAGACAGATTGAAACGAGCGACCAAGCCCTGGGAGATGGGTCCAATGTACTCGCCCAGCAGGTTCATGACCATGAAGGTGCCGATGAAGCCGCAGCCAACGGTAACGGATGCCTTCAGCAGTTCTTTAAAGGGAACACGGACGACCAGACCGATGAGAAACACGAAGATGGGCATCATACATGCTGCGCCCAGGCCTTGTGTAAAGTCAATAAAACTCTGAATTAATTCCATATTTATCCTCCTATCCGATTCTTGTTATTTCTTTTTGGAACACGGTAACGGGGGTTGCTTACTCACTCAGATCCTGGATCATCTGATAAAGTTCGTCAAGCGCTTTGTCGCGGCCGACACCAGTAAAGATGTTCATGCCATCGTGATGCAGGCCTTCCCGCATCTGGAAGGGGGGCTTGCCCACAGTGTAAACAAAATCAGGGTTCCAGGTTTTGACTTTGTTCTGCAGCTCATAGAAGGTGCACTTCTGGGAATCGTAGGAAACCTTCTTCTTCGTCAGATAATTGTTGATCATCATCTGGAGCATGCTGGACTGGGCGATGCCTGCACCGCAGGCGACGAGGATTTTGATCTTGCGGTTTACCATATTACTCTCTCCTTTCTTTACATGGTGGCGGACGCGCTGGTGAAAATATCGTTGAACTCCTGGGGACTTGCCGCATCGCGCAGGGCGGTCAGCATATCCTCATTGGAGATTGCAACCATCAGTTTCTGCAGAAGGCTCAGCTGGGACTGGGGATCCTTCAGGGCCAGTACGAAGACCACGCTGCATTCCACATCATCTTCTCCCGGTGTGCCGCCGCTTTGGCAAAACTTCACAGGCGTCTTCAGCCGACAGGCGGCGACCTGGGCGGTGACCACATTCAGCGGGGTCAGGGCATGGGGAATTGCGACTCCGTAGGGCTCCGTGGGAAGTCCTGTGGCCCACTGCTTCTCCCGGGCGATCACATCTCTGGGATAACCCGGCAGCACATAGCCTTGGTCGATCAGGGGCTGGCATGCCTTTACAATGGCATCCTGCCAGTCGGCGGCAGTTACGTCAAGCTGGATACACGCTGGATTCAGATTCAATGTATCATCCAAGTTTCTTCACCTCATTCAATAAAATCGGGATGGGGAACGTAAGGTCTAACGCAGGAACTTATAAATGATTTGCAGGATATCCTCTTTTGTTTTCGCTCCGAACAGCTCCCCCCTTACCAGAGGCTCCGAAAGCATGTGGAACAGCTGCGTCAGCGCTTCCAGATGGGAGACCCGGTCGGTAGTGGCCAGGGTAAATACGATCCGGACCGGGTCGTTCACCGGATTTCCGAATTCCACCGGCTCCTTAAGGCTCATAAAGCTGAATCCCAGCTTTTTGCAGCCGTCTTCCGGGGCAGCGTGGGAGCTCAGCGTTCCGGGGAACATGACCATTCCCGGACCAAAGTCCAGAATGTTGCGGATGATGGCGTCTTTGTATGCTTCTGTCACATAACCAAACTCCTCGAAAGAAGCGGTACTGGCCGCCACCACCTCCCGCCAATCCTGGCAGGATACGTCCATCCGGATCAGATGGGGGCGAAGCAGCTGCTTCAGGCTTGGAGACTGGTTATCCGGCTCCTTTGCTTCCTCCTTGCCGGAGGACTGGACCAGAACGGAAAGGAATTCGTATTTCATCTGGTCCGTATCGATGTCCGCGCCGAACTTTCTGGCGATCTCCACCAGGCCCTCTGCGGTATTCAGATATTGGGAAATATAACCAAAAGGACCGATGCTTTTCTCCGGATCCCCTTCCTGCTCCCAGAAGGGGCTCATGGAATACCCGCGCTTATGGGCGTCCATGAATTGCAGAATATTCTGGTAGTCCTTGTGGGTAAAAATGGGGCTTACCTTGATGTAAAAGCTGTCCGGCAGCCGGGGCAGGTCCACTGTGCTGACAACATAATCGCAGTGCAGCTGGCGTTTGGCGATCAGATCGGAAACATCCCGGCCGGACAGCACTTCCACCACTTCCACGTCGAACAGGCGCTTCAGCTGGGAGGCCACCACCTGAGCGGTGCCGTAGCCGCTGCCGCAGGCCACTACCACCTGGGGCCTGCTGATGATCTCCGGGTGCTGCTGATTGATGGCTGCCAGGAAATACAGGGCGATGTAGGAGACCTCCTGGTCGTTGATGGGCGCGCCACAGTATCTCCTTGGTTTTTATTGTAACGTCTTTGGGCTCCATTTCTCAAGATGTTGCAAAAACAGTATTTGTGAAATTAAAACGGAAAAAATGGAATAATTGTACACGCTAACCAGTGTTGTCCAGTGCTGTCTTGTGA
>JAXJGV010000073.1:0-22974 GCA_036300205.1 Oscillospiraceae bacterium
AAAGGTGCAAAACCATGTTCACCGGCAAACCACCTCCGCAGTCTTCGGACTGTTCCGGGGATTGGCTGGCATGATCCAATCCAGCGCCAACCGACATATCCGCCGCAGAAATTCTATCGACCGCAAGCAGCGGCAGAAGATCGAGGAAAAGAAGCAGGCCCACGGTCAGCGCTCCAGTGGTTATGAATATGACTACGATTCAGTGCAGACCATGTAACCATTACCGCCGGACAGCACCATGCAGTGTTGCCCGGCGGTATCTAACAAAACGAAATAAACAATTAAAACCCCTTGGTGAAGTCAAAACTTTTTCTGGGCTCAAAAATACCACCATATGTAGTGGCTTCACATAGGTGTGTTTCCACAACATATGGTGGTCGAGAATCAAGATTTGGCTTTGCAGCCGTTTTCAAAGGCGAAAACAAGGTAGGCATCGACAAAAACATTTCTGTCAGCTACAAAGGCGAATGATCATCATTCAACCTTCAGCATCCGGTAACCGATACCAATGTGAGTCTGGATATACTGGGTGTCGGAATCCTTTTCGATTTTCTTACGGAGGGTTGCCATGTGTACCCGCAGGGATGCCATGTCGCTCTCCCATGAGCTTCCCCATATTTTGTCGGTCAGATAGGTGTGGGTCAGCACCTTACCTGCATCCTTGGCGAGCAGGCAAAGCAGCTTATATTCCGTGGGGGTCAGCTTCAACTCCTCACCGCTGAGAAAAGCGCAGCCTGCGCCGTAGTCGATGGTCAGTTTACCGTTGCGAAATACAGCTTCCTCCGTCTTTCCGACAACGGAAGTGATTCTGCGCTGGGCCACCCGGAGCCGGGCCAGTAACTCTGTCACAGAGAAGGGCTTGGTCAGGTAATCATCGGCACCGGCATCCAGAGCGGATACCTTGTCAGCATCCTCACTTCTGGCACTGATGACGATAATCGGCATCTGGGACCATGTGCGAATCCGTTTTATAATTTCCACGCCGTCCAGATCCGGCAGTCCCAGATCCAGAAACACGATATCCGGCTGCTGGGTGGTTGCGGCTGCAATGGCGGACTCTCCATTGGGTGCAGTGATATAGCGGTAGTCATTGGATTTTAAGGTAGTGGTGATCAGATTGCGGACGGTGGAATCGTCCTCCACCACCAAAATCAAAGGCTTATTCATGGACTTCCACCTCCCCGGCTGGAATGGTAAATGTAAAGACTGTGCCCACAGGCTGATTGTCGGAAACAGAAATTGTGCCGCCGTGTGCCGTTACAATGGATTTGCACAGGCTGAGGCCCAGGCCCAGACTTCTGCGGCTGTCAGCCGCGGCAGTGGAACCGGTGTAGAACATCTGGAATATCTGCTTTTTCTCTTGATCCGGGATGCCCGGCCCGTCATCGGCTACCGTAAATACTGCCATGCTTTCCTCCCACCGGGTGGACACCTCAATGTGGGAGCCTACCGGGGTATATTTGATGGCATTATCCACCAGATTGATGATCGTCTGTACAATCAGCCTTGCGTCGCATTGGGCCAGAAGCAGCTCATCCTCGTGGGTGACAGCAATAGTATGTTCCGACCGTCTGCGGCTGATATGCTGCAGGGCCTCGGAGACGATCTCCTCCGCAAGCTGGGGCTGCGTCTTCAGCTCCATACGGCCCTCTTCAATTTTTGTAACCGCCAGAAGATTCTCCACCAAGTTATGGAGCCACACGGAATCGTCATAGATATCCCCATACATCTGCTTTCGGGCATCCAGATCCAGATTTTCGCTGCCAGACAGCAGGATACTGGCATTTCCGGAGATGGCAGTCAGGGGTGTCCGCAGATCATGGGAAATGGAACGCAGCAGGTTCGCCCGGAGCTTTTCCTGCTCAGCCTGCAATTTTGCGTCTTCCATTTCCTTCGAATTGCGGCCGTTTTCCAAAGCCAGGGCACACTCGCCAAGAATGGATAACAGCACACTGTTTTCAAAGGCTTCCAGGGGCTCGCTGCCCTCGACAATGACGGTACCGTAGATTCTGTCCTGAACCTTGATGGGATAGTGCAGAGCATTACGGCGGCTGCTGGCGGTCACCCCCGGTAGAACAGAAACGTGACGGTCCAGCAGCTTGGATATCTGGGATCGGACTGTCTGGAAGATCTTATCGTCAGAAGCGGCCTTTTGCAGCATCTGGCTGGTTTCAAAAAGCAGATTGGTGCGGTATGCCGCCATAGTTGACTGCTTGACCTGACTTTTCAGCCGGTCGGTCAGGGTGCCGACGATCAGCGCGGCGACGATCATGATCAGAAAGGTCAGCGGTGCGCCATGCTCATAGACCCGGAGGGAAAACTTAGGTGTGGTGAAGAAGAAATTGAAAACCAACACGCCGCCAATGGCAGAAAGGACATAGCTGCTACGGGTGGATGTGACCATGGAGGTCAGCAGAGCCGCCAGAAGATACACCGCAATGATATTGGCCTCTGTAAAGCCCACCTGCGAAAAGCCGTAGCTGATGGCTGTTGCCAGAATCAGAATTCCGATGGTCAGCGCCCAGTCCCGGCAAGCGGTTTTGAGATCGACCTTTCGCTTTGCCTTTTTGGGCTTGTAGCTGCCATCCACGCTGGCATCCGGGATGATATGGATATCCAGATTCGGGGCGATGGCCGTCAGCTTCTCCGTCAAGGTAGGTTTTCCCCAGGGATGCTTCCGGGTAGCTGCGCTTCTGCCCACCACGATCTTGGTAACTCCGGAAAGCCGGGCATACTCCGCGATCTGATAGGAAACATCATCCCCGAAAACGGTCTCGACAGTGGCACCCAGGCTTTTTGCCAGCTCGGTATTGGTTCTGAGCCGTTCCTTGTTTTCCTCGCTCATGGCATCATAGCCGGGAGTACGAACAAACAATGCGGTGAATTTGCAGCCGAAGGCAGCCGCCATGGTAGCAGCGGTTCGGATAATTCTGGCATTGGAGGGTGCAGAGGACAGGCCTACTAGAATATGTTCTTCCATCTTCGCACACCTCCACTAGAATTTTCATCATTATAGCATGGTTTCAAAGAATAATCTATGGGCGGTAATATTTATCTACAAAATCGCCCCACTTGCCGATCATGTGGAACAAGTATACCTGCCCTCCCAAGAAACTTGCGACTGCGAGTATAACCCAAATGACATTCATGATTTCGATTGGTCAAATCTGGAAGCATTTCTGGATATCCTTGAATCTTCCCATCACCATTAAGGATTTCCCCTCGCACAGCAGGGTGTCCGGGGTGATAAAGGAATCCAGTTTGCTTCCACACTTTGTTCCTAAAATGTTGATATTGAACTTTTTACGGATATCGAGCTGTCCGACGGTTTTACCCATCCAGCTCTGAGGAATTGTGACTTCAAAGATGGCATTTTCACCATCCAGCTCGATGTAGTCCAGCACATGGTTGGCACTGTACCGGATGGCCGCCCACCGGGCCAACTGCTTTTCCGGGTAGACCACCTCATCGGCTCCGTTTCTCAGGAGGAACTTCTCCTGCACATCGGTCGCCGCCCTGGATACCACCATTTTGGCGCCCAACTCTTTCAGTAGCGATGTGGTTTCCAGACTGCTCTGAAAGTCGTTGCCGATACCAACAATGCACACATCATAATTGTCCACACCCAGACTGCGCAGGAATTCCTCATTGGTGCTGTCACCGATCTGGGCATTGGTCACATAAGGCAGGATTTCCTGCACCAGCTCCTCCTTATGGTCAATAGCCATGACCTGGTGGTTCAGCTCCCGGAGCTTCATGGCAATGTGCTTTCCAAAACGGCCCAAGCCGATCAACAAAATGGATTTCATAGAGATTCCTCCTTATCCAACAGTGATTTTCTCCAAAGGCAGCTTGGAGAGGGTGTTTTTATTTGCGGACAGTGTGGCAAAAATCAGGGTCAAGCCGCCGATTCTTCCAAGGAACATCAGGCTGATCAGGATCAGCTTGGAAATCAAATGCAATTCCGGTGTGATGCCCAGGGTCAAGCCGACCGTGCCAATTGCCGATGCTGTTTCAAACAGGCAAGTCAGGATGGGGAGTTCTTCCACCCGACTGATGATCATACCACCCAGCAAAAACAGAGAAATATACATTAGAAACACAGTAATCGCATTTTTCACGGTATCATCCGCGATTCGCCGTCCGAAGAATCGTCCGTTTTCCCGTCTGCGGAAAACTGCAACCGCACAGGCAACCAGTACCGCCGCTGTGGTTGTCTTCATGCCGCCGGCCGTAGAGCCGGGGCTGCCGCCAATGAGCATCAAGCCAATGGTCAATGTCTGACCCGCTTCGCTCAACGCCGTCAAATCTGCTGTATTGAAGCCTGCGGTTCTGGGTGTCACTGACTGGAACAGGGACAGCAGAATACGCCTTCCCATCGGCTCTGCTGAGAACTCAAAAAAGAAAAAGTACAGGGCAGGAACAAGAAGCAGGATACCTGTGGTCGCAAGGATCACCTTGCTCTGCATCCGGTAGCGTTTGATATGGATACCATTCTGCCGGATGTCCTGCCAGGTGAGAAAGCCAATACCTCCAATGACGATCAGCAGCATAATGGTGATATTCACCACCGGGTGTGCAGCATAGGAAGTCAAAGAAGAATAGGGGCTTTTCGTTCCCATCAGATCAAAACCTGCGTTGCAGAAGGCAGAAATGGAATGGAACACCGCCAGCCAAATGCCTTTCAGGCCGTACTCCGGGATAAATACGCTCATCAGCACCAATGCACCCAACAGTTCAAAGAGGAATATCCCTTTTAGAATAAAGCCGGTAAACCGGACGATACCACCTACCTGATGGGCAGAGATGGCATCCTGCATGGTGCTGCGCTGCATGAGGGATATCTTCTTGCCGGAAGCCATGGTAATGGCTGCGGCAACGGTCACCACGCCCATACCGCCGATCTGGATCAGCAGCAAGATTACTGATTGACCGAACCCAGACCAGTAGACGGCAGTATCCTGCACGATCAGTCCGGTCACGCAGACTGCAGAAGTGGATGTAAACAACGCGTCCCAAAAGGATGCGCTTTGACCGCAGTTTGTGGCAAACGGCAGCATCAGCAGCAACGTTCCGATCAGGATCACTCCGGCGAAGCCGAAGAGGATGATCTGGGACGAGCTGAGCTTTCTTTTATGTAAAACCGCCCACATGGCGATACCTCCCAACACTTTTCTTACTGTAATCTTATCAGAAAAGGTATAAAGAGGGTGTTAAGGCTCACGCAGGCGGTGTTAAGATTGTATAAAGATGTTGACTGCTATATTTGGAGAAATTATAATGATCTCAGAGGTGATGCCATATGAAAGCCAGATGGAATAACATGACCACAGCTGACAGAATCATCAATGTTTTGATTATCGTTTTGTCTGTTGCGGTGATTGCGTTGGCCGCTCTCCAGCTTCTCGGCATATGGGAAGATTCGATCAATGTCTACGAGCCCTTGATTGGTATTGTTTTGTTGCTGCAGGCGATCTACCACTGGAAGAAGAACCGAAGTGTTGCAATCATCAGCCTGTGTGCGGCTGGCTTTATTTTCGCCTGCGCAATCGTGATTCTCGTACTGCCGCTTTTTCGGTAACTAGGAGGGAACGCTATGGGTATATCGAACCTCCGCCAATTTCAAGTTTCCGAACTTTTAATTATATTATATTCTGAGCAATCTTGGTAGTCAAGAGAAGTAGCAAGGGAGAATGCACGCGAAATCACCTGTGATAATGTGCTGTTTCTAAAAAATTTCCCGTTTGGGTCAAATCTGGGTCAAGCGCAATTTACGGTATTCTGCACGGTAGAAATGGCAACCTGTTTTATGCAAACGGATTTCGTTTTTTGGGGATGTGCCTGACGGCACATGGGACTCTCCCACGGCCTAAAAACAGTCCACCGGACTGTTTTCTTAACGGCCTTTCGAGTCCCATTATCCGCCAAAAACTATATAAAAACAGGAGATATCCGAAGATATCTCCTGTTTTTATGGGGTGGATAATGGGACTCGAACCCACGATCTTCAGAGCCACAATCTGACGCCTTAGCCAACTAGGCCATATCCACCATATTCTCTTTTTTGGAAGCTGAATGGCACGCCAGGAGGGACTCGAACCCCCGACCTACTGCTTAGAAGGCAGTTGCTCTATCCAGCTGAGCTACTGGCGCATTTCTATGGAGCGGGTGACGGGAATCGGACCCGCGTATCCAGCTTGGAAGGCTGGTGTTCTACCATTGAACTACACCCGCAAATCCTTATCTCTGGCTGTTTCAGCCATAGGATTTTACCATAAGAATGCCCTGTTGTCAACCTAATTTTTCGAGAATCTCAGGAATTTTTTTATAGATCACATCGGCCACCGCGCCGTCGGCGCAATTGCACACGGTTTCGAACCGGTCGGCGATGATGGCGTCGGCGGGAGCGTAGGCATAATCCGCGTCGTACATCATGGGCAGGTCATTGTCCGCGTCGCCGGCGCAGACCAGAATTTTGCGGCCCAGCTTCTGCTGCAGCTCCCGGGCGGAGCGGGCCTTGCTGACGCCCTTGGCGTGGATGTCGATGATCCGGGTGGCGGCCCGGAAGATCTCGCAGTGCTCGCCGAAACGCTGGCGCAGCAGCTGCTCGGCGGCGTCCATGCGGCGGCGTTCTTCCTCGCTGCCGTTGTACATGTCTGCCACGGTCACGTCCCGGAACTGGCCGTACAGCGTAAATTTCAGGAAGGGGCCCAGATTGTCGCCGGGATGGGCAAAGGCGTAATCACACTGCTGACAGCGGCTGAAAGCCTCCCAGCCGGGATTTTCCGTGAAGCAGTAATGAGCGTCCACGCCCTGGACCTCCACCGTCAGGTCGGGAAACAGCTCGAAGCATTCCCGAATGGTTTCCCACATGTCCATCTGGATCTCGTGGTAAAAGCTGAACTGCTTTGCCTCCAGGTCATAGGCGGCGGAGCCGTTGTAAAGCAGCAGGGGCGCATTGACGGGGACCTTGTCCCGGAACACCCGGGTCATGGGCAGGCTGCGGCCGGTATTGACGGTGAAAGCGCCGCCGTTTTCCATAAAGTAGCGGATGGCTTCCAGATTCCGCTGGGGGATGGTGGAATCCGGAGCGGTGAGGGTCCGGTCGTAGTCCGCGGTCAGTAAAATGTCAGAAAAGATGGCCATAGTGAAACCTCTTTATCATTTAAAATTCAAAATGCAGGCATTTATTTTGTATTCTTCCTTCGGCGCTTATCCCATTTTCTCCAGTTTTGCGATCACATCTTTAAAATACTGGGGCAGTTCGGCGAACACCATCACAGGCCGTCCGTCTCTGGGGTGCTGGAAGCACAGCGCGCCTGCGTGGAGGCACTGGCTGTCCTGGCCCAGTTCGGGCTTTTTCCGCCCGTAAACCGTATCTCCCAAAATCGGGTGGCCGATGTGGGCCATATGCACCCGGATCTGGTGGGTCCGCCCCGTTTCCAGCTTACAGCGGATGTGGGTGTAGCCCCGGTAGCGCTTCACCACTTCCCAATGGGTCACGGCGGGCTTGGAATTGCGTTCTGTGACGCACATCTTCTTCCGGTCGGTGGGGTGCCGCCCGATGGGGGCGTCCACGGTGCCGCTGTCCTCCCGGAAGGAGCCTACCACAATGGCTTCGTAGGTCCGGGCCATGGTGTGGTCCTTCAGCTGGCTGGCCAGCAAGGTGTGGGCCAGGTCGTTTTTTGCCACCGCAAGCAGGCCGGAGGTGTCCTTGTCGATGCGGTGGACGATGCCGGGCCGCAGTTCGCCGTTGATGCCGCTGAGGTCGTCCCCCAGGGCGTACAGCAGGCCGTTGACCAGGGTGTCGTCCTGATGCCCCGCGGCGGGGTGGACCACAAGGCCCTTGGGCTTGTTGATGACCAGCAGGTCGTCGTCCTCGTAGACGATGTCCAGCTTCATTTCGGTGGGCACGATGTCCACGGGCTTGGCTTCGGGGATGGCGTATTCCACGGCGTCGCCCATATTCAGTTTGTCGTTTTTCTTGCCGGGCCTGCCGTTGCGGGTCACTTGCCCATCCTCAATGAGCTTCTGGGCCGCGCTGCGGCTTAAGTTTTCGGCCCGCCGGGCCAGAAAGGCGTCCAGCCGCTCCCCGGGAATATCCGCGTAAAGAATCATGTTTTCTTCTTATCGTCCTTCCAGAATTCCTTGTTGCACAGGACCAGGTGGGCCATCATCAGAATGCAGCCGCAGGTGATGAAGCAGTCGGCCACGTTGAACACGGGAAAGTCCATAAAGGTGGTCTCGATCATATCCACCACATAGCCCAGCCGCACCCGGTCGATCATGTTGCCCAGGCCGCCGCCGTAGATGGCCGCGATGCACCAGCGCTCAAAGGGCTGGAATTTCAGGGGCTTTTTGAAATATTCGTAGAAGATCATGCCGGTGAAGAACAGGAAGATCAGAGCGAACAGCCACTGCTGGCCCTCAAAAGAAGAAAAGGCCGCGCCGGTGTTCTGCACATACGTCAGCTGCAGCAGGCCGGGGAGGAAGGGAACATCCTCAAACAGCGCGATGTTGGTGACGGTGAGGTATTTGGTGACCTGATCCGCGGCCACGATCAGGGCCGCGAAAAGGGAATAGTAGAGAAATGGCATGGAAAGTTCCTCCTATCGCGTTCCCGATTATGATACCATGGGGAAAGGGGAAAGTCAATCAGCGTAAAAAAACCCGCCCCAGGTATTCCCAGGACGGTGCTGCTGGAGCCATATTTATTTGACCAGGAAACGGTCTGCGTCGCGGAGCAGTTCTTCCAGTTCCGCATCGGAACACTCGGCGACAACACGCAGGGGCTGGGCAAAATCCAGGCAGAACATTTCCATGAAGCTGCTGCCCTTGATCTTGTTATGTTCATCCCGGACGGTGATGAGATAGGGACGGGAGGTAGCCATTGCCACAAAATCCTGCACATCCTGAACGCTGCCCAGATGAATCATAAATTCCTGCATAAAAGTGCCCCCCTATTACTGTACAAAAATATGTTTTTCGTGTATAATGGGGAACAATGATCCAGGATCGACCCAACCTTCCACAAAAAAGCGGTTGTAAATTATTATAGCATTTTTTTGTAAAAATGCAACTGTCGGTTTGGATGATTAATACAAGTTATGATATGAAATATTGGTGGATTTGACAAATGAAATTTGCTTTTTATACCTTGGGCTGCAAGACGAACCAGTATGAGACCCAGGCCATGGAGCGTCTGCTGGAAGCTCTGGGACATGAGATCGGCCATTTTGACGAAGTCTGCGACGCCTATGTGATCAATACCTGTTCCGTCACCGCCGTGGCGGACAAGAAAAACCGGGCCGTCATCCGCCGCTGCCGCCGGGACAACCCCAACGCGGTCATCGGCGTCTGCGGCTGCTATTCCCAGCACGCCCCGGAGGCCGTCCGGGAGCTGGGCATCGACGTGATCGGCGGCAGCGGCGGGCGGCAGGAATTTGTGGACCTGCTGCTGGCCGCTCTGAAGACCCGTGCCCATCAGGAAAAGCTGGACAACGCCCTGCGCCGCCGGGAATTTGAGGTCCTTCCCGCCGGCGGCCTGGAGGAGCGGACCCGGGCCATGCTGAAGGTCCAGGACGGCTGCGTGAATTTCTGCTCCTACTGCATCATCCCCTACACCCGGGGCCCCATCCGCTCCGCGCCGCTGGAGCTGGCGGTGGAGCAGGCAAAGGAGCTGGCAGAGCGGGGCTACCGGGAGATCGTGGTGACGGGCATCGAGATCGCCAGCTGGGGCGCCGACCTGCCCGGCAAGCCGGAGGTCACCGCCCTCATTGAAGCGGTGTGCAATGCGGTCCCTGACCTGCGGGTGCGGCTGGGCTCTCTGGAACCCAGGATCGTGACAGCGGCGTTTTGCGAAAGGTTACGGAAACTGCCCAACCTGTGCCCCCAGTTCCACCTGTCCATGCAGTCGGGCTGCGATACGGTTTTGCAGCGTATGAAGCGCAAGTACGATACCGCCCGGTATTACGAAAGAGTTTCTTTGTTGAACACATATTTCCCCGGCTGTGCAGTCACCACGGACATGATCGTGGCCTTCCCCGGCGAGACGGAGGAGGAGTTCCGGCAGAGCCTGGAATTCATCCGGAAATGCGGTTTTGCGGACATGCACATTTTTCCCTACTCCCGCCGCCCCGGCACCCCCGCGGACAAGATGCCGGGTCAGCACAACAACGCCACCAAGGAAGAACGCAGCCGGGCGGCCATTGCCGTGGCAGAGGAAATGAGCCGTGCTTACCGGGAGAACCTCATTGGCACGAAGCTGGAAGTCCTGTTCGAAGAAAAGGACGGGGCCTATTTCACCGGCCACGCGCCCAACTATGTGAAGGTCTACATGGAAGGGGAGGGCCTGCACAATGTACTCCGCACCGTGACGGTGACGGAAGTCTATGAAGACGGCGTGATTGGAAAATGCTGAATGCAGATTATCCACAAATTCAGCATTTCGCATTTGGAATTTTGCATGTTCTATGCTATAATAACCTGTAACTGTTTTTTGGAGGTTTCGAAATGAAAACCCTTCTTCACATCTGCTGCGCCCCCTGTGCCAACCAGCCCATTGAAATTCTGCGCACCGACGGCATGGAGGTCACCGGCTTCTGGTATAACCCCAATATCCACCCCGTCACCGAATACCGTGCCCGGCGCAACTGCCTGGAAGAATATGCCAAAACCATTGACCTTCCCATTCTGATGAAGAATGACTACGCCCTGCGGCCCTTTGTCCGGGCGGTGGCGGACGATATCGCCCACCGCTGCGTCAAGTGCTATGAGATGCGCCTGTTCGAGACGGCAAAGCAGGCGGCGGAGGGCGGCTTCGACAGCTTTACATCCAGCCTGTTCATCAGCCCCTATCAGAACCACGAGCTGATGCGGGAGGTGGCGGAACGGGCCGCCGCCGAGTTTGGCGTGGCCTTCCTGTACCGGGATTTCCGGCCCTATTTCAAGGACGGCCAGAATTTTGCCCGGGAGCATGGCTTTTACATGCAGAAATACTGCGGCTGCGTGTTTTCCGAGGAAGAGCGGTATATCAAAGCGAAAAAATTGATTCCATAATGCCTCCCCTTGAGGGGAGGTGCCCCGAAGGGGCGGAGGGGTGGCACCCCTCAATCGCGGCTTAAGCCGCGCCAACTCCCTTTGAGGAAACGCTGGAGAAAATCGTCTGCGGCTGTCAGCGGATCTTTTGACCCGACTTTTCCGTTTGAAAAACTTGAAATACATACAGTATTCCAGCGCTTTTCAAACGTTAATTCGGGCCAAAATCTCTCGCTGACCGCTCTTGCCGATCTCATCATCGCTTCCTTGAGGGGAGCCATAAAAGGAGGAACTATGGCAAATTTTGAATTTTCCGTCCCCTGCCTGTTTGGTTTGGAGGGCATCGCGGGCGACGAGCTGCGGCGTCTGGATATTGAAAACGTCCGGGTGGAGAACGGCCGGGTCCTGTTCTCCGGCGACCAGCGGGCGCTGGCCAAGGCCAACATCTGCCTGCGCACCGGCGAGCGGGTCCTCATGGTCCTGGCGGACTTCCCCGCCAAGACCTTTGAAGAGCTGTTCCAGGGCGTTTACCGGGCCAATCTGGAGGATTTTATCCCCAAAGACGGCAGCTTCCCTGTGAAGGGCCACTGCCTGAACAGCCAGCTCATGTCCGTCCCCGACTGCCAGGCCATCATCAAAAAGGCGGCTTCCAAGCGTCTGGGCGAAAAGTACGGCGTCAGCTGGCTTCCCGAAACCGGGGCCAAGTACCAGCTGCAGTTTTCCATCATGAACGACCGGGTCCAGCTGTTCCTGGATACCTCCGGTCCGGGCCTGCACAAGCGGGGCTACCGCGCCCACGGCAACGACGCCCCCTTGCGGGAGACTCTGGCCGCCGCCATGGTGCAGCTGACCCATTACCGGGGCCGGGATTTTGTCTGGGACCCCTTCTGCGGCTCCGGCACCATCCCCATCGAAGCGGCCATGATCGCCAGGAACAAGGCCCCCGGCGCCTTCCGCCGGTTCTCCGCCGAGGCCTTCGCCTGGATCGATCCTTCCGTCTGGGGCGATGTCCGGGCGGAAGCCAAGGACAAGGAGTATCACGGCAAATACCAGATCCTTGGCTCTGACAACGATCCCAAGTGCATTTCCCTGTCCATTGCCAACGCCCGCAAGGCAGGCGTTGCCGACTGCATTTCCTTCCGGGACGGGGACGCCACCAAAATGGACCTGCCCGCCCAGGCAGGCGTCATCATCTGCAACCCGCCCTACGGCCAGCGGATGATGGAGCAGCAGAGCGCCCAGCGCCTGTATGCCGCCCTGGGCCGCCATCTGAAATACGCCGACGGCTGGAAGAAATACATCATCACCTCCGAGCCGGAATTCGAGCACTATTTCGGCAAGCGGGCCACCAAGAAGCGCAAACTCTATAACGGCATGATCAAGTGCGATTATTATATGTATACGGAAGCGCAAAGAAAGAAGAAATAAAAACGGCAGGGCGGGGGCTTGCCCCCTGCCCTGCATTGTGTGTCAGGTTACATATGGAGGTTCTATGAAACACCTATTCCTCATCAACCCTGCGGCTGGCAGCAAGGACCGCACGGAAATGTACACCACCGCCATCCGCCAGGCCTGCGGCGCAAGGGGCCTGGATTACCGCATCGAGGTCTCCCAGGGTCCCGGCGAGTGCCGCCGTCTTGCCCGGGAAGCCGCGGAAAGCGGCGAAGACTACCGCATCTACGCCTGCGGCGGCGACGGCACCCTGAACGAAGCGGCGGCCGGCGCGGCGGGCTATGAAAATGCCGCCGTCACGGTTTTGTCCGGCGGCAGCGGAAACGATTTTGTGAAGATTTTTAATGATCCCAAGGCCTTTTTTGACCTGGAGCGGCTGCTGGACGCGGAGGAAGTCACCTTCGACCTGATCCGCTGCAACGACGACATCGCCCTGAACATCTGTTCCGTGGGCCTGGACGCCCGCATCGGCACGGATGTGGCCCGGTACAAGCGCCTGCCCCTGCTCCACGGCTTCAACGCCTACATTGCCTCCACCGTGGTGAACGTGGTGCGGGGCATTGCGGAGCACTACGTGGTGGAGATCGACGGGGAGCGCATCGACGGGGAACAGACCTTCGTGTGCGTCTGCAACGGCCGCTTCTACGGCGGCGGCTTCAACCCGGTGCCCGAAGCGGACCCCACCGACGGCAAGCTGGATGTGCTGCTGGTGAAAAAGGTGAGCCGTATGCAGGTCCCCGCCATCATCGGCAAGTATAAGAACGGCCGCTACAAGGAGCTTTCCGGCCTGGTGCGCTACTTCAAGACGGACTCCGTGAAGATCCTCTGCGACAAGCCCACCGCCATCAACCTGGACGGCGAGCTGCGCACCGCGGAAGTGGTGGAAATGTCTGTTGCCCGGGAGAAGGTGCGGTTCTTCTACCCCAAGGGCCTGACCTGGGCCGCCAAAGAGCCTGCCGCCGTTTGACCGGCATAACAGCGTAAGTTCCTTCCTTGAATACAGAACCCTGCAGGGCAGAGGCGCATACCTCCGCCCTGCAATTGCTTTATTGGGGGAAAGTCAGGGGCTGACTTCCAACCCAAAAGTGGTGGCCCGTAAAAAGAGGCCCATGGTATACTTGTCGAAAATCATCGAAAGAATGGATGGATGAAAAGTGCGTACCAGGCGGGTCTTTCAGAGGGTTTTGTCAGTTCTGCTGGCGGCGGGGCTTCTGCTGGCCCAGACGCTCCCGGCAGGAGCGTCGGAGTTTTCGCAGGAGACTGGGACAGTGGAACCGGAAACCACCGCGGCAGCTCTGCTTTCTGAGACATCCGCTCCCACGGAGCCGTCGGAGGAACCTTCTGCCGAGGAGCCTGTCAGTACGGAAGAACCGGAAAGTACCCAGGAGACGGTCAGCACACAGGAGCCTGTCTTCACTGAAGAGACAGAACCCACCGTCACGGAGACCCAGGCACCCCTGCTCCGGACCGCCGCGCCAACCCTGACCACCATCGCCCAGGCCCAGGCCATGCCCGCGGGCACGGAAAACATCACCATTCAGGGAATCGTGGTGTTCGCCGGCGGCACCCAGGCCGTCCTGCAGGATGAGACCGGCGGTATCCGCCTTTCCTTTGGGACAGACCCCGGCGCAGCGCTGGGAGACGTGCTTTTGGTGACAGGCGTACGCAGCGGCGGATTTTTCGCGGTGGATTACGAAAAAACCGGGACCGCCGATCTGCCCGCGGTGGAAAGAACCCTGCTGGATGCCCCGGAAAACCTTCGGATCCTGGTGAAAAACGCCGTGCTGGGCTGGGGCAGCCTGTGTCAGGACGGCTTCTCCCTGTCCATGACCGGGAGCCTTCCCGCCGGAGCCGCTGTGGGAGATACGGCGGACGTTTACGGCGTGATCCTGGATGGCCGCTTTTATGCCGATACCATCCTCCCCCAGGCCGCGGCGGAAAACAGCAGCGCCGACCTTGACGAGTGGAACCTCTATTTCGGCCAGCTCCATTCCCACACCAACCTGTCAGACGGCACCGGAAGCGTGGAGGAAGCCTATGCCTACGCTGCCGATGTGGCGGGGCTGGACTTCTTTGCGGTCACCGACCACAGCAATTCCTTTGACAATGCCCTTCTGGGCGCCATCGGTCAGGATGGCGCCGCCGTCAGCGCGGAATGGGCCGCGGGCAAAGCGGCTGCCGCGTCGGCCACGGACGGGGAGTTTGTGGGCATTTTCGGCTACGAAATGACCTGGAAGGATGCACTTGCCCTGGGGCACATGAATACCTTCGCCACGCCCGGCTGGCAGACCCCGGACCAGACGGGCTTTGAGACCTTGAAGGGCTATTACGACGCCCTGACCACCGTGCCCGATTCCATCAGCCAGTTTAACCATCCCGACTCCTCTTACGGAGATTTTAACGGCTTTTCCGGCTGCACCCCCGCCTATGACAGCGTGATCCAGCTTCTGGAAGTGGGCGGAGAGCATGGCGCCACGGCCTACGACGCCTATACCCAGGCGCTGGACGCGGGCTGGCATGTGGCGCCCACCAATAACCAGAGCAACCACAGCGGCTCCTGGGGCACCGAAAGCGCTGCCCGGACGGTGGTTCTGGCCGGGGAGCTGACGGAACAGAGCCTGTACGACGCCATGCGCAGCCGCCGGGTCTACGCCACCCAGGACAGCGACCTGGCGGTGATTTACCGGCTGAACGGCAGTATCCAGGGCTCCATTCTGGGCCCCGCCGACATGCTGACCGCCGAAATTTTCCTGAAGGATCCTACCGACGCCGGTATCGGCACCGTGGAGGTGGTCGTGGACGGCGGAAAAACCGCAGTTTCCCAGACGGTCGCCGAGACGGAAACAGTTCTGACTTTGGCCCTCCCCGTGGGGTATTGCTACTATTATCTGCGTATTACCCAGTTCGATGGAGACGTGGCGGTGACGGCCCCGGTTTGGGTGGACAGCTATGAAAATATGGGCATTTCCGGCTTTACCGCCGATCCGGCCCAGCCGGAACAGGGCCAGGAAGTCAATCTGACACTGGAACTTTTTAATGAGGAAACCGTGGAATTTTCCCTGGAAAACCTGACAATTTCCCAGGACGGTACGGTGATCCACCAGGTCAGCGCTCCCGGCACCGTGGGCGCACTGGGCAGTTTTTCCTATACCGTTCCCTATACCTGGCAGGAAGCGGGGGAACTGGAGCTTCAGGCCAGCGTTACAGGCACTGTGGCAGGCCAGACCCGTACCTATCAGCAGACCCTAATCCTCCACTGTCAGCCGGCACAGATCACTGTCAGCACCATCGCCCAGGCCCGGAGCGGGCAGCTGGGGGAGGCTTACCGGGTGAAGGGCTATGTCACCGCGGGAAACGCCAACGCCTTTAACACCTTCCCCAATACCCTTTACCTTCAGGACGACACCGGCGGTATTGCCGTAGAGGGCAGTTTTGTTTCCGGCATCCAGGTGGGCGCGCCCATGGAGGTCACCGGCTGTCTGCGCCGGGAGGGCGGGAATCTGGTGCTGGAAATGACGGATTACGCGCTTCCCGAGGAGGATTTCTACCGCTATGTGCCCCGGACCATGACCCACGCGGTGGCCATGGACTACGCCGCCCATGGCGGAGAGCTGCTTCAGATAGTGGGCACCGTGGTGTCCCTGACCAAGACCGCCGACGGCGGGGGCATTTCCCGGCTGACCCTGAAAGATACCCAGGGGGATCTGGCAACGGTGGTGATCGAAGATTACATCGGTTCCGGTGCTTACGGCACCAACGATCTGGCGTCCCAGATCCGGAAGGGCCGCACGGTCCGGGCCATGGGACTGCTGCACGTGGACGAATACGGCACCACCGTCCTTCGGGTGCGAAACTGCGAAGAGGTGGTCTACGTTCCTCCTGTTGCGGACTACAGCAACCCCAAAACCGGGGACATGTGGCGTTTCTGGAAATAAAATTTCAATCAAAACCGTAGGGGCGGATTTTCAAACCGCCCTGAAGCCAGCGCCAATTAAGCGCCTCCATTGGTGGGAAAATGCCGAATTTCAGGAAAAAAACCGCCGTTTTGCAGCAGTTATGTTGAGGGAGGATTGAAAATCCTCCCCTACGGGGCGCACCTAGAAACCAGAAAGGAAATGGCTTTTCAAAAAAACCCGCAGGGGCGGATTTCCAATCCGCCCTGAAGCCAGCGTCAATTGCGCGCTTCCATTCGTGGGGAAAATGCCGGATTTCAGGAAAAACCCGCCGTTTTGCAGCAGTTATGTTGAGGGAGGATTGAAAATCCTCCCCTACGGGGCGCACCTAGAAACCAGAAAGGAAATGGCTTTTCAAAAAAACCCGCAGGGGCGGATTTTTAATCCGCCCTGAAGCCAGCGTCAATTGCGTGCTCCCATTCGTGGAAAAAATGCTGGATTTCAGGGAAAAACCCGCCGTTTCGCGGCGGGTATATTGAGGGAGGATTGAAAATCCTCCCCTACGGGGGCGCATCAAAAAGCCAGAAATGAGACGGTTTGTTAAATAAAAATCGGGCACCCCAAAAGGGTAGCTTCCAATAAGACAGTATGAAAACTACTGACATAGGGTAGCTGCCGTACAGGAGTGCATCAACAAAGAAGCGATACTTGGTTTGTATGAACCAGGTATCGCTTCTTGTTGTTTATAGCTATTTTGTAACGCTCACAATTCCTATATTGAGAAGGGCAGTATAGTATCATTCCTATGCCAAATCCATGTAAAAAAGCTGTTGCGCCACAATCGAAAATCAAGCTAAAAGCGTTACATATTGGCAAGATTGGATTTGACTTATTTACCGCTTCTTGCGCTTACCTTTTCCATGAGGCTGATATGGTGCTTTACCTCTCTGGCTGTATGGACTTTTCATATGTTCGGACTTTTTCAGAATATTTATCAGCGTAACAAATTCTTCTGGTGTCAGTTTGGAATAATCGATTCCCATGGTGGCAAGGAAAACACGGGCCTTCTTCTCGTCCTCGCTGCCCTCGTAGCTCATGGCAGTTTCCAACTGCTTCTGCGCTTCCATGGCGGGTGTTTCCGCATCGGCAGTAAGCGCATCTTTTCGGTGGGCATCCCGAATATCCCGAATGATGCCATCAATGTCCTGATGCACCACATGACCGAAATAATCGTCCTCGCTGATTTGTGCAAGCTCCAGCGTTCGGACATAGAGATCGTTCTCTCCGGGACTGTACTTTTCAATCACCTGCTGCCGGGTGGCGTTCAGAACGGTATTCATATCATTGATGCGCATATCTGCGATCCGGTCAACGAAGATTTCAATATCCACCATCATACGCTGGAAATCCTTGTGCAGCGCCATTTCGCACAGCAGACGGGTATTTAGCTTCCCGCTCCTTAACAGCGCAATCATATCGTCACTCAAATGCAGATCGTGAATATCTGTGTTTGGGTGATTTTTTGTTTCTGTCATGCCCATCAGATAATCCGTAGATACACCGTAGAATTTTGCCAGAGTGACAATGCTGAAGGGGCTGATGTCCTTGTAGTCATCGGCTTCATATTTTCCAAGGGCGGATTTGGAGATTCCCGTTTCCTCTGCAAGCTGCTCCAAAGTCAGCCGACGTTCTACACGCAGATCCTTCAACTTCTCCTGTATTGTCAGTTTTGGATTCATAATACCAATCCTTTCGCCGTTTTTCTTAATTATATCATACCATGTCTATAAGCGTGGAAATTTTCGATTTTTGACGCAAATTCCTACCTTTTCGATATACGGGAAAGGTCATGTTTTTTCGCTAAACTGTATGTGTCGCGAGGCAATGCAGCTTAAAAACTACATGACCGTCCGAAGTAAATATGTCCCCCGGCGAAGTATCCGCCACGATGGCGTCACAGGGTTCCCACAAAAGCGAAGGCTTTTGTGGGAAGAGGAGGAACAGCGAAATGAACGAGCTTTCATGTGATACATGGAAGCGAGCGATATGGAGCTTGTGACGACGAAGCGTACCAAAGGGGACGAAACGCTGGGGTGAGATTCCCGGGCAGGAAGGTATTCGGGTAGAACGGCGAAGCAAGAGGTCAAAAAGTACCGCTGATTTTAATCCATGTGGAATTAGCGAAAAATATGCTGTTTTTGTGCCGCTGTCCATACAGAACAGCGATGTACCGAATAGCGAACTACCTTCATGATTCCGTGTGCCTATTTCCAGAAATGTGAAAATCCATTCGGAACTGTGAAATCGAAAGGCTGCCCTTATGAACAGTGCATCATAGGCAGCAAATAAAAAAGAAACACCAAAAACTGAAAATCACACGCTTGAGTGAACTGCGTTTTCGACGCAAATAATAAAGTTTGCCCAAGGACAAATATGAAAAGGAGAATTTTTTATGGATACAAGAAACGAAATCAAATCTTATATTGTCCGGGAAGGCATGACTATGAGCGAGGTCGTGGAACGTCTTGCAGATGACTACGGATGGAGCAGCAGCGTTCCGAATCTGTCCGGCAAGCTGCGCCGGGATTCTCTGCGATACCGGGAAGCGGTAGAACTGGCTGATGTGCTGGGCTATGAGCTTGTTTGGCAGAAGCGTAAGGGAGGGCGGTAATGCCTTAAAATACTTGATGTCAATATGGTTAATGGGTAGAATTGTAGAAACAAAGCAGCAATTCGCTAACAATAATTATTTTGAAAAATCGTTAAATATTTTGCGACGTAGTCAGATGAATTTCGTACTATTAGGGTGAGGAACAACGAGAAAGGACGTGATCATGATGGACGATACAAAAATTATTGAGTTGTTCTGGAATAGAAATGAAGATGCCATCCATGAAACAGACAAATCATATGGTAAACGGCTTCATGTATTGGCGGACAGAATTCTAAACAACCGGGAAGATGCACAGGAAAGCGTGAGTGACACTTATATGAAAACTTGGGATATAATTCCTCCTCAGCGACCCCAATTTTTCTATGCTTTTCTATCATCTATTTGTCGCAATCTAGCCTTCCATAAGTTGGACTGGAGGCTCGCAGCTAAGCGAAATGCAGAGGTCGTATCTCTCTCGAAAGAAATGGAAATGTGTATTCCGGACACCAGAAGGGATACCATTCTAGAAGAAAAAGAATTGGGTAGAATTATGAATGTGTTTCTGGATAGTCTGCCCAAAGAGACTAGATTGATTTTCCTTCGGCGATACTGGCATGTTGATACGATTGCAGAAATTGCAGACCGATATGGAATAAGCGAAAGCAAAGTAAAATCACAATTGAGCCGCACTCGGAACAAATTGCGTATTTATTTGGAAAGTGAGGGAATTTATGTATGAACGGCAATAATTTACTGTCTGGATTAAGTCACATCGACCAGAAGTTTATCGATGAATCCGAGAATGATATGCTCCCAGAAAAGATGGATGCTTGTAAACAGCAGCATAGAACAGTATTTCGGAAACCACTTTTTATGGCAGCCATAATCACGCTGATGGTGTTCCTGATGGGATGTGCATACCATGTTATTTCCGAATCAGACTGGTTCAAAGCATTCTTTTCCGACAGAATGGATATGTCGCTGTCAATGGACCAAGCTCAATATGTCGATGACAACACAAAGGAAATCGGCCAGAGTGTTACTGTTGATGGATACACTTTAACAGTAGAATCTGCAATTGCTGATTCCAGAAATGCATATATCAAGTTAATTTTGCAAGGCCCTCCTGATACAGCTTTAGATGCTGACATTTACTGGTATAAGAACAGGCCTACCACAGATGGTGATGGGTGGGAGAAAAACTTCTATAAAGTAGATGAACCTGATGCAATTTACGGCGCAGGTACTTGGCAAATGGTTGATGACGGAAATCCGGAAGATAATTCCGTAACGATCATGTATGCACTAAGTCAAACGATTAACGATGAACTAAATTCCTTCGAGCCTGGTGTAACATATCGACTTCATATTACTGATTTGGAAGGTTACTATGGTGAAGAAAACCATTCGGAGTTACTCGCAGAGGATGGAGTATGGGATTTTGATATTGTGTTTGATAGCATCAATGATGATACTGTTGAATTGATTGCCGCACCAGTCTCTGCAACATATAACGACTTTTCTATTACTATCACATCCTTTGAATTACAGACGATGAGTGCCAAAGCTGTCTACTCGGGCAGTGATAATGAAAAAGGCATCGTATGCTTTGTGGATTCCACAGTTGTTCTAAAAGATGGAACTCGCATTGGAATTAACCCCAGAAGATTTGGCCCTACGGGAGAAGCCACCTTCACGCTCGACGCTCCCATCATTCTGAATGACGTTGATTATGTAGAACTTCGAGACGGTACAAAAATCTCTTTATCCTAAAACAAATATGTACCCAGCCGTTCTTTTAACCATGTTTGAAAATTCAATAATCCCTTAGTAATTATACTAAGGGCGCACTTCTATACGGGGTAATCCCCGCATGTGCGCTCTGTGAGACCGAACAGCCCAGACACCTGAATGTCTGGGCTGTTTTCCGTCGCTATGCTTCCGAACAAGGGGCTGCACCCCTTGCGCCACTTTGCGGCTATCCCTGCACACTTGGGGAAGAAATGCAGTTTTGCAAACCGCATTTGTTCCCCAAGTCTCATATTCCCATATCGTGACCGTCTGTGAATCAAAGGCGGTCTTTTCTATTTCAAAATAAGGAGGTTTTTACAATGAATCAGCTTGAAAAGCTCAAAGCAGAACAAGCCAAGCTGGAACAGCAAATCACCCATGAGCAGCACAAGCTCCAGCGGCTCCGAAACCGCAAGCAGTATTATGAAAAAGGCGAGCGCACCAAGCGTGCCCATCGGCTCATTACCCGTGGTGCTGCCATTGAAAGCATTGCCCCGGAGGTCAAGTCAATGGACGAGCAGAGCTTCTATGCACTCATGGAAACAGTGCTGAATCTTCCCGGAATCAGAGAACGCATCCGGGCTGCTGCAACCGAGAAGGACGGTGAATGATATGGCACTTTTCCATTTCCATGCGACACAGATCAAACGCAGTGCAGGACAATCTGCCATTGCTGCCGCAGCTTACCGGGCCGGAGAGAAGCTGCACAGTGATTATTATGGCGAGGACAGCGACTATACCCGGAAAGGCGGTGTTGTCCATACCGAGATCCTGCTGCCCTCTCATGCTCCGCCGGAATATGCTGACCGCCAGACCCTATGGAATGCCGTTGAAAAAGTGGAACGGCACCCCAAAGCCCAGCTTGCATACAGTTTTGACATTGCCTTGCAGAACGAGTTTTCTCTCGACGAGAACATCGCTCTGGCAAGGCAATTTTTGTTGGAGCAGTTTGTCAGCCGGGGCATGACTATTGACTTTGCGGTTCATGTCCCTGACCGGGAGGATGGCGGTATAGAGAATCCCCACTTCCATGTCATGTGTCCCATTCGTCCCTTTGAAAAAGATGGGCAATGGGGAGCTAAACAGCACCGGGTCTATGAACTGGATGAGGAGGGCAACCGCATCCGGGATGCAGATGGAAATTATGTATTCAATGCCGTGCCGACTACCGACTGGGGCAGTCCCGAAACTTTGGAGCATTGGCGGCAAGCGTGGGCAGAAATGTGTAATGCCAAATTTGAGGAAAAGGAACTGCCTTGCCGAATTGATAACCGCAGCTATAAACGGCAAGGGCTGGATATTCTTCCCACCGTCCACGAAGGTCCCGCTGTCCGAAAGATGGAAGTACAGGGCATACGCACCAACAAAGGCGATCTGAACCGCTGGATCAAGGCTACCAACAACCTGCTCCGCAGTGTCAAGAAGAAACTTGCAGACTTGCTGGATTGGCTGAAAGAGGTCAAGGAGGAATTGGATAACCCCCAATCGCCCGCCCTGGCTCAGATTTTGGGAGAGTATTATGCCATCCGAAATGCAGGTGCCTATTCCAACAAAGCGAAAGCCAACAATATCAAGAGATACAGCGAGGACTTTGCCTTTCTGGAATCCAAAGGGCTACGCACCGTTGATGATTTGGAAAGCTATGTATCCGGTTTGAGCGGCAGGATGTTTGGTCTGAATGAATCCATGCGTGAGAAATCTAAGAAGATGAAAGCATTAAATGAACTGATCCGTCAGGCAGAGGATTATACCCGGCTGAAGCCCATTGTGGATGATATCCCGCCCAAAGGTGGCTGGGGTAAGAAGCACGAAAAGTATATGGCGGAGCATGACAGGGAGATCCGCCAATTCTATGCTGTGAAGCGAAAATTAGACAATGCGGATATTCCCGGCAAAAAGCTGACACCGGAGAAGTGGCAGAAGGAATTAGATGCCCTTAAAGCAGAGTACGAAGCAGAGAAAACAGAGGTCAGCAACATCAACGCAGAGCTGAAGCCGCTCCGGGAAAGACCGCAGAAAATTCTGTGTAATCGACAAAGTATGACAGTATGAATACTGGCGACGAAGTCAAGAATGTAACTAAACACTCACGACAAAGGAGTCAGTATTATGAACGCACCACAGGAACTTTTGAAGCAGTACGTCCAG
>JAXJGV010000074.1:0-67669 GCA_036300205.1 Oscillospiraceae bacterium
AATACTTGCGAAGTTCTTCACCGACTGTTATACTGTTTTCCATAAGGCACACCTTTTTGGTCTTTGTGGTTGGTGGTTCTTCCTCATTGTACCATATTAGGTGTGTCTTTTGTTTATTTTTCAGATTTGCTCATTTAGAGATTTGTGTATTAATTTTAAGGAAATATTTTCCTTTTTCTCCACATGGGCTCTATGGCCCCCGCCGGTGGATTTTTTTGCCTAATTTCCCTGCATGGTATTTTCCAGCAGCTGCCGGGCGGCATCCATATCGGCTACCAGCACGGCCATGCCGTCAATGGTCTGGTCGGTGTAGGTGCCGTTGGCGGGGATGTGCTGGCTGACGATCTGCGTACCGGAAAGCATGGGGAAGACCTCCAGCGCGCACAGAAGGAGCTGTCCGCTGTTCATGTCCGTGGTGATCATGGGCAGAAGCTCATTCAGCAGAGGAATCACGGCGGTTATTTTGATATCCTTTAAGGAGGTGAACAGGGCGCTCATGACCTTTCGCTGGCGGTTGGTGCGGCTGAAGTCGCCGTCGGCATCCAGCTTGCGGATCCGGGAGTAGGCCAGCGCTTCCATGCCGTTCAGAGTTCGGACTCCGGCTTCCAGGGCCCCGCCGGTCTCCTGGTTGATTACATTGGCTTCATCCTGCCGCAGTTCGATTTCCACGCCGCCCAGCAGGTCCACGATTCCGGAAAACTGGGTGAAGTCCACCTCTACCGTTCCGTCGATTTCCACACCGAAGTTCTGTTCCAGCGTCTCGCGCAGCAGAGAAATGCCGCCCTCCGAGTAGGCCGCGTTGATGCGGTTATCATGATAGCCGGGAATTGAAACATACAGATCCCGCAGGAAGGAGGTCATGGTCAGCTGTTTGGTGTGCTTGTTAAAGGTGCACAGGATCATGGAATCGGAGCGGGCCTGGGATTCGCCCTCCCGGCGGTCCTGACCCACCAGCAGGATGTTCAGAACGCCGCTGGCGCTTTGAACTTTATTATCCTGGGTGTCTGCGCCGAAATTGCCAAGGTTGATGGCGGAGAAGGCGGAGACGATGCCGTCTCCTTCCGGCTGCACGGGTTCCACATAATTCAGTTTTCCCAGCAGATGCTGGAACGCAAGGGTCCCGCACAGCATAACTGCAAAAACCAGGCCGAGCAGGGTGCACAGCAGTTTCATTGCCCACCGCGCCGGAGAAAATTCTATTTTACGTTTCATATGGGAGCCTCCTGTAGGGTGCTGATCCTCAATAAAAACCTTCGTTATGCCAAAAGTGGTGTTTTTTATATGAGAACCGTATGAGAAGCGGCAGCGCCGTCAGGCGATGCTTTCCTGTTTCAAAGCGAAGGTTTGAAACAGGAAACCGTGTGAGGGGTGTTTGTGTAATATGATATGTACAAAATGGAAAATCATTCTGGGAAATTCGCATTTAAAAGGAACCATCCTCCAGCCGCTGCCGCAGTTCCTCCGCCATCCGGGAGACAAATACCGTATTGGTGGGACGGCGATTGGCGTTGGGGAAGTATTTCTGCCAGATTTGGGCGTCCCGGCGGTCCCAGGCGGATTCCAAGGCGCTGCGGATGGAGCGCTCCACATGCCCGTGCTTACAGCCGCAGATCCGGGCCACCTCCGGGTACAGCACCTTGGTGATGGGCTGTCCCGGGTCCCGGACCGCCAGCACCATGGCTTCCCTCATATAGGCAAAACCGTTGTGCTTGGTGGAAATTCCAAGGGTAAGCAGCAGATCGGCGGCCAAAGTGTGGGGATCCTGCACCCGGACGGCGGGTTTCAGCCTGCGGCTCAGGTCCTGCACCCGGACGGCGGCAGCCTGCACGTCGCAGGGCTTCAGCATCAGATAGCCGATGCCCAGCCGTTCGGCGGATTCCAGCACATAGTCATTCAGCAGGGGCGTGGCGGCCAAGACCATGGGGAAAATGCCTTCCGCTACCGCTTTTTCCAGCAGGGTAATGCCGTCCAGTTCGGGGAGCATCAGGTTCAGCACAAGGATATCCGGAGTTTCCCTGCGCAGCAGTTCCAGAGCCTCCCGGCCGCTGCGGCAGCAGCGGACATGGTAGCGCGTGCGCAATGCTTCCGCAAGTGCCAGACGGAATTCTTCGTTGCTGTCCGCGATCAGCAGCTTCAGCGCTTCCATGGTCTCCCTCCTAAGTCTCGTGATGGCTATAGGATACCACAGACGGAAATGATTTTCAATTCATTTAGGGGAACGTTAGTTCGCCAAATTTCGACAAAAGGAAGGGCGTGCCGAACAGCGGCACGCCCCGTATCCCATTGTTTATTCACCGAAATACCGGCGGAAATAATCAAACCATTCATCATAGCTGCCGGAACTGGGCATTTCGGCACCGGACTGCGGCGCGGAAGCAGCGGGAGTCTGCTGGGGCTTCTCGTCCAGGGTAATGTCCAGGGTTATCTCCTTACCGCTGCGGATCACTTTGATGGTGGTGGTATCTCCCGCCTTGAAGTTCCGCAGGGCCCGGGTCAGGTCTGTGACGTTGCTGACCTCATACTCGCCCAGGGCAATGACGATGTCCTTTGCCTGAATGCCCGCCCGGTCAGCGGCGCCGTCCTTCTCAACGCTGACGATATAAGCGCCGGTGGGCAGGCCGAACATGGAAGCGGATTCCGCGTCGGTATTCTGCACGGTAACGGCCATATAGGCGCCGGTCACGTAACCGTAGTCGATCAGGTCGTCCACCAGGGGCACCACGTCGTCGATGGGGATGGCGAAGCCGATGCCCTCGATGGAAGCGCCGGAGCCGGTGGTGCCGGAATACTTGGCGGTGGTGATGCCGATGACCTCACCCTTCGTATTGAACAGGGGGCCGCCGGAGTTGCCGGGGTTGATGGCGGCATCGGTCTGGATCATGCTGATGGTGGTGATGTTGTCCGTAGCCACCTCACGGTTAATGCCGCTGACATAGCCCACGGTCTGGGTGGAGGTCAGTTCGCCCAAGGGGTTGCCGATGGCGACCACCATGTCGCCGATCACAAGGTCGGAGCTGCTGCCAAGGGTGGCGGCGGAAAGACCGGCGGCGTCCACCTTCAGCACGGCGATGTCGTTGGTGGAATCATAGCCCACCAGTTCCGCGGCATATTCGGTGCCGTCGTGGATGATAACGTCAATGGCGGTGGAATCCTCAACCACGTGGTAGTTGGTAATAATATAGCCGTCTTCCGTCAGAATAAAGCCGGAACCGGCGGCGGCCCCTTCCTGGGTGCCGTAGATGCTGGAGGTCTGTACCGTGGCGGAGATGGCCACCACACTGTCCACACAGGAAGCGTAGAGCTGGCTGGGAGCCATGGCGGTGCCGTCCGAGGGAAGGATCACGGGGTTTCCGCTGGCGGTGCTGCCGATCTGGTCTTCCAGCGCTTCGATCTTATCCGTCAGCATTTTTACGGTGTCTTCGGTGCGTGCTTCCCAATATTCATTGACGGAATTCGCGGTGATGAGACAGCCGCCCGCCACCATGGCTGCGACTGCTAGACAGGCCACGATGCCCTTCCAGACAGGCTTGCGGGGCTTCTTTTCTTTGTGTACCTTTTCGGGCTTCTGCGGGGGCTCGGTCTGGGGCTGATAGCGGTATTCCTGCTGGGGGTGCTGATCCATCACGTAGGGAGAATTGGCGTAAGGGGATTCCTTACGGCCTGCGCCGGTGCCGTGGTAGGCGGTCTGCTGGGGTTCCTCCTGAGGCTGGGCAGAAGGGGCCTGCTCAGGCTGGGGAACAGCTTCTTCCGCATCGGGCTGCGGGGTTTCTGTTTCGTTTTCCAGTTCGTTATTCTCAAAGGGTTCCATGCTGGTTACCTCCTTATCTTTTCCTGTTCCAATCATAATGGCTACTTGTGAAGAAATTATGTATTCCAGTGGAACGAAATATAAATTTCTCCAGAGTCTGACACCATCATATCCCCTTCCCGGGTGTTCGTCAAGAAAAATCCGGACAGCAAGCAAGGCTCCCTCGCCTGAGGGAGCCTTGCGCCGCGTTATTTCTTGCGGAAGGACTTACAGTCGGTGCACTGATCGACAGTGGGGTTCATCTCGTGAGTACCCACCAGGATGCGGTCCAGGGAGCAGTAATTCTCGTTTTCGCAATGATGCGCGCACTGCTGGACGGTGCACTCAATGCACTTATTGGCATGACAGTTCATGTGTTTTCCTCCTTTGAATTGGGTTCGGCAATAGTATGGCGCGATGAAGGAAAAGTATGCTGGAAAACGTTTCCAATGTTGCATTTTAGAAAGTTGTGTGGTATGTTAAGGACAAAGGAATATAAATTGTAGTTTAGCGCAACAGGCAAGCCTCCCCTTGAGGGGAGGTGGCCCGCCGTAAGGCGGGACGGAAGGGTGGTTACCGCAGTACGATTTCGTCGAAAATGTTCGACCCATTACCCCCACCCCTCAGTCACGGCGTTCGCCGTGCCAGCTCCCCTCAAGGGGAGCCTTTTCCCTCAGATAAACGATAATTTACAAAAAATAATCGAGGAGAAATGAACTATGGCCAAGATTGCCCCCTCTATTTTATCTGCTGACTTTGCCAACCTGGAACGAGATATCCATAACATCGAAGAAAACGGCGCCGATTGGGTGCATGTGGATGTGATGGACGGTATTTTCGTTCCCAACATCTCCATCGGCATCCCCGTGGTGCAGGCCATCCGCCCTGTCACCGATCTGCCTCTGGATGTCCACCTGATGATCGACCGGCCCATCCGGTATGTGGAGCAGTTTGTCAAAGCCGGCGCGGACTGGCTGACCATCCACGTGGAAGCCGACCAGCCCCAGAACACCTTGGAGTGCCTGGACAAGATCCACGCCCTGGGCTGTAAGGCTGCCATTTCCCTGAAGCCCAAGACCCCCGCGGAAGCGGCCATTCCGTACCTGACCAAATGCGACATGATCCTGGTCATGACCGTGGAACCCGGTTTCGGCGGCCAGAAGTTCATGGCTGACATGATGCCCAAGATCAAGAAACTGCGCCAGCTGCTGGACGAAGTGAACCCCGGCTGCATCATCGAAGTGGACGGCGGCGTGGATGCCAATACCCATGCCGTTTGCAAGGAAAACGGCGCGGAAGTGCTGGTGGCGGGTTCCGCCTACTTCAAAGCCGCTGATCGGGCTGCCTTTGTAAAGACCATTCAGGCGTAAAATCAAACTGTAGGGGAGGGGCATTGCCACTCCCTTTGCCCGTCCTGCGAAAATCAGTCCGCCGGACTATATATTATTTAATAAGTACGTGTTCCATATCTCTGAGACAAATCAAAAAAAGACCATCTGAATGGATGGTCTTTCTTTTCTTGGTGGACGATATAGGACTCGAACCTATGACCTTCCGCACGTCAAAGGGATTTGTCTCATTTGGCATATGCCAAAAAGGGAAAAACAACCCTATTGGGACACTTTTGGCATAGTGTAAGAGGTTATTTTGTCGTATTTTTGTCGTACTATTTTAACACAGTTGCTTGTGTTGATTTTATGGTAAAAAAGAACAGGATCTACTCAGGTTAGAGTAGATCCTGCTTGCTTTGTGCAGTTCCTGTCATTGCTTTCTTGAGAGTGTCAATATTTGTATGGTCATAGATTTTCAGTAGCATTTTCAAATCAGAATGCCCCAAAAGGCGAGCAGTGGTATAAGGTCCCAAGGTTGTTGTCCATAAACTGGCACGCGTATGCCTTAACTCATGGGCAGACAATTTGGGGATTTCTGGATGTGCTTTTTGTAGATCGCACATAAATGGGAGAAAAACCCGATTATTCCAGTTATTAGGTTGATAAGCCTTTCCGCTTGGACTATGGAAAATGAAGGTGGTATCAACGATCTCTGTGATTTCAGGTTTATAGCGGTTAGGGTGGAGTGTTATCTGTTTGGGCTTTTCACGTAAACGCTTCAGTAACTCGGGTTCGACAATAGGGACTGCTCTGCGGCGATATTCATTTTTAAGTCCGTCGGCTTCTGTTACCCAACCTTCGTCTACGTCATGGTAGGAAACCAATCCCTGATTCACATAGAAGATTCCTTCCTTGGCATCGAAATCCTTCCATGTCAATCCAAGAAATTCGCTGCGGGACAGACCGGTTTCCATCAAAACCATGATATCCAAGCCATTAGGATGCTGTTTGGCAAACTCGTATACGATATCATACTGTTCTTGCGTGTAGGCGCTTTTTTCAGCTCGCTCTACTTTGGGTAGGCGAACTGATTTGGTAACGGGATTTTTGCGGCATAAGCCATTATCTACAGCGTTCTGCATGATGAATGACAGAACGGTGATATCCTTTTTAATGGTTTCCGGTTTGTACTTCTTTGTCATTTGGTTCACATAATCCTGGACATGGATGGGTAGAATATCCTCTATTGGAGCATTGCCAAAAAAGGGGATTAGTCTAGCATTGACAGGATGGTGGTAAAGGTTCAAAGGGCGTCTCACCGGATCGTAGCTGGCCCAACGTCCCCAATCTTGAGAAAAGCCAGCAAAAAGATTGCTGTCATCGAAATGGCTGCGGCTGAGCCTGCCTTTGGCATCGATCCGCAGGATCTCTCCGCTGACCATATATACCTTTTCCGCCTTGCCCAATGGGAGCAGCGCTTTCAGCATAGCCCTCTTGAGAATGTCTTCCGTACTGGCATACACAAAGATCCCCGCTTCTGGATAGTGGTAGATGCACATGGGATTGTTGCCCTTGACGATATACAGCTCGTCCTTCTCAGTCAGTGCGGTGATGGTAAAGGAACCTTCCAGTTGTTCCGCCATGAACTGCAGACCATAGAAATCCACAGCATCAAATCGTTCGATCAGCTGGACGGCCACGTAACTGTCCGTCTCGATTTTGGTAGCAGGCAGATTCATTTTCTTCCGCAGTCTTTGGTCATTGTAAATGATCCCATTATGGGCAAGGGCAAAGCGGGTACTTCCGGCATGGCCGCTGAAAGGGTGATTGTTCTCATTTTTCAGTGCAGAACCCTGAGTAGTCATGCGAGTATGCCCCATAACCGCAGTCACCCCCAGCGGCACACGATACCACATCAGATGGGCAGGAAGCGGCCGTTTGTAGATATACTGCTTACCTTCAAAATTGTAGGAGATGCCAGTGGCATCTGTACCACGCTCCTCACAGGAGGCCGATAAAATCGTCAGCAGCCGATGCCGCTGTTTGCGGGAAAGTTTGTGACCGTAATCTACGAAACCAAACAGGCAGCACATATTTACACCTCCATCTCAGCGGCAACAGGATCGTTCACATAGAGCCTGCGTTCTTTTAAATACTGGATCAGCTCCGGCTGTGTACAACCGGCCACGAAGCTGGACCAGGGCATATCCTTGATTTCTTCATCAGAAAGATAAAGAGCCACGTCGCAGATCCGGTCAACGAGCTGCAGCGTGGCGAGAAGGGTATTGAGTTTTAAGGTGCCGCGGAACATCCGGAATTCGATGGTATGGTAGTTGGTCAGGTTCACGCAGGTATACCGCTCCCGATCACCTTTTGCGCATTTCAGAATATCCTTAGGATGTTCCTTCAGGCCATATCGGTTGGCCCACTGCTTGAGCTGCTTATGGGTGCGGCGGCTGAACTTTAAAAGCTCCTCCCAGTGCTTTTCGAAGAAGTACAGGATTCTGGCGATCACCTCATCCTGTTCCGCCTCTGTCTCGCCGAAGGCTGTCCGGTTCACATGAATATGTAAGCCGCAGGTTCCGGCCTGATGGCTCCGGTAGCCCATTTCCTTTGCCTTGTTCAGCACCGCCGCCCAGGGCATTTTGTTCATGTGGTAGTCGATGGTCATGGGGTGGGTCACAATCTCGAAGCCCTCATTGAGAGATCCATCATGCTTGCAATAAATACGCTCCTCATCGAAATTGGCGATATCCACGATTTTTGCCGCATTGCTGTTGCTTTCACCAGCGTCGTCAACCTCCAGCTCTACCCCCAGCCAGCGGCCACCTTCTCCCAGGAAATCAGGCTCCGGTTTGTAATAGTAGTCATGGATCGTCCGCGTATTGCATCTGCAGTGGCAGCTATAGCAGCGGGCCTCATAATCATCCTCGTCGATATAGTAGGCATCGTCATGATGAATCACAGCGCCGCAATCTTCGCAGGTGGTGTAGTACCTATCGTAACACGCCTGACACAGCGGGGTACTGTCATCTCCGGCATTGGCATCTGCCCAAATCCGTTCCCCACACCGCTGGCATCGGATCGTCTCTGTGTGCAGGCAGCTTTCACAAAGCAGCTGATCGTCAAACTCCGTCATTTCCTCCACCAGATGCAGGCTGCCGCAGACACTGCAGGCTCTCATTTCTTTCACTTGATCATTACCTCCATAAAATAAAAATTCCGCATGGAGCATAACAGTTCCATGCGGTTGTTCTATGAAGATAATATACAGTCAAAATCGCTGACTAATCCAGCTCGGAAGGGAGATTACTCTTACGCTGATATCCTCTAAAAATACGAATGATCCGCAGGATATCCTTCTGTTCTTCTTCGCTCATACTGAACAACTGGGCATTGATCTTGCCCACGGTAGCATTCTGAGGTGTAGTTGTTACTGTATTCATTGTAAACAGATCAGCAATGGGAATATCCAAAGCAGCAGCTATCTTGGCAATAGTATCAATCGTTGGATTCTTCAAGGCACGCTCAATTTGTCCTAAATGGGCAGGGCTGATACCAGCCTTAAAAGATAGCTCCTCCTGACTCATATGCTGCTCAGTTCGTAGCTCCCGAATACGCTGCCCTAACTGCTTTGTAATATCGCTCATGATCTCACCTCTTGAATATCTTAGGTGGAATCAGGAAATATCACAAATCATTTTAGAAATTATAAATTTTAGGTTCCTATAGTTATTGACCTTTGACTTCTTCTGAACTATACTATATTTTATTCAACTAGTGATATTTATGGATTGTTGCAAAATGGTCCCAGATTAGAATTACAAAAAGCTCCTTGTTTGCTAAATGGAGGGAACGAAATGTCTTTTATCGATAAACAGATAAATCAAGCCATGAAATGGGAGAATATTGAAATCAGTGTGCGAGAAATGGCCACTTTGATTCAGAAAGCAATTATCGAAAAATGCTCCGATAATGAATTAATAGAACTGGAAAAAGGTATGAGGAAAGGTTGGGTACTGGGCGTTGGCGCACCTAATCGTTATTATCCTTCCAACTATGGAGATGTTAAACTTCGTCTAAAGTATAGTATGCTCTTTCATACCATCCAAGATATTACGCTGCAGGACACAGTGAATAAAAAAGAATATTTTATTCCGAGAGGAAAAAGTTACTGTGATAAACTACGTCGCACAGTTCTGCACAGAATTGCTCTTGAAGAAGAAAGGAGAGAGAACACTGATGTAGTTACAGAGCTAAAAATGCCCTATAATGATCATTCTCGTTCAAGAAACACAACACGAGATCAAAAAAGCACACCCAAATTAGTATACGTCCTTGCAGTAATCGGAATTATTGCTTGTCTGGTATGTAATACCGGTCTAAGTGACTGGAAAAATAGGCTTGATGGAATAGGGAAACAAAAAGGACGGAATTTGTCGTCAACTGTCGTACGAAATTCAAAACAGTCAAAAAAGTAAGAAAAAAGCCTTGAAATCATAAGATTTCAAGGCTTATTTGGTGGACGATATAGGACTCGAACCTATGACCTTCCGCACGTCAAGCGGATGCTCTAGCCAGCTGAGCTAATCGTCCATAGGGCTTTCGGCTAGGACTTTATGGTGGACGATATAGGACTCGAACCTATGACCTTCCGCACGTCAAGCGGATGCTCTAGCCAGCTGAGCTAATCGTCCATAAGTGCCTTTGCCGAAGCACTTGTTTAGTATACACACAACGCTGCATTTTGTCAAGCGTTTTTTACAAAATCTGAAAAAATTATCCCACCACAGCGTCGATGGGCAGTTCTCCCAGAAAGCGGATCACCAGGCGGTTGGGAAGACATACGATTTGTGTGCCGCTGTTACAGTAGCCCCGGTCCATGCAGTAATGGTCGGGACAGTTGGCCTCGGTGACGGCGATCTTACCGTCTCTGACAGTGACTACGTTATGGCCGCCTTCGGCGGTATCAACGGTGAACTCCTGATCGATGCGCAGATCCACGGTTTTCAGAACAGCGCCCTGGCTGGTGATCTCAGCAAAGACGGCGGCTTCTTTGGGCCAAAGGATATACGCGCTCAGTCCAAGGCAGAGAATAAGCACGGCGGAAAGGAGAAGGATCCAGGTTTTTGTTTTCATTGAAAATTACCTCATCGGATGCCGGAAAATAGGATTTCCAGGCTGTATAGACGACACTGTCTGCGGCAGGGAGGCGGCATCTGTAGCATAACCGCAAAGATGCGTCAAAATTCACAGGAAGAATCCTTGGTAAGTATAACAAAATTGTGAGGAAAACGCAAGAAAAAGTCCAAAATACTCCTTGACTTTTTCTGCGCGGGATGTTAAAATATTCGAGCCGCATTGAAGGGGCTTAAGTTGGTGCGTCAAAAACCACGCCTCAAAAGCGAGACTACACAATATAAAGTAGGTGAAACAAATGAAAGCAGTTATCGTTACCGGTGGCAAGCAGTACACCGTGGCTGAGGGTGATGTCCTGTACATCGAGAAGCTGAACGCTGAGGCTGAGGCTACCGTCAAGTTCGATCAGGTCCTGGCAGTCCTGGACGGTGAGAACACCAAGATCGGCGCTCCTGTCGTCGAGGGTGCAGCTGTCGAGGCTAAGGTCGTCAAGAACGGCAAGGGCAAGAAGATCGACATCATCCGCTACAAGGCGAAGAAGGGCGAGAAGAAGCACATCGGCCATCGTCAGCCTTACACCAAGGTCGAGATCACCAAGATCGCTCTGTAATTTATGACAAGATGCGAATTTTTCACCGAGAACGACCGGATCACCGGTTTCAGTATCTCGGGTCACAGCGGCTACGCGGAAGCAGGCAAGGATATCGTCTGCGCCGCCGTTTCTGCCGCGGTTGCCATGGCCGAAGCCACCATCAATGATGTGTGCGGCGCAAAGGCCAAGGTTCGGGTCAAGGACGAGCAGGCTCGTATCACCCTGACCCTCCCCGTATCCTGCGATGAAGAAGAGACCGTGCAGGCAGTGCTTGCCGGTATGATGATTTATCTGTGCGGGCTGCGGGACGAATATCCTGATTATATCGAAGTTTTGGAGGTGTAACACATGCTGAAGATTGGTATTCAGTTCTTCGCTCACCATAAGGGCGGCGGTTCCACCAAGAACGGCCGTGACTCCGAGTCCAAGCGTCTGGGCGTCAAGCGTGCTGACGGTCAGTTCGTTCTGGCTGGCAACATTCTGGTTCGTCAGAGAGGCACCCACATCCATCCCGGTGTCAACGTTGGTATCGGCAAGGATGACACCCTGTTCGCTCTGGTTGACGGTACCGTCAAGTTCGAGCGCATGGGCAAGGATCGCCGTCAGTGCTCCGTTTACGCTGAGCAGTAATTTATGTTAAAAAAGCTGCCGCAAAGTATTTGCGGCAGCTTTTTTAGAATGTAAAATTGATAATTGAAAATTGAAAATTATGGTATCCGCTTCGCGGATGATTAAAATTTATCGCCGAAGGCGATACCACAATTGTCAACTTTCAATTATCAATTTTCAATTAAAATCCGACGAAGGAGGATTTTTTCATGTTCGTAGATAAAGTCAGAATCACAGTCATCGGCGGCCGGGGCGGCGACGGCGCGGTGGCTTTCCACAGAGAAAAATATGTGGCTTCCGGCGGCCCCGACGGCGGCGACGGCGGTCACGGCGGCAGCGTTGTTCTGCGGGTCAATGATAACCTGTCCACCCTGCTGGACTTCCGTTATAAGCGCAAATATCAGGCCAGCGCCGGTGTCAACGGCATGGGCCGGAAAATGGCAGGCAAACGGGGCGAGAACCTGATCATCGAAGTGCCCCGGGGCACCGTTGTCCGGGATGCGGAGACCAACCAGATCATCGTGGACATGTCCACCGGCGAGGATTTCGTCATTGCCAGAGGCGGCCGGGGCGGCTGGGGCAATGCCCATTACGCCACGCCTACCCGTCAGGTCCCCCGATTTGCCAAGGCCGGTCTGAAGGGCCAGGAGCGGGACGTGATTTTGGAGCTGAAGCTGCTGGCGGATGTGGGCCTGGTGGGATTCCCCAATGTGGGCAAATCCACGCTGCTGAGCGTTACCTCCAATGCCCGGCCCAAGATCGCCAACTACCACTTTACCACCCTGTTCCCCAATCTGGGCGTGATTTACGTTGACGAGGGCGTGTCCTTTGTCATGGCGGATATCCCCGGCATCATCGAGGGCGCTGCGGAAGGCGCGGGCCTGGGCCATGATTTCCTGCGGCACATCGACCGCTGCCGTCTGCTGGTACATGTTGTGGATGTTTCCGGCAGCGAGGGCCGGGATCCTGTGGAGGATTTCCACGCCATCTGTGAGGAACTGCACAACTACTCCATCGACCTGGGCGACCGGCCCATGATCGTGGCTGCCAACAAGTGCGACCTGCTGATGCCGGAATCCGACAACATGGAGCGTCTGCGGGCGGCGGTGGAAGCGGCCGGCTGCGAGCTGTACGAGATCAGCGCCGGCACCACCCAGGGCACACGGAACCTGATGTGGGTCGTGGCGGAGAAGCTGCGCACCCTGCCTCCTGTGACCATTTACGAGCCGGAGTACGTGGAGGTCGTGGAAGAGCCTACCGATCCCAGCGCGTTTGAGATCGAGCATTACGGCAACACCTGGCTCATCACCGGACGGTGGCTGGAGCGGCTGGTGCAGAACATCAATTTCGACGACTACGAGTCCCGGAACCACTTCGACATGCAGCTGCGCAAGGTGGGGCTGTTCACCCGATTGGAAGAAATGGGCATTCAGGACGGGGACACCGTGGATATTTACGATATTGAATTTGAGTATCAGCGGTAAAAAAGAAATTTGTGCTTTTTTAAGAAAAGTGTTTGCCATTTTCAACTTTATTTTATATAATAACAGGGTCACCATATGTGGCCCTGTTATTTTGTTTGGAGGGGAAGCGCTATGATCCGCAATTTGAACCAGGTTACCTTTCAGGGCTTCGGCACCGTGCCGCCGGAACGCACCCAGAGTGCCAGTAATTTTGATAAAAATACCGCGGTCACCATGGAACTGTCTCAGGCGGAGACGGCCATTTTCCGCGCCAAAACCGAAACCTGGGTCACCTGCGGCAGTGGCATGAGCGTGCTGTCCGTCAGCCAGGACGGAGAAAATTACCAGCATTATTACCTGGACAAGCCGGTTTGCATCAAGGCGGATGTGCTGTTCAGCTTAAGTCCCTTTATGGGGGAGGCGGATGCGCTGCTGTTCTCCCGGGAGGAGCCGGAGCAGGTGGGAATGCGCAATTCCGACAGTTTGCGGGTGGACCATCAGATGCGGATAGAGAGCATCTACACCTTCTGGTATCAGGAGAAGGAGCAGGGCTTCCTGTTCCCCGGCGAGTCCCATCCCATGGCGGAGCTGACCTATGTGGATCAGGGTTCCCTGCATTCTGTTGCGGAAGGCCAGGACCTGCTGCTGAAGCAGGGCGATCTGGTGATCTATGGCCCCGGCCAGTGGCACATGCAGTACGCCGATATCGGCGTGGCGCCCCGGTTTGTGACCATCTCCTTTGAACTGGGCGGTATGGAGCTGTCTCCGCTGCTGAACCGGAAATTCACCGCGCCTCAGAACGTGGTGTCCGTATTGCAGAATATGCTGCGGGAGCAGGAGCGGATGGACGCTTACTCCAACGATATCATCCTGTCCCAGCTGAATCTGCTGCTGCTTTTGCTGCTGCGGGAATCCGCGGCCCCCAAGGGCGCGAAGTTACAGACCTCCAACGCCATCCACAGCGAGAACGAGATCATCCGGCAGGCTCAGCAGTATATCAGTTCCCACATCCGGGAAAAGCTGTCGGTGCCCCTGGTGGCCCGGCAGGTGGATGTGAGCCCCAGCTATCTGACGGCACTGTTCCACAAGAACCTGCAAATTTCCCCCGGTGAATACATCCGCCGCATCAAGCTCCAGGAGAGCAAGCAGATGATCCGGGAAAACAATTTGAATTTTACGGAGATCGCCGCGGAACTGCAATATTCCACGGTGCACCACTTCTCCCGGCAGTTTAAGGAGAAATTTGGCATTACGCCGACGGAGTATGCCAAATCTGTCAGATAATATGGAAGCCCACGCCATTTGGCGTGGGCTTTTCAGACTGTCGAAAAACCATGTCATTGCGAGCCAGTGCGCACACTACGCCGCGCTAAGAGCCGCCTTCGGCGGTTGCGCTATGTACGCGGCCTGCGGGCCGGTTCGCGATGACATCTAATTTTAGGGACTTTTTTTGACAAGCTTGGAAGCCCACGCCATTTGGCGTGGGCTTTTTACTGGCGGCTCTTGCGCACCATGAAAAATCCGATGATATTGGAACCCATGGTCAGAACGTCGAAGGTTGTCGCCACGTAGTTGCGGTAGTACAGGTCGTAGATCAGCCAGAGGACCTGGGTGGTGATGATGACCACTTTCAGCTTGGCTTCGCTTTTCGTGTCCAGGGACCAGGTGAATATGGCGGCGGCGATGATGGGCAGCCAGCTGATCAGGCCGTCGCCCAGAGAACTGAGGGACAGGAGCAGCTGCAAAAGAATGAAGAAGATCTTCAGCGCGGTTGTGGTCCTGAACTTGGCGAAGACCAGATTCCGGGCAATGCCAACCATGTTGGAAATAAAGCCGCTGGTGCCGCCCAGCAGCAGGTTGCCGAAGCCCATAAATCCGAACTGGACGCACTGGGCGGCGAGAATGTGAGATTTTTTGCGGATAAAGCCTACGGCTACCATGAGCAGGCAGCCTGCCAGAGATACCAGATTGCCGATCACCATCATATTCATACGTTATCTGCCTCCAAAAAAGAAAACTGTCTGGCGCACCCGGCGTCAAACAGTCAGAAAGCTGTGAACCGGGTCATGTCATTGTTAACAGTTCCGGCTGTTTGTGGGGCGCCTGTCCGATTACAGGCATAAATGACGCAGTTATCATAACAAAAGGGAACGCTTCTGTCAAGTCGTATCCTGTCATGGCTAACTCTTGCGAAAATGGGAATTCTGTTATATAATTGGAAAAAGTTTGACATGGAGGAGACTCAATGGATTTTAAGGTATTGGCTGTGGGCGACGTGGTGGGCAATCCCGGTTTGGAGCGCGTCCGGCGGAACCTGCGGCAGCTGAAACGGAGGACAGGCGCGGATTTTGTGGTGGTCAACGGCGAGAATGCCGCCGTGGTGGGCATTACCCCCAACCAGGCGGAGGACATTCTGGATGCCGGGGCGGACGCCATCACCATGGGCAACCACACCTGGGGCAAACGGGAGATCGTGGACTACCTGGAGGACTGCCCCCAGATGATCCGGCCCGCCAACTATGCTCCCCAGGTCCCCGGGCGGGGCTGGCAGGTGTTTGAGACCAAGGCGGGAGATGTGGCGGTGATCGACCTCATCGGCCGGTGCAATATGGATTACGGCCCGGATAATCCGTTTTTGATGATCGACAAGATTTTGAAGCAGATCCAGGCCAAAATCATCCTGGTGGAGATCCACGCGGAAGCCACGTCGGAAAAGCTGGCCATGGGATATATGCTGGACGGACAGGTCAGCGCCGTTTGGGGCACCCATACCCATGTGCCCACGGCGGACGCGAGGGTTTTGCCCAAGGGCACGGGGTACGTGACGGACTTGGGCATGACCGGGCCGAAAGAGTCGATTTTGGGCATTCGCCCGGAACTGTCCATTGCCAAGTTCCGGGGGGACCTGACCGAGCGCTACCGCTGGGCAGAGGGGCCCACAAAGATGGAAGCGGTGCTGTTTACCATTGACAGCGCCACAGGAAAATGTAAAAATGCAGAAAGAGTGGACGAATGGGACTGAAGATTTTACACAGCGCCGACTGGCATCTGGATTCCCCCTTTGCAGGATTCCCGGAAGAACAGCGGACGCTTTTGAAGGAAGAACAACGAAAGATCCCCGGCAAGATCGCTGACCTGTGCCGCAGGGAAAGCTGCGACCTGGTGCTGCTGGCAGGTGACCTGTTTGACGGCGAAGCCAGCCGGGATACGCTGGAGATCCTGAAGGAGGCTCTGGCGAGCTGCAACGTGCCGGTGCTCATTGCGCCGGGCAACCATGATTTCTGCGCGCCGGGCAGCCCCTGGCTGGAAGAAAAATGGCCGAAAAATGTATTCGTGTTTAAAGGCGGGATGGAATCCGTGCGGATTGTAGACCTGGACTGCCGCGTTTACGGCGCGGGCTTCCAGAGCATGGACTGCCCGGCTCTGCTGGAGGATTTCCAGGCCCAGGGGGACGAAAAATACTGCATCGCGGTGCTGCATGGCGATCCGACCCAGAAAAATTCCCCCTATAACCCCATCACCACGGCCCAGGTGCGGGGTTCCAGCCTGGACTATCTGGCGCTGGGCCACATCCATAAAGCGGGGGCGTTTCGTTCCGGGGCCACCCTCTGCGCCTGGCCCGGCTGCCCCATGGGCCGGGGCTGGGATGAGACCGGGGAGAAGGGCGTGTGCATCGTGACGCTGTCCGACGAGGCCAAGATCCAGGCGGTGAGCCTGGACACCCTGCGGTTTTACGATCTGGAAGTGGACATCGGCACCGATGCCGCCGCCGCGCTGGAAGCGGCGCTGCCGGGCATGGGAAGCCGGGATTTCTACCGCATTTCCCTGACGGGCTGCGGTGAGGTGGATATTCCGGCATTGAAAAAGAAATTCAGGGAGTTCCCCAACCTGGAACTCCGGGACAAAACGGAACCGCCCATCGACCTCTGGGCGGATATGAACGAAGATACCCTGGAGGGCGTGTATTTTGGGATGCTGCACCGGGCCATGGAAGAGGACCCGGAAAATGCCCAGCGAATCCAGCTGGCGGCGGAGATCTCCCGCAAGCTGCTTTCCGGAAGGGAGGTCACGTTATGAGAATTTACAAAATGACCGCCACCTTCGGCAAGCTGGAGCATGAAACGCTGGAACTGAAGCCGGGGCTGAATATCATCACCGCGCCCAACGAGTGGGGCAAGAGCACCTGGTGCGCCTTCCTGGTGGCCATGCTCTACGGTCTGGATACCCGGGCCAAGACCACCAAAAACGCTTTGGCGGACAAGGAACGCTATGCGCCCTGGTCCGGCGCGCCCATGGCGGGCCGCATCGATCTGAACTGGAAGGGCCGGGACATCACCATTGAGCGCCGAACCAAACGCCGCATCCCCCTGGGAGAATTCCAGGCCTATGAGACGGCGTCGGGTCTGCCTGTGGCGGAACTGACGGCGGCAAACTGCGGCCAGATGCTGCTGGGAGTGGAGCAGACGGTGTTCCGCCGGGCAGGCTTCATCAAACATGCCGACCTGCCTGTGACCCAGGACGAAGCCCTGCGCCGCCGGCTGAACGCCCTGGTCACCACCGGTGACGACAGCGGCGCGGCCGACCGTCTGGCGGCAAGCCTGAAGGACCTGAAAAACCGCTGCCGCTATAACCGCAGCGGCCTGCTCCCCCAGGCGGAAGCCGAGCGGGATGCCCTGGAAGAAAAGATCACAGAGCTGGAATCCCTGGATACCCAGTGCAAAAAGCTGCGGATGCGGCTGGATGAGGTCAAAGATTGGCTGAGACAGCTTCACAATCACCAGCAGGCTTTGGCCTATGCCAAGATGGAAGCGGATGCCGCCCGGGTGGCCCAGGCAAGAGACGCCATGGAGCAGACCGAGCAGGAGCTTCGCACGCTGGAAGGGGCCTGTGCCAAGCTGCCGCCCCGGGAGGAAGCGGACCTGAAGACCCGGGAGCTGAAGGCATTCCGGGAGCAGTGGAACGACATTCAAATGGAGGTGCGGACAGCCCCTGCGGAGCCGCAGCAGCCCCAGCTGCCCAATCCCTTTACGGGCCTGTCCGCCCAGGCTGCCCGGGAAATGGTGCACAGCGATGCCGAGACCTACACTGCCATCACCAGCACCAAGGCGCCCAACGTGCTTATTTTTGTGGGACTGTTCGGCCTTTTGGCGGCGGGCGGTCTGATTTACCTGATGGCGTATGTGTTCGCCGCTGTTGCGGGCTTGGCGGGCCTGGCAGCCTTTGCCTGGGGCATCTATGAGAAGATCTCCATGAAGAAGCAGACCCGTGCGCTGCTGGAAAAGTACGGCGACGGGGACTGGCAGCATTGGGGCGACCCGATCGCGGAATATGAGCAGAAACTGGAAGTTTACAAGGATGCGCTGAAGGAATACCAGGATATCAACAGCGATCTGGAAGTGCGGCTCATGGTGCTGCGGAAGAAAAAGGAATCCCTGTGCGGCTTGCAGGAGCCGGACGAGCTGCTGGAATTCTGGCAGCAGACCCTGGCCCAGTGGGACGCGTACTACAATGCCCGCCGGGAGGCCCTGAAGGCCAAAAGCCATTTTGAGACGCTGAGCGCCATGGTCAAGCCTGTGGAGAAGCCCACCATGGAAGACAACCTGACCCATTCTGAGACGGACACCGCCCGGCTGCTGTCCGACTGCCAGGTGGAGCAGCAGCGGCTGCAAAACCGCCTTGGCCAGTATCAGGGCCGGATGGAAGTCCTGGGAGACCGGGACGAGATGCTCCGCCAGCTGAAACGGATCAATGAGCGGATCGTAAAGCTGGAGGATACCTATGCCGCCCTGCTGATCGCCCAGGAGACCCTGACGGCGGCCCGGGCCGAGCTGCAGCGCCGCTTCGCCCCCCGCATCACCCAGCGGGCACAGAAACTGCTCTCCCGCATGACCGGAGGCCGTTACCACAGCCTGACCATGAGCGAGGACTTTTCCTTGCAGGCCGGGGCAGGGGAGGAAGACACCGTTCACGATGCTATGTGGCGCAGTGACGGCACGGTAGACCAGCTGTATCTGGCCCTGCGTCTGGCAGTGGCGGAGGAGCTGACTCCCGAAGCGCCGCTGATCCTGGATGACGCGCTGGTGCGCTTCGATGACAAGCGCATGAAGGCTGCGGTGGGGATTTTGAAAGAGATGGCCAAGGACAAGCAGGTCATCTGCTTCACCTGTCAGGGCCGGGAAGCGGACGTGTAAACGTATTGAACAAAAAACGACGCAAATGACCGAAAGATCATTGCGTCGTTTTTATATTATAAAGGAAGAAACGGGAGGGCGTATGGCCCTCCCGTACAATAGAAAATTAACCCTCTTCCACTACGATCTCGGACACTTTCAGGCCGGGATTGCGGCGGCAGGTGAAGTCGATGGCCCAGTAGCTGCTGAATACCAGCAGGCTGCGGCCCCGGTAGTCTTCCAGAAGCTCGGCATCGCTGCCCAGATTCAGGTCGGTCAGCTCGCCGGGGTATTCGTCGATGAGACGGATCTCCTCGTAAGGCAGCATTTCCATCCGCAGGTCCACGCCGTACTCGTTCTTCATGCGGTACTGGAACACGTCCAGCTGCAGGGTGCCGACCACACCGACGATGACTTCCTCCATACCGGAGTTGGGGACTTTGAAGATCTGGATGGCGCCTTCCTGGGCGATCTGCTCAGTGCCCTTGACGAACTGCTTGCGCTTCATGGAGTCCTTGGCGGACACCCGGCAGAAATGTTCGGGGGCAAAGGTGGGGATGCCGGAATAGGTGAACTTCTTGCCGGGGACGGTGATGGTATCGCCGATGGCGAAGATGCCGGGATCGAAAACGCCGATGACGTCGCCTGCGTAGGCTTCCTCCACGATCTCACGCTCCGCGGCCATCAGCTGCTGGGGCTGGCTGAGGCGCATTTTCTTCTTGCCCTGGACGTGGTAATATTCGGTATCCCGCTGGAACTTGCCGGAGCAGATGCGCATAAAGGCCAGGCGGTCCCGGTGGGCCTTGTTCATGTTGGCCTGGATCTTGAAGACGAAGGCGGAGAAGTCAGGATCGAAGGTGTCCACCACGCCCTGGTCGGAAGTGCGGGCCAGAGGGGGCGGGGTCAGCTTCAGGAAGTTCTCCAGGAACGGTTCGATACCAAAGTTGGTCAGCGCGGAGCCGAAGAACACGGGGGACAGCTGACCGCTGCGAACGGCATCCAGATCCATTTCCCGGCCGGCGGACAGCAGCTCCACATCGTCGATGAGCTGCTGATGCTTTGCTTCGCTGTCCAGCAGTTCGGCGACCTGGGGGTCATACAGGTCCACTTCCAGCTTGTCGGCCTTGGCCTTGCCGTTGATGCCGGAGAAGAACAGCAGTTCGGCTTTTTCCCGGTCGTAAACGCCCTGGAAGTCCTTGCCGGAGCCAATGGGCCAGTTCATGGCGTAGGTCTCGATGCCCAGCTCCCGCTCTACCTCGTCCAGCAGGTCGAAGGGATCCTTGGCCTCCCTGTCCATCTTGTTGATGAAGGTGAAGATGGGGATATGGCGCATGGCGCAGACCTTGAACAGCTTCCGGGTCTGGGGCTCCACGCCCTTGGCGCCGTCGATGACCATGACGGCGGAGTCGGCGGCCATCAGGGTACGGTAGGTATCCTCGGAGAAATCCTGGTGGCCCGGGGTATCCAGGATGTTGATGCAGTAGCCGTTATACTGGAACTGCATGACGGAAGAGGTAACGGAGATACCACGCTGCTTCTCGATCTCCATCCAGTCGGAGGTAGCGGCGCGGGAGTTCTTTTTGCCCTTGACGACACCGGCCTGGGCAATGGCGCCGCCGTAGAGCAGGAATTTTTCGGTCAGGGTGGTTTTACCGGCGTCGGGGTGGGAAATGATGGCAAAGGTTCGGCGTCGGCTGATTTCTTCTACTAAGTTGGACATTTTTGTCATCCCTCCATACATAATATGCCTCCCCTTCAGGGAAGGTGGCGCGAAGCGACGGAAGGGTGCCACCCCTCAGTCACGGCTCACGCCGTGCCAGCTCTCCTCTGTACTAAGTGTCCGTAAGCCGCTTTGCGGCAACGGTCACTAAGCCCTCAAGGGGAGCCTTTATTGGTCGTTCCGGGATGGCTACGGGGGAAAGGAAAAACGCATAAAAGCCTCCAAAACGGTAATTATTTCTAGCAAACTAATTTAGTTTATCACATTTTAGGGGAACTTACAAGAGGAATGTTTAAATTTCTGCATATATACAGAAAAAGCTCCCACGGATGTAGGAGCTTTACTTTTTATAGATCTTTTCCTCGTCCAGCGGGACCGTGCCGTTGGCAGCCTCATATTCCCGGACGCAGAGCTGGGCCAGGTATTCTAACTGGGCGTTTAATGAGCGCTTGTTTTCTTTGGCAACGTATGTGATTTTATAGAGCAGTTCCGGCTCAAAACGGATGCCGGTCTGAATCTTGTTCGTTGCCATGATAACACCTCGCAAATAATATGATAACAGTATATCAGCATATATCTTGATTTTATACAAACAAAGTGTTATCATATTTGCGAATTACTACTTTGGCAGGTGCAGAATATGGAGGATATGGTCAAAAACAGACTGGGCATACTGCGCGTATATGCACAGCTGGACGAAGAATACAAAGGATTGATTCGCAAAGCGGCAAGGGCTGAAATTGCGCTGTTGGAACTGGAACGGAATGTGCCGCCCGAAGATGTGAAGACACTGTGGGAGGTGATCCGTGCCCATGAGGCGGCAAACCGAAGGTTGGTGGTGCTGGCTTGTGAGTACATGATTTTTCGCAGTGAGATAACATAAGTTCAAATTATCAATACGCTGTGAATGACAGAACGCATGGCGTAATTGTTTCTGTTCACTGCGCGAAAATCGTTCCATTAGGGAGGGGCGGCGGGGATGCAGAAAAAATGGACTCCCGAAAATCGGGAGTCCACATTTTATTAAGTAGGAAACGATTAGGCCTTGCCGGCGCAGCCCAGAACGTCCACCAGCTTGTGGCGAACCAGTTCCTTGATGTTGGCACGGGCGGGCTTCAGGTACTCACGAGGATCGAACTTGTCGGGATGCTCGTCGAAGAACTGACGGATGGTGCCGGTCATTGCAAGACGCAGGTCGGAGTCGATGTTGATCTTGCAGACGGACAGGGAAGCTGCCTTACGCAGCTGCTCTTCGGGGACACCGATGGCGTTGGGCATCTTGCCGCCGTGGGCGTTGACCATCTTGACGTACTCCTGGGGAACGGAGGAGGAGCCGTGCAGGACGATGGGGAAGCCGGGCAGACGCTTGGTGACCTCTTCCAGAACGTCGAAACGCAGAGCGGGAGGAACCAGGATGCCCTGCTCGTTCACGGTGCACTGCTCGGGAGTGAACTTGTAAGCGCCGTGAGAGGTGCCGATAGCGATAGCCAGGGAGTCACAGCCGGTACGGGTAACGAACTCCTCGACCTCTTCAGGACGGGTGTAGGAAGCGCACTCGGCGGAAACCTTGACTTCGTCCTCGATGCCGGCCAGGGAGCCCAGCTCAGCCTCGACGACAACACCGTGATCGTGAGCGTACTCAACGACCTTCTTGGTGATGGCGATGTTCTCCTCGAAGGACTTGGAGGAAGCGTCGATCATAACGGAAGTGAAGCCGCCGTCGATGCAGGACTTGCAGGTCTCGAAGGAGTCGCCGTGGTCCAGGTGCAGAGCGATGGGGATCTCGGGGCACTCGATAACAGCAGCCTCGACCAGCTTCACCAGGTAGGTGTGGTTAGCGTAGGCACGTGCGCCCTTGGAAACCTGCAGGATGACAGGAGCCTTCTCCTCGCGGCAGGCCTCAGTGATGCCCTGAACGATTTCCATGTTGTTGACGTTGAAAGCGCCGACAGCGTAGCCGCCGTTATAAGCCTTCTTGAACATCTCGGTAGTAGTAACAAGAGCCATTGGAATCAATCCTTTCTTAAATAGCAGGCTTTCGCCCGCATTTTTTCCTTTACATTATAGCACATATTTCCCGCATTTCAATACACATATTTTGAAATAAGGGTTCCCGCACGAAACAAAATATTGTACATTTTATCTGTGAAATAGCTATTTACGTTTGGATGAAAATGGAGTATAATGTACCGGTACGTATTTAACCAAATAAACGCAAGGAGTGTTTTTTAGATGAAACTGTCCCCTCTTCAGCTGGCAAGATACCAGTACAATCCCAAACTTCCCGGCATGCTCAGAAACGGTATTTCTGAGATTTGCGTAAAGAACGGCAGCGCAACGGAGAGCGTTGCGGATCAGGAAAAGATCAAGGCCCTTTTCCCCAACACCTACGGCAAGAACGAGATCACCTTCGAGATCGGTCAGAATACTTCCGAGGCCAAGAAGCAGGTTGTCGGCGTTATCCTCTCCGGCGGCCAGGCACCCGGCGGCCACAATGTTGTCTGCGGCCTGTACGATGCTCTGAAGGCTACCGATAAGGACAATGTCCTGTACGGCTTCAAGGGCGGCCCCAGCGGTCTGCTGGAGGACGACTACCTGATCTTCGATGATGAATACATCAACCAGTTCCGCAACACCGGCGGCTTTGATATCATCGGCTCCGGCAGAACCAAGCTGGAAACCGAAGAGCAGTTCGCTGTTGCAGCTGAGGTCTGCAAGAAGCACGGCATCACCGCCATCGTCATCATCGGCGGCGACGACTCCAACACCAACGCGGCTGTCCTGGCTGAGTATTTCGCCGCACACAACACCGGCGTCCAGGTCATCGGCTGCCCCAAGACCATTGACGGCGACCTGAAGAACGAGGACATCGAGTGCTCCTTCGGCTTCGATACCGCAACCAAGACCTACAGCGAGATCATCGGCAACATCGAGCGCGACGCCAACTCCGCTAAGAAGTATTGGCACTTCGTCAAGGTCATGGGCCGTTCCGCTTCCCATGTCGCTCTGGAGTGCGCTCTGGAGACTCAGCCCAACATCTGCCTGATCGGCGAGGAAGTTGCCGCCAAGAAGATGTCCCTGGCTCAGATCGCGGATTACATCGCTGACTCCGTGGCCGCCCGCGCCGCAAAGGGCTGGAACTTCGGCGTTGCCATCATTCCCGAGGGCATTGTCGAGTTCGTTCCCGAGTTCTCCGTGCTGATTGCTGAGATCAACGAGCTGCTGGCCGGCGAAAAGGCTGACGCCTTCAACGCACTGCCCACCTGGAAGGAGAAGTACGCCTTCATCGAGAACGGCCTGACCAAGGAGTCCATGGCTGTCTTCGCCATCCTGCCTGAGAACATCCAGCAGCAGCTGTTCCTGGAGCGCGATCCTCACGGCAACGTTCAGGTCTCTCTGATCGAGTCCGAGAAGCTGTTCTCCGCTCTGGTCAAGGACAACCTGGCTGCCCGTAAGGCCGCAGGCACCTACAACGGCAAGTTCTCCGCCCTGCATCACTTCCTGGGCTACGAAGGCCGCTGCGCATTCCCATCCAACTTCGATGCCGACTACTGCTACTCCCTGGGCTACAACGCCTTCATGCTGATCCAGTACGGCTACACCGGTTACCTGTCCAAGGTCTCCAACCTGTCCAAGCCCGCTGAGGAGTGGGTCGCCGGCGGTATGCCCATCACCAAGATGATGAACATCGAGCGTCGTCACGGCGCTGACAAGCCCGTTATCCGCAAGGCTCTGGTTGAGCTGGAGGGCGCTCCCTTCAAGTTCTTCGCTGAGCACAGAGCTGAGTGGGCCGTCGAGACCTGCTACACCTATCCCGGCGCCATCCAGTACTTCGGACCCACCGAGGTCTGCGACCTGACCACCAGAACCCTGGCTCTGGAAAAGGCCTGATTTTCCGGTAATATTATTTGAGCCTGTCCCATTTGGGACAGGCTCTTTTTTCGCCGCCCCGCCCTTTTTACCCCACACCCCGTAGGGGAGGGTCTTGGCCCTCCCGAAAGGTAGCAACCACAAAGCTGCCGCGAAATACGGCACAATGTACCCCACATGTCATCCTGAGCGGAATGAAATGGAGTCGAAGGATCTACGCACTTTCGATACTGCTTAACAGACATTCGGTGCGAAGATCCTTCGACTCGCGCTGCTCGCTCAGGATGACAGATTTGTTAGCTTTTCCTGTTGATTTCAACCGCTCAATCATCGGAAGCCAGCGGGAGGGTCAATGACCCGCCCGAAAGGTAACGACCACAAATCTGTCGCAAAATACGCCGCAAGCCACCCCTCTTGTCATCCTGAGCGGAATGAAATGGAGTCGAAGGATCTACGCACTTTCGATACTGCTTAACAGACATTCGGTGCGAAGATCCTTCGACTCGCTTTGCTCGCTCAGGATGACAGATTTGTTAGCTTTTCCTTTTGATTTCAACCGCTCAAATATCGAAAGTTAGCGGGAGGATATCAGAAAATGGCCGAAGCCTGCCCTTTTGGGGCAGGCTTCTTTGGGTTCTTACCGCTTATTTTCTCGATTCATCGAACCGGATGGGGCCTTCGTAGACCAGAAGCTGGGTCGCGCCGCTGTCAGACAGGTAGACATCCCGGTAAGCGTAGGTAGACTGGTAATCCACATAGCTTTCAATGGTCACCTTCCACATTCCGGTGGTCTTATCCCGGAAAATGTCCATCGACAGGTATTCCCCCAGATTGGGATATTCCTTCAAGGCCAGCCGTGCTGCATCCACAGGACCGCTAATGGGACTGCCGCCGTTATTCACGAAGCTGTCCTCCCGGATGTTGAATTCTTCGTCGGTATACTTGGCCTTGGCTTCCTCCCAGGAGAAGGTGTCCACGATCAGATTTTCCGTGTAGGGCTTGATTTTGACATCGATCTCGGCGGCAGAGGTGTCGTAGATCTCGAAGGCGGTGGTATAGCCTTCCAGATCCTTGTAATGGCTTACATTTTCCATTTTGGTGATGCTGCCGCTGCTGTCGAACCAGAAGGTCAGGGTCTCATAATCGCTGGGATCAGACCAGTACAGATGGAAGCTGATCTTTTCGTTGGTAATGCAGGAATCGTCGGCAGGGAAGTCGATGACCTGGTTGCTCCGCTCGAAAGCGTAGAGGTACAGGTTTTCCGCGAAGCTGGACAACTCCCAGCCTGCAAAATCCGCGGAGAGGGTGCTCAGCTGCATACCGAGAAGGGTGCTTGCAGGCTTGTCTTCGGTTTCGTGAACGCTGGAATAGCCGACGCCATCCTTCCGGGCGCTTATGGTATGCCGGGTCACGTGCTGGATCTCCTCCGGGCTGGGTTCCTGGCCATCTGTATTTTCAGGATAGATGTCCCAGGGCCAGGTGCGGTCTGTCAGGAAATCTCCGTTATTCCACCAAATCTCTTCGGTATCGCCAGAGGAGGTGGTCACTTTATAGTGGATGGTTTGGCGGTTTTTCAGTTCCTCCACAGCGGCGTAGCATTTCTCCGCGGCGGCGGTCTGCTCGGCGCTGGTGGAGGCGTTGTAGAAGATCTCGAATTCTGCGTAGCCGGTGCAGGTCTGACCGCCGTTTTCCATCTTTTCAAATTTCTTGCCCATGCGGTAGGTGCCGCCGTCCAGGGGGCCGTAAAATTCCGTCCAGTCCACCTTCACCATGGTGTACATGCCGTGGCCCAGAGTATAGTTAGCGTCGGCCCACTGAGGCTCTTTCAGCAGAGGGAGCTTCTCCCAGCCGTTTTCCGTCTTCTTTTCCAGCCAGTATTCATTGTCGGTATGAACGGTCATGTTATAGCCATCAGACTGGGCAAACCATACTTCGCCGCCGTTGCGGGTCAACAGGTCATCGTCAACCCGATAAAGGATGCCCCATTCCTTCATTCGCAGTTCATCCTCTGTAGGATCTGCCAGCAGGGAAGGGTCAATCTCTTCGATGGACAGGATCTTGTTTTTGGCGTTCTCGAAGAAGCTGTCGATTTCATTCATGCCGTCCTCGCTCCAATTGGAGAAGGAGAAAATATCTGCACCGATTCGGTCCGTATTCTCTACCCGCATGCCGGTCATGGTTCCGTCTGTGTCAAAATAAACGGTCATGGGCTGGACCACGGTGCTGCCGTCTTCGCCGGAACGCTCGGTAGTGAAGGTCAGCTTTTCATACGTATACCCGGAATCATTGGTCTTGACCTCGGATGCCACATCCCGTATTTCTTTGTCCTCCAGCGAAAACTGAGCCAGCATATCTGCCAGCAGGTCATCTTCGGAATCATAGGCGACCCAGCCGCCGTTGGTTCCATCGATGAATTTGTAGTGGGTTCCATCCAGGATCATATGGCCTTCTTCGTCGGTGTGGTCGGTGCTCCACCAGAGGGTATTTTCCCCATCCTTGACAAAGTGCCCCTGCCAGCCCACGCTGCCATTGTTGGTTTCGTCAGAGAAGAACAGATGGTAGCGGTCTGCTGTCAAAATGGAATCCCAGGCGGCTTGAATACGGTCAGCGGTTTCTTGGGCTTCATCTGTGCGCGTGATTTGCGCTGGGGCATCAGCGGCTTGGTTTTTCACCATGGGAGAAGTCACCAAACACACCGCCACGAACACAATGGCAATGACGCCCGCCAGGCTGATCCAGAAGCTGGGCTTCTTATAGTTCAGCACAGACTTGATGCGGTACTTGACACTGACTTCGCCAAAGGCCACGGGACAGGCTGCGAAGTGCGCCCGATTGGTGGAGCAGCTGAGCAGGGCGGCGGAATAGGCTTTCCGCTCCTCCAGCTCCATGAACTGCACCACCCGCTCGTCGCAGGCCATCTCGATGTCCTTGCACAGCAGTATGTAGGCCACCCACACTAGAGGGTTGAACCAATGGATGGCCAGAGCCAGGAAGCCGATCATCTTGAACCAGTGGTCGCCTTTTTCCAAATGGGTGCGCTCATGGGCCAGAATGTGCTTGCGCACAGACCGGGGCATTCCCATGGGGATGTAGATCCTGGGTTTGAGGAAGCCCAGAATAAAGGCGGTGTCGATGCGGTCGCACTCCCAGCCGCCGGGGATCTTGATTGCCTCCCGCACCTGGTATTTCAGGCGCAGATAGGAATAGAGGCTGTAAATGGCGAAGCAGCCTGCCACCGCCAGCCAGACCCAGGGGAGAAGGCTGAGCCAGTGGATCTCCCGCTTTGTTTCGACTTCCACCGTGGGGTGGGTCTCGGCGGGAAGGGACTGGACGGGTTCTGCCGGGACAGCGGGGGAGACCGATGCCGGGGCTTCCGTGACGGCAGGGGCTGCTTCCACGGAATTCTCCACGGGCTGGTTTTCTTCCGAGATATGGCTGTAAGCCTCCGACTGCTGCCATTGGACTTGGGTCACAGGCTCGTAGTCCGGCTGTAAGCTCAGGTCGCTTCTGATCTCAAAGGGCATCAGCAGGCGGATACCGGCCAACAGCCAGAGCAGGCACAGAAATTTTTTCGGGGTCTTTTTCAGAACCAGCCGCAGAATGATGACGGCCAGAATCACAATGCTGCCGTGAAAGCTGGCGGTCAGCACGTTTTGAAACAGTTGGGTCATACGGAATTCCTCCTTTGTTTTTAGAGAATGGGGCAGTCTGCCCTACCGCTGCGTTGGATTCAGGGGAAAGGCTTTGGGGCGTTATTCTTCGTAAGCGTCGATCAGGGCTTTGAGCTGATCGACTTCGGTTTTGGTCAGCTTCTTGCTCTTGGAAAAGGCGGCCAGGAAGGCGGGAACGGAGCCTTCAAAGGTCTCCTCCATCATTTCTTCCAGCCGGGCTTTCTGGGCGTCGGCCTTGGAGATCAGGGAGGTGACGGTGGCGTTTTCGTTTTTGACCACGCCCCGCTCGCTCAGACGGCGGATGACGGTGTAAGTGGTGGCCTTTGACCAGCCCAGCTGCGCTTTGCACAGCTCCACCAGCTTGGTGGAATTCACAGGCTCGTTCTCCCACAGGATCAGGCAGAAACGGTATTCGCTTTCAAAAATCTTGGGTGCATCCATTTGGGGTTCCTCCTTTGAGTTTAATGCGTTAAACCTCATAATTGAAGTTTAACGCATTAAACCTGATTTGTCAATAGGAAATTATAAAATATTACAGCATACTGTAGGGAAGGGTCAAGACCCGCCCCTCTACATGGTGACACATCTTCTCCTTGCATTCCCCTTGAAAACATATTATAATAAGGCCAAACGTGAAGGAGGCATCCCCAAATGAAAGCATGGCAGCATTTTAAGACGATCACGAAACACCGCTGGCTTGTCTGCTGCGGCTGCTTCCGGGTGGGCCTTTACTGGCAGGGCTTGACTCACGACCTTTCCAAATATTCTCCCACGGAATTCTGGACAGGCGCAAAATATTACCAGGGAACCCGCAGCCCCAACGCCGCCGAGCGGGAGGACAAGGGCTACAGCGAAGCCTGGATGCACCACAAGGGCCGCAACCGGCACCACTATGAATACTGGACGGACATGAACCGCCAGACCCGCCGCTACGAATCCATTCCCATGCCCCGGAAATACCTGGTGGAGATGGTCATGGACCGGCGGGCCGCCTGCATGACCTATCAGGGGAAAAACTATCGGGATGATTCCGCGCTGGTTTACTTTGAAAAGAGCCGGGAGCGGGAACTGATGCACGAGAAGACCCGAAAGGAACTGGGTTACATCCTGACCATGCTGGCGGAAAAAGGGGAGAAGGAGACTTTCCGGTATCTGAAGGAATCGGTCCTGACGGGAAAGCCCTTCCCCTGGGAAGCGTAAGGATAAGGAGCGCCTGTATGGAAAAGATTCAGCTGACGGTTCAATCCAGAGTGCCCCATGTGTCTCAGATCATCACGGGCTTTCTGATTTTAAAGGAGCAGGGCTGCGACATTGAGATCATCGACAACTCTGCCGACAAGACCCACCCCCTGCACGAGCTTCCGGCCATCACGGCGAAGGTTGGCGGAAAGACGGTGGTCTACGACCTGTGGGATGGCTATAACGATCCCGAGGATATGATCATGTGCCTGGAAAACTGCGATTTTTACTTTAAACGCAGCTTTTCTCAGGAAAAAAACGCGAAAATTCTGGGGCAGTACCAGGAAAAAATCTATCCTCTGGGCTTTAACTACCATGTGACCCACAAGCATAATCCGATCAACGAGCCGCTTTGGAAGCACCTGGCAAAGCCTCTGCTGGGCAAGACGCCCGACCGCTACTTTGTTCCGGAGGTCTTTGAGGGACAAGCGCTGAAAAACCACGGGCCGGTGAAGATTCTGTTCCTGGCCCGGCTGTGGGATGACAAGGAACCTGGATTTTCCGCCGAGGATCATGCGGAGCGGACGTATATCAATCAAATGCGCATCGAGATCATCCGCGCTCTGCGGGAAACGTATGGGGATTCTTTCATCGGCGGCCTGAACGACAATGCCCTGTCCAGGGCGTGGGCGCCGGATCTCATCATGTCCGGGGAATACACCGAACGGAAAAACTATCTGAAGCTGCTGCATTCCTGCGACATCTGCATCGGTTCTATGGGCCTGTTTGAAAGCATCGGCTGGAAAACGGCGGAGTATGTGGCGGCGGCAAAGGCCATCGTCAACGAGCGGTTCCATTATTCCGTTCCGGGCGGTTTTGAGGAAGGGAAGAACTATCTGGCATTTTCCACTGCGGCGGAATGCATCAGCGCGGTGCAGCGGCTGGCGGAGGATCCGGAGGGGCTGTACCGGATGAAGCGCGAAAATGAAGCGTACTACCGGGTGTATCTGAAGCCGGAGATGCTGGTGAAGAACAGCCTGGAACTGGTGGAGCGGGAAATTGCCCGTCAGGCAGAGAAATAATTTCAAATAAATTGAAAAACTGCTTGACTTTTGCAAAAATTTGCATATAATATAACCGTTACAAATAGAGGATTTGTGTAACGGTAGCACACCGGACTCTGACTCCGTTTGCGGGGGTTCGAATCCCTCATCCTCTGCCACTGAAAACACCCAGTATTCTTTAAGGATGCTGGGTGTTTTCTTTTTTTAGCGGGTTTCGTACGAAATAAAGTTGGGGTTATGGGAATCCAACGGATTGTTTTCCTTTATTGGTTCACAGCGGCTATAAATCGCTCCATCCGGGCTGGGCTTTCCTGCTTCATCTTCTGCGTTACATGGCCGTAAATGTCGAGGGTAAATGCGGCGGCGCGAAGCGGACGCAAACGGTGGTTTATGCCCCTGAGCGCTAAAACGGGCCGGGGGAAGGAACGCTGGGTATAAGGTTTTTTCCCCAGGATGTTCCAAATGCAGAGCGGAGAAACAAATGGGAAAACCATTTTAACACGTAGATTTCGCAACATTTCTCTCCAAAATGCGGATTCCGCCAAAAGAAGGGGGGGATTGGATGACACATACAATGGAATTGTGCAAAATGCATAAAAACAGGACGCGAAAATACTGCCAAATGACAAAAATATAAGAAACACTTTACAAAAAGTGACATAGGTGGTATAGTATTCATGGTTTTTGAATGAACCACCCAAAAATCCAAATTGCAAGAAAAGGACGTCCTTTTCTTACGTTTCCATTAAAAATGGAAACGTAACCAATTCTGGGCTATTCCCGGCAAAGCCGGATTTAGCATACATTTACTTTTAGGAGGAAAACAAATGAAAAAGCTCATTTCCCTGCTGCTGGTCCTGGCTATGGCTCTGACCCTGGTCGCCTGCGGTGGCAGCAAGACCGAAGAGACTCAGGCCGCTGCTGCTGAGACTCAGGCTGCTGCAGAGCCCGCTGCCGACGTCACCACCTACGACATCGGTGTCGCTATCTACCAGTACAACGACAACTTCATGACCCTGTACCGTCAGGAGATCGAAGCTTACCTGAAGACCCTGGAGACCGACACTGTTAAGTACAATGTCACCATGGTCGACGGCAAGAACGACATGGGCGAGCAGACTGCTCAGATCGAGACCTTCATCGCTCAGGGTATGGACGTCATCATCCTGAACCTGGTTCAGACCTCTTCCGCTGAAGTCCTGATCGACAAGATCGTGGCTGCTGGCATCCCCCTGGTTCTGATCAACCGTGAGCCCCAGGGCGAGACCGACGAGTCCTACGCCGGCATCCTGGACAACGCTGAAGTTTGCTACGTCGGTGCTGACGCTCGTCAGTCCGGTACTTACCAGGGCGAGATCGTCGCTGAGCTGGAAAACAAGGGCGACGTGAACGGCAACGGCACTGTTGACTACGTCATGATCGAGGGCGACCCCGAGAACTCCGACGCTCAGTATCGTACCGAGTACTCCATCAAGGCTCTGACCGACGCTGGTATCGAAGTCAACTGCCTGGTTGACCAGGTTGGTAACTGGGACCAGACCAAGGGTCAGGAAATCGCAGCTGCTGCTCTGGCACAGTACGGCACTGACATCGACGTCATCTTCTGCAACAACGACGCTATGGCTCTGGGCGCTGCTGCCGCTATCGAGGCTGCTGGCCGCGTTGTTGGCGAAGACATCCTGCTGCTGGGCGTTGACGCTCTGGACGAGTGCGTCGAGATGGTCAACAATGGCACCATGACCGGTACCGTTCTGAACGACCATGTCGGTCAGTCTCACACCGCTGTTGACGTGGCTATCAAGCTGCTGAACGGCGAGGCTATCGAGAACTACTACTGGGTCGACTACGTCAAGGTCGTCGCTGAATAATTCTCATCATTCCGCTTCAATGTGGGTGGGCTGGAAACAGTCCACCCACTTCACCCTGATATATGTGATTCTTGGTTTGAGCGGAAAGCAGACGGGTTTGCTTTCCGCTGAGACTAAGAAATAACGGTCTTATTTAGTAAATGAAGATAGGAGGTCTGCTTTATGAACGAGTACCGCTTGGAAATGCGCGGTGTCTGCAAATCGTTCCCCGGTGTCAAGGCTCTGGACCATGCACAGCTGTGCCTGCGTCCCGGTAAAGTCCACGCCCTGATGGGTGAGAACGGCGCCGGTAAATCTACGCTCATGAAGTGCATGTTCGGCATCTATTCGATGGACGAAGGTGAAATTATCTACGAGGGCCAGAAGGTCAATATCAAGGATCCTCTGGAGGCTCTGAAAATGGGCATCGCCATGGTGCACCAGGAGCTGCAGCCCATTCCTGCCCGTACCATCGGCGAGAATATTTTCCTGGGACGCTACCCCATGAAGAAATTCCTGGGTCTTATCCCTGTGGTGGACCACGAAAAAATGTATGCCGATACCGCAGAACTGCTGAAGAAGGTCCGTATGGACTTCGATCCCAAGCAGATGCTGGGCGAGCTGAGCGTCTCTCAGATGCAGTCCGTTGAAATTGCCAAGGCGGTTTCCGCTAACTGTAAGGTCCTGATCCTGGACGAGCCGACTTCCTCCCTGACCTCCAACGAGGTCGAGGCCCTGTTCCGCATCATCGAAGACCTGAAGGCAGACGGCGTTGCCATCGTCTACATCTCCCACAAGATGGACGAGATCCTGCGCATCTCCGACGAAGTCACCATCATGCGTGACGGCCAATACATCGGCACCTGGGACTGCGCGGGCCTGACCACCGACTTCATCATTTCCAAGATGGTGGGCCGTGAGCTGACCAACCTGTATCCCGAACGCCACAACGTTCCCGGCGACGTGGTTTTCGAAGTCGAGAACTTTACCTCCATCAACCCCAAGAGCTTCCGCAACGTCACCTTCAACGTCCGCAAGGGCGAGATCCTGGGCGTCGGCGGCCTGGTGGGCGCACAGCGTACCGAGCTGATGGAAGGCCTCTTCGGCATCCGCTCCCACACCTCCGGCACCATCAAGTACCAGGGTAAGGAGCTGCCCATCAGCCGTCCCAAGGACGCCATTGACCAGGGCATCGCCATGCTGACGGAAGACCGCCGCGCCACCGGCATTTTGGGCGTTTTGAGCATTGCTGATAATATCTCTGTCGCTTCTCTGAATAAGTACCTGGATTACGGCATTATGATCAACAGCAAGAAGGTCGAGGACCTGGTGCAGGAGAACGTCAAGAAGATGAACATCAAGACTCCCTCCAGCAAGACCCAGATCCAGAGCCTGTCCGGCGGTAACCAGCAGAAGGTCCTGATCGGCCGCTGGCTGGCCAACAACCCCGACGTGCTGATCCTGGACGAGCCTACCCGCGGCATCGACGTGGGCGCCAAGTACGAGATCTACTGCATCATCGAAGAGCTGGCACGGCAGGGCAAGTCCATCATCATGATCTCTTCCGAAATGGCAGAGCTGATCGGTATGTCCGACCGGATCATGGTCATGTGTGACGGCCGCGTTACCGGCTTCATCGACGGCAAGGATGCCACTCAGGAAAACATTATGGAACTGGCAACCCAGTTCGAGGCAGTTTGAGCAAGGAGGAACTACGAAAAATGAAAACACAGAAGAGCATTCCCCAGAAGATCTGGGCAGTAATCAAGGGCAACCCCATCGTTGTCATGCTGGCTGTGGTCAGCTTGATCGTTGGCTGCACCATCAAGAACTTCTTCTCCCTGGATAACCTGAACAACCTGATGTGCAACACCACGGTTCGTTTCCTGATCGCCCTGGGCGTTTCCGGCTGTCTGATCACCAAGGGCACCGACCTGTCCGCAGGCCGTCAGGCCGCTCTGGCTGCTACCCTGACCGGCGTTATGGTCCAGCGTGCTGACTACGCTTCCCGTCTGTTCACCTGGATGCCCGAAATGAACATGTGGGTCGTCCTGCTGATCGTTCTGGCCATTGGCGCCATCATCGGCACCATCACCGGCCTGATTATCTCCTACCTGAGCGTTCCTCCCTTCATCGCTACTCTGGGTATCCAGACCATCGTTTACGGCATCAACCTGATCTACACCAACGCACAGCCCATCGGCGGCTTCGGTCAGAACTTCAAGGATTTCTTCAACTGGAAGATCCTGCCCATCGGCAGCTTCAAGGGTTTCAATGCCTACATCCTGTTCGCCGTCCTGTTCGGTGTCCTGTTCTGGTTTATGTACAACAAGACCACCCACGGCAAGTACATTTACGCCATCGGCGGCAACGAGAATGCGGCTGAGGTTTCCGGCGTCAACGTCCGCGCAAGAAAGACCATCATCTACATGACCGCTGGTATCATGTACGCATTCGCCGGCTTCCTGATGACCGGTAAGTCCGGCGGCGCATCCGCCTCCATGGGCGTCTCCTACGAGCTGGAAGCCATCGCCGGCTGTACTATTGGCGGCGTCTCCACCACCGGCGGTATCGGTACCGTTGGCGGTATGCTGATCGGCGTGCTGGTGTTCGAGCTGCTGAAGATCATCCTGCAGTTCGTCGGCGCAGACCCCAACTTCAACTACATCGTCCAGGGCCTGGTGGTTATCACCGCTGTCGCTATGGACATCCGCAAGTACGTTGCTAAGAAGTAATGGCGGAAGAAGAAAAGAACCTTCCCGGCGAAGACGCATCTGCTCAGCCTCAGAATGAGGAAAAGGCAAAGACTCCCTGGCAGATCCAGAAGGAGACGTGGTATGACAAGATCCCCCTGTCTCTGAAACAGCTGGACTGGATCATCGGTATCTGTCTGGTGCTGCTGGCGCTTTGCTTCATCGCGATTATCCTGGATGCAGCGGGAATCTACAATTTCTTTGGATAATGCGATAATCATCAAACTTACGGGAAACGGCATGATTTCGGTCATGCCGTTTCTTTTTGTTTCGGAAAGCGCAGCTAAGCCCCGACACATTAGTGCCGGGGCTTAGCCTAAATATATGCTTATTTTGCGGCTTTGGACCAGGTGGCGATGCTGCCAAGCACTGCGCCGCCAATGATCAGAACCGCGCCGATGACCTGGGCAAGGGACATGGACTCTTTCAAAAGCAGGACGGAAAAAACCACAGCGGAAAGCGGTTCCAGGTAGCCGCAGATGGCGACGGTCTGCACAGGCAGATCGTTGATGGAGGAAAAATAGAAATAGCAGCCGATTCCGGTGTTGACAAGCCCCAGCAGCAGGATCCAGGGCAAGTCTGCTGATGCGGCATCTACCTGAATGCCTTTCACCGCCGTAACGAACACCGCGACAGTCAGAAAGCTGACCGTAAGCTGCAGCGTGGCGTTCTCCATACCGGTGATCTGCACCGCTTTTTTGTTGCAGATCACCATGAAGGCATACATGACAGCGGAGAGGATGCCGCAAAGGATTCCCCAGTGGCTTTGAGTATCCCCCACGATATTTCCGTTGACAAGTACCAGACCCAAAAGCACCAGGGCGAATCCGAAAATCTTTGGCAGCGTCAGCTTTTCCCGGAACAGCAGGGGAGAGAGGGCCATAACAATAACAGGGCCGCAGTAGTACAGAAGGGAGGAAAGGCTGACACCGATCTGCTGGTAGGCTTCATATAAAAACATCCAGCTGATGCCCATAGCCATGCCGGATATGGCCAGGAACAGGAAATCTTTTTCCTGCGGTAAAATTGAAAGTGTCCCTTATTCAGCAGAAACAGGGCGATCAGAAGAAGGCTTCCGATCATGGTGCGCAGCAGCACGATCTCGTAGCTGGAAAGGGCGATGCGGCTGGCGACGATGCCATTTGTTCCAAACAGAAGAAGTGCCAGAATATATTTTGTATAGGCGCGTTTCATGGTAAATCCCTCACTTGCAATTTTTTCCGTTTAGTTTATCATAGAGATATGAATTACAAAAGCGAATCTTTATCATAAAAAAGATGAGAAAACCAGATGGATGGAGGTGAGCTATGGATACCAGCATTCAGAAATATATGGCCTTTGTGAAGACGGTGGAATACGGCAGCTTCACAAAAGCGGCGGAGGTTTTATCCTATTCCCAGTCCGGGATCAGCCGCATGATAAAGGACCTGGAAAGCGAATGGAAGGTTTCCCTGCTGGAGCGGGGCAAGGCCGGTGTCCGGCTGACTTCGGACGGCATGAAGCTGCTTCCTCACGCCAAGCGGGTGTGTGAAGAATACCGGAAGCTGCAAATGGAAGTGGACAACCTGAACGGCTTGCAGTCCGGCATCATCCGCATTGGTACGTTTTCCAGCGTAGCCACCCACTGGCTGCCGAACATTATCAAGGAATTCCGGAAGGACTATCCCAACATCGATTATGAGCTGCTGCTGGGGGATTACACGGAGATCGAAGAATGGATCGCGGAGGGGCGTGTGGACTGCAGCTTCCTGCGGCTGCCCACCCATGAGACATTTGAGACCATCTTTTTGGAACGGGACCGTCTGATGGCCATTATCCCGGAAAACCACCCGCTGAAGGATTGTGAGCAATTTCCGGTGACCGCGCTCTGCGGCGAGCCTTTCATGCTGCTGGAAAAGGGCGCGAAGGCGGAGATCTCCGAAATCTTTGAGCGAAACCATCTGACCCCCAATGTGCGCTTTACCACCTGGGACGATTACGCCGTCATGTCCATGGTGGAGAGCGGGCTGGGCATCGCCATTTTGCCGGAGCTGATTTTGAAGCGGGTCCCTTACCGGATCCTGGCCAAGGAGCTGGATGTTCCGGCGTACCGGAATATTGGCGTTGCCCTGCGGGAACGGAAAACCGCGCCGCTGGTGGTGAAGCGGTTTCTGGAATATCTGCAATACCGGTAGCGGTGCGGAGCTTCCAGACAGCAGACGATTTTGGGGCTTCTTCGGCTTTTTTTGTATGGATGCACGAAAGAACGTTGCTTTTGACAACGAAAATTGACTGGAAATGATTGGGATTTTCATTGCCTTTTCAGCTGGGTTGTGCTATTCTGTTAATATTGGTTTGGGGAAAGGGGGAACAGCGGATGGAATTCAATGATGTTTACGACGAAAACCGGAACCTCACGGGAAAAGTGCACCAGCGGGGCACCCACTGGCAGCCGGGAGAGTATGGCGTCGTGGTCTGCGTCTGGGTCTATGACGGCCGGGGACATCTGCTGCTGACCCGCCGGGCCAAAGGCAAGAGCTTTGCCGGCACCTGGGAGAATTCCGGCGGCGCGGTGAAGGCAGGCGAGACCAGCCGGGAAGCCATTGCCCGGGAGCTGTTCGAGGAAACGGGAATTCAGGCGGCGCCGGAGGAATTCGAATTTCTGAGCACCGACAAGGACCGCAATATGTTCTATGACCACTATTGCCTCAAGCGGGGCGTACAGCTGAAGGACATCGTGCTGCTCCCCGGTGAGACAGACGATGTCATGTGGGCCAGCTTCGGAAAGGTTCATTGGATGATCCGTACAGGCAAGATCTGCAAAATCATCGGCAACCAGTTCCGGCGTCAGGAGAAAGCCTTGCGTTTGCGCAATGTGCCCAAGTTCGCATAAGGATTTTTGGCAGGCAGAACGTCCGTTTCTGCTTGCCTTTTTTTACCATCCGGGGTATAATCAAAAAAAGCGTTTTTCAGGTACCCGGCGAAAACGCTTCTGCCGGGCCATGAAAAACGTTTTATTTTTTCCCTATTCTTAAGAAAAACGGAGGAAAGACCTATGATCCAGCTCGTAAAACTGCCTGTACAGCGCGGCAATGCGCCATTGCGTATTGCCAAGGGACACTTCGTTACCAACCACTCCCACATCAACTATTACATCGACATCACCTACCAGAAGACACGTCTCAGCGAAGCCAGAGACAGTGCCTATCAGCTGGTTTCTCACTTCATCAATGATACCCCGGTGGATACCATCCTGTGTCTGGACGGCACCGCGGTCCTGGGTACCTGCATCGCCGAGGAACTGACCAAGTCCGGCTTCCGTACCATCAATGCCCACCAGACCATCTATGTCGTGGAGCCGGAATATAACGCCAATTCCCAGATCATCTTCCGCGACAACATCCAGCCCATGATCCGGGGCAAGCACGTGCTGGTGCTGATGGCTTCCGTTACCACCGGTTTCACCGCCAAGCGCTCCATTGAGGCCATTCAGTATTATGGCGGACGTGTGGCAGGCGTTGCCTCCATCTACCGCGCTGTGGACGAAGTTGCCGGTTATCCTGTCCGGTCTGTCTACTCCGTTGCGGATCTGCCTGACTATGAAAGCTACGATTTCCACGACTGCCCCTACTGCAAGGCGGGCAGGAAGGTGGACGCGCTGGTCAACAGCTTCGGTTATTCCTCACTTTAAACCCAAAACAGTTCTCCCGCCCTCTTTATGAGGGCGGGAGTTTTTTATTATACGGAAGAAATTTTGCGGAAAAACATTTTTTTGTATACCTTTTGTAAAATTTGTGCTATGATATCAGACTGTAATGTAATTCTATTTTGTTGAATAACAGTATCAATTACGGTGATTTGGAGGTGCGTTCTGCTTGCTTCACAAGGATGCGGCGAAAGTCCGCAGACCCGGCGCCGCCGGCGCTGCGCTGATTGGCTTCGCTTATTGGTTTTTTGCACTGCTGTTTTGGGAGACGCTGCTGCATTTTGCGGTATACGGTGATTTTGACCTCAAGTTTCTTTACGCGGTGGGCTTTACCGCGGCAGGGGCGCTGGTAGTTTCTCTGCTGACATCGTTTGTCCCGAAAAAGGGAAATTTTGCGGTTGATCTGATCCTGACGGTGATCCTGGCGGTTCTGTATGGCAGCCAGATGGTTTATAATTTCATTTTCGGCACCATGTACTCCGTGGCGCTGATGGAGCAGGGCGGACAGGCCATGACCTCCTTCTGGCGGGAGCTGCTGTCCACCATGGCGGAAAAGCTGCCCTGGCTGCTGCTTTTGTTCGTGCCCGGGGTGGTTCTGCTTGTGCTGCGGAAGTTTCGCCGGGATGCGTTCATGCCGACCAATGCCCTGTGCCGGGCCGCTGTGCTGTTGGCGGCGGTGCTGGCTTTCGTGGGGACGGAACAGAGCCTGTACCTGGGCGGTACGGATATGTTTTCTGACTATGATTATTACCACAGCGCCACCATTGCCACCAATCAGACGGCAGAACGGTTTGGCCTGCTGACGACCTTCCGCCTGGAACTGCTGGGCTCCGGAGAAAAGACGGAAGAAACGTACTATATCCCGGAAGAGACCGCGGCAGAGGCGCTCCCTGAGGAAATTGAGGTGGCGTATAACGTCATGGACATCGACCTGGCAGAGCGGAACACCATGACCGAGAATGAAAAGATCCGGGCAATCAATGATTACTGCGCGGCCCTGACGGGAACCAATAAAAACGCATATACCGGTATGCTGAAGGACTACAACCTGATCGTACTGTGCGCCGAGAGCTTCTCCACCGGGGCCATTGATCCGGAAGTTACGCCCACCCTGTATAAGCTGGCCAATGAGGGGATCGTGTTCAAAAACTACTATAACAGCTTCCCCAATACCACCACCGACGGCGAATATGCCCTGATGCAGGGCCTTTACCCGGATACTACGCGCAATAAGTCGGTTTCCAGCCTGTACGCGTCCCGGAACAGCTATCTGCCCTTTACCCTGGGCAATGTGTTCCAGGAGCAGCTGGGGGTCCAGTCCTGGGGTTATCACAATTACCGGGGCAGCTATTACGGACGGGAGGAGTCCCATCCCAATATGGGCTACACCATGCAGTTTGCCGGGGACGGTATGGAGTTTACCAGCACCTGGCCTGCTTCTGACCTGGAAATGATGGAGCAGTCTGTTGACGATTATATCAATCAGGAGCAGTTCCACGCCTACTACATGACCTTCTCCGGCCACTATAAATATGAGACTTCCAGCAACGCCATTGCCAAGCGCAACTGGGACGCGGCGGAGGATCTGGACTATTCCAGCAAGACCATCAAGGCGTACTTAAGCTGCAACATCGAGCTGGACAAGGCCATGGAATATCTTTTGCAGCGGCTGGAAGAGGCGGGGGTTGCGGACAGAACCGCCATTGTACTGGCGGGCGATCATTTCCCCTACGGCCTCAGCGACCAGCAGTATTCTGAACTGATCGGCTATGAGATCGACGATTTTTCCAAGTACAAGTCCAGCCTGATTTTCTGGGTGGGCGGTCTGGAAGAGAATATTGTGGTGGACGAATACTGCTGCAACGTGGACGTGCTGCCCACCATTCTGAACCTGTGGGGATTTACGTACGACTCCCGGATGCTGGCGGGCACGGATGTGTTCTCCGACGGGACCCACGCGGCGGTGCTCATCAACAAGAGCTGGCTGACGGATAAGGTCTGGTTCAATGCCAACAGCGGTGAGGCGCGCTACCTGGTGGATGAGAGCGAGGTCCCGGAGGGATATGTGGAGAATATGAACAAGCGCGTCGCAACCCGGTTCTCCATCTCCGCGGACATTTTGAACGAGGCGTACTACAACTTTGTCTTTGATAAGGGCGAGCTCACGGTGAACCGCCGGGGCTGGAACAGCAAATAAAGAAAAGGGGAGCTTTTAGAGGCTGCCCAAAAATAACGCAGGGCGGAGACATGTCTCCGCCCTGCAGCTTTTGGGAAAGAGGGGATATGGTGAAAAATGGCGCAAAAAAACGAGGCCAAAGCCCCGGAATTGTGGAATTTATTCATTGACAAAATTCACAGACCATGATACAATGATTATCCATACTGTGATACTATGCCTATTTCTGGACTTTACTTCCAACATGGTCATTTTAACACAGGGAGGGGCGACTGTCAAGTAGGAAGTTAGGAAAAATTGACAACTGCTCCAAGCGTATCATAAGCAACACACAATTCGAAAGAAAGGCTGTGATGATCCATATGGCAATGGTCAAGGACGTAATGTTCGGCAAGACCATGCGTAAATCCTACGCAAAGTATGAAGAGATCCTGGAGATCCCCAACATGCTGAAGATCCAGAAGGATTCCTACCAGTGGTTCCTGGATGAGGGCCTGCGGGAAGTCTTCAAGGATGTCGGCACGATCACCGACTTCTCCGGTAAGCTGGAGCTTTCCTTCCTGGATTACACCATGGAAGACAAGGCGAAGTACACCATCGAGGAGTGCCGGGAACGCGACGCAACCTACGCCAAGCCCATCAAGGTCCGGGTTCGTCTGCGCAACACTGAAACCGACGAAATCAAAGAGCAGGAAATCTTCATGGGCGATTTCCCTGTGATGACCAACGGCGGCACCTTCGTCATTAACGGCGCGGAGCGTGTTATCATTACCCAGATCGTCCGTTCTCCCGGTATGTACTACGGCCACGAGGTGGACAAGGCTGACCAGCACACCTATACCGCTACCGTCATCCCTTACCGCGGCGCCTGGCTGGAGTACGAGACCGATAACTCCAATGTGTTCTGGGTCCGTATCGACAAGAACCGCAAGCTGCCCATTACCTGCCTGATCCGCGCTCTGGGCGTTCAGACCGACGAGCAGATCAAGGCCATGTTCGGCGAGGATGAGCGCATCCTGGCTACCCTGGAAAAGGACGCCTGCAAGACCCGGGAAGAGTCTCTGCTGGAGATCTACCGCCGCCTGCGTCCCGGTGAGCCTCCCACGGTGGAGACTGCTACCGCCCATCTGGAAGGCCTGCTGTTTGACGCCCACCGTTACGATGTCAGCAAGGTCGGCCGTTACAAGTTCAACAAGAAGATGGACATCTGGAGCCGCCTGTCCGGTCAGGAAGCTGCCGAGCCCATTGCCGATCCCATGACCGGTGAGATCCTGGTCATGCCCGGCGACTTCATTTCCCGTGCCCAGGCTCACGAGCTGAGCAAGAAGGGCGTCAACGAGGCTGTTGTGAAGGTCGGCGACGTTAACGTCAAGATCTTCTCCAACAACATGGTGGACATGGCCGGCTTCGTGGACTTCGATCCCAAGCAGTACGGCATCACCGAGAAGGTCTACTTCCCCGTGCTGAAGGAAATGCTGGAGACTGTTCCCGCCGACGGTTGGGAGGACGCCATCGCCGAGCGCATGACCGACCTGATCCCCAACCACATCATCGTGGACGACATCATGGCCTCCATCAACTACCTGAACTGCGTAGCCATGGGCATCGGCACCCCCGATGACATCGACCACCTGGGCAACCGCCGTCTGCGCTGCGTGGGCGAGCTGCTGCAGAACCAGTTCCGCATCGGCTTCTCCCGTCTGGACCGCGTCATCCGCGAGCGTATGACCGTTCAGGACCTGGATGCTGTCACGCCTCAGAGCCTGATCAACATTCGTCCCGTCACCGCTGTCATCAAGGAATTCTTCGGCTCTTCTCCTCTGTCCCAGTTCATGGACCAGAACAACCCCCTGTCTGAGCTGACCCACAAGCGCCGTCTGTCCGCACTGGGCCCCGGCGGTCTGAGCCGTGACCGTGCATCCTTCGATGTCCGAGATATTCACTACACCCACTATGGCCGTATGTGCCCCATCGAGACCCCTGAAGGTCCCAACATCGGCCTGATCAACTATCTGGCTACCTTCGCCAAGATCAATGAGTACGGCTTCGTCGAGGCTCCCTACCGCAAGGTTGACAAGGCTACCGGCTTTGTCACCAAGGACGTGGAGTATATGACCGCCGACGTGGAAGACGACTTCTACATCGGTCAGGCCAACGAGCCCCTGGACGAAAACGGCTGCCTGGCCAATGCCCGTATTACCTGCCGTCACCGCAACGAGATCATCGAAGTGGACCGTGCCATGATCGACTATATCGACGTGTCCCCCAGAATGATGATCTCCATCGCAACCTCTTTCATTCCCTTCCTGCAGAACGACGACGCAAACCGTGCTCTGATGGGCGCGAACATGCAGCGTCAGGCCGTGCCTCTGCTGACCACCGAGCCTCCCATCGTTGCTACCGGCATCGAGCACAAGGCCGCTGTGGACTCCGAGGTCTGCGTCAAGGCCAAGGGCCCCGGTGTGGTTACCGCGGTTTCCGCTTCTTCCATCACCGTCAAGTATGACGATGGCGAGATCTGCACCCATGCCCTGACCAAGTTCGCCCGTTCCAACGCCGGTACCTGCATCAACCAGCGTCCCATCGTTGTGGTGGGTGAGCGCGTGGACACCGAGCAGATCATTGCCGACGGTCCTTCCTGCTCCGGCGGTGAGGTGGCTCTGGGTAAGAACGTTCTGATCGGCTTCGTTACCTGGGAAGGCTACAACTACGAGGACGCCATTCTGCTGAACGAGCGTCTGGTCCGGGAGGATGTCTTCACCTCCATCCACATCGAGGAGTACGAGACCGAGGCCCGGGACACCAAGCTGGGACCCGAAGAGATCACCCGGGATATCCCCAACGTTGGTGAGGATACCCTGAAGGATCTGGATGAGAACGGCATCATCCGCGTGGGCGCGGAAGTCCATGCCGGTGATTACCTGGTCGGTAAGGTCACCCCCAAGGGCGAGACCGAGCTGACCCCCGAGGAGCGCCTGCTGCGGGCCATCTTCGGCGAGAAGGCAAGAGAAGTCCGCGATACCTCCCTGAAGGTGCCTCACGGTACTTCCGGTATCGTTGTGGACGTGAAGATCTTCACCAAGGAGAACTCCGACGAGCTGGCTCCCGGCGTTACCAAGTCTGTCCGCGTGTATCTGGCCCAGAAGCGTAAGATCGGCGTGGGCGATAAGATGGCCGGCCGTCATGGTAACAAGGGCGTCGTTTCCCGCGTCCTGCCTGAGGAAGATATGCCCTTCCTGCCCGACGGCACCCCCCTGGATGTGGTTCTGAACCCCCTGGGCGTGCCTTCCCGTATGAACATCGGTCAGGTGCTGGAGGTCCATCTGGGCTACGCTGCCAAGGCTCTGGGCTGGCATGTGGCCACCCCCGTCTTCGACGGCGCAAACGAGAAGGACATCCGTGAGACCCTGAAGATGGCCGGTCTGCGTGAGGACGGCAAGACCATCCTGTACGACGGCCGTACCGGCGAACCCTTCGATAACCTGGTTACCGTTGGTTACCCCTACTACCTGAAACTGCACCATCTGGTTGATGATAAGATCCACGCCCGTTCCACCGGTCCCTACGCTCTGGTTACCCAGCAGCCTCTGGGCGGCAAGGCGCAGTTCGGCGGCCAGCGTTTCGGCGAAATGGAAGTCTGGGCCCTGGAGGCTTACGGCGCTGCCTATACCCTGCAGGAGATCCTGACCGTCAAGTCCGACGACGTTACCGGCCGTGTCAAGACCTACGAGGCCATCGTTAAGGGCGCCAACATTCCCAAGCCCGGCGTGCCCGAATCCTTCAAGGTTCTGGTCAAGGAACTGCAGGCTCTGTGCCTGGATATCCGCGTGCTGGATGAAAACGGCAACGAGATCGAGCTGAAGGACGAGGACGATGAGGATGAGATCGTCTACAGCGCCGACAGCGAGAATGATCTGGTCGTCGGCTCCACCGATGAGGTGCTGGAGGCTGGCTTCGTGATTGATGAGGACAGCCCTGAGGATATTATGGACGTGTTCGGTGACATGGAAGAGTCCGACACCGACACCTACGAAGAATAAGGAGGCTGAAACATGGCAGATGCCACCTTTGATGCCATTAAAATTGGCATTGCTTCCCCGGAGATGATCCGGCAGTGGTCCTATGGCGAAGTCAAGAAGCCTGAGACCATCAACTATCGTACCCTGAAACCCGAGCGGGACGGCCTGTACTGCGAGCGGATCTTCGGACCGCAGAAGGACTGGGAGTGCCACTGCGGTAAATATAAGAAGATCAAGTACAAGGGCAAGGTCTGCGACCGCTGCGGCGTCGAAGTCACCAAGGCCAAGGTCCGCCGTGAGCGTATGGGCCACATTGAGCTGGCCGCTCCCTGCAGCCACATCTGGTACTTCAAGGGCATTCCTTCCCGTATGGGCCTGATCCTGGACATCAGCCCCAAGGTTCTGGAGAAGGTCCTGTACTTCGCCGCTTATATCGTCACCGATCCCGGCGACGCACCTCTGGCAAGAAACCAGGTGCTCACCGAGAAGGAATACCGGGATATGCGCGAGAAGTACGAGGACGACTTCAAGGCCGGCATGGGCGCTGAGGCTGTCAAGGAGCTGCTGGAGCAGATCGACCTGGACCAGCTGTCCGAGCAGCTGCGCGCTGAGCTGAAGAACGCTTCTTCCCAGAAGAAGCTGCGCCTGGTCAAGCGGCTGGAGGTTGTCGAGGCTTTCCGGGAATCCGGCAACAAGCCCAGCTGGATGATCATGGATGTCCTGCCCGTCATTCCCCCCGATATCCGTCCCATGATCCAGCTGGACGGCGGCCGTTTCGCCACCTCTGACCTGAACGACCTGTACCGCCGCGTTATCAACCGTAACAACCGTCTGAAGCGGCTGGTTCAGCTGCACGCTCCTGACATCATCATCCGCAACGAAAAGCGTATGCTGCAGGAGGCTGTGGACGCCCTGATCGACAACGGCCGCCGCGGCCGTGCCGTCACCGGAGCCAACAACCGTGCGCTGAAGTCCCTGTCCGATATGCTGAAGGGCAAGCAGGGCCGTTTCCGTCAGAACCTGCTGGGCAAGCGTGTTGACTACTCCGGCCGTTCCGTTATCGTTGTCGGCCCTGAGCTGAAGCTGTACCAGTGCGGCGTGCCCAAGGAAATGGCCATCGAGCTGTTCCGCCCCTTCGTTATGAAGAAGCTGGTCTCCGACGGCCTGGCCAACAACATCAAGTCCGCAAAGAAGATGATCGACAAGGGCAAGACCGAGGTTTGGGATGCTCTGGACGAGATCATCAAGGACCGTCCCGTCATGCTGAACCGTGCGCCTACCCTGCACCGTCTGGGTATCCAGGCTTTCGAGCCCGTGCTGGTGGAAGGCCGCGCACTGAAGCTGCATCCTCTTTGCTGTACCGCATTCAACGCCGACTTTGACGGCGACCAGATGGCTATCCACGTGCCCCTGTCTCCCGAAGCGCAGGCTGAGGCCCGTATGCTGATGCTGTCTGCAAATAACCTGCTGCGTCCTCAGGACGGCAAGCCTGTTACCGTGCCTACCCAGGATATGATTCTCGGCGCTTACTACCTGACCTACACCCGTTTGGGCAAGGCAGAAAAGGGCGCGGAGACCGTCTACGTCACGGACGCAGGCGACACCGGCCTGCCCGTTGGCGAGATCGTGGATGCCGACGAGTTCCTGGCTGCCAACAAGAAGGCAAAGGCTGAGAAGAAGGCCGAGGCCAAGTTCCGTCCTGTTCACGCTTATTCCTCCGCTGAGGAAGCCATTGCCGCATATTCTGACGGCGCCATCGGCCTGCACGCTCCCATCCTGGTTCGCTACGGCAAGGAAATTGATGGAAAGATGGAATACCGTCTGATCAACGCAACCGTTGGCCGTCTGATCTACAACGAGCCTATCCCTCAGGATCTGGGCTTCGTGGACCGCAGCAACCCCGAGCACGCGTTCGATCTGGAAATCGACTTCCTGGTAGGCAAGAAGCAGCTGGGCAAGATCATCGACAAGTGTATCCGTGTTCACGGCTTCACCGTGTCCACCGAGATGCTGGATAAGATCAAGGCTCTGGGTTATAAGTATTCCACCAAGGGCGCTATCTCCGTTTCCATTGCGGATATGGAAGTGCCTGCCATCAAGTATGAGCTGGTCAAGCAGGCTGAGGGCAAGGTGGTCGAAATTGAAAACTACTACCGCCAGGGCTTCATCACCAACGACGAGCGTTACCGTCTGGTGGTCCAGCAGTGGGAAAAGACCACCAAGGATGTCACCGACGCTCTGCAGGGCAACCTGGATGAGTTCAACCCCATCTACATGATGGCCGACTCCGGCGCTCGTGGCAGTATGGCTCAGATCCGTCAGCTGGCCGGTATGCGTGGCCTGATGGCCGATACCGCGGGCCGTACCATTGAGATCCCCGTTAAGGCAAACTTCCGTGAAGGTCTGTCTGTTCTGGAGTACTTCATTTCCTCCAGAGGCGCTCGTAAGGGCATGACCGATACCGCTCTGCGTACCGCTGACTCCGGTTACCTGACCCGCCGAATGGTCGATGTTTCTCAGGATGTTATCATCCGCCAGAGCAACTGCGGCACCAAGAACGGCATTTGGGTCGGCGCTGTCTACGACAAGAACGGCGATGTCATCGACACCTTCGGCAACCGTATCCGGGGCCGTTACCCCGTCAACGATGTCCTGCATCCCGTGACCGGCGAGCTGCTGCACTCCAAGGACGTCATGATGATGCCCGAGGATGCCGAAAAGTTCGAAAAGGCCGGCATCGAGAAGATCTATATCCGCACCATCCTGGCCTGCCGCGCCCGTGTGGGTGTCTGCGCCAAGTGCTACGGCATGAACCTGGCTACTTCCAAGGAAGTGGATCTGGGCGAAGCTGTCGGTATCATCGCAGCACAGTCCATCGGTGAGCCCGGTACCCAGCTGACCATGCGTACCTTCCACTCCGGCGGCGTTGCGGGTGACGATATCACCCAGGGTCTGCCCCGAGTCGAAGAACTGTTTGAGGCACGCCGTCCCAAGAAGATGGCACAGATCTCCGAGATCACCGGTGTCGTCAGCATCGACGATACCCGCCGTACCGCTCTGCGTAACATCACCGTTACCGCGGAAGACGGCGAGGTCAAGGTCTACCAGGTGCCTTACTCCGTTGGCCTGAAGGTCACCCACGGCAAGAAGGTGGAAAAGGGCGAGCCCATCACCGATGGCGCTCTGTATCCCCAGGACGTTCTGCGTATTTCCGGCGTTGAGGCTGTTCAGGATTATCTGATCCAGTCTGTCCAGGCCGTGTACCGTCAGCAGGGCGTTGAGATCAACGATAAGCACATCGAAGTCATCATCCGTCAGATGATGCGCAAGGTGCGGGTCGAGGATCCCGGCGATACCGCTCTGCTCACCGGCAGCACTGTGGACACCTTCGAGTTCGAGGACGCCAACGAGGAGATCCAGCGCCGCATCGACGCAGGCGAGACCGAGCTGCGGAAGGCCGAATGCAGCGCAATGCTGCTGGGCATCACCAAGGCCGCTCTGGCTACCGACTCCTTCCTGTCCGCCGCATCCTTCCAGGAGACCACCAAGGTCCTGACCGACGCCGCAATCAAGGGCAAGGTTGACCATCTGATCGGTCTGAAGGAGAACGTGCTGATCGGTAAGCTGATCCCCGCAGGCTCCGGCCTGATGGCATACCGGGATTACCAGCCCGGCGCTACTCCCGAGGCAAGAATTCCCGAGGAAATGATCGAGAACGCACTGAACTAAATGTACAAAAGGGCCGTCACCGAAAGGTGACGGCCCTTGCCATTTTCTTATAATGTATCCCGTAGGGGAGGATTTTCAATCCTCCCTTGGCATCACATCTCAAAGTGGTTCGTAAAAAACAATAGTGCTGCGTAAAAGATTCCGCAAATATCGCTGTGACCGGGGCGGATTCAAAATCCGCCCCTACGGAAGCACGGCGCAGGCTGCGGCAGGAAGAGCGTCTGTTGTAAAATCAGCACTTCTTCCAACTTCAAAAGATCATGCTTTTACCATATCCTCCGCAATCCTCATAACTTCCTCACTGGTTTTATCCCAGGTAAAGGACGCGTTCAGACGGGTCAGGGCCTTTTGCGCCGCGCTTTCCCGGTAGGCTTCGTCCAGCACGGCCCGCTGGATGGCATCTGCGATTTCTTCGGCGGTGTTGCTTTCCAGAATCGCGCCGTAAGAGCCGTCGGGAATCAGCTCCCGGGAACCGCCCTTGGTCGTGGTGATGACATAACAGCCGCAAGCGGCGGCTTCCAGCACCGAGGTGGGAAAACCCTCCGGGTAATCGGTGGGCAGGCAGAAAATGTCAGTTTCCTTCAGCAGGGCCACCACATGGTCGAAGTCCAGCAGGCCCAGCAGGATCACATCCGGGTCATTGCGCTGAGCCAATTCCTCGTAGAGGCCGCCGCTGCCGGCAACCAGCAGCTTTACGCGGATATCCCGCTTTTTCAGCAGATTTACGGCTTCCACCAGCTTCTGGATGCCTTTTTCCTTCACCAGCCGCCCGGTGTATGTGACGACAACGGAATCCTGCAAACCGTATTCCTTGCGGTAGCTGATAACCGGGGAGGCCAGCTTTTCCCGGATGCCGTCTGCGTCTACGGCATTGTACAGCTTTCCGCTTGCCTGGATTTTGAAATGGGAAAGCCAGTCGCAGCAGGCCTGGGAAACACCGTAATAGCTGGTGCAGTTGGCGCGGATGTAGGCGGAAATGAGGTGCTCATAGAGGGCGCCGGCCCAATCCAGCAGGGGATTGTTCACGGTAAAGTGGTTGGTGCCATGTTCCAGCACCAGCCGGGGCAGCCCCTTCTTCTTCGCAAAGTGCACGCCGTAAGCGCAGTGCACGTAGAATCGGGACTGAATGATGGCAAAATCAAATTCTTTTTTCAGCATTTCCCGGTTCATGCGGAAGAAATCCCTGGAGGGCTTCAGAACCGGGAACCGGCCGCCCAGCAGGTTGATGCAGGGAATCCGGTAAATTTCGATGCCCTCGATGATCTCATGCTCCTCCAAACCGAATACGTTGGAAGTGATCACCGTGACTTCGTTTCCTTTGGCGATGAGCTTTTTTGCCAGATTATAGGTATACCGCTCCACTCCACCCAAATTCGGGAGAAAATTGGCGATAAAAATGCAGTATTTCATTGAGTACAGTTCCTCTCTGTATATGTGGGCGCGTGTGGGAGATTTTCCAAAAGGTACATAAATACAATGCAATGTCTTTTTCAATTTTGGCACTAGCATTTTTACTATACATCTATTATAATAATAAAATATGACAACCAAAATAGCAATAGTTTTATTGCATAGTTAAAAATAAAACCCAAAGGAGTCCATCCAATGAGACTGCTTGTAATCATTCCGGCCTACAATGAGGAAGAGAGCATTTTGACAACGGTGACCAATCTGCGCAGCGTTTGTCCCAAGTATGACTATCTGGTGGTCAACGACGGCAGCGCAGACCGGACCGCTGCGGTGTGCAGGGAAAACCACCTGCGGCTGCTGGATCTTCCCGTGAATCTGGGCCTTTCCGGCGCGTTCCAGGCCGGCATGAAATATGCGTACCAGCATGGCTACGATGCGGCGGTGCAGTTTGACGCCGACGGTCAGCATTGCCCGGAATACCTGAGCGCCATGCTGGAAAAGCTGGGAGAGGGCTACGATATCGTCATCGGAAGCCGCTTCGTGGAAAAGAAAAAGCCCCGCTCCATGCGGATGCTGGGCAGTTCTCTGATCGCCTTTGCCATTCGGCTCACCACAGGCCGCTGGCTGGGAGATCCCACCAGCGGTATGCGGATGTACAACCGCCGCATGATCCGGCAGTTTGCCACCCAGCTGAACATCGAACCGGAACCGGACACCATTGCGTACCTGATCCAGAGCGGCGCCAAAGTGGCCGAGGTGCAGGTGGAAATGAAAGAGCGCATGGCGGGCCAGAGCTACTTAAGCCCCATCCGCAGCGCCTGCTATATGGTGCAGATGGGTATTTCCATCATCCTGTTCCAGAAATTCCGCCGGAAGATGGCGCTGGATTGATACTGCATTCAATAAAAATGTTCAAATCGGTAGAATGGAACGTTTTTGTTGGAAAATCATAGATATGGAAACGCCGTTGGGCGGAGCTTTTTTGATTAAGAGGCAATCGTTTGATCAAGAAAGCGTATGAAAACCATTTGATATAGGGGAGAGCATTATGCCGTTTATTCAGAGGATCTTTTTGATTCTTGGCTCCATTGCCACACTGGTATATTTTATCAGCAAGATTCGCAAGAGCAAGCTGAAAATCAACCACTCAATTTTTTGGGTGGTCTTTGGTCTTGTCCTGCTGCTGCTTGCGCTGATCCCGGATGGGGTTTTCTGGATTTCCGGCGTGTTGGGGTTCCAGTCGCCCTCCAATCTGATTTATCTGATCGTCATTTTCCTGCTGACGGTGAAGCTGTTCACCACCACCATGCGGATATCCAAGCTCAGCGAGCAGGTGACGGCGCTGACCCATGCGCTGGCCATCCAGCAGCTGAAGGCGGAGGATGCCGAGAAGAAAACCATGGATGATTCTACGAAAGTTTAATGAAGGATGTACTTATATGTTCAGGAAAAAAAGTACAAAAAATGACCCGGACACCAAAAAATTCCGGGGAAAGGTCCTGATTTTTGTTCTGGCGGTTTTGCTGTGCGGGTACTTTGCCTACCTGACCGACCATCTGGCACATTACGGCCTGCCCGGCTATACGACGCAGGCCTTTTACCATAAGTGTGAGCATTACCATACCTGTGTCCGGGGAACGGTGGAGCTGCAGCCGGGGAAGACCCTGGAACAGCATTTCCGGGCCGCGGGTAAGGTGGTGGGCAGCTGCTGGGAGCTGTATCTGGAAGTGGTCCCCCCTGAAGAGGGGACAGAGGGAACGCTGTCCGTAGAACTGCTGGCGGAGGATACCGGGGAGGTGCTGGCGTCTTCGGAGCTGGAGATCGCCCAGATCCCGGAAGACGGCATTGCGGCGTTCCCGTTTGCGCAGGAGGTCATTACCAAAAGCGGAAGGGATTACTGCGTTACGGTCACCAATGATTCGCAGACCAGCCTCGAATTTTGTGTCAATTCCTCGGTTCAGAGCGGCAGCCTCCTGCTGGATGGCCAGAAGATCGACACATTTTTGAATTTCGGCGTGCTGCGGACATCCCTGTACAGCCCGTCCAAGCTCTTCACGCTGATGCTGGCGCTGACCTGCGTCACCGTGCTGGCAGGCCTGGCGCTGGTTTTGTTCCGGAATGTGAAGGAGCATGTGCTGTATCTGGTGCTGGCTGTTGGCTTTGGCATGGTTGCGCTGTTTGATTTGACGCCGCTGTATGGATTCGATATGAAGTTCCAGTTTGACAGCGCCTATGTGCTTTCCAATGAATTGCTGGGCATGGAAGGCGTGGTTTACAGCCCTTCCGCCGCGGATCCCAGTGTGAATAATGTGCACTATTACCGCCGGGCCTGCGATGATTATTCGGCGTTTCAGTTTTTCTATACGGACAGCGTGTCCGATAACTACGTGGACACCTACGCAAGCCTGCGGAACCTGAGAGTGGATGAGGGCGACGACGAGCTGATCCTGGTGGAGTCGGCCCAGGGATTTGTCAGTGACCAGCTGTATATCCTGTATCTGCCTCAAGCGGTGGGATTTGCGGTGGCCCGGCTGCTGGGGCTGAGCTTTATCCCTATGGTGCAGCTTGGACGGATGGCTGCTTATGGGGTGTTTGTGCTTCTGATGTTTTTGGCGATCCGGTCGGTGCCCTTTGGCAAGCGGCTGTTCCTGATCCTGGGACTGCTTCCCGCGGTCATGACCCAGACGGTCTCCATTACCAGAGACGCCACGATTTTCAGCCTGAGCTTTTTCCTGGTCGCCAAGGTGCTTCAGGCGGCATACGCCGAACACAAGCCCACGGTCTGGAACTGGATCATCATTGTGGGCGTGTCCGCTCTGCTGGCGCCCTGCAAGGCGGTGTATCTGCCTATGGCGTTCCTTTGGCTGCTGGTGATTTACCGCCAGTATGTTTATGGACAGAAGGCCGACTGGAAAAAGGTCGCGCTTCGGACCCTCTGCTGTACGATGCCCATTGTGATCTCCCTTGTGCTGTTCTCCAGCGTATCCATTCCGTCCATGCTTGGACAGCTGTTCTCGTCCCTGATCCCCAAAGCATCTGCGGCGGAGGAGACGGTGTCCGCGGCTGCGGGCTTGACGGAAACCGCGGCGGTCAGCGCCACGTACACGTTCTCCTATATCTGTTCCCATTTGACGGAAGCGCTCATGGTGTTTGCCAACACTTTCCGGCAGGAGCTGGGCATGTATCTGGTGAATGCCATCCAGCTGTTCGAGATCGATCTGGGCAGCAGCGACGCAATGACGGTGCTGATCCTGTTCCTGCTGGTCATCGAAAGCTGCCGTATTGGCGGGGAACGGGAGCGAATCCAGCCCGGAGAGCGGTATTTCGGCCTGCTGGTGGCAGCGGGCGTGCTGCTGCTGACGGCACTGGCGTCCATGCAGTGGACATCGGTGGGAACCTACACGCTGTACGGTCTGCAGGGACGCTACCTGACACCGGCGCTGCCGCTGATCTGCTTTGCCCTGATGAACAACCGTGTGGTTCGCATCAGCGGAAAATCGGAAGTCTTTGTCAAGGCCTGCTGCTGTGTGTTCCCGGCAGTTTACCTGATGAATATGTATCTTTGGACCATCATGCGGTAACCGGTTAGGAGGAAAACGGAATGCAGCAGGAAAAAAAGAAAAAAACAAGACTCAGTCCGGGCCTGATGCTTTCTGCGCTGACGGTCAAAAAGCTGCGCCGCATGGGAATGCGGATCGGCGAACGGACGACGATCTTCAACGCCAATACCGTCCTCATCGACAAGACCCGTCCCTGGCTCATTGACATTGGGGACGACGTGCAGATCACCCGGGGGGTGGTCATCCTGACCCACGGCTATGACTGGTCTGTGCTGAAGGGCAAATACGGCGAGGTGCTTGGTTCCGCCGGAAAGGTGAAGATCGGAAACAATGTTTTTGTCGGTATGAACACCGTGATCCTGAAGGGCGTCACCATTGGAAACAATGTGATCATCGGCGCGGGCAGTCTGGTGAATAAGGACATTCCCGACAATTGCGTGGCGGCAGGAAATCCTGCCCGGGTAATTATGTCTTTGGAGGACTATCACGAAAAGCGGATCGCCGCCCAGGAAAAGGAGGCCGCGGAGCTGGTCCGGGAATACAGGGCTGTTTATGGCCGGGATCCGGATGAAGCCGCGCTGAGTGAGTTTTTCTGGCTGTTTACCGGGGATGACGGGGAACTTCCCCCATCCTGGGAAGCGCAGATGCAGCAGGTGGGAAACCGGGCATTCAGCGGGCAGGTCCTCAGAGAACGGAAGCCAAAGTACAAAGATTTACAGGAATTCCTGGATAATTGCTAAAATGCGGAGCCCCGAACCTGGGAACAGGTTCGGGGCTTTGCTTATTTGCCGAAAAATTTAAAGTATACCAACAGCAGCAGACTGGTGAGCTTGAAGCCAACGAGCTTGTATACGGTATGGATCAGTTTTACGATCCGGTTTGCGTCATACTGCAAAAGCCAGGACATCTGCTGGATTTCACGTAGTCTTTCACGGGATGCCTTGGGCTTACACAGCTGCGCGTTGATCAGCAGTGTGCAGTACTGGAAAGCGGCGTAGCCATAATAGGCCTGCCGCAGTATTTCGGAGCCGCTGACGGGGACGGAAGAAATTCCCTGAATGATTCGATAAAATTCATCCACATGCCTGGGCGTAAAGGAGTGCGTGATGGAATTTTGGCGCACACGATAGGCATACAGGCAGGCGGGAGCGATGGCAATGCTTTGCGCGGCCAAAAGCAGCCGTGCATTCCACTCGATATCCTCTCCGCAAATTCTGCCGGCTTCAAAGCAGATATGATGCTCCAAAAGAAGGCTGCGTTTCACTGCCTTTAAACAAGGGGAGGAGGTAAAGGCATTCAGCCTGACCATTTCCAGCAGCAGTTTCTCACCTGCATGATCTTCGGAAGAGGGAAAAGTGATCAAAGGGGACAGCAGGCGGCCTGTATAACGGACATAGTTGAAACAGACCATGTCACGATCACGGCTGGCGGAATAAATTTGCCGAAGCAGGAAATTCTGGGGATAGAAGTCGTCGCTGTCCAAAAACAGGATATATTTGCCCGATGCAATTTGCAGGCCATGATTTCTCGCTGCGCTCTGCCCCTGATTCTCCTGATGCACTGCCTGCACCCGGAAATCGGTTTTGGCGAATTCATCGCAGAGTAGCCCGCTGCCGTCGGTGCTGCCGTCGTCCACAAGGATGATCTCATAGCTGGCAAAGTCCTGGGAAAGCACGCTCTGTACGCACTCCCTTAAGTAATCCTCCACATTATAGACCGGGATGATCACCGAGAAAAAAACGTCATCCATAGAATCCCTCCGCCTGTCGTAAACTTGCATTTAGTGTATCACAGGGGGGAGGGAAAGTCAATTTATGGGGCAGTGTTTGCGGCAAGCGAAATCTGCACCAGAAAAGTGGCATTATCACAAAAATATTTTGAATCTTTTTGTTGACTTTTTCGAAAATTCGCGTATAATATGGTTTTGTATGGATATGAAGATGAAAAGTAAAATACCGCAGTATGGCACATTGCCCGACCTGTCTCGGATGAGGGTGGTCGTGGGCACGAAGCAGCTGAAGAAAGCTGTGAATTCCGGCCGCGCGCGGTATGTTTTCCTGGCGGAAAACGCCGACCCCGCTGTCACGGAGCCCCTTGCGGCACTGTGTGAGCAAAATTCAATCCAGATCGCCTGGGTACCCAGTATGGCCGAGCTTGGCCGGGCCTGCGGTATCGAGGTGGGCGCAGCGGCGGCTGCCGTTGTCAATTGACCCCGGTTCTATCGGAAATCTTCCGTAGAATATATACCCGCCCCAAAGGCGAGAACAAAAGAAAGGAGAAAATTGATGCCTACTTTTAATCAGCTCGTTAGAAATGGCCGTCAGCAGGTCACCTACAAGTCCACCGCTCCTGCTCTGCAGAGAGGTCTGAACACTCTGGAGAACAAGGCTACCAACCTGCCTTCCCCCCAGAAGCGCGGTGTTTGCACTGCTGTCCGTACCACCACCCCCAAGAAGCCTAACTCCGCACTGCGTAAGATCGCCCGTGTGCGTCTGACCAACGGTATGGAAGTTTCCGCTTATATCCCCGGTGTTGGCCACAACCTGCAGGAGCACTCCGTCGTTCTGATCCGCGGCGGCCGTGTCAAGGACCTGCCCGGTGTCCGTTATCACATCATCCGTGGTACTCTGGATACTCAGGGTGTGCAGAACCGTATGCAGTCCCGTTCCAAGTACGGTGCAAAGCGTCCCAAGGCTGGCAAGAAGAAGTAATTCTTGACCTGACCCAATACTTTGACTTATTCCTACGCCCTTTCGCAAGGCAAGGCCTTGCCACAGCGTTTTTATATAGAGTATAAAAACCTCTGGCCAGGCACAACGAAAGTAACACTTTCGAGTACCGATGAAATCATTATATTATGAAGGAGGGAAGCAAAGTGCCCAGAAGAGGTAATGTTCCCAAGAGAGAGGTCCTCCCGGATCCTAATTACAATTCCGTTCTGGTTACCAAGCTCGTTAACAGCATCATGCTGGACGGCAAGAAGGGTGTTGCCCAGAAGGTCGTTTATGGTGCTTTCGAAATCGTCGAGAACAAGACCGGCAAGAACGGCCTGGAAGTCTTCCAGCAGGCTATGGAAAACATCATGCCCGCAGTGGAGCTGAAGGCTCGCCGTGTCGGTGGCGCTACCTACCAGGTGCCCATCGAAGTTCGTCCTGACCGCCGTCAGACCCTGGGTCTGCGTTGGATCACCACTTACAGCCGCGCCCGCAGCGAGAACACCATGAAGGAACGTCTGGCTGCTGAGATCATGGACGCTGCCAACAACACCGGCGCATCTGTCAAGAAGCGTGAAGATGTCCACAAGATGGCCGAGGCCAACAAGGCATTCGCCCATTTCCGCTGGTAATAAAGGAGAAAACCAATGGCTAGACAGTATTCTCTGGAAAATACCAGAAACTTCGGCATCATGGCTCACATCGATGCCGGTAAGACCACTACTACCGAGCGTATTCTGTTCTACACCGGTAAGAACTACAAGATCGGTGAGACTCATGACGGTTCCGCTACCATGGACTGGATGGCTCAGGAGCAGGAGCGTGGTATTACCATCACCTCCGCTGCTACCACCTGTTTCTGGAAGGGCTGCCGCCTGAACATCATCGACACCCCGGGCCACGTTGACTTCACCGTTGAGGTCGAGCGTTCTCTGCGTGTTCTGGACGGTGCTGTCACCGTTCTGTGCGCCAAGGGCGGCGTTGAGCCCCAGACCGAGACCGTTTGGCGCCAGGCCGACGAGTACAAGGTCCCCCGTATGATCTACGTCAACAAGATGGACATCATGGGCGCCGACTTCTACCGCGTTCTGCAGATGATCGACGAGCGCCTGAAGTGCAACGCAGTGCCCCTGCAGCTGCCCATCGGTTCCGAGGCTTTCTTCAAGGGCAATGTCGACCTGATCACCATGAAGGCTAACGTCTTCTATGATGAGCTGGGTAAGGACATTCGCATCGAGGAGATCCCCGAGGATATGGTCGACATCTGCAACGAGTATCACGAGAAGCTGATGGACGCCGTTTCCTGCCTGGACGACGAGATCGCTATGCTGTACCTGGAAGGCGAAGAGGTCCCCATTGACATGATCAAGGCCTGCATCCGTAAGGCTACCATTGCCAATGAGATGGTTCCCGTCGTCTGCGGTACTTCCTACAAGAACAAGGGTGTTCAGGAACTGCTGGACGCTGTTGTTGACTATATGCCCAGCCCCCTGGATAAGAAGGGCATCAAGGGCATCAATCCCGAGACCGAGGAAGAGGACTTCCGTCCCGCTTCCGACGAGGCTCCTTTCTCCGCACTGGCATTCAAGATCGCTACCGACCCCTTCGTCGGCAAGCTGTGCTACTTCCGTGTGTACTCCGGTACTCTGGAGAAGGGCACTTCTGTCCTGAACTGCACCAAGGGCGCCAAGGAGCGTATGGGCCGTATCCTGCAGATGCACGCAAACCATCGTGAGGATATCGACAAGGTCTACGCCGGTGATATCGCCGCTGTCGTCGGTGTCAAGAACACCACCACCGGTGATACCTTCTGTGACGAAGACCATCCCATTATCCTGGAGTCCATGGTCTTCCCTGAGCCCGTTATCGAAGTCGCTATCGAGCCCAAGACCAAGGCTGGTCAGGAGAAGATGGGCATCGCTCTGGCAAAGCTGGCTGAAGAAGACCCCACCTTCCGCACCTACACCAACAAGGAAACCGGTCAGACCATCATCGCCGGCATGGGCGAGCTGCACCTGGAGATCATTGTTGACCGTCTGCTGCGTGAGTTCAAGGTCGAGGCTAACGTCGGCGCTCCCCAGGTCTCTTACAAGGAGACCATCCGCAAGTCTGTCGAGCAGGACACCAAGTATGCCCGTCAGTCCGGTGGTAAGGGCCAGTACGGTCACGTTAAGATCCGCGTCGAGCCCAACGAGCCCGGCAAGGGTTACGAGTTCATCAACGCTGTCGTCGGCGGCTCTGTTCCCAAGGAATATATCCCCGCTGTCGATGCCGGTATTCAGGGCGCAATGGAGGCCGGTGTTCTGGCTGGCTACCCCGTTGTCGACGTGAAGGTCACCCTGTTCGACGGTTCCTACCACGAGGTCGACTCCTCCGAAATGGCATTTAAGATTGCCGGTTCTATGGCATTCAAGGAAGCCTGCCGGAAGGCTAACCCCGCTATCCTGGAGCCCATCATGAAGGTTTCCGTCACGGTTCCCGATGAGTATATGGGCACCGTTATCGGTGACATCACTGCTCGCCGCGGCAACATCCTGGGCCAGATCACCCGTACCGGTGCTGTCCAGGTCGACGCCAACGTGCCCCTGGCCGAGATGTTCGGCTATGCTACCGACCTGCGTTCCAAGACTCAGGGCCGTGGCAACTACTCCATGGAGCCCAGCCACAATGCTGAGCTGCCCAAGTCCAAGACCGACGAGATCATCAAGGCCCGCGGCAAGGAGTAATTTCCGAGATCCTCTGATTGGAAGGGAGACCTTCCAATCAGAATCCTGATAATTTAGGCAGAAATTTTTAAAATTTCTCTTGTGTTTCCGGCATTTATGTAGTATGATGTATACGATGTGCGGAAGCGCACGAACCTAAGTTGTTTATATTTTATTTTTCAATCATTAACTAGGAGGAATATTTCAAATGGCAAAGCAGAAGTTTGAGAGAAATAAGCCCCACGTTAACATTGGCACCATCGGCCACGTTGACCACGGCAAGACCACTCTGACCGCAGCTATCACCAAGTATCTGGCTATGAAGGGCCAGGCTGACTTCGAGGACTACGCTTCCATCGATAAGGCTCCCGAAGAGAAGGCTCGTGGTATCACGATCAACACCGCTCACGTTGAGTACGAGACCGACAAGCGTCACTACGCTCACGTCGACTGCCCGGGCCACGCTGACTATATCAAGAACATGATCACCGGTGCTGCTCAGATGGACGGCGCTATCCTGGTTATCGCTGCTACCGACGGCCCCATGGCTCAGACCAAGGAGCACCTGCTGCTGGCTCGTCAGGTCGGCGTGCCCTCCATCGTTGTCTTCATGAACAAGGCTGACCTGGTCGACGACGAGGAGCTGCTGGAGCTGGTCGAGATGGAAATCCGTGAGACCCTGTCCTTCTACGAGTTCCCCGGCGACGACATCCCCGTCATCCAGGGTTCCGCTCTGAACGCTCTGATCTCCGAGTCCAACGATCCCAACGCTCCTGAGTTCGCCTGCATCAAGGCTCTGATGGACGCTGTTGACGACTATATCCCCACTCCCGACCGTAAGGCTGACCAGCCCTTCCTGATGCCCGTTGAGGACGTCTTCACCATCTCCGGCCGTGGTACCGTTGCTACCGGCCGTGTCGAGCGTGGCGTCATCAAGAAGAACGAGCCCGTCGAGATCGTTGGCCTGCGTGAGGACAAGCTGTCCACCGTCGTTACCGACATCGAGATGTTCCACAAGCTGCTGGACTACGCAGAAGCCGGCGACAACATCGGCGCTCTGCTGCGTGGTATCGACAAGAAGAACATCGAGCGTGGCCAGGTTCTGTGCAAGCCCAACTCCATCCATCCTCTGACCAAGTTCGCTGGCCAGGTTTACGTCCTGTCCAAGGAAGAAGGCGGCCGTCATACTCCCTTCTTCAACAACTATCGTCCCCAGTTCTACTTCCGTACCACCGACGTTACCGGCATCATCACCCTGCCCGAAGGCACTGACATGTGCATGCCCGGCGACAACGTTGTCATGAAGGTCGAGCTGATCACCCCCATCGCTATCGAGAAGGGCCTGCGTTTCGCTATCCGCGAGGGCGGCCGTACCGTCGGTTCCGGTGTTGTCACCGAGATCTACGAGTAATTCGCAGCGTTAAGTGAACTGAAATCCCCCAGCCATACGGCTGGGGGATTTTTTGCAGCGGTAAAGAAACGTAAAATTTCCGAATTATTCATGTTTTTGCGGTTGGCAGGTGGGGGTTTTTATGTTATTATATACATAAATCCAAACAATTTCAGGGAAGGTGATACATTGAAGGAACTGAAAGCAAAAATTGTGGAGGCATTGGTGTCCGCGCTGCCCATTACAGCAATCGTGTATGCTTTGGCGTTGACACCATTGTTTGAGCTCTCCGCAGCGGAACTGATTACCTTCACCATAGGCGCGGTGCTGCTGATCGTGGGCATTGGCCTGTTCAATCTTGGCGCGGACCTTGCCATGACGCCCATGGGTACGCATGTGGGTTCCGGTCTGTCCCGGCAGAAGAAACTGGGACTGCTGCTGAGCGTTTGCTTCGTGCTTGGTATGCTGATTACCATCGCCGAACCGGACCTGCAGGTGCTGGCCAATCAGGTCAGCGCGGTTATCAACGGAACGGTGCTGATCTATGCTGTGGGTATCGGCGTGGGCGCGTTTTTGGTGATCGCGATTTTGAAGATCGTGTTCCGGAAGTCCCTGTCCCAGATCCTGATGCTGTTCTATATGCTGCTGTTCGCTCTTGCGCTGATGCTGGTCGTCAGCGGTAACGAAGCGCTGCTGCCCATGGCCTTTGATTCCGGCGGTGTTACAACCGGCCCCATCACGGTGCCCTTTATTATGGCTCTGGGCGTGGGTATTTCCAGCGTTTTGGGCGACCGCAGAAGCAAAGAAAATTCCTTCGGTCTGGTTTCCCTGTGCTCTGTAGGTCCGGTGCTGGCGGTTCTGATCCTGGGTATCTTCTCAAAGAATGACCTTACATATGCCGTGCCGGATTATACCGTCAGTGAGGATATTCTTGGCAGCTTCCTGCATACCGCGGGACATACCTGCAAGGAGGTTGCGCTGGCCTTGGGTTTGATCGTTATCTTCTTCCTGATCTGCCAGGCGCTGTTCCTGAAGCTGCCGCGGAAGCGGCTGTACCGGATCGGCGTGGGCGTTGCGTTTACCTATGTGGGTCTTGTCGTGTTCCTGACCGGTGTCAATGTGGGATTCATGCCCATCGGCTACAAGCTGGGATATGAGCTTTCCCAGGTCAGCGAAGGTTTCCTGGTGGTCTTCGGTTTGATCGTCGGTGTGCTGGTGGTGCTGGCAGAACCTGCCATCCATGTGCTGAACAGCCAGGTGGAGGACGTTACCGGCGGCCTGGTCACCAAACGCTCTATGATGATGGGCCTGTGCATTGGCGTGGGCGCTTCTATCGCGCTGTCTATGATCCGCATTATTTTTGATTTTTCTCTGGTTTACTACATCATTCCCGGTTATTTCCTTTCGCTGGCGCTGTCGCTGTTTGTGCCGCCGGTGTATACCGCCATCGCGTTTGACTCCGGCGGTGTTGCCAGCGGTCCCATGACCTCCGGCTTCATCCTGCCCTTTGCCATCGGCGCCTGCGTCAGCTTACAGGGCGCGGATGCGGTGCTGCGGGATGCGTTCGGTGTTGTGGCGCTGGTGGCCATGACTCCGCTGATCACCATTCAGCTGCTGGGCTTCCGGGGCATCATCGCCGAGAGACTCAACGAGCGCCGGGCCATGAAGCGCATTTTGGATGCAGATGACCAGCAGATCATCAATTTTATGTAACAGGAGGAGCGAATGAGTAATACTGTCAATGATTCCGCAATCAAGAAGCTGAAGCTCCTGATTACTGTGGTGGACCGCCCCAAGGGCGAATTTTATCTGGATGTGATCAGCCAGTTTGACGTAAACTGCCAGCTTGTGATGGGCGGCCTTGGTACGGCGACCTCCGATTTGGTGGAGCTGCTGGGCCTGGAGCCCCACAAGGCTGTGATCCTCAGCGTTGTCCGCGAGGACATGGTGGATGAGATTATGAACACGCTGGAAGACAAGTTTGCCACCATCCGCAATGGCAAGGGCATTTCCTTTGCCGTGCCGCTGAGCAGCGTCATCGGCGTGAATCTGTACCGATTCTTAAGTGACAGGAGGGAAGTGTAATATGAAGACCAACGACCATGAGGTGGTATTTGCCATCGTGAACTCCGGCTATGCCGAGGACGTAATGGACATTGCCCGGGAGCAGGGCGTCCGGGGCGGCACCATTCTGAACGCCAGAGGTGTTGTGAAGGAAGAAGCCGCGGCCTTCTTCGGCATCACCCTCCACCAGGACAAGGAGATCCTGATGATGGTGATTGAGAAGGACATCCGGGACAAAGTCCTGAACGCCATCTACAAGGAAATGGGCATGGCCAAAAAGGCCAAGGGCATTGCGTTTTCTCTGCCCGTATCTGATGTGGCAGGCCTGGCTCCGGTACAAACTGTGCAGGAGGAAAAGGAAGCGTAAGCAAAAGCACCGCGTCATGCGGTGCTTTTTTGCAAGTGGCTTTACGGTAAATTACAACCTCTGTAGGGGAGGGTCTTGACCCTCCCTTGCAGTTTCAACTTCTGCTGTAGAATCTAAAATCCAAAACATTGCATTTCAAATCAAAGCAACACACGCGGGAATTGCAATATAAAGGGAGGGTCAAGACCCTCCCCTACAGAATGGTGCGTTATTGAGCTGCAATTTATCATCCCAATTTCAAAACACAAACAAAACTTTAACAAATCCATGCTATACTATCCCCATAACGAAAATCGGAGGGTTTGCCATGTTTCAGATATTGGTGGTAGAGGACGACAGAGACTTAAACCGCAGTGTTTGCGCCTTTCTGAACCAGAGCGGTTATCAGGCCACGGGCTGTCTCGGCGCGGAGGAAGCCTATGACGCCATGTACAATACGGTCTTCGATCTGATCGTGTCCGATATTATGATGCCGGGTATCGACGGCTTTGAATTTGTGAAGACGGTGCGGACGCTGAACGAAAATATCCCCATTCTGTTCATGACCGCCCGGGACGATTTTGCCGCCAAGCAGCGGGGTTACCGCATTGGGGTGGATGATTATATGGTGAAGCCCATCGATCTGGACGAGCTCTTCCTGCGCATCGGCGCACTGCTGCGCCGGGCGAAGATCGCCGCCAGCCGGAAGCTGACTGTGGGCAGCTTCACCATGGACGCCGATGAGCATACCGCATATCTGCATGACCGGGAGATCAGCCTGACCAACCGGGAGTTCAGCCTGCTGTATAAGCTGCTGTCCTACCCTAAGAAGACCTTTACCCGCACCCAGCTCATGGACGAATTCTGGGACGCGGACACTGCTTCCGGCCCCCGGACGGTGGATGTTTACATGACCAAACTTCGTGCCAAGCTGGCGGAGTGCGATGATTTCGAGATCGTCACGGTTCACGGACTGGGCTACAAGGCGGTGATCAAATGAGCAGGCGGAAAAACGCGGTAGTTGACTGGATAACCAGTTTCTTTGTTTTTCTGATCCTGGTTTCCTTTGTGGTCACCTGCTGCTTTGTGCTGTTCATTACGGTGATGGCGAAGGATATGGGCATCACGCTGACCGGCGTGCATCTGGAATTCGCGGCAAAACTGACGTTCATCAATGTGCTGTTTCTGGGTTTGCTGTTTTCCACCATGGATTTTATCCGGCGGCATTTCACGGTAAAACGCCAGGTCAAGAAGATCCTGGATGCCACAAACGCCATGACCGAGGGAGACTTTTCCGTTCGTCTTCCGGAGGGAAAGCGGCTGGATGTGTATGGCTTTGATGCCATTGCCCGAAATCTGAACCGCTTGGCCCAGGAACTGTCCGGTACGGAGACGCTGCGCACGGATTTTATTGCAAACGTTTCCCATGAGCTGAAAACGCCGCTGTCCATCATCCAGAACTACGGCACCATGCTTCAGCAGCCGGGGCTGGAGGAAGCGGCCCGTATGGAATATGCCAAAACCATCAGCCAGACCGCCCGGCGGCTGGCCAGCCTCATCACCAACATTTTGAAGCTGAATAAGCTGGAAAACCAGCAAATTTTCCCCACAGTGGAAAACTACGACCTGGGGGAGCAGCTGTGCGAATGCCTGCTTGCCTTCGAGGATACCTGGGAGCGGAAGGAACTGGAGATCGAAACCGATATCGAGGACAGTATCCAGGTGAATGCGGATCCGGAGATGATGAGCCTGATCTGGAACAACCTGTTCTCCAATGCCATCAAATTCACGGAACCGCGCGGCAGGATCGGCCTGTCTCTGCACCGGGAGCAGGGGAGAGCGGTGGTTCGGATATCGGATACCGGCTGCGGCATCTCACCGGAGGTGGGGCGGCGGATGTTCGATAAATTCTATCAGGGCGACACCTCCCGCGCGTCCCAGGGCAATGGGCTTGGCCTGGCGCTGGTGAAGCGGGTCATCGATATTACAGGAAGCGAAATTTCTGTGGAGAGCGAGATCGGCAGGGGGAGCACCTTTACCGTCAGATTGCGAGGCGTACAGTAATATGGAGAAAATCAAAGGGCTATGGAGCCGGTTTGTCCACTGGGCAGGCTGGAAACAATGTGTCCGCTGGAAAGGCTGGACGGCATGGCTGCATTGGCCTGTCTGGAAAAAGATCGGCGCGTGGCCGGGATGGAAGAAATTGCTGTTTCCCCATCCTGTCATTGTGGCCGTTCTGGCGCTGCTGTCGGCCATGGGACTGGCTTGGGCATTTTTGACCGGACATGAGGACAATTGGGGTGCATATCTGCTGTACGCCCTGTCATTTTATGGGTTGGTGACGCTGACGGCGCTGCTGGTGAAGACCATCCCCCAGGCCAAAAAGCGGATCGACAGCGATCCTTTGGCTCAAAAGATTCGGGAAAAGGAGAATGACGGCGCCTTCGGCATCGGAATGTATGTCGAACAATTCGTCAACTTCTTCTACGGCATTTTCAAGATCGCCACCGGTGTGCTTCAGAGGTCGGCCTGGATCGGGGCAGACGGAATTTACAACTTTGCCCAGGCGCTGATCCAGCTATACCAGATCCTGCGCCACAAGCAGGTAAGGACGCTGAAACAGCAGTGGAAGAGCTACCGTCAGTGCGGCTACATGATGATCCTGCTGCACCTGACCATGACGGGGATGGTGTTCCAGATGATCCACATGGGACGCCATGAAGAGCATTCCGAAATCATGATCATCGCCACCGCGGCCTTTACCTTTTACAAGCTGATCAAGACCTTTATCGATGTGGCAAAGGACCGCAAGCACAAAAGCCCCGTGGATTCGGCAGTGCGGTTCCTGGATTTCAGCCAGGCGCTGTACAACCTGTTCGTGCTGCAGGTGGGACTGCTGTGGGTATTTGGCGGTCCGGACTTCGCCTACCAGAAGCTGATGAATTCCCTGACCGGCGGCGCGGTGTGCTTCCTGGTGTGCGGCATGGGCGTGTATATGCTGTGGCGCGCAAAGCGCGATATGAGAAAATTGGAGGAAAACGAAATTGGCTGACTTTGAATATACCTACTCCGCCCCTGAGCAGGAGGAAATTCGGAGGATTCGGGAAAAATACGCACCCAAAGAGGAAAGCACCCTGGAGAAACTGCGCCGCCTGGATGCCCAGGCGGAACGGCCCGGTACGGTGGTGTCTCTGATTTTGGGAATTGTGGGCATCCTGGTGTTTGGCACCGGTATGTGCTGCTGCCTGGTGTGGGCGCTGTACGGCCTGGGAGTGGTTGTAGGCATCCTGGGCATGGCCATGATGGGCGGCGCTTATCCTGCCTATGCCCGCATTACCAAAAAGCAGCGGGAAAAGATCGCGCCGGAGATCCTGCGGCTGACGGAGGAACTGAGACGGTAACAATACCCATATGCGGATAAAGCAGCCGCAATTGCGGCAAGGAGAGAGACCATGAAAAAAACGACGGTTTAGTTTTTGCTGATACATTTTTTGGCGATCACTTTGGGCATATTCTGTGTCTTGCAGTTTGCAGAGGAGATTTTACAGTTCAAGAAGAGCGTGTACACGGTTATGCAGGGATTCAAAAATCAGACAGAATCCGCTCCGGAGTGGCAAGAGACTTTTGCGGACTATGCACCCATGACCCACTCGGGAGAAGAGTGGTATCAGGATACCCGGCTGATTTATCATGCAGGCGGCGCGGTAGACGGCTTTGCCTATACGAATTCCAAAGAAGCGCTGGAAAATACGCTGGCCAACGGAAATACGGTGGTTGAAATCGACTTTCTCTTTACGCTGGATGGTTCTCTGATCTGTGCCCATACTTGGGAAGACCTGTATGCGCTGGAACCGTTAACGTTAAAGGAAGTACAGGATGTTGGCATCTACCGGAAGTATACCCCAATGACGGCAGAAGAGCTGATTGGATATATGAAGGAAAATCCCGACTTGGTGGTCATCGTGGACACCAAGGAAGAACAGCCGCTGACGGTCATGGAAGAATTAGTGCGCCTTTCGAACAGGGAAGAGACGATTCTGAATCGCTTTGTGATCCAGCTGTATGACAGGGGGATGAAGCAGGATGTTTTGGAAATCTATCCTTTTCACGATGAGAACTTTCTGTTTACGGCCTATGAATTTGGAAGCGAGCGGGTGGAAGAGATCATGCAGCTCTGCTATGAGGAGAACATCCGTGTGGTGACGGTGGTCTACTATTCCTGGTCCCAGGAGGTCGTGGACTTTTTCCGGGAAAAGGGAATTGTGATTTTTGAGCATACGGTCAATGACGCATACGAAGCCAAAGATATCATTGCCAGCGGTGTTCAGGGGGTATATACGGATTTCCTGCAGAAAGCGGATATGGAAGACTTTACCGATATTCAATAGAGAGCTTTAATACGGATTCTTAATAAAAACCTTTGGTTTTCATTAAGAAGGCAACGCCTTTAGGCGTTGCCGCAGCGTGTCAAAAAAGTCCCTAAAAATAGATGTCATCGCGAACCAGCCCGCAATGAATTATGGTATGATTGCCATCGGCAATCATTCTCATTTCTGATTCGCTGCGCGGAGCACCACTAGTGCGGCGATCCCCCAAAAAGAAGTAAAATCCCTCAATTTTAGTAGAGAAATGTACGAAAATTCAGGAGATTGCCACGCCAGTGTGCGCACTGGCTC
>JAXJGV010000075.1:0-39461 GCA_036300205.1 Oscillospiraceae bacterium
AGACCGACAGCGTAACCACATAAACAAGCTTTTCTCAGAGCGCCGTTTGCGACGCTCTACTTGTCATACCATTCCTGCGGTAGTAACTTTTTTACAACATCCTGTGATTGAGGCTTGACTTATTATAGTTAGTCTTTCGTTGTGTTTCCTTAAGAGCAATATGCCTCAGGTTCGGCGGGCTGTCAACCACTGCAGAAATATTTTCTGTTTTCACCAAATCTGGCCGCTGCGATTGTGTCAGGATGACCAGAGGGAAGATCGTTTTGCAAAGGGAGCGGCGCGGCGTTTTTTCTGTATAATCAATCCATTGTTTGGTCTGGAATACATTCTGTGGGCATCGCCCATTATGGCCGCCGTGGTTCTGTTCATCCGCTTGTTCCGCACGCTGCAATTGCAGTTTCCGGAGAACGGATAATCCGGATCAACTTCATACAGCAAAAAGAAGCTGCCTGGCGGCAGCTTCTTTTTGCTTTCCGAAATTCTCAGCCCATTCTTCCTTCATACAGTCTTTTAAAGGCTTTTACCGCAGAGTTTCCGCCATCGTCGTGCACGTACACATCGTATTCTCCGGGGATGCTGCCGAAGGTGACGACCTTTTCCGCGCCCACTCTTGCTTTCAGGAGTTTGAGCATGTTCGCCTTGCAGGCATTCTTCGCATAGAGCTTTACATAGGTGAAGCCCTCATATTCCGCGGCGGGAGAACTGACGATCCGCACGTTGTCTCCAAAGACTTCCCGGAGCCGCCGGACAAGGTCTGCGGCGGCTTCCTGCTCCGTCAGCGCCATGAGGTAAATGACCCGCTCCTGATCGGGGCTGACACGGAAGCGTTTCGCCGTATAGTTGCGGTAGGGCGAACGCCGCAGCTTTTCAAACAGATCCCGCTCGGCGCTGTTTTGGAAGTCGCCGTAATAGATATGCAGGGTATTGTCGTAGAGAACGTTGACAAAGGCATGGAATGGTCCTCAATTTCTGTCAGGATTCCCCTTGGGGCTGTCTGTCGGGCATTTCCCGTCACAGATTTCCCATGTCTCCCGCGGGAATGATGCGGAACAGGGAGGTATGGGAATAGATAATGGGCTGGTTCGCATGGAAAAAGACCGTGCCGTCCACCGGGGCGTGGATACTTTCGATCACAGCGCCGGTATAGGGGTCCATGATATCCGCCAGGGTATCCCCTTTCCGAACCCGGTCGTTGGCGCCGGCATAGCGGATAAAGAAACCGGCGGCATGGGTCTTCACATTCACCATGGCACTGCCTTCAATAAGCCGGGAAACGTAGCCTTCATGGCCGCTGTAGACCAGGATGCCATTTTTATTCAGGAACCGCAGCACCGCGTCGATGGCCTCCTGGGCGCTGGCCACATCGATGCGGTCCGTGGCGCTGGTATAGAGGGAGAAGGCCTTGGTGTTCCAAATCTGCCAGTTGTAGTTCAGGGTGGTGGTATCGTAGGGCTTGGCATCCCGGCGGTAGATATAGGGCAGGCCAAAATCCTTTGCCCGCTCCACATCCTCGAAGCCGGTCTTCATCATCCGCACATGGGGAATGAAGCTGCCCTGCATGTAAAAGCTGGTGAAATGGATACCGAATTGATATTCGTTGACCTGTTCGAACACCCCGGCGGCAATGCGCTGGGTGGTCTCGCCCAGGCTGTAGCCCGGGAACATGCGGTTGATGTCCGTATTGTCCGTGGACCAGAAGCGCTTGCCGATGTTCATGGAGTGGCTGTTGATGGTGGGGATGACCAGGATGGATTTGCCCTCCCGGATCCTGCCCTGCTGCTCCAGCTCCGTGAAAATGCGCACCAGCTGGGAGCAGATGTACACCTGCTGCACTTCGTTGCCCCGGGTGGCGCCAACGATGCAGATGGACTTTTCGCCCTGGCCGAAGGTGAAGCCCTTGATGCGCATGTTGTCCCGGTAGGCAGAGCCAAGCTCGAATAACAGTTTTTCTTCCATAGCTCCGCCTCCTTATGCCAGAATCCGGGCGATCAGCGAGCCTTCGGACACGATGGGATATTCCCGAAGCGTGAAGACGATGCCGTCCGTCTGGGCAAAAATGCTTTCCGCGATCTCACCGGTGAGGGGATTCAGAATATCGCCGATATGGTCGCCTTTTTTTACGTTTTTCCAATGTCCCACGTCCGGCACAAAAACGCCGGATCTGCCCGCGTTGATAAAGGAGACTTCCCCGTCTTCGGAAATGATGGGCTCCTTGGGGGGGATGACATCCCCCTGCCAGATGCCCAGGTCCTTCATCAGCACAAAAATGCCCTCCACCAGCTGATTGCCGTAGGCTTTGGTAATACGCATACCCACGCCCATCTCCACCACCAGGGTGGGGGTGCCGATGCTGTTCAGAGAATAAGCCAGGGTGGATTCCAGTACCGTGGCGGCGGAATGGATCCACACATAGTCCACATTCAGCCGCTTGGCGTAAGGCACCAGGGTGTCCCGGGACAAGGTGTTGATCCGCACCTGGGGAATTTCCTGAAGGAAAATGTTGCTGGCATGGATGTCGATGACCATATCGCTGCCGCTGAGGTCATCGACGATCTTCGACGCGATATACTCGGGCATGGAACCGTCCTCCGCGCCGGGGAAGATCCGGTTCATATCCAGGTCAAAGGCCGGAATGCCCCGGGTGATGGAGTCGATGCCCAGGGGATTCAGCGCGGGATATACATCCACGATGCCTGTCAGGCACTCAGAATGCTCCCGGATGCGACGCTGCAGCTCATAGCAGACGTACTGCCCTTCCAGCTCGTCGCCGTGGGTGCCGGTAACGATGCTGATCCGTTTTTCTCCGCCATGCAGGCTCCCCGCGGGGATCAGGCGGTTTTTTTGAATCCTAAGCGTCTCGTCGATGGGATAATCGACGGAAACTACCGTTTCTACCATATTTTTTCACCTTTAATTATATTTGCTCCACAACGACCCGCTCCTGCTGCATCTGGGACACCAGTCCATAGAAGGTGCCCCGGATGACGGAACAGTCCCCGGCATCCCGGCCGCAGGAGACCCGGATGTATTCCTCGTTTACCAGCTTATCGTTGGTGGGATCAAAACCGTACCAGTAGCCATTGCAGAGAACCTCCACCCAGGCATGGGACGCCCCCTCCCCCAGCATCATGCCCACCACATAGCGGGCCGGGATCCCTTCCATGCGCAGCAGGGAAAGCATGATGTGGGCGTAATCCTGGCACACCCCCTGCCCCAGGGACAGGGCCGTTTCCGCCGTTTCATGGACTGTGGTGCTGCCGGGAACGTAGCGAAGGCGCTGATGCAGGCTGTGCATGATTTTCAGCGCCTTTTCGTAGGGTCCCTTGCATTCCCCCAGGGACAGCTCCCTGCGGCAGGTCCGGATCGCTTCCCCCGGTCGGGTCAGCTCCGTCTGGACCTTCAGCATGGAATAGGCCACGGGGTCCGGGGTATATTCTTCAAAAATGTCCAGCCCGGTCACGGCTTTTCCGCTGATCTGCACTTCAAACGCATTGTGCGTCCGGCGAATGCAGCCGTAGAGCTTTCGGTTTCCAAAATGGTCGGTGGTCACGCAGTATTGCGGGCAGTCGGAAATTGTGATCCGCAGATCGGAGAGCTGCTGCCGGTTCGTGTCCGACGGCAGAAACATCACCGAAAAATTATGCTGCCAAATGGGACCGCTGTAGTCCGCTTTCAGGGAATACGCAAATTTCAGCTGCTTGATACTATCCCTCTTTTCTATGCGGTGATGAGGCCGTGCAGCAGAGCGCGCACATTCCGATAGGGAAAATCATACTGGGACAGCATACTGTCCACGGTGTAAAGGATGCTTTCGTCGTAGCGCATATGGGATTTGCGGAGGAACTGCTTCATGCGGCCGTATTCCCGGAGGATGTCCGCGGCGGGCCGGTCAAGGCTCAGATACAGGTCCAGCCGCTCCACGCCCTTGCCCAGCTTGATGATATTGCGGGTCTGCTCATCGTCGATCAGGTCGTTGACGCAGCCCCAGAAAGCCAGGATGTGGTCGATGACCAGCATCAGGTCCGCCAGGTACGTCTCTTCCCGCCGGGCAGTCTTCATATCGTCGATGGCAAGCTGGATGTACGCCATGGTCTCGGTGCCGATGTAGTCGCGCATGACGATGGCGTTGTCATAGGCCCGGTAAAGGTTGCTGAGGATGGAGTTGGGGTCGTTGGTATCGAAGGGATAGGCAGTCAGGAATTTCTCCCGGGAGCCGTAAACGTCGGGAATGCCGATCTTCCGGCACAGCACCGCGTAGTAGTCCGGGTCGGTGTCGATCATCAGGTCCGTTGCCTCAATGTAATATTTCAGCATGGTGTGCACCCGTTCCGTATACCGGCCCAGCCAGAACAGGTTGTCGCTTTTTTCTACCGTGATAATACCCATGTATCCTTAAAACCTCCGCCTTGAGAAGAATTGACAATAAACGAATCGGGATTCCGGGAGAACCGGGTCAGGCCGCTGGGCCAGACCTTGGTCTCGCTTCCGGTAAGTACGAAAGCCCGCAGGTCCGCTTTTCTCGGCACCCGGGCGCCGGTGTCGTCCAGAATGTCCAGGTCGTAAAAATCGATGACCTCCTGGGCAATGAACCGCCGGGGCTGGCTCTTCAGCAGCTCGATAAACTCCGCCTTCTTTTCTTTGGTGAGCGAATTGCCGAAGACCACGCCATAGCCGCCGGCTTCGGCCACATCCTTGATGACCAGGTTGTCGAAATTGGCAAGGGTGTATTGCATATCCTCCTCGTAGTAAGGAAGATAGGTGGGAGCGTTCTGCAAAATGGCTTCCTCTCCCAGATAGTAGCGGATCATCTTCGGCACGAAATAGTAGATGCCCTTGTCGTCCGCCACGCCGTTGCCCGGGGCGTTCAGCAGGGCCACGTTGCCCTTCTTGTAGGCTTCAAAGATGTGGGGGATGCCGATGACGGAATCCTCGTAGAAAGTCATGGGATCCAGATATTCGTCGGAGATCCGGCGGTAGACCGCGCCTACCCGGCGCTTTTTGCCCTCGTAGTCGATGTAGTACAGGTTATCGTTTTCACACACGATGTCCCGGCCTGTGGTCAGCACCGCGCCGGTGCGCTCGGCCAGGTACGAATGTTCAAAGAACGCGGCGTTATAGCGGCCGGGAGACAGGATCACATTGATGCCGCCGGTATTGACGTTGTCCATGACATCCTTGAGCATTTGGGCGTAGTTGCGGTTGTCGATGACGCTGTTGTGCAGAAAGGCTTCCGGGGCGCTGCGGCGCTGGAATTCCCGGGCGATCATGGGATAGGAGGCGCCCGACGGCACCCGCAGGTTGTCTTCCAGAATGTACCAGCTGTCGTCCTTGGACTGCACCAGGTCGATGCCGGAAATATGGCTGTAGATGTCCTTGGGCGGCACCACGCCGTCGCAGGGGGGCAGGAAGCCCTTGGCGGAGAAGATGAATTCCTCCGGGATCACGCCGTCCTTGACGATCTGCTTTCTTCCGTAGATGTCCAGCAGGAAGCAGTTCAGGGCATCCACGCGCTGCTTCAGGCCCTTTTCCAGATACGTAAACTCGCTGTGCTCAATGATCCGGGGAATGGGGTCAAAGGGAAAAAGCTGCTCCTTAAATTCTCCATTTTTATAAATGCCAAATTTTACGCCATAACGCGCCAGGAGCTTATTGATGGTAGCGGAATGTTTGATTAGTCCATCCATAGGCGGTTTCCTCCAAAAAATGAAAGGCGCCTTTTCACTTGCGTGAAAAAGCGCCTTTGCTTATCTTTTGCCATTTTAACACCCTAAAGGGAAGTTGTCAACCGCAAAATAGTCTGTTTTCTTCTCAAATGTCCCCATTCAACCATGCCATTTGCGAAAAAGAAGGATGGTGGATTTGGAACACGTTCCATTCCGGCAAAACCTCCTGATCCAGGCTAAGGCCTGCATCAGGAGGTTTTTTACATAGCATGTTGTGCGGTCAATCCCGGCGCAGGGCTTCGATGGGGTTCAGGTTTGCCGCCTGGATGGCGGGCAGCATACCGAAGATCACGCCAATGAGAGTGGAGAAGACGACCGCCACAAGGATGGCCGGGGCGCTGATGGACACGGGGATCTGCATCATGCCCGAAATCAGCTGGGCAAGGATGATGCCGCTGATCACGCCGATAATGCCGCCCAGGCTGGTAAGCACTGCGGATTCCGTCAGGAATTGGAGCAGAATCCGCTTTTTCTTGGCACCGATGGCTTTTTTCAGGCCGATCTCGCCGGTACGCTCTGTGACGGACACCAGCATGATGTTCATAACGCCAATGCCGCCCACCAGCAGGGAAATGCTGGCGATCCAGACCAGCTGGGCATTGGTGGATTCCGACATTTTTTGCAGCTGCTGGGCCTGTTCCAGCATGTCCTGACTGCGGTAGTCCAGGCTGCTGTCAGGGTCCCGGATCTGCTTCCCGGTCAGCAGCTCCGCGGCTTCCTGGCCTACGGCGGTCATGGCGTCGGTGCCGGACACCTTGATGGCCACGCTTTGGGGCTCGTCAAACTGGTAGGCCGTGGGCCAGGTGCTGTCCGGCAGGTATACGGAACCGGAAGAGGTGTCCGCATAGAGCTGGTATTCCCGCATGGAGTTAATGGTGGGGGCAAACTCCTCGGAAAGGGCCACCACACCCACCACGGTGAACACATCGCCCTTCAGTTCGATGCTTTTTCCTACGGGATTTTCTCCGCCGAAGAGGTTGGTCACGGCGCTGGTATCCACCAGCACGACCTTGCGGAAGGTTTCGTAATCCTGTGCGGTGAAGCCCCGGCCGGTCTTGATCTGGTAGCCATAAACGCTGAGATAGTTCTCGTCGATGCCATAAACGGTTCCGTTGAACTGGGTGTTGCGGTAGAACAGCTGGTCCGCATAGCTGCGGCTGGTGTACAGAGACACCTTTTCCACGCCGCTGATCTGCTCAAGCTCCTGGCGGGTCTCCTGGGTGATGAGCCGAACCCCGTCTGGAATGGGATACCAGCTCAGGTTGTACACCCGGCCGTTTTCATTGAGCTGAACGGTGACCACGTTGTTTCCCGCGCCGATGAGGTTTTTCTTGATCTGCTCATTGGTGCCCTGGATGGTGGAGACGATGGTGATAATGGACGCAATGCCGATGATGATGCCCAGCATGGTCAGCACCGAGCGCATTTTGTGCCCCCAGATGCCCTGGAAGGCAAGCCTGATATTTTCCCGCATAGACATGCCTCCTTAGTATCCATACAGGGCGGACAGATCGCCCTCCGTCGTCTGGGCGCCCTCTTTGACATTTTTGCCATAGGGGAACGCCACCATGTCTTCCTCTGTCAGGCCGCTGAGGATCTCCGTGTAGCTGCCCCAAAGGGATTTTCCTGTCGTCACATCCCGGCGTTCCAGCCTGCCGTCCGCGCCCTGGACGTACACATAGGAGCCGTCCTTTTCTGTGCGGAGGAAGGGGTTTTCCAGATAGATGCCGTTTTCGGCGGTGCCGGCGGAATAGCTTATGCTGACATAACTGCCCGCCTGCAGGTCCGCGCTGCCGTCGATGAAGACCCGGAAGGGATAGTAGGAGGCATTGGGGTTGCCCATGCCCATCCAGCCGTCTCCGGCCGTGGGAAAATCGCCGATGGAACGGATTTCGCCGGTATAGCTGCCGCCGGAATTCCAGTCATTGATCGTGACCTCCTGGCCTACCTCCAAATCCTCTTTGAGCAGCTCGCTGACACTACCCTCCACAAAGAAACCACCGCCGCCGGAAACCTTGATCACAGGCTTTTTCTGCTCCCGGGCCTCATCCTCGGTGAGGACGGAGACCACGGCGCCGTCAAAGTCGGCGTAAATTTTGCCGTCGTTGACTTCTGCCTGCATGATCTTGTAATCCGCCTCCGCCATGCCCAGGGACAGGGTCTGCTCCTTCACCGCCTTTTCCTGCTCCCGCCGCAGTTTTGCGATCTCCGCCGCGGTGAGGCCGCTGCCAAGGTCGATATCGGGCAGTTCGATCTCCGCTTCCTCCAGCGGTTCCAGGGTATGGTCTTCCAGAGAAGAGGCGTCAAACAGGGTGAAGCCGAAGCTGCCGTCGTCATAGACAAGGACATGGATGCCCTGCCAGATCAGGGGCGTGCCCCGCTCCATGTTGTCCTCGGTGACCTTGAGGATCATATAGAAGCCGCCGGTTTTCGTGCCGATCTCCGGTTCCTGGGCCACCTTGGTGGCAAAGGGGAATTCCGCCGCCACAATGCGGCTGGTGCCGTTGTCATCGAAGGTATAGGTCACTTTTATATGATAGGTGGTCAGTTCTCCCGCCTTTCCGGCTTTTCCGGAAAGGAGCAGGAAGTTTTCCTTGGGAGCAGCCGTCATCCCCTCACTGCCCGTGGCTGTGACCGTCCAGTTCCACGTTCCTCCCGCCGGAATTCCCGGCATGTTGGCAAAGAAGGACAGACTGGTTTCCGCGCCGGGCGTCAGGGAAAGGATGTCGTTTTCCGATGCTTTGTCGCAGATAAGCGTGATCTCCCGGACGTATTCCACCGTAATGCCCTGGCCCCAAAGCGCCTGCCAGTCCGCCTGGGCCTGCTCATCCTCCGGGAAGCCGGGGATGTTCCGGGTCACCAGCTCCGCCCGGTCGCTGTTCCGGGTGGCGGAACGGAACCAGTAGGTCTGATTTCCATAGGTATAGCCGCTGGGAATCACCGCGCCGCCGGCTCCCACCGTCAGCGGGTAGTCATCCGCTGACGTATTGTTGCATCTGGGGGAAATTGTGATATCCGCCGTTGTCAGCGACAGCGTCCCTCCGGGCATCGCCGCTGCGCCCTCTGCCGGAGAAGCCGCTGCTCCGCTTTCCGGAGGATCCGCAGGTGTATCACCGGAGTCGGTTTCCTCTCCGGAAGGTTCCTGCTGGGTAGGGGGCTCCTGCTGGGTGGGCGGTTCCTGTTGGGCAGGCGGTTCCTGTTGGGAGGACTGCTCCGCAGAATTCGCTTCCGGCACTGCCGAAGCGCTGGATACCGGCTTTGCCGCTTTGTTGGCCTCCTGATATTCCAGCGCCGCGCTGTAAACGGCCCGCAGAACCGCGTCGCTGATGGGGGTGTCGTCCTTCATCCACAGGATCAGGGGCAGATTCACCTGGCTGCCGTCGTATTGCTTGTCCTCGGAAATCTCATAATCCCCGGTGAGTTCCCTTCCCAGCTCCGGTTCCGTGGGAGTTGGAAGCGCGATGTTCAGAGCGTCGGGGTCCATGGGCTTCAGATTGCGGATCCTGTTTAATTCCGCCTCGGCGGTCTTCAGGTCCAGCTTCTGCTTTTCCACATCCAGACGCTTGCGCTCCAGTTCCAGCTCCGTCAGGGTGGTGTCGAAGGTCATAAGTACGTCGCCCTTTTTGACCTCCTCCCCTTCCTTTGCCAGAATCTCCGTCACCGTCTGGGTGTCGGTAAGGTAGACGGTCTGGATGTTGTCGGTGGATACGGGGCCGTAGCTTTCCTGGCTGTCGCCCCAGTATTCCGTCATGCCCACCATATCGAAGGAGAAGACGCCCACGGGTTCGCCGCCGTGGGTGCCGAGGAAGATGCCGGCTCCCAGCGCCGCCACCAGCACTGCCGCCGTGACGGACAGCACGATTTTTTTCTTTTTGCCGTTAAGTCTCATTTCCCACACCTCCCTCTGCGGGGGCCGCCAGCTCGCCGTCCAGGATCCGGTAGGTCTTGTCAGCGCAGGCGGCAATGGACGGCTCGTGGGTAATCATCAGAATGGTCATGCCCTCCCGGCTCAGGCCGCTGAAAATTTCCATGATCTGATTTCCCGCCTTGGTGTCCAGCGCGCCGGTAGGCTCGTCCGCCAGCAGCAGGTCCGGCTTCGTTACCATGGCCCGGGCAATGGCCACCCGCTGGCACTGGCCGCCGGAAAGCTGGTTGGGAAGAAACTCCATCCGTTCCTCCAGGCCAACGGCTTTCAGCGCCTCCGCCGCCCGCTCCCGGCGCTCCTTCAGAGGCACGTCGGCATACAGCAGCGGCAGGGCCACATTGTCCAGCGCCGTCATTTTGGGCAGCAGGTGGAACTGCTGGAACACGAAGCCGATGTGCTTGTTGCGCACCTCCGCCAGTTCGTCGTCCGTCAGGTCCTTCAAGTCCCTGCCATCCAGCTCATAGCTGCCGGAGGTAGGCACGTCCAGACAGCCGATAATGTTCATCAGGGTGGTTTTGCCGGAACCGGAGGGGCCCATGATGGCAAGATAGTCCCCCCGTTCCACAGTCAGGTTTACGTTTTTCAGCACCCGCACCGGCTCCCTGCCCTGCTGGTAGTCCTTGCAGATGTCTGTCAGTCTCAGGATCGCCATCAGGCACCTCCCATATCCACAGCCTGGGTTTCCTCTGCCTTGGGCTGGTCGTGGGTGGTAGCAGCTCCCGGCTGGCACAGCTCCGGGTCCGGATAGGCGATGTAATCCGCTTCGCTCAGACCCCCGGTGATCTTCTGCACGTTGGTTTCGGGGTTGTATTCGCCCAGGGTAACGGAACGTTTTTCCAGCTTTTTTCCATTTTCCGCCCAGACATAGGCCGAGCCGTCCTCGTTATAGCACACAAAGGCCGCGCTGATGCCCACGCCGGGGGCTTCGTCCTCTTCCGCTTCCAGCTCCATGTAAACATGCTGGCCCAGCATCAGTCCGTCGGTGCTGTCCAGCTCCACGTAGAACGGATACTTGCTGGACGAGGTCATTTCATCGGAAGAGCTGCCGTAATAGCGGTCATAATCGGTGCCCTGGGAGGGGTTTTCGTAATCCACCAGGGTCACGGTGCCTGCCCAGGATACGCTGTCGTCGGTGCGGGAAAGGATCTTCACCCGGTCACCCTCCCGCAGGCCGCCCCGCTGCAATTCTCCCAGGGTACCCTTGACCCGGTAGGAACCGATCTGCTGGATGGTGATGTAAGGCAGGGTATTGCCGTTCTGGTCGGTGCCGCTTTCACTGATGGTCTGGATCCGGCCCTGGATGGGCGAGACCACCGTGGCGTTTTCCAGCAGCTCTTCGGATTTTTTCACCTCGGCCTCTTTGGTCTTCAGCTTGATCTCCGCTTCCTTCAGGTCCACCTGGGTGGACTGGATCTCAATGGTGTATTGCAGCTTTGTGGTGCCGCCTACGGTGTTCAAGGCGTTTTCCAGGGTCTCGATCTGGCTCTTGTAATTGTCGATGGAAGACAGCAGCTGTTCCTTTTCCAGCTTCTGCTTGTCCAGCGCCAACTGCAGCTCTTCGGTATCGTAGCTGAACAGGGCCTGGCCCTCCTGTACGTCGTCGCCTTCTTTTACCAGCAGTTCCTTGACGCTCTTGTCGCTGTCTTTTTTGATCTGCGTCACGTTTTCCGACACCACCAGCCCCTGGAACCGGTCGCCGGGGGCAATGCCGCCCAGATTCATCAGCGTTTCCACCGACTGGACATACACTGCTGTGTCGCTGCCGCAGCCCGCCAGGGATACGGTCAAACACGCAGCGCAGAAAAGCGTCAGCCATTTTTTCTTCTTCATGGTTAAACCCTCCTGTGATCGTGCTTCTGTCTTTCTGGGGTACATTATAAAAGGTTTTGCGGGCCGAATCAACAGGCTGCGCTTTAAGGTTTCTTTAAGGTTTTCTTAAAATTCCCATTTCAAATTTCCATTCGACAAATTGCCCCAAAATAGGAATTCCGGCAGCCGAAGCTGCCGGAATTTTCTTTGATACTCATATAAAAAACTAAATTCATGCGAATGAAAGTTTTTTATTGGGTAATTGAGTATCCGTATGAGATTACTTTTTCTTCTTTTTCACCAGGAACACAATCACCAGCGCCGCTGCGGAAACCAGCAGCACCGCCACCGCGACCATGATATCGTCGCCGGTGCTGGCGCTGACGGAAAGCATACGCACCCGGAAACAGGCACTCTGGAATGGATAACATTCCAGATAGTGCAAAGAATCCCCGGGGTCAAGGCTTGCTCCTGCCCCGGGTTTTTCTTACAGAAGATCCCGAAAGGACGGTGAACGCATGGCAGCACATCAAAAACTGGATTTGCATTCCGAAAACCCGCGAAATAAGATCCTTGCAACCGCCGCAAATATGTTCCTGAACCAGGGATACGCGGCAACCACCCTGCGGGAACTTGCCAGGGAATCCGGAGTAAACATTGGGTCGCTGATGCATCTGTTTAAGAACAAGGAAAATATTTTGTGCGCCCTGGTCCCCGTGGTGCTGGGCGGTCAATTCCGTGCGGCAGAAGACCTTCTCAAGGACGTGACGGATGATCCTATCCTTTTCTGGGCGGCGGAAACCACGCTGCAGCTGTATATCACCACCTATTCCCTGCCCAAAACCGCGGACCTTATTCGCCGGAGCATTGCGAAAAGCTGGAAACGTACTTCCTGCCATATAACCCCGGGTTCCAGGAAAAAGATTTTTACGAGATGGAAATCGCCTCAGGCGGCATCATTCGGGGATTTATGTCTGTTCCCTGTGATATGTATTTTACCATGAGCACAAAGGTTGCCCGCTTCCTGGAAACTTCCTTCCGGGTCTACCGGGTACCCGAGGAAAAAACACAGGAAGCAATCCAATTTGTATCCCAGTTTGATTTCCCCCAAATTGCCCAAGCTGTGATCGACAGCCTCCTTGCCGCTGTGGGAGCCTGCGGTTAAAATTCGCTAGCAGGAGGATACCCCTTGGAAAATATGTATTTCTGTATGGATATGCAGAAGGTCCCCTGTCATGAGCAGGTGCTTCTGCGCTGGGTCCGGCAGGCAGAGGCGGCGCTTTGGGAAGAAGAACCGGCCCTGCCCGTATCCCGCGGCGCCCGCAGCCGGCTGAGCGCGCTGTTGTTTCAGCGGCTGGAGGCCGTTGCCGCGCCTGCGCTGAATGCGCTGCTGCAGGAAAGGCTGAGCCGAAGCAATCCCATCGCCGCACTGAATGTGGAACTGGTTCCCATTTCCGAACGGGAGGCTGCCTCCGCCGCGCTGCTGGAGGAGCTGGAAAGCAGCGATCTTGCTCCGCTGAAAAAAATGCCTGTGCTGCTTCAATGGCTGGATCGTAGTACTGTCCAGTATACGGATATGATCCGCCTGATGCTTGCGCGTACTGCCCACCGCAGCCAGGAAATCGCCGAAGCTTTTTTCAGCTATTCACAGCTTGGCGAGATCACGGACGTTTCCTGTGACGGAAGCGATCTGCATGAAAACGGACAATGCGCAGTCATTCTGACGACTGCCCGTGGGAAATTCCTCTATAAATCTCATGACTGCCGCACCGACGCGCTGTACGCGCAGTGTATTGAACGCTATTTTTCGGATATCACCCTTGCGCCCCGCTGCGTGACAGGCGACGGATACGGCTTTTGTGAATTCATCCAGGCCCGCCGCGCGGAGCAGGAAGATGACATCCGCCGCTATTACCGGAATTTCGGAAACCTGGCCGCCTTGTTCCAGGCGTTGGGCAGCAGCGATCTGCACATCGAAAACTTTTTGGCGGTCGGGGACCGTCCGGTACTAATCGATTTGGAAACCCTGCTGACGCCTTCCCCGAAGGTATTCGGCGAAACGCCGCAGCAGGGAAAGCTGAGCATCTTCACAGACGCCCTCAACCATTCGTTGTACCCCTCTTCCCTGCTGCCGTATTTTGCAGGCGGACGCGATCTCAGTCCTCTGATGAACCAGGAGCAGAACAGCCGGTGCCTTCCTGTACGGAACGGTACCGTGCAGACCGTCCAGTCCTATATGACGGACTTCCTTTCCGGCTTTGAGGACGGTTACCGCCGGTGCATAAGGCTGCGCAGGGAACTGGAAATGCTGTTGGACAGCTTCCGCAACATCCGTGTGCGCAGGCTTTTGCGCCATACCAACTTTTACGCCGTCATTCAGCGCAAGCTGCTTCTGCCCGGAGCGCTGGTATCTGCCGAGGCGCAAAAAGCTGTGACGTGCAGATTGCGGATGTATTTTGAACAGGCCCATGCACCGCATCTGTACCCCGTTGCACAGGCAGAGGAAACGGCCCTTCTGCGCGGAGATATTCCCTATTTTTATTCCATGGGCAATAGCTGTGATCTTATGGTCTCCGGGGATGTGGTGGTAACAGGATATTTCCAATACAGCGGAGTAGAAAATGCCCGCAGGCGCATCGCGCGGATGAACGAGGAAGAGCTTCGCTTTGAAAAAAAGCTGCTTTCCAGCGCTATCCGCCAGGCGGTCGTCCCATTGCCAGAGGGAGTACAAAGGACACTTCCTGATGCAGGCGCGTCCTGTATGCTGACGCAGGAACAGTTTTATGCGGAAGCGGAAACTCTGATTGCCAAAATCTGCGATCATGCCCTGACAGTTCCCGGCGGCGCAGTAGGCTGGGTGATAAACCTGGAAGGAAAAACCGGCGTAATGCAGCCCGAATTGATGCAGGGAACCGCCGGGCTCGGCATATTCTTATCGGCTTGCGTATCTTCCGGGATGGTGAATGCCAAACCCTATGCAGATGCCTGTCTGGACAATCTGGACGGCTATCTCTATGCTTTGGAACAGGGAAGCGCGATGCAGCTTGCGCAGCTGCAAATGGGTTTAGGCGGAGCAGCCGGTGTTCTGCGTGCGCTTCGGATGATGCAGCGCCATATGCCGGAAGCGGAAGGCCTTCACAAGAGATTCCGAGCGCTGCTGGATCGGATGGATCTGGAAAATGCCGGGGTGGATTCGATTTCCGGTGCTGCCGGATTGCTGCAGGAGCTTTGCGTTTCTCCTTTGGCGTCGGATCATGATCTGATCCGGCGCTGCGCGCAAAGTCTGCTGCAGACAAAAAAGCTCATTCAGCCCCATGGCGCACCGCTGTGGGACACCTTGGGCAAAAAACGGCCCATCAGTGGAATGGGCCACGGTATGGCCGGCATCGGTGCTGCCCTGGTACAGGCATACGATACGCTTGGAGCGGAAACCTGGCTGCGTGCAGCACAGGATGCCTTTGCGTGGGAAAGCCAAATCTATTCCGAAAAGCTGGGCACCTGGCCGGACCTGCGCACAGCGGGAACCCTTTCTGCCATGCATGGGTATTGCTCCGGCGCACCAGGCATCGGCCTGGCGCTTCTGTCCTGCGGGAAACACCGGGCTCAAATCCCCGACTGGGAAAAGAACCTGGCCCGCGCCACAAACGCATGCCTTAACAAGGACATCCGCTTCCGGGATCATCTCTGCTGCGGCAACAGCGCAGTTGCGGACTTCCTGCTGGAAGCTGGGCGCAGAGAAGGCCAGGAGGAACTTACCTTTGCCGCCCGCAAGCTGCTGTCTCAAATGGCCCTGCGGAAGCAGGAGGATTATTCCTATCTGCCTGCCAGCTATCAGCCCACCTTTTGGCCATCGCTGTTCTATGGTGCGGCAGGCATCGGCTATACCATTCTCCGGGCCATCAACAGCGATCTTCCTTCGGTGCTGATCGGATAAAACTGCAAATAAGAAGCACTGACCTATACCACGCTGACAGACAGCAATATAGTACACAGCAAGATGATCCCTAACAAAACGAAATAAACAAATGGCAACCTCTAAAAACTCTTTTTTGATGATTTGGCCGAGAGATTTTTGCGCAGCAAAAGTTCTAGAAAGTTCGGAATATTTTGTGTATTGCGAACTTTTCAAAATGCATTGTTGGGGCAAAGGATCCGGTCAAATCGCAAAAGGGGAATTTTTAGAGGCGCCCAAATTAAACCTCTCCCAGAGCCTGTGGCAGGCAATGGGAGAGGTTTTAACATGGAGTACAACATCCGGAGATCACAAAAAATTCTCAATTTTTCCGATTTAGTGGCCATTGTATTCTGAAAAATGTTAACTTGTCCACTATGTGCTATCCTATTATTATGGGACAAAACATGGGTCCGACGGGATTATCCGAAAATGCAGAAATTATATCCGAGTTCTTTAATACCTAAAACGCAATCATAACCACCGGCGCAAATGGGGCGTCCTGGTTTTTCGGCATTTCCATACCTTCGCAGGGGAGGGTCTTGACCCTCCCTTGCAGTTTCAGCATCCACCGCAGGATCCTGAATCCGAAAGCGCTGTATTTCCGATCAACACAGCACATGCGGAAGTTGTCATATGGAGGGAGGGTCAAGACCCTCCCCTACAGAACGGTGGTTTGCGAAGCTGCAATGCCCCGGGCAATTGGTGTCAAAGTCAACATTGTTGACAGACTTTCCTTTCCAGATTATACTAATTATTAAGAGAAGTATGCGTTCTTCCCTGAAATTCAGAAAAAAGGAGAGAATTTCCTATGGATGCCAAATACGAGGCATTATTCACCCCCTGGAAGGTAGGCAATGTGGAGATCAAAAACCGCATTGTCCTGTGTCCCATGGGCGGTACTTCCCTGTTCGGCTGGATGGAGCTTACCGGCTGCCATTTCGACAAGGAAGCCGCCAACTTCTTCCTGGAACGGGCAAAGAACAACGTGGGCCTGATCATCCCCGGCATCGCCCCCCTGCGGGACACCATCTGGGGCCGGTGGCTGTGGCAGAATCCCAAAATGTTTGACGAGCTGAAGGTCTTCATGGACGAGGTCCACAAGACCGGGGCCAAGGTCTTCATCCAACTCACCGCCGGTATGGGCCGCAGCTGGGCGATCCCCGACGACTTCGCCAAGATGCACAAGAACAAGGTGCTGCGCACCCTGATCAAGCCTGTCATCAACACCGACCACGAGTTGGCCAGCCCCTCCCCCCTGCCCGCCCGGTGGGATCCGGAGATCACCACCCCCGAAATGACCGTAAAACAGATCCACGAGATCATCGAAGCCTTTGCCAAGACCGCCAAGCTGTGCCAGGATGCCGGTGTGGACGGTGTGGAGATCCACGCGGTCCACGAGGGCTATCTGCTGGATCAGTTCACCATGGAGTGGACCAACAAACGTACCGACGCGTACGGCGGTTCCTTTGAAAACCGCTACCGCTTCCCCGTAGAAGTAGTGCAGGCCATCAAGGCCGCCTGCGGCCGGGATTTCCCTGTATCCCTGCGCTACAGCGTGGAATCCAAGGTCAAGGACTTCTGCGTAGGCGCGGTCCCCGGCGAGGATTATGTGGAAGTGGGCCGCAATATGGCGGAGTCCGAAAAGGCCACCAAGTACCTGCAGGATGCGGGCTACGACATGCTGAACGCTGACAACGGTACTTACGATTCCTGGTACTGGTCCCATCCGCCCATGTACATGCCCCAGAACTGCAACCTGGAGGATGTGGCCCACATCAAGCAGTTTGTGGACATCCCTGTGGTCTGCGCGGGCCGTATGGAGCCGGATGTGGGCGCTCAGGCTGTGGCTCAGGGCCGCATCGACGCGGTCGGCGTCGCCCGCCAGTTCCTGGCCGACGGCGAGTGGATCACCAAAATGATCGACGAACGGATGGAAGACATCCGCCCCTGCATCTGCTGCCACAACGGCTGCTTCAACTTCTGCCACTACAAGGGTCACGCCAACGACCAGGAGCTTTCCGACTCCATGGGTCTGGCCCGCTGCGCCCTGAACCCTGAGACCATGCAGACCAGGAAGTATCATCTGACCCCCGCCAAGAAAGTCAAGGACATCGCCGTCATCGGCGGCGGCATCGGCGGCATGGAGGCCGCTCTGGTGCTGGCAAAGCGGGGCCACAAGGTCACCCTGTACGAAAAGTCCGGCGAACTGGGCGGCGTGTTCCTTGCCGCTGCCGCGCCTTCCTTTAAGGAAAAAGACCGGGATCTGATCGCCTGGTACAAGCGGGAGCTGACCAAGCATCCCATCGAGGTCAAGCTGAACACCAAGGTCACCGGCATTGCTTCTCTGGGTGCGGATGAAGTCATCATCGCCACCGGCAGCGTCGCCAACCGCATCCCCGTGCCCGGCATCGACAACGGCATCCAGGCCATTGACTTCCTCCGGGGCCGGAAGGAAGTGGGCCAGAACGTGGTGGTGGTCGGCGGCGGCCTGACGGGCTGCGAGATCGCCTACGAGCTGTACCTTCAGGGCAAGCATCCCACCATCGTGGAGATGAAGGACGATCTGATCGCCATGAAGGGCGTATGTCTGGCAAACTCCAGCTATCTGCGGGATTTCTTCAGCGCCAACAAGGTCCCCGTCCATCTGGAGACCAAACTGGAGCAGGTCCTGGAAGACGGCGTCAAGGTCACCAACAAGGAGGGCCTTTCCTTCAAGATCGACGCCGACTCCGTGATCCTCTCCACCGGCTACAAGTCCAACCCCCTGGCCCCCAAGGCTAAGAACGTCCACGTTATCGGCGACGCCAATAAGGTGGGCAACCTGCGCACCGTCATCTGGCAGGCCTGGGACGTGTGCATGAAGATCTAAAAATCCGGTGTCATTGCGAGCCAGTCCGCAGACTGGCGTGACAATCTCCCAGAATATCCAGCCAGCCCCGTAAACCAAGGAGATTGCCACGTCGCTTCGCTCCTCGCAATGACATGCGAATCTGAAAAAGGAGCAAAATTATGATTTTAACCCCCGAACAGCAGGAGATCCTGTCCGGTTCCAAGGGCGAGACTATGGCCAAGGTCATGAAGACCCTGGTCATGTACGGCGAAACCTTTGGCGCGGACAAGCTGGTTCCTGTGACTTCCGAATATAACCACCTGGTCACCTCCTTCGGCTTGAAGATGATGACCCCCGTGTTCGATCTGATGCAGCAGCTCATCGATGCCGGCATCGTCTCCCAGCAGAAATTCTCCATGGACCCCCGGCCTGTGGACAAGAATGTCCCCGCCAGCTTCCTGCAGAACATTGTGTTCAACCACTTCATGTACTCCACCCAGGAGACCTATGAGCAGCAGCTGAAAAAACTGGGCCTGATGAACGAGGACGCGTTCTCCTGCGCCTGCTATCTGGATCAGATGGGCAACAAGCCCAGAATGGGCGACGTGCTCAGCTGGGCGGAATCTTCCGCCGTGGTCTACGCCAACTCTGTGCTGGGCGCCCGGTGCAACCGCAATTCCGGCATCATGGACATCATGGGTTCCATTGCCGGCTTCGTCCCCCACTTCGGCCTGCTGACCGACGAAGGCCGCAAAGCCACCTGGATCGTAAAAGTCCAATGCAAAAAGAAGCCTGAAGCGCAGCTGCTTGGCTCCGCCATCGGCATGAAGGTTATGGAGGATGTGCCTTACATCACCGGCATGAACCAGTGGCTGGGCACCGAGCTGACCGACGAGGCCTGCACATACCTGAAGGATTTCGGCGCAGCCACCGCCTCCAACGGTGCCGTGGGCCTGTACCACATCGAAAATCTGACCCCCGAAGCCAAGGAGCAGGGCGCGGGCCTCATTGCCGAGGGCGCGAAGGTCTATGTCATCGACGACGCCGAGCTGGAGCGGGTGAAGAACAATTATCCCGTGGTGTGGAAGAACCCCGATGCCGCCCCCAAGCTGTGCTTTATCGGCTGTCCCCACATGTCCATGCAGCAGCTCATGGACTGGACGGTCCGTGTGGAGGAAGGTCTGAAGGCCAGCGGCGCAAAGAAGGTGGCCATCCCCACCGTCTTCACCACCGCGCCTGCCGTGAAGAAGGAATTTGAACAGACCGAGTACGCCGAACGGCTGAAGAAGACCGGCGTTATTCTTTCCTACATCTGTCCGCTGATGTACATGAACAATCCCCTGTGTTCCTCCATGCCCGTCATCACCTGTTCCAACAAGCTGCGCACCTACACCACCGCGCGCTTCTACACCGAGGACGAGATCCTCGAGAAGATCACCAAGGGAGGTAAGTAATATGAGAGAATTTACCGGACGTGTCGTTGCCCCCGGCACCGTGACCGCCCCCGCCCTGGTGTCCCATGGCGGTCTGAATACTCTGGCCTCCTTCCAGAAGGCACTGCAGTTCGGCGACAAGAAAGCCACCTGCGGCGATCAGAACAACCCTGACCTCTACGGCAAGGAGATGCTGGGCAAGGCTCTGTGCCTGCCCATGACCATCGGCTCCACCACCGGCGGTCTGGTGCTGTACTGCGCCTGCGCCATGGAGCGCCAGCCTGCCTGTATGCTGTTCAGCAAGCCCATCGACTCCCTGGCCGCAGCCGGTTCTATTCTGGCTTCCGTCTGGCTGGACGGCGTGAACATGCCTGTCGTGGACAGTCTGGGGGAGGAATTTCTGGATTATGTGAAGGATGGCATGACCATTACCGTAAAGGATAATGGCGTTGTCTGCGTTGCGTAATATGCAGCCATCAGGCCGCAGCCAATTGGCTGCGGCCTCTTTTTTGTAAGGTAAATTATTATTTACGCGTGCTGGCGCGGAAGCGCCCACAGGCTCCCCTTGCAGGGGAGCTGTCAAAAATCTTTGATTTTTGACTGAGGGGTAGTGCCGCAGGCAGTACGGATTCGCCGAAAGCCAATGCAAATCCCTACCCTTTTTCCGCACCACCCTTCCGTCACGGCATTCGCCGTGCCACCTCCCCTCAAGGGGAGGCTTTGGTGCAGTGTAAACTTCTACTGTTAAACAATAATTTCCCATTCCAATTTGATTTTCCTCTTTACTTCATCTCGCTAAAGTGGTATAATGTTTCAAATTTCTTTTCGAAACACAGGAGGAAGAACATGCGCATTGTCGTGAAAATCGGCACTTCTACTCTGGCACATCCCACCGGGCACCTGAATATCCGCCGGGTGGAGCAGCTCTGCAAGACTATGAGCGACATCAAAAACGCGGGCCACGAAATGATCCTGGTGTCCTCCGGCGCCATCGGCATGGGCGTGGGAAAGCTGGGACTGCGAGAGCGGCCAAAGGATATCCCCTCCAAGCAGGCGGCCGCCGCCGTGGGCCAGTGCGAACTGATGTACACCTACGATAAGCTGTTCAGCGAATACCACCATACCGTTGCCCAGCTGCTGATCACCGCGGACAATCTGACCAACGAGACCCGGCACACCAACTTCACCAACACCCTGAACCGCCTGCTGGAGCTGGGCGCCCTGCCCATCATCAACGAAAATGACACCGTTGCCACCGAAGAGATCGTCATCGGCGATAACGACACCCTGGCGGCCCAGGTGGCCGAGACCATCGGCGCGGACCTGCTGATCCTGCTCTCCGACATTGACGGCCTGTACACCGCCGATCCCCACGATGACCCCGATGCCAAGCTGCTGCATAAGGTCACCAGGATCGACGATGCCATCCGGAACCTGGCCGGTGTCAGCAGTACCAGCCAGGGCACCGGCGGCATGGTCACCAAGCTCCGGGCCGCGGAGATTTGTCTGAACTGCGGCTGCGATATGGTCATTGCAAACGGAAACAATCCCGTCAACCTCTACGACATCATTGATGGCAAGGACGTTGGCACCAGATTTACGGAGAAATGAATATGAAAACCATGTTAGAAGCTGCCAAGGCAGCAAAAACCGAGGTCTCCCGCCTGACCTCCCAGCAGAAAAACGCCGCCCTGAACGCCATGGCCGACGCCCTGCTGACCCATGAAGCGGATATTCTGGCCGCCAACGCCCTGGACCTGGAAGCTGCCAAGGGAACCGTCTCCGACGTTATGCTGGACCGTTTGCAGCTGACCTCCGCCCGGATCGCGGGCATGGCCCAGGGCATCCGGGAAGTGGCCCAGCTGCCGGACCCCGTGGGCATGGTTCTGGAAGAGCACACCCGCGCCGACGGCCTGCTGATCCAGAAGACCGCCGTTCCCATGGGCGTCATCGCCATCATCTATGAAAGCCGCCCCAATGTCACCAGCGACGCCGCGGCCCTTGCCCTTAAGAGCGGCAATGTCTGCGTCCTTCGGGGCGGCAAGGAAGCCTTCCGCAGCGCCAACGCCATCGTCACCGCCCTGCGGGACGGCCTGAAATCTCTGGGCATCACGGAAAATGCCGTGAATCTGGTGCAGGACACCACCCGTGCCAGCGCCACCGCCCTGATGACCGCCAACGGCTGCATCGACCTGCTGATCCCCCGGGGCGGCGCGGGCCTGATCAACGCCTGCGTCCGCACGGCCACCGTGCCCTGCATCGCCACCGGCACAGGCATCTGCCATGTATATGTGGAAAAGTCCGCCGATCTGGACATGGCGCTGAATATCATCGAAAACGCCAAAACCAGCCGTCCCAGCGTGTGCAACGCGGAGGAAGTGCTGCTGGTGGACAAGGCCATCGCCCCCACCTTCCTGCCTATGCTGTACAAGCGTCTGGTCACCGACCGGGCAAATCCCGTAGAACTGCGGCTGGATGAAACAGCGGCCTCCCTCATTCCCGGCACGCCCGCCGGGGATAAGGACTTTGACACGGAATTCCTGGACTACATTCTCGCCGTCAAGTGCGTGGAGGATGTGAACGAAGCCGTGGCCCACATCGCCGCCCACTCCACCGGCCACAGCGAGGCCATCGTCACCCGGGACGCCGGAGCGGAAGCCGTCTTCACCTCCAGCGTGGACAGCGCGGCGGTGTATGTCAACGCCTCCACCCGGTTCACCGACGGCGGTGAATTCGGCCTGGGCTGCGAAATGGGCATCTCCACCCAGAAGCTCCACGCCCGCGGCCCCATGGGTCTTCGGGAACTGACCACCTATAAGTACATCATCCACGGAAACGGACATGTGAGGTAAGAAACATGAAGTATGGATTTATCGGCTGCGGCAACATGGGCGGCGCCATTGCCAAGGCTTTGCGCAAAGAGACCACCGACATTGCGGTGGCTGACCGTTCCGGCAAGGCCAAGGGCTTCGCCGCAGAGCTGGGCATCAGCTACTCCGACAACGCCGCCATCGCCGCCGGCTGCGACCGCATTTTCCTGGCTGTGAAGCCCCATATGATGAAGGATATGCTGGCTCCCTTGCAGAGCGTCCTGGCAGAGCGGAAGCCCCTGCTCATCACCATGGCGGCAGGTCTGGAAATCAGGCAGATCGAAGAATTCGTTGGCGCGCGCCTGCCCATCATCCGCATCATGCCCAACACTCCCACCGCCATCGGCAAGGGTGTGATCCCCTACTGCTGCAACGATCTGGTGGAGGAAGCCGTTCTGTCCGACTGGCTCAGTGATATGCGTTACTGCGGTTTGCTGGACGCACTGGAAGAGCGGCTCATCGATGCCGCCAGCGCCCTGTCCGGCAGCGGCCCGGCTTACATGTACCTGTTTATTGAGGCTCTGGCAGACGGCGCGGTGGCCTGCGGCATTCCCCGTGCCAAGGCTTTGCAGTACGCCGCCATGACCATGGCGGGTTCTGCGGAAATGGTTCTCGCCACCAAACAGCATCCCGGCGCACTGAAGGATGCCGTCTGTTCCCCCGGCGGCAGCACCATCGTGGGCGTGCGCGCATTGGAACAGCACGGTTTCCGGGGCGCGGCTATGGACTGCGTGATCGAGACCTATAAGCGAAACAAGGAACTGGGAAAGTAACTTATCATACCAGCCACTGTAGGGCGGGGTCAGAAAACCGCCGGGCACCTGCGAAACTGAGCGCTTTCGTTTTTCGCAGAAGGGTTTCCCGATGCTTCTATCGAAAACGCTCACTTATTGCAATTTCCCGGCGGAGGCATGCCTCCGCCCTACAATATTGACAGCAAAACGGGCCAGCCTTTCGGCTGGCCCGTTTTCTATGTACTTTACACGCCGGAATAGGCGCTGAAGCCGCCGTCGATGGGCAGCACCACGCCGGTGATGAAGCCTGCGGCGTCATCGTCCAGCAGGAACAGCAGACCACCGGCCAAGTCTTCGGTCTTGCCGAAGCGGCCCATGGGAGTGCCTGCCAGGATCTTCTCCGTGCGCTTGGTGGGGGTGCCGTCCTCATTGAACAGCAGCGCCTGATTCTGCTTGGAAGCGAAGAAGCCGGGGGCAATGGCGTTGACGCGGATGTTGCACTTGGAGAAGTGCACGGCCAGCCACTGGGTAAAGTTGGAGACCGCCGCCTTGGCGCCGGAATAGGCGGGGATCTTGGTCAGGGGCAGGAACGCGTTCATGGAAGAGATGTTGATGATGTTGCCGCCGCCCTTTTTGACCATGTGCTTGGCAAAGGCCTGGGTGGGGATCAGGGTGCCGTTGTAGTTCAGGTCGAAGACCATGTTCACACCGTCGTCGTCCAGGTCGAAGAAGGTCTTGATGTCGTCCCGCTCCAGATCACCCGGCTCATAGTATTCCTTGTCGGTCTGGGCACGGGCATTGTTTCCGCCGGCACCGTTCAGCAGAATGTCACAGGGGCCCAGGTCCGCCAGGACCTGATCGGCGATGCGCTCCATATCTTCCTTCACCAGGACGTTGCCCTTATATGCCTTGGCGATGCCGCCCTCGGCAACGATCTCAGCCGCATACTGGTTGATGGCGGCATCGGAACGGTTGACCAGTGCGACCTTCGCGCCAGCCCGGGCCAGCACCTTAGCCAGATAACTGCACAGAACACCGCCCGCGCCGGTGACAACAGCCACCTTGCCGCTCAGGTCGGTCTGCAATACATTTTTCTCCATTCAAAAAACTCCTTTACAATCTTTTGCCGTGTATCATTTCTATCAATTTATTATATCGCTGCTGATTTTAAAGTGCAAGCGATTGGTAAAAGATTTTAGATTATACCCAGTTACCATATTGTATTTTTGTTAAATATGCTGTATAATCATAAAAAAGAACACAGGAGGCAGCCTCTATGGAATACAGAATTTTAGGAAAAACCGGCCTGAAGATCTCCCGTCTTGGCTTCGGCGGCATTCCCATCCAGCGCATTGACGCCGAGGGCACCAAGGTGCTGATGCACCAGCTTAAGGACGCAGGCGTGAACTTCATCGACACCGCCCGCGGCTACACCGTCAGCGAGGAATACCTGGGCTACGCTTTGGAAGGTATCCGGGAGGATTTTGTCATCGCCACTAAAAGCATGTCCCGCACCAAGGAGGCCATGGCCGCGGACATTGACATCAGCCTTAAAAATCTGCGCACGGACCACATCGACCTGTACCAGGTCCACAACGCCACCCCCGAGCAGCTCCAGCAGGTCGTCGCCCCCGGTGGCGCTCTGGAAGCCCTGCAGGAGGCCAAGGCAGCGGGCAAAATCGGCCATATCGGCCTGACCGCCCACTCTCTGGATACCTTTAAAATGGCGCTGGACATGGACTGGGTGGAGACCTTCATGTTCCCCTACAACATTGTGGAGACCCAGGCGGAGAAGCTCATCGCGGAAGCCGCCAAAAAGAACATTGGCTTCATCGACATGAAGCCCCTGGCAGGCGGCGCCATTGAGGACGCCACTCTGGCCCTGCGTTACATCTGCGCCAACCCCAACGTCACCGTAGTCATTCCCGGCATGGCAGAACCTAAGGAATTACAGCAGAATATTGCCGCCGTTTCCGACACTTCCCCCATCACCGCCGAGGAAAAAGCAAAGTTCCTGGAAGTGCGCAGCCAGCTGGGCACCCAATTCTGCCGCCGCTGCAACTACTGCCAGCCCTGCTCGGCGGGCATTAACATCTCCGGCGCGTTCCTGTTTGACGGTTACTTATCCCGCTACGGTCTGGCCGACTGGGCCAAGAGCCGGTACGCAACGATGGAGAAGAAAGCCTCCGACTGTATTGGCTGCGGCGCCTGCGAAGACCGCTGCCCCTACAATCTACCTATCCGCCAGATGCTGAAGCAGGTTGCCCAGGATTTCGGTGAATAAAAAGTATCATTCCCGCTGCTAAATGTAGCGGGAATTTTTAATATGAAGGCACAAAACCCAAAATTATAGAAATCTTAATATCCGGCCTGCCGCAATCATGGTACAATTTAGAAAAACCAGGGAGGATATTTTATGAAACGGTTTCTTATTTTGGGAACACTGGCAGCACTGCTGCTTTCCGGCTGCAAAGAACAGTTACCTCCGGAACCTTCCTCATCGGTTCCGGAGGAAACCACTGTTCCGGCCACCACACTGGCAGCAGAGCCCACATGGCAGGAGGATCCCTTCGACTTTTCCCAGCTGGAATATCTGGAATTTCACTTTAACAGCGGCGCCGGTGCCTGGGGAACTGTCCTGATTATCCGCCCCGACGGCAGCTTTTGGGGAACCTATCAGGACACCGACATGGGTGATCAGGATGAGGCATATCCCAACGGAAGCATTCACATCAGCAATTTTTCCGGTCAGTTTTCCCAGCTTCAGCGGCAGGATGCCTATACCGGCGTTTTGAAAATTGAAGAACTGCATTATGACGTGGAGCCCGGAACCGTGGAGATCCGGGACGGAGCTCGGTACAGCTACACCACAGCCTACGGTCTGACTGAAACAGAGGAACTGGTGCTGTACCTGCCCGGAAAGCCCCTGGAGCAGCTGCCGGAGCAATACCTTTCCTGGGCAAACCTTTACGGCTACGAAGGAACGGTGCTGCCCCATTATGGCTTGTACAATCCTGGACACGAGACTGGCTTTTACAGTCTTAATATTCTGGATGCCATCCGCTCCTCTGTGGAAACTGCGGAGAAAGCAGAGGCTGACATCGATCTCTGGCTGGAGACCCACTATACCCAGGCAGATATGAATGATGCGGCACAGCAAAAATATCAGGTTTGGGATGATGCGTTGAATCAGCTGTGGGCTGATCTGAAAGGACTTCTCGGCGAAGAAGAAATGCGGGAACTGACTAATGAAGAACTTGCCTGGATTCGGGAAAAAGAGGCTGCCGCACTGGAAGCCGCTGCAGAATATGAGGGCGGCTCTATTTATCCCGCGGTCTACTCCGGCACGCTGACCAGTCTGACAAAGCAAAGAGTATATGAATTGCTGGAATATCTTCCCGACTCGCAGTAATACTGGATCGGCGAAAACTACAGCCAGGTTAGGCTTGTTATGTAAATTATGAAAAGGAAGTATCATCATGAAAAAAGTGTTGTGCGCCGTTATGTGTATGGTGCTTTTGTGTTTGTTAACTGCCTGCTTTGAAACAAAGTCCCAGGAGAAACAGGACATAATACAGGAATTGGATCATTCTGTTGTACAATCAGAAATCTCTTTCTCTGGGGTTGAAGAGCCTGTGAAAATTTCTGAAAATGTTGCGAACATTGATTTTCGATATATTTATAGGGGCTTTTCTCCGGTTCCTTTGGATAGCGGAAAACAAATGGAAGACTACATGGGATTTGGGACAAAAGTTATCCTAAATGAAAATGACTGGAATGCATTCATGGCATCCTATTGTTCCGGAATACCATATTATGATACCTGGGACTTTTCACAGGAATATCTCATTGCTTCCATTGTTTCCGGAGCTAAGCCCACATATACAAATTCAAACACAATTACCAAGTTATCCTGGGAGAATGGGTATTTTGCGCTTGCATATGAAAATCATCCCGAGCATTATCTTTATGCGCTGAACAGTGATGAAGTCATGCATTTTTATGTAGAAATCATTGCGATCAGCAAGGAAGATTTGCCGGAAGGCGCTGAATTGTGGGCATATCAGCCCTGACAAGGAAACTGCACTGAGCAATGAAGCAATCTGGGATACAGAAAAAGCCAAGCTGAGTTACAGCTTGGCTTTTTGATATTTTAGGAGCAATCGAGAATCCATTGCCGAAAAACTACTGCCACATTGCGTTCTTACTTGATGACGCGGACTCTCACAACGCCTTCCACCTGCTTCAGGTGTTCCACAACAGCCTCGGAGGGATGCTGGTCGAAGTCCAGCATGGTGTAGGCATATTCGCCACGGCTCTTGTTCATCAGGCCCGCAATGTTGATGTTCTCGCTGGCAATAGCAGCGGTAAAGCGGCCCAGGGAGTTGGGGATGTTGCGGTGCAGGAGGGTGATACGGCCCTCTGCCTGACAGACGCCCATGTCACAGTTGGGATAGTTGACGGAGTTGTTGATGTTGCCGTTTTCCAGGTAGTTCATCATTTCCTTCACCGCCATCTTGGCGCAGTTGTCCTCGGATTCCTCGGTGGACGCGCCCAGGTGGGGAATGGCGATGCAGCCGGGCATGTTGGCGGTCTTCTCGTTGGGGAAGTCGGTGACGTAGCGGGCCACCTTACCAGAAGCCAGCGCTTCCGCCATGGCATCGTCGTCCACCAGCAGGTCACGGGCAAAGTTCAGGATGATGACACCATCCTTCATCTTGGAAATGGCTTCGGCATTGATCATGCCCCGGGTGTCATCCAGCAGCGGAGTATGCAGGGAGATGATGTCGCACTGGGAATAGATCTCGTCACGCTCCTTGACGCGGATGATGTGGCTGTCCAGGTGCCAGGCGGCGTCGATGGAAATGAAGGGATCGCAGCCGTAAACGTTCATGCCCAGGCCACGGGCAGCGTTGGCCAGAGGGCCGCCCACATTGCCTAGGCCGATCACGCCCAGGCTCTTGTGACGGATCTCGCAGCCGGCGAACTGGGATTTTCCCTTCTCCACCAGGCGGCTGATCTCAGAGCTGCCCTTGATGGACTGCACCCAGTTGATGCCGCCGACCACATCCCGGCAGCCCAGGAGCATACCGCACAGGGCCAGCTCCATAACGGCGTTGGCATTGGCGCCGGGGGTGTTGAACACCACAATACCCTCTTCGGCGCAGCTGGTCAGGGGGATATTGTTGACGCCTGCGCCTGCGCGGGCTACAGCCAGCAGATTTTCAGGCAGGTGCATGTCGTGCATATTGGCGCTGCGCACCAGGATGGCGTCGGCAGCTTCCACGGTATCAACGTTCTGGTAGTTATCCGTCCACAGGGCAGTGCCCTTGTCGGAGATTTTATTCAGGTAATGGACATGAAACATGGGATTTCCTCTTTTCAGCGATTTTCTTTTTCAAACTTCTCCATGAATTGGACGAGCTTTTCCACGCCCTCGATGGGCATGGCGTTGTAGATGCTGGCGCGCATACCGCCCACACTGCGGTGGCCCTTCAGATTCACAAAGCCCGCCTCGGTGGCAGCCTTGACAAATTTGGCGTCCAGATCCGCATTGCCGGTGACAAAGGGCACGTTCATCAGGGAGCGGTCCTTTTTGACCACGGTACCCTGGAACAGCTCGCTGGCATCCAGGAAATCATACAGCACAGCGGCCTTCTTCTCGTTGTAGGCCTTCATCTCCTCCAGGCCGCCGTTATTCAGCAGCCACTTGAAAACCTTGCCGCAGATGTAGATGCCGTAGGCGGGAGGGGTATTGTACATGGAGCCGTTGTCGGCGTGGGTCTTGTAGCGCAGCATGGTGGGAGTGCCGGGGAGGACATCCTCGGTAATCAGGTCCTCCCGGATAACGGCGATGACCACGCCCGCAGGGCCGATGTTCTTCTGCACGCCGCCGTAGAGCATACCGTACTTGGTCACATCCACAGGCTCGGAGAGGAAGCAGGAGGATACATCCGCCACCAGGTCCTTGCCCTTGGTATTGGGCAGTTCCTTGAACTTGGTGCCGTAAATGGTATTGTTCTCACAGATATAAACATAGTCCGCATTTTCGCTGATGGGCAGGTCGGAGCAGTCGGGAATGTAGGAGAAGGTCTTGTCTGCGGAAGAGGCCACAGCATTGGCCTGGCCGTACATCTGGGCCTCCTGCCAGGCCTTCTTGGCCCACTGGCCGGTGATGATGTAGTCTGCCACCTTGTTCTTCATCAGGTTCATGGGAACCGCGGCAAACTGCTGGGACGCGCCGCCCTGCATAAACAGGACCTTATAGTTTTCGGGAACTCCCATCAAGGTGCGCAGGTCCGCCTCCGCCTCGTCGATGATGGTCTGATAAGCCTTGGAACGGTGGCTCATCTCCATAACGGACATGCCGGTGCCCCGGTAATCCATCATCTCCGCAGCGGCCTCCTGCAGCACACTCTCCGGCAGGACCGCGGGGCCTGCGGAGAAATTATATACTCTGGACATGCTATATCCTCCAATTTCTGTAATTAGTTGGCAAATGGCCGTTTCTTCTGTAGGGGAGGGACTTGACCCTCCCTTGCAGTTTCAGCATTTGCCGTTGAATCTTGAATCCGGACACGCCGCATTTTTCATCAAAACCACAAATGCAGGCGTTGTAATATTGAGGGAGGGTCAAGACCCTCCCCTACAGAACGGTACGTTGCGAAACCGCAATTTACTTCTGCAAAAACCGTTCCATGAGCTTATGGCCCTTCGGCTCGAAGATGCCGGCGGCTCTGGCCTCAGTCTCGCCGTAGCGGGCTGCGGACTTGCGCTCTCGGGTGCTGTCGTACAGCACATAGGGAACGGGATCGCCTACATGGGTACGCAGGCGCAGCAGGTTGGGATGATCCGGCAGGATCAGCATGCGGTAGTCCTCCCCTGCTTCCTCCATGGCCTTTTTCACGGGGGCAATGACACGGCTGTCCAGATATTCGATGGACTTGACCTTTTCCTCCGTCAGGCCCTGGTGGGCCATCTCGTCAGGGGCTTCCACATGGATATACACGAAGTCGCAGCCGTCCTTCAGCAGCGCGTCAATGGCCGCCTGGGCCTTGCCTTCCCAGTTGGTATCGATGGAGCCGGTGGCGCCCTCCACGTGGCAGACCTTCATGTCCGCGCCCACGGCGATGCCCTTCAGCAGATCGACCGCGGAAACCATAGCGCCCTTCAGGCCGGTCTTTTCCTCAAAGGAGCGCAGATTGGGCCGGGTGCCCGCACCCCAGTACCACAGGGAATTGGCTTTGTTTTTGCCCTCGGCAGCACGCTTTACATTCAGGGGGTGGTCGTTCAGGATCTCGAAGCTCTTCTCCATGAATGCCCGCAGCACCGGCTCCTGAGGCAGATAAGGCTCGATGACCTTGGTCAGATGGTCATGGGGCGGCTCCAGCTTTGCCAGACGGCCATGCTTCCAGACCATGATATGGCGGTAGCTGGTGCCGGTATAGAACTGAAACTGCTCATCATTGAAGTTCTCCCGGATGGCGTCCATCAGGATATCCGCATCGGCCGTAGCGATCTCGCCGGAACTGTGGTCAAGAATGGTCTTCTGCCCGTAAGGCTCCTCCTGGGTCAGGGTCACCAGATTGCAGCGGAAGATGATATCATCAGGCTCCATCTCCACGCCTACGCTTAAGGCTTCCAGGGGAGATCGTCCGGTAAAATCCGTCAGGGGATCGTAGCCCATAACGGACAGGTTTGCGATTTCACTGCCGGGAGACATGCCGGCAGGGACATTCTGCACCATACCCATCTCGCCCTTGGACGCCAGTTCATCCATAGCGGGGGTATTGGCATATTCCAGTGGCGTTTTGCCGCCCAGCGCGGCAATGGGCTCATCGGACATTCCGTCACCCAGCACAACAATATACTTCATAGCTTCTCTCCTTTGGTCAAATAACACAATTGTACGTATCTCAAAGGCAAATGTGTATATTTTGAATATAGTACCATCGTTTGGTTAAGAATACAATATGAAAAACTGCAAGAAAATGTGCGTTTTATTTTCAGGATTCGTGGTCAAATTGGCTGAGTTTGCAGGATTTTTTTCGTTGTCCACCCTTCGCACAGCGCCCGCAAATCCGCCCATACGGGGGTGTCTTGCTGAATTTTGTACCAGCCGCCGGGCAGCAGCATTCTAAAAATACGATTTCCCTTTCCAATTTCCCCCACGTTATGATATGATAACAGCAAAGGAGGGTTCCTATGTCACGGCTTACTTATGAATTTTACCACCGGCCCTGTTTGGAGGTCGCCCGGGACCTGGTGGGCAAAGTGTTGGTGCATAACGGACAGCGTCTGCGCATTTCCGAGACCGAAGCCTACTGCGGCGAATCCGACACCGCCTGCCACGCCCACAAAGGGCGCACCCCGCGGACAGAGGTGCTTTACGCAGACGCGGGCACGATCTATCTTTATTTATGCTACGGCATCCACTGGCTGCTGAACATCATCACAGGCGACACAGATGATCCCCAAGGCGTCCTGATCCGGGCCTGTGCGGAGGCTCCCGGCCCCGGAAAGCTGACAAAGAAACTGGGCATCACCGGAACACTGAACCGCGCAAGCGCGGTAACCTCTTCGGAGCTTTGGATCGAAGACGACGGCTTCCGCTGTGAGGTGGAGACGGACAAACGGGTGGGCATCGGCTATGCCTCCCAGGAAGACCAGGACCGGCTTTGGCGGTTCAAGATCAAGGGCTGAGAAACGGGAAGAAAGCATTTTCTACAGTTTTGGCTGCTCTGCCACAGCACTTTCCACAAGAATTTCCCGGTCAGCTTGACCGGGAAATGGATGTATGATACTATATTTTCAGTCAAAACCACCAAAAAACAACTGGAAAGAGGTAATTCATATGAAAGACTGCAACTGCGGCTACTGCATGGGCGGCGACATCCTGGCCGGCTTCGGCATCAAGATCTGTGACCTGAAGGTCTCCCAGCTGATCCTGTTCAAGGAGCAGAGCCACCCCGGCCGCGTTATCGTGGCTTACAAGGATCACGTCAGCGAGCTGGTGGATATCTCCGCTGAAGAGCGCGCCCTGTTCTTTGAGGACGTGGCCACCGCTGCCAACGCCATCCACAAGGCATTCCACCCCGACAAGGTCAACTACGGCGCTTACGGCGACGGCGGCTGCCACCTGCATTTCCACCTGGTTCCCAAGTACAAGGACGAATACGAGTGGGGCACACCCTTTGCCATGAACCCCGGCAAGACCTATCTGACCGAGACCGAGTACGACGAAATGATCGCCAAGATCAAGGCCGCTCTGTAAGATTTATACGCAAACTCCCCCGGCGTAAGCCGGGGGAGTTCTTGTTCCCATAGGGAAGGGTCTTCACCCTCCCGCAGCATGATAGCACCTGTATGTGCCGTTTTGATTGGAAATGCAGCGTTTTCGGATATAAGGATCTGCGTTGAACGAGGAAACGGTAAGGGAGGGTCAAGACCCTCCCCTACGAGATTACGGCTATAACTGATCCTCTATCCGCATCTGTCTGTCATGCCAGATTCAGCTTTTTGCTGGTCAGGTAGTGCATGAGGAAGTACCCGCAGACCGCAGTGATCAGGCCCATCACACCGGGAGATGCCAGAAACATGTCCACGCCTTCTGCGGTGGTCGTTTTAATGGCGATCAGGGAATAGATAAAGGACTGCACCATGCTGATGCCGTAGTAAACGCCCACGGCCGCAAGGATCTTGTGCTTCTTGGCGATCAGCGCGCCGATGGTCACCGCCAGCATCAGAAGCATCAGTTCGGAAAGGCAGCTGACCACAGCGCTGAACGCGGCAAGCGCGATCTCCTTACCGTTCTCCAGCAGGGAGGCCCAAAGCTGCTGCAGGATCTGTTCCATCCCCATAGACACGTCTGCCCAGATCAGATTTTCCGGGAAGGCCGTCAGGAACAGTCCGACGGCCATGGCGAAGGCCAGGAACGCCGTCAGAATCACAATGGCCATATTGATGCTGCTGTTCAGGAAGCTGGACAGCAGCAGCTGGTGGTGGTTGGCGGGCAGCGTAAAGGTCAGGTAGCCCTCATCCGTAAAGCGGCTCTTGTAGAACCGGTAGATCAGGAAGAACACGCTTCCCGCGCCGCAGACGGCGATGGCAATGAACCCCGCCATGATCAGCAGGACGCACATCACTTCCGCAAAATCCGACATGGGTTCAAAGGTCGCGGCATCGTCTTTCTCGCTGATTACCATCGCCTCGTTGGCAGCATCCACGCCGATCAAATAATGCATCGTGCCGCCGATGGTCAGACCGGAGATCAAAATAACCACGCACAGCAGGGCGATAATGCCTCTGGTGGCTCTCCATTCATGCTTTAGCAGTTTGGCAAACATTTAAACACCTCCCGGAACAGTTCGTCCAGAGACTTGCCGGTCTCTTCTCTTACTTCATCCGCATTGCCGCTGCGGATCACCTTGCCCTGATACAGGAACAGGAATTCGTCCAGCACCCGCTCCACATCGGAGATCAGGTGGGTGGAAATCAGCACCGTGGCCTCGGGGTCATAGTTGCTGACGATGGTATTCAGAATGTAATCCCGGGCAGCGGGGTCTACGCCGCCGATGGGCTCATCCAGCAGGTACAGCTTTGCCCGGCGGGACATGACCAGCACCAGCTGCACCTTTTCCTGGGTGCCCTTGGACAGGGTGCGGAATTTGGCCTCCGGGGAAATGCCCAGGGTGCTCAGCATATGTTCCGCCCGTTCCCTGTCGAAGTCCGCATAGAAATCCTGAAAGAAATCCAGCTGTTCTTTGACCTTCATGCCCTTGCTGAAATAGGGCCGGTCGGGCAGATAGGATACCAGGGCCTTGGTTTCCGTGCCCACCTGCTCACCGCAGACCGCGATCTGGCCGGAAGTGGGCGTCAGCAGTCCCGCTGCCAGCTTGATAAACGTAGTTTTGCCGCTGCCGTTGGGGCCAAGCAGGCCGATGATTTTTCCCTGGGGCAGTTCCAGGTCCAGGCCGTCCAGCGCCGGATTGCCGTGATAGCGCTTGGTAAGGCCGCTTGCTTTTAAAACAGATTGCTCCATTATGCATCCTCCTTTTCCATATCCAGGCGCAGCAGAAGCTCAGCCGCCTGGGTCGGGGTAATGCCGAAGACCATAAACTTTTCGGCACATTCCCGGGCCAATTCGTATAAGATCCGTTCTTTCATGGCCGACAGGATCTCCTCGTCGGTGGTCACCGTTCTTCCGCTGGTACCGCCGCCCACCAGAAGCCCCTCCCGCTCCAATTCCGTCAGCGCGCGCTGCATGGTATTGGGGTTGACCTGGGCTTCCGCCGCCAGATCCCGTACGGAAGGCACTTTCTTTCCGGGGCTTAATTCTCCTCTGAGGATCCCACCGCGTATGGTGGCCATAATTTGCTGATACACCGGCCGGTCACCGGTAAATTTCCAATTCATAGGCACCTCCTTTTGTGTTATTGTATTGGTGTATTAGTGCATTAATACAATAGCACAAGCCATGGGATTTGTCAACACCCTTTTTCTAAAATTTTCCTCAGCAAAAAGAGGAGGGGCGAACGCCCAATGTCATTAAGTTAAGAGTATATGTCATTCCGAGCCAGTGCGCTTGAGTGGCGTGGGAATCCCCATCATCGAAGGAGATTGCCACACCAGTCTGAGGACTGGTTCGCAATGACATCTTAACTTAATGACATTTGGCGAACGCCCCTCCTCTTCTGTTATTGTATTGTAATTCGAATTAGAATGCCTCCGCCCTACCGTGGCGTTCTTGCATAAACTACCCTTTCTCTTCGTTCGGCGCAAAAAAGCGGCGTGGTCGCCCACGCCGCTTTTTGTATTTGCCATTAGTTGGTGTAGTTATCGAAGTAACCCTGAATGTGGATGATGGGAGTGCCCTTGTCGCCGGAGCCGGAGGTCAGGTCGCACAGAGAGCCGATCAGATCGGTCAGGCGGCGGGGGGTGGTGCCCTGAGAGGCCATGGAGCCTGCCAGGTTGCCGTCCTTCTCCCGGATAGCGCCCTCGATGGCGGCCTTCAGCTCTGCGCCGCTGAGGTCTGCAAAGTCGTTGTCAGCCAGATACTTCAGCTTCAGCTCGTTGGGCGTGCCCTCCAGACCGGAAGTGTATGCGGGAGAGACCACAGGGTCAGCCAGCTCCCAGATCTTGCCCACGGGATCCTTGAACGCGCCGTCGCCGTAGACCATGACTTCCACCAGCTTGCCGGTCTTCTCCAGGAACTTGGCCTGGATGTCCTTGACCAGGTCCTGGCAGTCCCGGGGGAACAGCTTGACCTTGTCCTCAGTGGACTTGTTGGAGCCCAGCAGGCCGTACTTTTCGTTGCAGCCGCTGCCGTCAACGGAAGCGTTCATAATGTCGTCCAGGCCGCAGACCTTCTCCGCGCCGGCGCCCCACAGCAGACGCTTGGTACGGGCACGGGTATGGATGTCGCAGGCCAGGACGTTCTTGGTGTAGTTCAGGATGACCCGGGGATCGTTGGCGAAGATGACCTCCACTTCAGCGCCCTCTTCCTTAATCAGGCCGGAGTAGTACTGAACGTAGTCCACCAGGGTGAAGGGATGCAGGTTCTCGCCGAACAGGGCGCGGTAACGCTCCAGCGTCAGCACATCGCTGTAGGGGTTGACCTTGGCCTCGTCCAGCTTGTCCAGAGAGACCAGCTCGTTGCCCACTTCGTCAGAGGGATAGCTCAGCATCAGCACGATCTTCTTTGCGCCACGGGCAATGCCGCGCAGACAGATGGCAAATCGGTTGCGGGACAGGATGGGGAAAATGACGCCGATGGTCTCGCCGCCCAGCTTGGCACGGACATCCGCCGCAATGGCATCGACGGACGCGTAGTTGCCCTGCGCACGGGCCACAACGGACTCGGTCACGGCCACCACGTCACGGTTGCGCATCTCGTAGCCTTCGCTTGCGGCTGCTTCCAGAACGCTGTCCACGACGATTTTTGCCAGGTCGTCACCCTCGCGGATGATAGGGCCGCGAATACCCCTGGATACGGTTCCGACTTTTCTTTCCATAATAATTAACCTCATTTCTCCGGCCGGGAGCTGCCAGGCGCGGCCGGAATAAAATAAAAATGCCGCAATAATTATACTGTAATACTGCACATTTTTCAATCATTTTTTACAATTCCCGGGCATGCAAATCCATTATGCGCTTTCGCCCGGTTCCTGCTTGAAGATCCGGCGCAGCATGACCACCGCCGCGGCAGCCAGGATCACCTCCGTGATGACCTGGGCATACGGCAGGCCATAGAGGGGATAGACCGCGTTCAGCAGGAAGAGCAGGGGGATCTCCAGCACCACTTTCCGCAGTACCGCGAAGATCAGGGCATTTTTGCCCATGCCCAGAGACTGGAACACGCCCACTGCCAGGAAATCCACGCAGATAAACGTGATGCTCAGGCACATGACCCGCAGGAAGCTGGAGCCGAAGCTGACGATCTCCTGATTCTCCATAAACAGCCGGATCAGCACAGGCGCCCCGGCGAAATACGCCGCCGTTACCAGCAGCATAGCGGGGACGATGATGCCTGATGCGAACAGGATGGATTTTTTCATGCGCTTGCGGTTGCCGCTGGCGTAGTTATAGCTGACCAGGGGCATGATGCCCTGAGAGAAGCCCAGCGCCATCTGCATGGGGATCATGTTCAACTTCTGGGCTACGCCCATAGCCGCCACAGCGGAAGCGCCGTAGGCAGCGGTGAAGTTATTCAAAATGGTAGAGCCCACCACATTCAGCAGGTTCTGGATGGAGGCAGGCACGCCTACGCCGAAGATGCCCAGAACGATATCCCCGGTCACATGCTTCAGCTTCCGGATGTCCATGCAGACGAAGGTCTTGCCCTTTTTTACCCGGGCCAGGATCAGGAAATAGCCGCAGGCGAAGCAGTTGGAAAGAAAGGTTGCCAGGCCCGCGCCGGCAGCGCCCATGTTCAGGCCCCAGGGCAGGATGAAAATGGGATCCAGCAGAATGTTCAGGATGCAGCCGCTCATGGTGCCGATGCTGGCATGAAGGGAGGCGCCCTCGCTGCGCACCATGTAGCCCTGGACCACATTCAAAATGGCAGGCATAGCGCCGCAGCAGACCGTCCAGAACATGTAATTGTAGGTCGTTTCCAGCGTGGTCTCATCCGCGCCCAGCAGGTGCAGCAGCGGGGTGCGGAACACAGTGCACAGCACCGAGAACAGCAGGCCGCTGAACAGCGCTCCATAAAAGCCGAACACCGAGCACTTGCGCACCTTCTCATGGTCGCCGCTGCCCAGGCTCCGGCTCATCATGCTGGAAGTACCCACGCCGAACAGGTTGTTCACCGCGTTGAACGCCAGCATCACCGGATACACCAGCGTAACGGCGGCGTTCTGGATGGGATCGTTGAGCATACCGACGAAGAAGGTATCCGCCAGGTTGTAAATGATGGACACCAGCGAGCTGAGTACGATGGGAACGGAAAGCTGCATCACTGCCTGGGGAATGGGCATGGATTCAAAAAGATATGTTTTGGAATTCGTTTGAGACATTTTTCTTACTCCTTCCATCTATTTGAAATTAGTATACCGGATTTTTAGGAAAACCGCAATAGGCAGCCGTCCTTTTCTTGACATAAACTGTCAGTTATGATAAATTTAATGGGTATCTGTATCGCACATAACGTGTTTGGAGGAAAGAATAATGAAAAAAGGAAATCCCATTGCGCTGCTGCCCATCGGCGTGTTTCTGGTAATCTATCTGGGTCTTGGCCTGCTGTTTGAATATGGCATGAAGATCCCCATGGGCTTTTACAACATCCCCATCGTCATCGCCTTTCTGGTGGCCATTTTAGTGGCCTGTTTGCAGAATCGGAAGCTGAGCTTTGACGAGAAGCTGGCCATCATGGGCGAAGGCGTAGGCGATAAGAACATCATCACTATGCTGCTGATCTTCCTGACCGCCGGCGCTTTCGTGGGCGTGGTGGGCCGCAGCTCCGCCCAGAGCGTGGCATATTTTATGCTGGACCTGATCCCCGCCCAGTTTGCCGTTCCCGTGCTGTTCGTGGTGGCCTGCTTCGTCTCCACCGCCATGGGCACCTCTGTGGGAACCATCACCCTGATCGCTCCCATCGCCGTGGAAGTGGCCCAGGCCTCCGGCTACGATGTATCCCTGTGCGTGGGCACCGTGGTAGGCGGCGCCATGTTCGGCGACAACCTGTCCTTCATTTCCGACACCACCATCGCCGCCTGCAACGGTCAGGGCTGCGCCATGAAGGATAAGTTCAAGGGCAATTTCTGGATCGCCCTCCCCGCCGCCATCGGCACGCTGGTCCTGCTCCTTCTGCTGACCATGGGCCATGAGACCACCCCCATTGAAGCAAGCTATAATCTGGTGCAGATCATCCCCTATGTTCTGGTGCTCATCGGCGGCGTTGCCGGTATCAACGTCTTTGTCGTCCTGCTGCTGGGCATCGTCTCCGGCGCCGTCATCATGCTGGCTACCGGCCAGACTGCCGCCACGGATCTGCTGGCAAGCATGGGCAGCGGCGCGTCCGGTATGTTTGAAACCAGCATGGTTGCCATTCTGGTTGCCGCCATGTGCGGCCTGATCCGGGTCTACGGCGGCTTCGACGCCCTGCTGGCCTTCATCCAGAGCCTGTTTAAGGGCAACAAGGGCGGCCAGCTCGGCATGGGCCTGCTGGTAGGCGCCATGGACATCGCCACCGCCAACAACACCGTGGCCATCGTCATGGCAAACCCCATCGCCAAGGAAATGAGCGAAGAGTACGGCATCAGCTCTCAGCGGGCCGCCTGCATCCTGGATACCTTCTCCTGCATTTTCCAGGGCATTATCCCCTACGGCGCTCAGATGCTGGTCGCCATCTCCGCCACCGCGGAAATGGGCTACACCATTTCCGCTTTTGAGATCATGCGCTACCTGTTCTACCCCTACCTGCTGCTGGTCAGCTCTCTGGTGGCTATTTTCCTGGTGAAGGAAAAGAAGTAATGCCGCACACATAACAAAACGTCCCCTTGCTCAAAGCAAGGGGACGCTTCAGCGTGTCAAAAAAGGCCCTAAAATTAGATGTCATCGCGAACCAGCCCGCAATGAATTATGGTATGATTGCCACCGGCAATCATTCTCATTTCTGATTCGCTGCGCGGAGCACCACTAGTGCGGCAATCCCCCAAAAAGAAGTAAAATCCCTCAATTTTA
>JAXJGV010000076.1:0-49236 GCA_036300205.1 Oscillospiraceae bacterium
AAGCCATTGACCGTTTCCTGATTATCCTGACCCTTGCCTGGTTTTGGTTTACCCGGGAGACTGAGCTTCTTCTGCCTTTTTCTGTGGGTATTCGACGCTATAGGGGGATTTTGTCTATTTTCTGAATTTGCTCATTTAGAGAAAGTCTATTATGTTTCTATTGACTTCCTCATCTTTTTCAAAAAATGCGTTCTCAAAAACAGCAATTGCATTCAAACGGACAGGATCCTGAACATGCAGGTAATGCTTGGTCATATCTACATCCGCATGGCCAACCAGGCTCTGAATCGTGGCAAGATCAATTCCCAGTGCTTGCGTTTGGGAAACATGAGTGTGACGGCAGCTGTACGGGGTCAACACTTCTTACTCCCTCAACTGAGGAAATTTCTTCTTTGAATTTCTTGCGGAAGTAAGAAGGATTACGGGGCATATCGGGCTTGCCACGTTCCCAGTAATATTCCGTGGGAACACTCCGAAGAAGCCTTGCACAGTATCGCACGCTTTGGGGAATCGGCACTGTCCGGTAGCTATCCTGAGACTTGGGCGTGCCGCCGCGCCTTTCTCCATCACAACAGCCTGCTCAATAACAATATACGAGCCGTCCTCTGCGATGTGTTTGGGCTCCAAAACAAGCAGCTCCTGCATTTGCATTCCCGTACAGCGCATGAGACGAATGCCCCAGCCAACCTGATCCTACGGAAGGTTTTCCAGTGGAAGTTTCACCTCTTCCGCTGGAAAAGCTTCCTTCCGTTTCGCCGGTCGTTTACACTTTTTCTGCGAAGCGGACCGGATTTTCCTTTACCAGATCGTTGGACTGGCAAGCACAAACTGTTCTGGGTAACGCATACTGCGGCTACGTGATTATTGCAAATCACCGGTTTACATAATATCATCCAGACTTATCGCATTGTGTCTCCTAACCAGGCAAGACTTCCATATTTAAGAGGCGGTCCACATTGGCCTTTGCCGTCAGAAGTTCTTTCATCTTCAACTGTACTCACAACACTTTTTTAGGAGGAAAGCAATATGCCTGGACCTGGCAGACATCATGGCGGCCCTGGAGGCCCTAGATGGCATCGTGGAGGACCTGGTGGTCCTGGATTTGACGGTGGCCATCACCGCCCCGGAACAGCGGCTGCCGTGGTTGCCTGTTCCCTGTAATCGGCGGGGTTGGCGCTTTGATCGCAGGCCGCGTACTCATGTTCTAATATCTGCGGGACTCGTGAATTAGCGAGTCCGTTAACTTTTATGTGTGAGAAGAAACATAAAATTTACAATCAGGCCATTGCATAGCACGGCTTCCCGCGCTATAATCGCATCAGGAACAATAGCTCTTGTCAGGTCTCTGACACCGGCAGCGAGTCGCTGTCGGGAAGTACCAAAGCATCGTATTCGCTTGCGCTCAGACGAACTGCTTGTGGTATTACCGCACACGCCGTGTGCTTCAGAAATACCCCTGCGCACTTCGCCATACATCATTGTATTGTTCCGCTTAAGGGAAAGGGAGGGAAGTTTCATGATCGTATACAGGGAGCTTTCCTCCCTTGAACAGGATCTTGGCATCCGTGCCAAGACGCTCTATGCTGTCAGCAACAATCTGAGCAAGCATTATCACAAGGCAAAGCTCCCCAAGAAAAGTGGAGACTACCGCAATCTATCCGTCCCAGATGAGGTGCTGAAATCCATTCAAAAGCGGATTTCCGAGGTGCTTCTGATCCATATGCCTGTATCCCGGTATGCCAAAGCATATCGGTTCGGCAGCTCCCCCCTGCGCAATGCCAAGCACCATGTCGGCAAGCAGATAGTGCTGAAGCTGGATATTCTCCATTTCTTTGACAGCATCCGATACTCCACCGTAAAGGATAAGGTATTCCCTGAGGAAATCTACGCGGAGCCCCTGCGCATCCTGCTGACCATGCTTTGCTATCATAAAGATGCCCTGCCCCAGGGAGCGCCCAGCTCGCCGGCAATTACCAACATTATTCTGTATGAGTTTGACGAACAGATCGGCCAGTGGTGCCGGGAACGAGAAATCGCCTACACACGGTACTGCGATGATATGACCTTCTCCGGTGACTTTGATCCAGCTAAGGTGATTCGGTTTGTCGGCCTGGAATTAAAGAAAATGGACTTCCTGCTGAATGAGCAGAAAACCCGGATCCAGCGTCCTAGTCAGCAGCAGACTGTCACCGGCATCGTAGTCAATGAGAAACTGAGCATCCCAGCAGACTACTGCCGCAAGCTGCGCCAAGAGCTGTATTACTGTAGGAAATTCGGTATCCAGGAACACCTTAGTAGAATCGGTCTGGAGATTTCGGAGGATACTTACCGGATGCAGTTGGTGGGTAAGGTCAATTATGTGCTTCAGGTTCATCCAAGAGATCCTGACATGCTAAATGCCAGAAAGTGGCTACAAACAAACTTTTAACCACAAGTTTAATGACAAAATGGATTTCTTGTTTTATGCTGATCCCAGAAACCAAGAACAACTACTTTTGCAGAAAGGAACTCGATCATGAGAATCATCGCTTCTGCGCTTATCTATAAGAGCGAATGTAAAGCCAGCTTCTTTCGTAACGAAGAATATGGCTTTGCGAAGCACGCCCATTTTCAGGATAAGCAGAATCGCTATGGCATGATCTCCTAGAATCCATCCAGGCATCATCCTATCTGAATTATGGAAAGCCGCTTGTCTTGAGTGAGACAGGCGGCTTTTTACGACCGCTTACGGTCTAACAACTCGGAATAGGAGGTGTTTGAGATGAACATTGCAGCTCTGGTCGGAAAAAGATGCTGGCCAACGGCATCATAGATCCGGAGCAGTATAACGCCCGGAAGAATAAGTAACTGCATTGCCTTCAGACGGCATACCGATGGTATGCCGCCTATTTTGCTGCAATCGCGGAAATAACAGGTCTTATTTTGCGAATTCTGTCCTGTTTCTTACTTCGGTCATCCTGTACAATAAGACCATCAAGCAAGGAGGTGAATGCCATGACGGCAAGAGAAAGAATCCTGGCACTTAGGCTTCTGGAAAAGCAAGAGCAAAACCCTGACTATGTAAGACGGATCGGCATTCAGGTGAATGTTCGTATGAAGGATCCGAACACACTGGAGGATAGAAATGTTTGAATTATTGGTATTAATCGCATTCGTGTGGCTGTTTGCAAAAGCCATTGGATTGGCCTTTAAGGTCACCTGGGGCTTGGCAAAAGTCGTTGCTGTGATCCTGTTCACACTGGCGCTGCCTGCCCTGATCGGTTGCTTTCTGGTAGCCGGTGGTGTGGCCCTGCTGGTCCCTGTAACTCTGGTAGGCGCTGCCTGCGGAATTTTGAAGATTTGTGCATAAAACGAAACTATATTTAGGAGGAAAAAGATATGCCTGGACCTGGCGGACATCATGGCGGCCCTGGAGGCCCCGGAGGACATCGTGGAGGACCTGGTGGTCCTGGATTTGGCGGAGGTCATCACCGTCCGCCTATGGGCGGCGGAATGCATCACAGGCCCCCGATGGGCGGTGGAATGTATCCCCCTCCCATGGGAGGCGGTATGTGGCATCGCCCTCCTCGCCACAGTGGATGCTGTGGCTGCCTGTTCCCTGTGATCGGCGTTTTCGGCGCCATCATTGCGATGTTTGTGCTCCTATTCTGATGCAAACAGAAAAAATGGGCGGATTCTCCCCAAAAGCCGCCCAATATATTTAGTATAGCACTTTGAAGTTCCCTTGTCCATTCTCACTTTCTCCAACTTTTTACACCGATTCTTATGGAACATCCCATCTTGCATTTTCTAGTTTCAAAAGGTATTATGAAGGTACAAAAAAGGAGTGAGTCCAATGTACTAAGGAATCTCCCAATTCTATAGAAAGCAGAGGTTACGTAAATGCTGGAACCTGACTTTGTTCTGAAATAACCCTTGATCCATTAGCATGATTCGCTGATCGATCAAGGGTTATTTCTTTGTCTTTCACGTCCCGGAAGGGGCGCTTTTTCTTTGTGACAGGCTGCCCCACGATTCACCCAATCGGTACGGTCCGTTGCTGGTTTACAGCAGGATTTCATTTCCAATCCCGCAGCGCCTTATGCAGGCATATGTGTATGGTCGTGTTCTTCAATGGCTTCGTGGGAATGACCGTGGGCAGCTTCGTCCTTTTCATGGACATGCGTATGGGTGTGAATATGCTGATGCTCATGCGTGTGCACCAGCTCCCCATGCCGGTGCTCGTGGGTATGGATGTGGATGTGCTCATGGGTATGCTGCAAACCGATGGTATCCTTCACCATCAGCACGTTTGCCGCGATCATAATCACAAGGCCAATATAAAACTGCGCCCTAGGCCGCTCGCCCAGCAGAAGCATGCCAAAGGCAGCACCCAGGAATGGGGCTATGGAATAGTAGGCGCTGGTTTTCGCCGCCCCCAGTTCCTTTTGCGCCTGAATATAAAAATTGATGCTCAAACCATAAGCCACAAAGCCTAATAGCGAAACCAAGAGGATCCAGCTAATGCCGGGAATTTCCTCTCCAACGGTCAGCGCTACGGCCAAACTGCCAAGGCCTGAAAAAAAGCCCTTAATTGTAGTGATCTGAACAGAAGATTTGGAGCTGAGCATCCGGGTGCAGTTATTCTCCAGACCCCAACAGCAGGTAGCCCCCAGCACCAGCAGCGAACCCGTGTTAAACTGAAAACTGCCTGCACCCTCGAAACTGAGGGCAGCGCTGGCTGCTGTTACAAGCCCAATGGCAATGGCCAGCTGTCTGGACAAAGCCTCTTTAAACACGAAAAAAGCGATCAGGGATGTGGCCACGACTTCAAAATTGTTCAGCAGAGAGGCATTGGCGGAATTTGTCCGTTCCAACCCCATCATCAGCAGAATGGGCGCGGCAATATCCAGCACGATCATTCCCAGGGTATAGGGAAGTTCCGCCTTCGTCAGCGGTTTGCTTTTTTCGTTCTCTCTGCTGAGAATGCCGCAGAGGAACAGCCCTGCACCTGCGCCCAAGTACAGAAACGCCGCCATCATGGTGGGCTGCACAGACTGCAAAAACAGTTTGCTCAGGGGAATATTCACGGCGTACAGGGCCGCCGCCATTATGGCATAGCATGTGGCAATCTTTTTTGTTTTCATTTAAATTACTCCCGAAAATCCAGTGGATTAAGGAACTATTTCGTCTCAAAAACATATCCCCCCAGGGGGGATATGTTTTGAAATAGTATACCACAAATAACATGCACTGTCATCTGTTTTTTCATACTGCGAATGGATTTTCCGAATCCGATATGGTATAGTAACATCCATACGGATTTGATATCTGGAACCGCCCCTGACACAGAAACCTACTGTCACATCAACCAGTATCGCAAGGACAGCGGCCGGGGCATCGGCGGGCTGAGTCTGGCGGCGTTCTGTATATGGATTATAAAAAGCAATAAGCAAAGGAAGCCAATTTTATGCTGGAAAATCTCATGTTCAGCCTGAACAGCACCATGCCGCTGTTCTTTATCATGCTCTTGGGCAATATTCTCTACCGAAAGCAGTTCCTGACCGACGGCTTTGTGTCGGTGGCGAACAAATTCGTGTTCCATGTTACCCTGCCGGTGATGCTCTTCAACGATCTGGCGGGAACCGACATCCGCACTAGCTTTGACGCCGGGTATGTGGGATTCTGCGCCGCCGTGACCATGGTGACCATTCTGGTGATCTGGGTGTTAAGCCGCTGGCTCTTCCGGGACAAGTCCATCGTAGGCGAGTTCGTTCAGGCCTGCTACCGTTCCTCGGCGGCGATCCTGGGAGCGGCGTTTATCCAGAACATCTACGGCACCAGCGGCATGAGCGGCCTGATGATTTTGGGCAGCGTTCCGCTGTACAACATTTTTGCCGTTCTGATCCTGACCCTGGAATGCCCCGATGCCCAGGAGAACACCGAACCTCTGGGCAAGAAGCTCCGCCACAGCATCGGAAAAATCCTCCGCAACCCGACTCTCATCGCCATTGCCCTGGGGCTGCTGGCGAGTCTTCTGGAGCTTCCCATCCCCACCATGGCGGCCAAGGCCATGAGCAGTCTTGGCGGCATGACAAGTCCCCTGGCCCTGCTGGCCATTGGCGCGGGCTTTCGGGGAAAAGCCGCTCTGGCTAAGGTCAAGCCAACCGTACTTGCAGCTCTGATCAAGCTGGTGATCCTTCCGGCGGTCTTTTTGCCCGTGGCTGTCCGGCTGGGCTTCACGGATCAGAAGTTGGTGGCACTGCTCATCATGCTCGGCAGCATCACCACCCCCTCTGCCTATGTCATGGCAAAACAAATGGGCCATGACGGCACGCTGACCGGCAGCGTCTGCGCCGCAACCACGGTCTTCAGCGCCATTACCCTGACCTTCTGGCTGTTCTGGGCCAGAAGCGGCGGGTATATTCTGTAACTTCGGATGTAACGGCGGTCAATGCTGCCCTTTTTTGTCATAAAGATCAGAAATCCAGATGTACGTGCCGTACATCTGGATTTTCTCATGCTTTTTTAGGTGGACAGGTTCTTTTGCGTTTTGATAATGAGCCGGGATTGGAGAATATTCTATTTCGAATATTCTCCAATCGGCAGCGCCTTTCGGCGGTGCCTTCTTAAGCAAAACCAAAGGTTTTTATTAAGAATTCGTATGACAGATCCAGCAATGGATTTTCCTGTGCGTTCATTCAGAATCCTTCTTCCGCAAATAAATGGAACACAATCCGCTGTTTTCCTCACCAGGGAGCATCCGTTCCTGTTGAAGGCCAATCCCCCGTTAACCGTTCTGTTCCGCTTCAAACTGCCTTTGAAACGCTTCCGCATCCTCCACGGAGCTTTGCCATCCGTATTTCTTCAAATCCACACACCAGCTGTTTCCATTCCACAGCACCGCAACGCCCTCGTCCTCCAGCAGCTTCTGCTGTAAACCGGGGATCTGAAAATGGATGGCGCCGCTCAGCTCTCCCCTGCTGTTGACGATCCGAAAGGCCGGCACATCCGCTCCTGCCAAATCGTGTTTCAGCCCGTAACCCACCTGGCGGAAATTTCTCGGTTTGCCGCAGAGCATGGCAATTTGACCGTAGGTCGCCACCTTCCCCGCCGGGACTGCCAGACAGACAATGCGCATTTTTTCGTAAAAGGTCATGGTTATCCCTGCTTTCCATGCAAATGATTTGCCGTTATCATATCGGATGGACAGGAAAAAGTCAACGGAAGCGGAATCATTTCGGCTGCGATTCCAGGGCCAGGAGGCCGCCGAGCGTATCAATGGCTTTTGTTTTCTACAGTGAAAAATGGCCCTGGGAGCGGTCTTTATTTTTTTGAGGACAAAAAATGGATGACCCACCGGGGTCATCCATTTTTCTTATTTCTTGTCCTTATCCCTGCGGTTCTTCTTCGCCAGGATCAGCAGCACGATGATGCCAACCAGGCTGACGCCCATAATGGTATACATCAGCGGCAGGTTCATATCGTCGCCGGTCTTGGGAGCACTGGGGTCGCTGGCCTCAACGGCGAACTCCTCTACCCGGAACTCCCACTGCAACTTTCCTGTGCTGTTCTGGAACTCATTGCCCATGGTGATGGGCACATCCAGCGTTACATTCAGCTTAATTTCCGCGCCGGAATAGAAGGTTCCAAGGCATGTCCAGTTGGTCAGCTGGGCGGTCTCATCGGCGGGGGCCTTGAAAAGAATGGAATCGCCATTCTGTGCAACCGTCAGCTTCATCTGGTTCAGAAACTCCGCGTCTTCCTCCGCGCCCAGCGCGCGGATGTAGATCTTGACCTTTACCCGGTTGGAAGCCTTATTCTTCACGGTAATCTCCTGCGTCAGGGAATCACCGGGCATAACATCCTTGAAGTTGGGGAAAAGGTCGCTGCCGGACTTGCTGCTGCCGGGAAGGAACACAAAGTTATCCGCTTTGCCGTTATAAATGACATTGCTGTCTGCGGCTGCTGCCGGAAGCGCCAGACTCATCAGCATGACCAGGCAGAGCAGGAGCATGCCGGTTCTTTTCAGTAATCCGTTCATAATCTGCCCTCCTTAGTTCATGCCGCCGTTATCCCAGGCAGTCTGACCGGCAGGCGCGCTCTGGATGGCCTCTGCCAGGACCTGAACCTGAAAGGTGTAGCCCTCAGGTGTCTCAGAAGTCAGCGTGACAGTGAGTTCGCTGGCTTCACCGCCGGGAGCAACTTCGCTCTGGTAATAGTAATAATCGCCGACTTTATTCCAGCTGCTGCCGGAAACTTCGAAGCTGGGCGCCATCCAGTAGACATTGCCTTTGCCGTCCACCCAGTTGCCCACTACTGCGGCACGAAGATACACGTTGGTGTTCGTGTCTTTATCAGGCGCAATGGTGAAGCGATTTCCGCTGCCGGATACCACACAATCCACATGGCCCGGGGTGAAGGTATTGGTTACCTTTCCCGTGCCCGCTGTCAGGTATGCCACGGTGCCGCCTACAACGGCACCCAGCAGCAAAACCACGGAGAGCAGCAATGTCAGCTTCTTGGGATCAAACCTTCTGCTATGGTTTTTTCTTCTCGAATTTGCGTTTTTCATAGATCGCTGCCTCCTTTCTTAGTTCATGTGGTAACCGCTCAGCCAAGACGTGTTGTCCGGATCATCGAAGGTAAAGGTCACTGTTTTTGCTTCTGCGTCCTCGATCTCGGCTGCTGCAGTCTGGTCGCCGGTATAGCGCCAGGACCAGCCGCTCTTTTCTGTTATGGTGTAGGAACCGGCGGGAATTTGGGCGATGGTCACGCGGTCGCTGCCGTTCAGCGCTACCTCAAATTCGATCTTACCGACATTCACATCATCAGCCGTGCCGGTGACTACGAACACGAAGTTCTGGTCAGCGAAACAGGCGCTTGCGCTGAGTGTGGTCTGAATCACCAGGTCGGCGGTGATGGCCTCCCACTGGGCGGTCAGTGTCACGTCGCCGAATTTGCCGGCTTCGATCTCTGCCGTGTATGTGTCATCCAGTTTCCAGTTGGTATCGCTTTCCGCTGCGACGGTAACCTTCCAGCCCTTGAATGTGTAACCGGGTCTTGTAACCCCAGGCAGGGTGATGGCAGTTTCAACAGTATAGCTTGCAGTGCCGCTTGCGCCTTCTGCCAGCGTTCCGCCGTTGGTTTCAAAGGTGACGGTATAGTCGATGGGCGTTGCCTTGTACGTTGCCTTATACGCAACGTTACCAACAACCTTGCTGATTTCCGGGGTCCATGTATCGAAGGTGTAGGCGTAACCTTCAGCGCTTGCCTTAGTGGGAGTCGCACCATTGAATTCGGGAGTTGTGCCGTAGGCGACATTCTCATCCATCTCCAGAACGGTGGTTCCATCCTCGTCAACCCATTTTACTGTGTACTCCTGCAGGACGGGAGTATATGTTGCCGTATAGGTAACATCACTTTCGCCCACTGCACTGACCTCGGGAGACCAACCGGCAAAGACGTAATTGTACTGCGGGTCACTTGCTTTCTCAGGCGTTTCCCCATCATATGTAGGTGTTGTGCCATAGGGGACATCCGTATCCGTCTCCAAAACAGAACCATCCCAGTTCTTCCAGGTAACCGTGTACTTGTTGATCTGCCAGATGGCGTACAAAGTCACTTTCGTGGTGTCAGCCGCTGTACCGTTAAGGGGATAGCTCGTGATCTTGGAAGCTTCTGCCGCATCGCTCTCCGTGCTCCATCCCAGGAAGGTGTAGCCGGTGCGGGTGGGTTCTCCAGTCCAGCTATGGGTATAGGAAGCATTTGCTTCCCAAGCGGTACTGCTGTAGCCCTCAGGCATATTGGTTACTTCGTCGGTGGTGTTATCGTCGAAGACCAGTTCATACTTGTACAGCGGGGTCCAGGTTGCGGTGTATTCGCGGTTGCCCATGCTGCCCTTGGTGATGGTCACGCTTTCCGTCGCCGCGGTGAGACCGGTTCCGGTCCATCCTGCGAAGGCGTAGCCATCCTTGGTGGGATTGCTCAGCGTAATGCCATCGGACTCAATGGTGTAGCCAGTGGGATTTCCGCTCACCGTTGCACCCTCCAAGCCATGATAGGAAATGGTGTATTCAATGGGCGTCCAGGTTGCAGTGTAAGTACGGTCGCCGGTGCTGCCCTTGGCGATGGTCACGCTGGTGGAAGTGCCGTCAATGCCGGTGCCGCTCCAGCCTGCGAAGGTATAACCGGCCTTGGTGGGATTGTTCAGCGTGAAGCTGTCAGACTCGATGGTATAGGTTGCGGGATTAGCTGCAACTGCCGCACCCTCTAAGCCATTATAGCTGATGGTGTAGGTTTTCCGCGTCCAAGTTGCGGTATATGCCCGGTCACCGGTGCTGCCGCTTTCAATTGTTACACTTTGAGAAACGCCGCTGACGCCAGCCAATGCCCAACCTGCGAAGTCATAGCCTTCTCTGGTGGGGTTGTTCAGCGTGAAGGTAGGTGTCTCAATGGTATAGGTCTCGGGATTACTTACACCCTCTGCCAGGGAACCGCCAGCCAAATTATAGCTGATTTGGTAGACCACAGGCGTCCAGGTCGCGGTATACGCACGGTCACCGGTGCTGCCGGTGGGGATCGTCACGTTCATCTGTGCCCCAGCAAGATCCGTTCCGGTCCAGCCTGCGAAGGTATAACCCGTCTTTGTGGGGTTGTTCAGCGTGATCGCGGCAGATTCGATGGTGTAGCCGGTAGGATTGCCGGTCACCGTACCGCCGTTCAGGTTATAGGTGATCGTGTAATTTGCGGGAGTCCACTGTGCGGTCAGCGCCAGGTCAGCGTTCGCTGTATAGGTGCCGCCTGCCTGATAAGTTACATTGTCGCTGCCGAGCCAGCCGGCGAACGTATAACCGGCCTTGGTAGGTTCATTGGTGTACAGCGTCAGCGCCTTGCCGTGCTCCTTGGTCTGGTTTGCATAGGTGCCGGTGCCGCCGTTGGTATTGTAAGTAACGGTATAGGACTTGAGCTTCCATTGCGCGGTCAGGGTCAGCGCAGCATCCGTTGTATACACAGCGCCAGCCTGATAGGTGTTTCCGTCACTGCCCTTCCAGCCGTTGAAGTCGTAACCGGCACGCTCAGGTTTTGTGGAAGACAGGGTCAGGTCCACTCCGTAAATCTTTTCCTGTGCGGCGGGAACAACGATCTCCTCATCCGCAACACCGTCATCGTAGGTAACGGTGTACTTCTTCAGCACATTGATAAAGCGAGAAGTGAACTTACCGGTACTATTCGTTGTCTCGTTGATGTTGATCGTGGTTGTCGCGCCATTTTGCGCAGTATATCCATCAGGGACCGTTTCCGTAATGGTGTAGGCTGTGGTGGAATTCGGCACATCTTCGATCACGATATACTGACCGTTTTTCAGTGTGAAGGCCAATGCGCTGGCGCTGAATGTTCCGGAAGTAACCTGGGTCAGGCCGTCAGCCGTATACACCTTGTAACTCGTGCCAGCGAAATTGCTGCTCACGGTAAAGGTAAAGTCGTCTGTTACCCCCGTGACGTCATTTCCATTCTCATCAACGACATGCTTCTGGAATTCGACGTCTGCAATTGTGGGCTTCCAATCGAGTTTCCAGATCGCATAGAGGGTCGTGTCACCGGTCATAGTGATGGTATCGCCGCCAAAATACCAGCCGTTGGCTGCGGTTTTATTTGTTTATTTATTTCACAGATGGAGGAACATGTTGGTTCACATCTGATGAAACCAAAGTACGCGCGGGGTTCTGCGGTCAGGTTAATGCTGACCATACCTACGATAAAAGTTTTACTATATAAATAATGCCCGTCAAGTATGTATCCGGGTTCACCGCTCGTAGCGGCCCCGCTTGCGCTCCTGCTTCTCTTCCTTCCCGAACAGATCCGGCAGGAACACCAGCAGGATCAGCATGGCGCAGGCGCCGATGGCCACATACATGCCGGGAGACGAGGAAATATAGCTGGCAACATAGCCCAGGTACGGCAGGGAGAACTTCGGCGTACCGATGACGTTCTTATAATGGACCAGCGAGCCGTCCTCGGTGTCGTTGGCATCGCCCTTGGTGCGGTAACGCAGAACCGAGGCGTCTTCCTCGTCCGGAACCACTTCCACAATCCGGTGGGTGGCGACGGTGTCCTCGCTGAGCAGGAAGGTGATCACATCCCCCTGCGCAAGCTCCCGGTAATCCACGCTTTTCACGTAAATCAGGTCGCCCACATGATACGCAGGCTCCATGGAGCCGGACAGGACGGCGAAGGGCTGAAAGCCGAAAATTCTGACACCCACCAGCAGGATGGCACACAGGACAACCAGAGCCACGCCCACGGTGGAAATAATATTGATAATTTTCTTTAGTGCTGCAGGCAATTCAAATACCTTCCTTATGTCAATTCCCTAAAAAAGGGTATAGCAATCCTCATACTTTTCGTATGTAAAATTATAACGCAAATGGTCGATAAAGTCAGCAGCGGTGCCTCTAAAACATACATAAGAATTGATGTTATTTTCTGGTAAAATATCCTATTTATCCCTGTAATATACTAATTTACGCACAAAACCAGGCGTACTGTTTGCCCGTGAAGAACAACGGTACGCATGTGAGATCCTGCTGCCGTATGTATCACTGCTTCCGGCTTTTCGTGCTGCCCCGCAGGACCAGGGTCACCGGTAAGGTCACGGAGGTCTCTTCCAATTTCTTCTCCTTCAGCTCCCGCAGCTTTTGCACCGCCAGCTCCGCCCGGCGGGCAAGATTCTGGCTCACCGAACTCAGAGGCGGCGTGATCAGCTGGCACATGGGCGTATCATCAAAGCCCACCACCGACACCTCCTCCGGAACCCGGATGCCCTGTTCTCCCAGAAACTGCATCAGGTCGATGGCATAATGGTCAGACGCCGCGAACACGCCCGAGACGCTCCGCAGCACAGGCAGCTTTTCCCGGTAGAATTCCCACCGCTGCGCCTTATGCATGGGCACGATCAGCCGTTCCGTTCCTTCCCCGAAGCCCGCCTGGAAGCCCTCAAAGCGCTCCTTGTCCACGCAGACGGCATTGTCGGCAATGTACAGCACATTTTTCTGGCCGCTTTCCCGGAAATACCGCCCCACCTGGAAGCCGCCGTCAAAATTGTCGATGGTAATATTATAGATGCGCTCCGTATTCCCGCAGTAGCCGTCATAGGCCACGAAGGGAACGCGCATGTGGTTTCGCAGGTACGCGTAATCTCCGTCGCAGAAGCCCATCAGCACCAGGCCCTCCAGGTTCCACATGGAGGCGAAACGCAGGATCTCCTCCGGGTCGGTGGTTTTCTTCACCATCAGGAAATACCCGCTTTTCTCGATCTGGGTGGACAGGTGGTTGATGGAGGAAGCCACAAAGAAATCTTCCAGGGCCCTTCCTTCATATTTTTCGTGGTCGTTCACCACCACACCGATGATCCGGGAGGAATTCTGGGCCAGCAGGATTCCCGCCATGCTGGGGATATACTGTTTTTCTTCCAGCAGGGCCTGGACCCGCTGGACGGTTTCGTCGGAAATTTTCTTCGTTTTTCCGTGGATCACATTGGACACGGTGGCTGTGCTCAGGCCCAGCTCCTCTGCGATGTCCCGGATGGTAACGCGCGGCTGTTCCATGGCTTCCCTTTCCTCCCCTTTCCAGAATCTCTCCCAGGATTTGGGAGTCGGTCTTGTCCGTGGTATCGATCTTTCTGGTATCCAGTTTTGTATACAGCTTCAGCCGGGGAATGCTGCGGGCCAAAATATCCTCGGTGCGGATCCCGGCACTCGGTGGTTTTTCCCACGCCCATGGCGCCGCCGATGAGATAGCGTGTTTTCCTAGTGCCTCCCGGTTGAAAAAACAGGGGCGGTGAAAAACCGCCCCAACAGATTTAGCATACCATAAACGCATTTCAGTGTCAACGTTTTTTCGAATGATTCTCCGCTTTTCTCCTATTTGCATGGATTTGGCCGAACTTTCTTATGGAATATTCCATCTTGAAAAATCAAAATCCCGGCGCTATTATATAGGTACAAAGAGGTGATACCAATGATCTAGTTCACCCAGATTCCCATGAAAAACGGAATCGAAGACGTGTCTTTCCTCTTTCTTCCGATAACATAAATTTCTAGGAAACGATACTATAGGAATTGAGACGGAAGCAATTCAAACAAATTCTGAAAGCCGCGTCTAATCCGCAGAAAGAGAGGTTACCCAAAGATGTTAGATATCAAGAGTTCGATGAAGTGACCCTTGCCTACACAAAAATGTACTGATCACAAGGTGCAGTAGCCAAGGGTCACTTCAAAACTTTATCGCCGTTCCGCTCCGAAAGGGGCTTATTTTTTTTGCCCATTTATCGGAACACCCCAGGTCAAAATTCCAGAACGCTTCCCGTGGAAATGGCCCGCAGCCGCTCCCCCAGGATGGTTTTCAGGAAGGCGAACTGCCTTTGGCCGGTGCAGTGGCCCGTATAATATACCGTGGGGTATTGCAGCAGCTTCTCCGCCGCGTCCCGCAGGACGGTCTCGTCTTCGATCTTCATAAAGTGGAAACCACCCACCAGAATGTCGGGCCGGAACGCACCCACGATGGTTAAGATGCCCTTGTGGGAACAGCCGCTGAAACAGACGGTCTTTCCGTTCTCCTTCACCAGCAGGTATTGCTCATGGCGAAAATCTTCCCGCCGCAGTTCCCCGTTTTCCAAAACCGTCAGCCCGGCAGGATCCTCCGGGGCGCAGTCCAAAACCTGCAGGGATAGTCCCTTGTCAAGCTGTGTATTTCCGTCTGTGAACATCAGGCGGTTATTTTTTTGCAGTTCCGGGGCCAAACCGATGTATTTCTCCGATGCGTTGTAGTGGGGTTCAAAGGCATACCGGTTTACATAAATCTTTGCCGTTTCGTTGATCTCCAGAAACCGCCCCAGTCCGCCGCCGTGGTCGTTGTGGCCGTGGGAGAGAACGGCAAACTCCGCTTTGCCCAGGTCCACGCCCAGCTTTTCCGCGTTGTCCGCAAAGGCGCCGGTCTGTCCCGCGTCGAACAGGATCTTATGCGCTCCCGTCTCAATGTACAGGCTCAGGCCATGCTCCGCCGTCAGGTCCTCCCGGCAGGCGGTGTTTTCCAGCAAGGTCACAATTTTCACAGGCCGTCCCTCCTTTTTCGCCTATTGTATCATGCTTTGAAAAAATGTCAAATTTCCTCTTGACTCTTACGTTACGTCATGGCATATAATCCAAATTGACAGGAGGGAACACCATGAAAACCGTAACCGAAATCGCAAAACAGGCAGGTGTGAGTGTGCGCACGCTCCACCATTATGACGCCATCGGTCTGCTGAAGCCCACCCGGGTGACGGAGGCTGGCTACCGGCTCTACGACGACCAGGCGGTGGAACGGCTGTATCTCATCCTGCTTTTCCGGGAGATCGGCTTTCCGCTGAAAGAAATCCGCGGCATTCTGGACGCGCCGGATTACGACCGGAACCGGGTATTGGAGCGGCAGATCGAACTGCTGGAAGCCAAAAAGACCCGGTTGGATTACATCATCAACATGACCCGGGGAATCAAATTGTTAGGAGTGAGATATTTGGAATTCGAAGGTTTTGATTTCAACAAGATCGACGACTATGCCGCCCAGGCAAAGACCCTGTACGGCAAGACCGACGCCTATAAGGAGTACGCCCAGAAAGCAAAGGGCCGCACCAAAGAGCAGGAAAACGACCTGGGCGGCCAGGTCATGGACTTCTTCGTCCGGCTGGGCCGGATGAAGGACCAGGCCCCGGACAGCGGCGAGGTACAGGCCTGGGTGAAGGAATTGCAGGCATTCTTCACCGAGCATTTCTACACCTGCACCCCCCAGATCCTGCTGAGCCTCAGCGAAATGTACGCCGGCGGCGGCAGCATGAACGAAAACATCGACGCCGCAGGCGGCAAGGGCACCGGCGAATTTGCCCGGAAGGCCATTGAAGCCTATTGCAGAACGTAACAAACAGGCCGCCCGAATTTCCGTTCGGGCGGCCTGTTCTGATATGGTAGACATTTTTCCGTCCTTGTGCTATACTTGTCCCTACATTCTATCAATTGGAGGGAAAAAACCATGGCAGAAATTCGAAAAGCCACCCCAGCGGACGCGGAAAGCATTCTGGAATACTGCAAGTGCATCGGCGGAGAAACGGACAACCTGACCTTCGGGCCGGAGGGCGTTCCCTTCACCGTGGAACAGGAACGGGAATTTCTGACAAGCATTCTCCATTCCGACAAGCAGCTGTACCTTGTGGCCGTGAACGATGGCGCCGTGGTGGGAACCGCCACCTTCACCGGCTTCGCCAGGCCCCGCCTTGCACACCGAGGGGAGATCAGCATTTCCGTGCGCAAATCCATGTGGGGCAATCACATCGGCACCCGGTTGCTGGAGCAGGTCATCGACTTTGCCCGGAACACCGCAAAGGCGGAGATCCTCTCTCTGGAAGTCCGCAGTGACAACGCCCGGGCCATCGCCCTTTACAAAAAATTCGGCTTTGAGACCGTGGGCACCTTCCCGGGATTTCTGAAGATCCACGGTGCGGATGTCTCCTGCGACTTCATGCGGCTGTGTTTGTAAATACTTTACCAATTCTTACGCGTGTGCCTTTCGAATGCAGCTGTTACGTAACGGATCATCGGCTAATGTTCCATACCGCTTTACAGCTCAGAAACATTTCCTAAGAAAATTTGCGTCGCATTTTCGGGGTATTCCCCATCAATCAGGACATATTCACAGCCATGGCGTCTGCACTGCTCCAGATTGCGGTTATTTTCCCGGATCAGGCTTTCCGCATCCAGCCCGGAATCGTCCAGCCGCGCTTCGATGGCGTTGGCATGGGAACGGATGTCCCCGAAATGCTCCCGGATATAGTCCGGGGTCATCACCAGCCAGCGGCAGCGGATGTCTTGCAGATACCCTTCGTCAAAATCCTCCCGCCAGGCAAAGGGGATGTAGCATCCCTCTACAATCAGGTTTTGTCTGTTCTCGATGGCAGTCTTCACCATCTCCCGGACGATGGGCCAGAGATAATCCGTCAGCTTGTCGTCGTCAAAAACGGTCAGTGCGGTCTGGCCGCTGCGGATCAGGCCCATTTTCAGGTGATCCAGAGAGAGATAGGGATAATGGCATTGTTCCAACAGGGCTTGCGCCAGGAGCGTTTTCCCCGTGTGGGACGCGCCTGCAATGAGGATAACCATATTTTTTCTCCTTTTATTCCTTGGGCAGTCTGCCGATGAGGGCGCCGCCGTTGTCTTTCAGCCATTTCCGGTGCCGGGCATACTCCGGACAGACCTTTGCCACTTCGGCCCAGAATCTTTGGGAATGGTTCATTTCTTTCCGGTGGCACAGCTCGTGGACTACCACATAGTCCAGCACCTGGGCAGGCGCAAGCATCAGCAGGCAGTTGAAGTTCAGATTGCCCTTTGCCGAGCAGCTGCCCCAGCGGGTATGCTGGCTGCGGATGGTGACCCGGCCATAGGTGACCCCCACTATGGGCGCAAAGTATGCCGCCCGTTCCGGGATGACCGCCATCGCTTTCCGGGCCAGTTCCCGAAGCTCCTCCGCCGTCAGGGGCGGCAATTGCGGCTCTGCGGCCAGACCGGCAAGGTGCTTTTCGATCCAGGGCCGTTTGCTTTCCACGAATTTCCGGGCTTCCCCCGCAGGATACCGCTTCGGACAGCGCACGGTCACCTCCCCATCCGGGCGGATCTGGATGGAGATGGTCTTCCGGGCGGAGCGGATCAGGGTATAGGGAATCCCGTTCATATCAGGACCCCGTTGCAGTGGTCGATCTCATGCTGGATGATCTGGGCAGTCCAGCCGGTGAAGGTTTTCAGCCTTGTCTGGAAGTCCAGGGTCTGGTAGCGGACCTTGATCTTGCGGAAACGCTTACACTTCCGGGGGCCGCCCAGCAGGGACAGGCAGCCTTCCTCCGTTTCGTATTCGCCCTCCGCCTTGAGGATCTCCGGGTTCAGCATGGTCATATAGCTGCCTTCATTGTCAAAGACGATGATCCGCCTGCACGCACCGATCATATTCGCCGCCATGCCCACGCAGCTATCCTTGTGGGCAGTGAGGGTATCCAGTAAGTCCTGGGCAATGGGCAGGTCTTCTTTTTCCGCCGGGGCGGATTTCCGGGAAAGGAAAATAGGGTCATGCATCAACTGTCTTACCATGGGGTTCGTTCTCCTGTTCTTGTCCCGGGCCGTCAGGGCCCGGGCTTTGCTTTTGCTTCCATTTTAGCACATTCCCGCCCGCTTGGGTATCCTTCAAATAAAAAATTCCCGGGTGCATGGCTTGCCGCGCCCCTTGAACCAGCGCATTTTGTATCCTATCACCAAATGTTCACCCGGTTTTTTGTTCCAGGTTATGCGTTTAACCTTTGACGGCAGCCGGGAATGACGGTACAATAACAGCGGATATATCCACCGGAATAACATGGAAAGGGGCCATAGCCTATGAAAAACATCCTGATCTCCGGTCTGGTCAATACCGAGACCACCGTGAAAGTACATAAATTCCCCATCCCTTACTATCCCATCGACTACCCCTTCTTCGGGGTGAATACCGCGGTTTCCGGCGTGGCGTACAACATCGCCTGCGCCATGCAGACCCTGGGGGACAGCGCCATGCTGCTGTCCATGACCGGCGAGGATTTCCCTGCGGCATACATCCGGCAGGAGATCAGCGCCGCCGGGCTGGACGCTTCCCGGATAAAGCCCAGCCTGAGAGAAACCCCCAGCTCCGTGGTGCTGTATGACGAAGAGGGAAAGCGGCAGATCTACTGCGACCTGAAGGACATCCAGGAGGCGGATTACGGTTTCCCGGAAGACATCTGCCAAAATTTCGACCTGGTAGTGGCCTGCAACACCAACTTCAACCGGGCGCTGCTGCCTCTGGCCAAGGCGACGGGAACGCCCATCGCCACGGACGTCCATGTGCTGACCAACATCTGGGACGACTACAACCGGGACTTTATGCGCTATGCCGACATCCTCTTCCTCAGCGACGAAGGCATCGGCGACGACTACCGGGGCTTCCTGCTGGAACTGGCCCAGGTCTACGGCACGTCCATCATCGTTCTGGGACGGGGCAGCAAGGGCGCGGCCATGTACGTAAAGGAGCAGGACCGGATTTTTGAACTGCCCGCGGTCTCCGCCGGGCCGGTGGTGAACACCGTGGGGGCGGGGGATGCCCTGTTCAGCGGCTTCATCCATTTTTACGCCAAGGGCCTGACGCCGCTGGAATGCCTGATGCGGGCCCAGTGGTTCGCCGCCGCCAAGATCCGGGTCAGCGGCGCGGCCAAAGGTTTTGTTTCCGAAGAGGCTCTGGAAAATCTTATGAAAGGCAGAGAATGATTCTATGACACCCAAGGAACTGGTAACCCGCTTTTTTATTGAGGGATACACCAACAAAAATTATGACTTTGTCCTGTCCTGCATGGCAGAGGACTACATCGACCACAGTCCCGCCGGGGCCAGAAGTAACGCGGACGCTGTCGGCATTCTGAAGATCGTGGCGGAACAGTTTTCCAGCCTGAAGGTAACGGTACTGGATGTTTTCGCGGAAGGGGGCATGGTCGCCACCCGTGTATTCTACGACGGTATCCACGCAGGCGTATGCATGGGCATCCCGGTCACCGGAAAGCGCATCCGCTTTGAAGCCCTGGAAAACTTCAAAGTGGTGAATGGCAAGATTGTGGAATCCTGGGGCTACTGGCCCGACGCGGCAATCGAAGAGCAGCTTACCAAACGGTAAAAAAGCAGGGAAGAAGATGATCTTCTTCCCTGCTTTTTGCCGCGCCGCCGCAGAACCTTTTGCCGGGCCCGCAGAAAAATGTTGAAAACCCGGACATTATCTGCTAATATGGTGCATATTATAAACGCGCGCCAATTCTTGATGGAACGGGTGATAATGATGGAAAAAACCTTTCTGCTTTCCAAGGGAAATTTGGAGATCCCCTGCAAGCTTTCCGAGCCGGAGGACGGTGAGATCCGCCGGGTGGTCCTGGGCGTCCATGGCATCGGCGGCAGCGCCAATGACGCCATCCAGGCAGGCATCGCGGAGGAAATGGAGCTGTTTTACTCCGCCACGCTTCGCTTTGATTTTCCCGCCCACGGGGAAAGCCCCATGGACAGCCAGGCGTTCACCCTGCAAAACTGCTGCGATACCCTGTACGCCGTGGCTATGGAAGCCAAGGAGCGCTATCCCGACGTGGAAGACCTGTGCATCTTTGCCTCGGGCTTCGGCGCGTATGTGACGCTGGTAACGCTTCAGGACCTGCTGGAGCTGCCCGGGCGGGTAAAGCTGGTGGTACAGACCCCTTCCGTCCGCATGGACGAGACTCTGCTGGCTATGAAGGGCATCACCCGGGAGACGTTCTGGGCATTGGACCGGGTCACGTTCCGCTCCCAGCGGCCCTTTGACGTGACCTACAGCTTCTATGAAGAGCTGTGGGACAACTCCGTAATGACCAGCTATTCCATCCCCATGCTGATCCTCCACGGCGAGGAGGACGCGTTTATCCGCATGGCAGACATCCAGCAGTTCCACCGGATGAACGAGCGTTCCAAGCTGGTCATCATTCCGGGAGCCAGCCACCGCTTCCTGGAGGACGGCGCCTGGGACATGGTGCTGGACCTGACCCGGGATTGGTTCGAATTTGAGCAGGTTCTGCTCAGCGACTGGGATTAAAAAAGAACAAACCGGGCCGCCGAAAAACCGCAGCAATCTCCTGATCGTTCAGGACGGTTTTCGACGGCTCTTATGCTAATTCTTAATAAAAACCTTTGTTTTTTATTGAGTATCAGGATTACTTCTATTGGGAGATGCCATATGGAAAAGGAAACGCAAATCATCCGCACAGCGCTGCCGTCTGATCTGGATGCCATTGCTGCGGTGGAAGCGGAGTGCTTTCCCGCCGCGGAAGCGGCCACGAAAGAAGAATTTGCCGGGCGGCTGGCCCATTACGCCGACCACTTCTGGCTGATGTTTGAGGGCGGCAGGCTCATCTCCTTTGTGGACGGCTTCGTGACGGACTGCCCGGACCTGACGGATGAGATGTATGCGGATGCCGGTTTACATAACGAAAGCGGCGCCTGGCAGATGATCTTCGGCGTCAACACCATCCTCTCCCGCCGGGGCCGGGGCTGCGCGGGCCGGCTGATCCGGCGGGCCATTTCCGACGCCCGCAGTCAGGGCCGCAAAGGCCTGGTGCTGACCTGCAAAGAAGAAAAAATTGGCTATTACGCCAAATTCGGCTTTGTGGACGAGGGCGTTTCCCCCAATTCCACCCACGGCGGCGTGGTCTGGCACCAGATGCGGCTGACCTTCCGCAAGGGGCTGGTGCTCTTCCCCGGCGACGAAGCCACCCGGCAGCGGCTGATGGATGCCGCCGGCCCGGCCTGTGAATTTGTGTTCCGGGAGCCTGGCTGGACCGCGGAAGAATACCACCACGCCCTGAAAACCGCCAACATTCTCATTGGCGAACCCAAAAACGAAGACCTGGCCCTTTGCGAAAACCTGGAACTGATGCAAAGCCCCTCCTCCGGGGTCAATTACTACGTCCAGGGCGGCACGTTCCCCAAGAACGCCACGCTGTGCTGCATGACGGGAGGTTACGGCAGCATTCTGGCGGAGCATCTGCTGGGCATGGTGCTCTCCCTCTGCCGCCGCCTGCCGGAGTACCGGGACCAGCAGCACGAACACAAGTGGCAGCTGCTGAAATACGACAAACAGCTGGAAGGTTCCACGCTTTTGATCCTGGGCGCGGGGGATATCGGCACCACGGTGGCAAAGTGGATGCGGCCCATGGTGGGCAAGATCATCGGCGTCCGCCGCAGAGCGCGGGAGTTCCCGGACTGCTATGACGAAATGCTGACGTTGGCCGAACTGGACGACCGTCTGGGAGAAGCGGACATCATCGTCTGCGCCCTGCCCCACACCCCGGAGACGGTGCACCTTCTGAACGAAGAACGTCTGCGGAAAATGAAAAAAGACGCGGTGCTGGTCAACGGCGGCCGGGGCAGTCTCATCGATCAGGAGGCCCTGTGTGCCCTTCTGGACGAGGGCCGGTTCTGGGGCGTAGGTCTGGAAGTGGCAGACCCGGAGCCTCTGCCCGCCGACCATCCCCTGTGGGCTCAGCCCCGGGTCCTCATCACGCCCCATGCCGCGGGCAATTCCTTCGCTCCCGGAAGTCCCTTGGAGCGGAAGATTTGGGAATTCATCATCGAAAACATCGGCGGCTACCTTCACGGGAAAGAAGCAAAAAATCAGGTGGATTTTGCTATGGGGTACCGGAAAACATAAAGGGAAAACTGTAGGGCGTGGGCATGCCCACGCCGGGCAGCTGTGATACTTGAGTGCGGTGCGACGTGTTCCTAGCTGAAAATGTTAGGCACTAAGAAAATAGATGGATGCCCAATGATGAACATCCATCTATGCAAGTGTTTACTTTACAAAAGATTTGATTTCATTGCGAACTACTACTAAGTCCAGTACGGAATCCGCCATTCTTTGGTTAAACTCATGTCTCTCGATACCTAAAACATGGTGTGTAGGAGATTGAGAATCAAACCACTGTTCAAAGTGGGCCAAAAAATATGGAGATTCCTTCCGACTACCATAAATACCAATGATATAAAGTTTCTCTTCTATGATCTTATATGTTTCATCATTATGAAAGAAATAGTCTTGACTACGCTCAGTAAAGGTGAAATATAAAGAGGATGGATTACCGCAATACATTGGTACGATGAGAATAACCTTATCATATTTCTGCATTGAATCATAGAGAGCATACATGTCATCATCCCGAAATTTACAAGCATCATTAAAGCACTCATATTCACAATTGTTACAGCAGTGAACATTGAGGTCCTTGAAATGTACTAGCTTGTCCCCGGGAGTAAATATGTACTTGGCAACTTCGCCACAATTACCCGTGGTTCGTGCTGAAAAAGATATGATTAGATTCATGATGAAGTCTCCCTCTTGCAGTATTTATACCTATAATAAATCAAAATGAGGAAAAAGTAAACACTGGCAATTAGTCTTAGGAGAACTGATAATCCAAGGAGTGGAATGACTTCAAAAGATTACCTATCGATATATAGACTTTGCCACGCAAGTATCGTTACTGCCCGGCGGAGGCATGCCTCCGCCCTACAGCTTACAGCCCCCGCTTTTCAGCGGGGGCTGTTTCGTTATTCCATGGGGAATTCGGAGATGGGTTTCATTTCAATGTCCAGCTTGGGATACTGGGCCAGGAAGGCATCGATGTCCTCCTTGGCGATGGGTGTTTGCTCCCCGGTCTCTTCGTTGGTCATGGTCCATTCCCGGGTGGCGGTGTCGCAGTCCAGGGAGAGAAAAACTTCCCGGTATAGTTTGCCATTCTCCCCCTCCTGGATCCGTCCAAAGCTATAGTAGCGGGGATTGTCATAATCGTCCGACACCACATCCAGCGGGAAGTAGCTGGTCCGCAGGATCACATTGTCTTCGCACAGGTTCAGGTTCGTCCAATAGTCAATGGCAACCACCTTCCCGTCCTGGATGGTCAGGATATCATTGAAGTGCCGTTCATCCCGGCCCAGGAGCAATTCCAGTTCTCCATCTCCCGTCACATCCACCAGGGCGTAGTAATCCCGGTCATAGGGCCACTCCACACTGCCGTCCAGATACTTCTGGATAGCGCTGGCATAGGTGGTGTGGGTCTGCCTGTTTTTCTCGATGGCGGCGGCCTTTTCCGCTTCGTATTCCTGCTCCGCCTGGGCCAGTTTTTCTTCCATGCCGGTCATATCGGGCGTTTTCGGCGCCAGGGAAAAGTTGATGGCTTCCGCCGCCTGCTCCATGCACGCCCGGTTCCAGCCCTCGGCGTCCTGCTCCTTGAAGAAGCCTGCCATCTGGGCGCTGACGGTGATGTAGGCATCCTCCGTCTCCGCAAAGAAATAGCCGCCCCAGCTGCTCATGGCAATGAGGATATCCTGACCGTCCCCTGTGGTGTAAGTCCATTCCTCGAACAATTCCTCGTCAATGCTGTGGTAATCCGGGTCAAAGTAGTCCTTTTTCGTATAAAGCATCCAGGAGGAGATCATAGGCGATGCCGAGCCATCCTCCATGGGCAGGTACAGGTCAAATTCGTATTTGAAATTGCCCTCAGGATAGAAGTAGCCCGCGCCTGTGGTGGCTTTGGCAGTCTTTTCTGGATGGCACACATCCTCAATGCCCAGGGCCTCGAACATGACCGCCATCTGATACCGTTGGACCACCGTTTCCGGGGACAGCAGCTTCAGGTTGTATTTTTCGGTGATCTCGTCCACCTTGTCCACCATATCCCAGGTGTAACAGCCGTAAGCATCATAATACGCGGCCGGGATGCCCAGCTCGTTACCGTCGGTCATCAGGGCATGATCCGGGTCGTAAGTCTGCTCAAATTCGTACCATTCTTTGGTGGCCAGCTGGTTAGCGCTGCCGGGGTAGCCACGGAGGGAGATGACAGCCTGTGTCACTTCGGTGGCCTCGATCCAGTCTCCCGCTTCATCAAAATGCCGGGTACTCGTTTCTTCCGCGATCTTCAAATCCTGCAGCCGCAGCACATACACCACGGTACAGCCCACCAGCAACAGCATCAGGGCTGCAAGAGCCGCAATCAGCAGGCCCCGTTTCAGGGTCGGGCGGGGCTTCTGGACTGTTCCTTCCCGGGTCTGGAGGGCGGCGAGAAGGTAGGCATCCTGGGCTTCGCCGATGACGTCAAATAATTGGGTGGAATTCATAACAGCCCCTCCTTTTCCAGCTGCTTTCGCAGCTTCTGACGGGTGCGGTGGAGCATGGATTTGACCTTGCTCTCGGAAAAACCGAAGCTGCCGCCGATGTCCGCGATGGTATCCAGACACCAGTAGCGGCGCAGGAATACATTGCGCTCCGTTTCCGGCAGGGTGTCCAGGAAACGGCGGAAGGAGCGCACCGTCTCCTTGTGGGCGTAGCTGCTTTCCACGTTCTGGCTGTCCGCCACGCATTCGTCCAGCTCTTCCAGCGCCAGGGTGATCTCTCCGCCGCCCCGCTTATAGGCATTGCGGGATTTCCAGCGGTTCAGGGAAAAACGGCGGGTGATCTTCCCCAGGAACGTTGCCAGCACGGCGGGGCGCCGGGGTGGGATGGCCTTCCAGGCAGCCATGTAGGTATCGCTGACGCTTTCTTCCGCGTCTTCGTTGTTTGTAAGGATGTTGTAGGCGATCTTGTAACAGTAGCCGCCGTATTTCAGATCGGTCTGTGTAATGGCGGTTTCCGACCGGGCAAAATACAGGTCCAGGATCTCGCTGTCTTCCATACAAACACCTCCTTGTCTTTTTGATCGGGCCCTTCACCTATATACACAGAAAAGAAAGGAAAAGGTTGCACCCTGCTGCAAAATATTTTTTGAAAAAAGCCACGGGATCTAAAATCCTGTGGCTTTTCTGTTCGGATGCCGGTCACGCGGCGATCCGCCGGTAGCAGCGGATGAAATACCAGTTCTCAAAAATGGCCGTGAGGGTCCAGGAGAAGATGTAGAGCAGATACAGCGAGGGGATGGTGCCGAAGTAGGCGAACACCGTGTACACCCAAACGATGCGGAACACGCAGGAGCCGGAGATCACGATGATCATGGGCACCACGCTTTTGCCCAGGCCCCGGCAGCCCGCGATGGCGTTGTCCATAAACGCCGATACGCAGTAAGAAAGGCCCATGATGGTCAGCCGCTTCATGCCCGCTTCGATGACGGCGGCATCGCTGGTGAACAAAGACAGGAATGCCGGGCCGAAGGCTACCAGGGAAAGTCCCAAAACCGCGCCCACGCCGAAGGAGTAGGCCAGACAGATCAGGTAGCTTTTCTTTGCCCGTTTCAGATCGCCTGCGCCGTAATTCAGGCCGATGAAGCTGCTGCAGGCCGTATAAAACGCCGCCATCACGTCGTAGACCAGGCCGTCGGCGTTGGCGGCGGCAGAGTTGCCGGCCACCATGACGGTGTCGAAGGTGTTGACGCCCGCCTGGATGAACAGGTTGGCAACGTAGAAGATGCCGTTCTGCAATCCGGAGGGGATGCCCAGAGACAGGATCTCCCGGCAGTTGTTTCGGTGGAGCCGCAGCTCCTTCAGCCGCAGGCTGTAAACTTCTTTGCTCCGCAGCAGCGCGGCCACGATGAGAATGGCGGACAGGTACTGGGAGGTAATGCTGGCGATGGCCACGCCCGCCACATCCAGCTTGCAGACGATGACGAAAAACAGGTTCAGCACCACATTCAGCACGCCGGAGAGCATCAGATAGGTCAGGGGCTTTTTCGTATTGCCGATGGCGCTGTACACCGCGTTGCCGAAGTTGTAGACCGCCAGGGCGGGCATACCGCAGAAATAGATCTGCATGTAAAGGGTGGCCTTGTCCAGCAGCTCTTCCTTGGTGTTCAGCAGTTCCAGCAGGGGCCGGGAGCCTACCAGGCCAAAGCACATCATCAAAATGCCGCAGATCAGGCAGATCAGGGCGGAGGAATGGACGGTCCGCCGCAGCTCCGTATTGTTTCGGGCGCCGTAATACCGGGCGATCAGGGCGTTAATGCCGCCGCCCATGCCGATGAGGATGCCGGTGAACAGGGTCACCGCCGTGGAGGTGGAACCCACCGCGGCCAGGGACAGGGAGCCTGCGAACTGTCCCACCACGGCGATATCCGCCATATTGAACAGGACCTGCAGCACATTGGACGCCATCAGCGGCAGGCTGAAGACAAAAATCTGTTTTGCCAGGTTTCCTCCGCGAAGGTCCCCCACGGAGACCGTTTTTTTCTTTTCCATAGTTTCCCTCCTGACGTGGGATATCTTATCAATTCGCTATTTTATCACAAACCTGCTCTTTTGCAATAAGGAAAACGCGGCGCCCGGAAAATCCGGACGCCGCGCTTTTTGTGCTTGTGCCTTATACAGCGGGATAAAACAGGGGCGTATTGATGCCGATGGGCAGGCCCAGAGCCAGCCACAGGATCAGCATTACCGTCCAGCAGACCAGGAACGCCGCGGAGTAAGGCAGCATGGTAGCCGTGATGGTGCCGATGCCCGCCTTCTTGTCGTAGCGCTGGGCAAAGGCGATGATGACGGCATAGTAGGTCATCATGGGGGTGATGATGTTGGTGCAGCTGTCGCCGATGCGGTAGGCAAGCTGGCACAGCTCGGGGCTGTAGCCCAGCAGCATGAACATGGGCACGAACACCGGGGCCAGAATGTTCCACTTGGCGGAAGCGGAACCCATGAACAGGTTCATAAAGGCGGAGAACAGCACAAAAATCACCATCAGCGGGATCAGGCCGATGTTGACGGACTTGAAAAATTCCGCACCGGCCAGGGCAACGATGGTGCCCAGCTTGGTATAGGTGAAGTAATTGATGAACTGGGAGGACACAAACGCCAGGGCCAGGAAGGAGCCCATACCGGCCATGGCCTTGCTCATGGCGTTGCACACATCCCTGTTGTCCCGGAAGGTGCCCACGGTCAGGCCGTAGGCCACGCCGGGGATGAAGAACAGCAGGGCGATCAGCACCACCACGGAATCCACGAAGGGGGTATTGCCCAGCAGTTCCCCCTGCTCGTTCTTGAAGAAGGAGTTGGCGGGAATGCAGCAGGCCACGATCACGGCGGTGAAGACCAGCGCCGCGATGCCCGCATTGCGCAGGCCCTTCTTCTCTTCCTCGGTGATGGTGGTCAGGGAGAAGTCTTCCTCCCCCTCCAGCTGGCCGCCGAAGGACTTCAGCCGGGGCTCCACCACCTTGTCCGTAACGAAGGTGCCCACAGCCGTGATCAGGAAGGTGGAGGCGAACATGAAAATATAGTTGCCCATGACCTGGACGTTATAACCGGGATCCAGAATGGATACCGCCGCCTGGGTGATGCCCGCCAGCAGGGGATCCAGGGTGCCGATCAGCAGGTTAGCGGAAAAACCGCCGGAAACACCGGCAAAGGCGGCGGCCAGGCCCGCGATGGGGTGCCGTCCGCAGGCCCGGAACATCATGGCCCCCAGAGGGATCAGAATTACATAGCCCGCGTCGGAAGCCACGTTGGACATGACGCCCAGGAACACGATCATCGGCGTCAGCAGCTTGGCGGGGGTGGCTTTCACGGCGCGCTTCAAAAGGCTGTTGATCATGCCGGACTGCTCGGCAACGCCAACGCCCAGCATGGCCACCAGCACCATGCCCAGCGGGGCGTAAGTGGTAAAGTTGCTGACCGCGTTGGTAAACATGTAGCTCAGGCCTTCCCGGGTCAGCAGGCTGACGGCGGTAACGGTGGTGGTCTTCAGCTCTCCGCCGGAGATCAGCTCGCCGGTGGCGGAAACACCGAGGGCCGCGCAGACCGCGGAAAGGATCACGATTGCCAGCGCCAAAATGGCGAAAAGCAGGATGGGGTGGGGCAGGCTGTTGCCAACACGCTCGATGCCGTTGAGGCAGCGGTTGTACCGGCTGACCTTGTTGGGGTTCTTCTTGGACATGGGTTTCTCCTTTTCTTTAAAATATAACGTTTCTTGTGCCTGGGAAAGGGATAAAGGGCGCAAACTGCGGTTATTATACCATTTTTCGGTGAAAAGGTCAATGAATCCTTCCGTTTTTATCCGCAAATTACAGTTTTCTTCCTTTTTACGCTTTCAGTTTTTTGCACAAATACCTTTGTCCTCTGCTCGTACACACTTCGGTAATATTCCAGCTTGCGAAGCAGTATTCATCGCGTTATAATATTCCCATTAATTAGCGAAGGAAGCGTGATTATGGAAAAATTCAAAAAATTCTTAGCAAGGAAGGACGTTGTCTTCACGATGCAGCGCTACGGCATCGACGCGCTGGGCGCCATGGCCCAGGGTCTGTTCTGCACGCTGCTGGTAGGCACCATCCTGAACACCATCGGGCAGCAGTTCGGCATCGCCTTCTTAAATGACATCATCGTCACCGTCGGCTCCGGAGAGGGCGCGGCTGGCTACACCATCGGCGGCCTGTGCTCTGCCATGGTAGGCCCCGGCATCGCCGTGGCCATCGGCTTTGCCCTGCACTGCCCCTCCCTGGTTCTGTTCTCCCTGATCCCCGTGGGCTTCGCCGCCAACGCCATGGGCGGCGCGGGCGGCCCCCTGTCCGTTTACTTCGTGGCCATCGTGGCTGCCGAGTGCGGCAAGCTGGTGTCCAAGGAGACCAAGATCGACATTCTGGTGACCCCCATCGTTACCGTGCTGGTGGGCATTGGCTTTGCCTCCATCGTGGCCGCTCCCATCGGCGCCGCGGCTTCCGCCGTGGGCGACTTCGTCAAGTGGGCCACCGTGCTGCAGCCCTTCTGGATGGGCATTCTGGTATCCGTGGTCATCGGTGTGGCCCTGACTCTGCCCATCTCCTCCGCCGCTATCTGCGCGGCCCTGAGCCTGACGGGCTTGGCCGGCGGCGCCGCTGTGGCCGGCTGCTGCGCCCAGATGGTGGGCTTCGCCGTTATGAGCTTCAAGGAAAACCGCTGGGGCGGCCTGGTGGCCCAGGGCGTTGGCACCAGTATGCTGCAGATGCCCAACATCGTCAAGAACCCCAAAATCTGGATCCCCCCCACGCTGGCTTCCGCCATCACCGGCCCGCTGGCTACCTGCCTGTTTAAGCTGGAAATGAACGGTGCCGCCGTTTCCTCCGGCATGGGCACCTGCGGCTTTGTGGGCCAGATCGGCGTATACACCGGCTGGGTCAACGACGTAGCCAGCGGCGTCAAGGCGGGCATCACCGCCATGGACTGGACCGGCATGATCCTGATCTGCTTCGTGCTGCCTGCACTGCTGAGCTGGGTGTTCTGTGAAGTCCTGCGCAAGTGGGGCTGGATCAAGGAAAATGATCTGAAGCTGGATCTGTAAAAAGGAGCCGTTATGGGACTATTCGACTTTCCGCGCAGGAAGGAAACAGATGTGGAACGCTATCAGCGGGACCTGGACGCCCGGCGTTCCGCCGCACCGGAACAGGCTGTTTCCAGCACCACGCTGCTGCAGGTGGAGGACACCTTTGCCATCACCGGCCGGGGTACGGTTGTGGTGGGCAAATGCACCGCCCCCTTCCGGGTCGGGGATGCCGTTGTCATTGTGAACCCCGACGGCAGCAAGAAGGAATCCGTGGTGGCGGGACTGGAAATATTCCGCGCCCGGGTGGAGCAAGCCAATCCCGGCGACAATGTGGGCGTTCTGCTGCGGGGCCTGACCAAGCAGGACATCGCCCGGGGCGCGTTTCTTGAGAAAACATAACCTGCATATTCCAAGATCCCCGGCGGCTCAGAACAGCCGCCGGGGATCTTTTTATGGATTTGTGTTTCCTTAGGGTTCGCTGGGGAGCCGCGTACGATTTCGGTCACCCATTTTTGCAGCAGCTTTCGATCTTATCCGCCGCGCCCTTGGGGCCGGAGCAGGCTTGGAAGCCCGCGGCGATGGCGGCGGCATTCTTTCTGTAGGCCGGATCCTTCAGCACCGTTTCCACCGCCGCCCGGATGGCTTGGGGCGTTGTCTTCTCCAATCGGATGCCCGCGCCAAGCTGGGCTGTCCGGACCGCCACGCCGCCCTGTTCGCTGGTCTGCGGCAGCATCACCAGTGGAACACTGTGATACAGGCTTTCACTGACGGAGTTCATGCCGCAGTGGGACAGGAATACGTCCGCCTTTTCCAGCACCGCGATCTGGTCAACGGAGGGGTAAACGGCGATATTCTCCGGCAGCTTGCCGAACTGCGCGGGGTCCACCTGACCGCCCACGGACAAAATGACCTGATAAGGCGTATCTTTCAAAGCCTCAATGCAATTGCGGTACAGGGGCAGCATGTCGTTGTTCACCGTGCCCATGGAAATATAAACCAGCTTCTCCCCCGTCTTTTCCACTTCCCCTGCCGCCGGGCGAATGGAGGGGCCCACAAAGGCGTACTTGTCGGAAAAGGTTTCGGCACAGGGCTGGAACTGGGGCGAGGTATAGACGATGGTGTGGGTATTGTCGTCATTGCTGATGATGTCCAGGATGCTCTTCACCGGATAGCCCCGGTCCTGCAGGCGTTTGATTTGTTTGCTGATCTTTGGCATGGAGAACATCATGGAAACCATCTGCCCCACGCTCTGCTTCATAATTTTCGCGGAGTGCTGGTTGAAGGCGAAGGTGGTGGTGGAGCACACGAAGGGAATGCCCAGCTTCATGGCCACGGCCTTGCCCCAGACCGCCATGGAATCCGCCACGATGCAGTCCGGCTTCAGCCGTTCCATTTCCGCGCAGACCATATCGTCCAGCGCCAGGGTGGTATCCACCAGCACCCGGGTGGACAGGGCCAGGTCAGAGCCGATCCGGGTGCCTTCCTCCTGCGTCAGGCGCTGTTCCGCGTCGAAAGCATCGCAGGCAATAAATCTGGCTCCCGCAGCTTCGATCTTCTCCCGGAAGGGCGTATAGGAATAATACAGCACCTCATGGCCCCGGGCCGTCAGCTCCCGGACCACCCCCAGGGTGGGATTGGTATGGCCGTGGGCGGGGATGCAGAAAAAGACAATGCGGGACATTTACAGCACCTCCATATCCGTCTGTTCAAAGATGTGGGCAAAATACTTTTCGCTGTCGGCTTTGGACGGGATGGCGATGCCCTTCTCCTCGTCCGCCAGCACCAGAATGGTCTGGCCGGGGTGCAGGTCAAACAGGTCCCGCGCCTCCTTGGGGATGACGAACTGGCCCTTTTCGCCGATCTTCACCATCCATGCGTGCTTGCCTTTGGGAAATTCCATGGTACGTCCTCCTAAAGTATGATTGGTTATACTAATCATACTTTAGGATTAAAGATTTGTCAACAGGAAATTCTTTTTCTTCCGCAAACCGGCCTCCCGGCACCAACCGTCCCTGTAGCGCATACCATAACCAGAGGTGATTTTTTGGCTATCGTGCAAACCGACGTACCCATGACCTCCGCGCTTTGCGAGGAGACTGTCCGCAAACTTGTGGACGCCTACCCCTTCCTGCGAACAGAAGTACTGACCACCACCGCCTTTGGCCGTCCGGTGCAGACCGTCGTCATCGGCCAGGGCGACCGGAAGGTCATCTATTCCGCCTCCCACCACGCCAACGAGTGGATCACCACCCCGGTGCTGCTGAAATTTCTGGAAGATCTGGTGGAAGCGGTGCAGAACAACGGAAAACTTTTCGGCGTGGAGGCCCAGAATATTGTAAATGCCGCCACCATCCACATCGTTCCCATGGTAGACCCCGACGGGGTGGATCTGGTCACCGGGGCCATCGAGCCGGGAACGCTGGAATACGAGACCGCCAACCGGATTGCCGACAATTTCCCCAGCATTCCCTTCCCCAACGGCTGGAAAGCCAACCTGCTGGGCGTTGACCTGAACCTGCAATACCCCGCCGGGTGGCTTCAGGCACGGGAGATCAAATTCGGCCAGGGCTTCAACAAGCCCGCTCCCCGGGATTACGTAGGCCGCGCTCCCCTGAACCAGCGGGAATCCATCGCCCTGGCCCAGTATACGGAGGACATCGACCCGGCGCTGGTGCTGGCCTACCACACCCAGGGCAAGGTCATCTACTGGCAGTTCAAGGACTACAAGGTCCCCGGCGCCCGGGAGCTGGCGGAGGAATTCGCCCGTCTCAGCGGCTACGCCATGGAGGATACCCCTTACGAATCCAGCTTCGCCGGATACAAGGACTGGTTCATTCAGAACTGGCGGCGGCCCGGCTTCACCATCGAAGTCGGCTCTGGGGAAAATCCCCTACCCCTGGAACAATTTGACGAAATCTACAAAGACAACCTGGGAATTCTGGTCACCGCGGCGCTGGGACTTCCGCAATAGGGATATTGTATTTTTCCCACCAATGGTATATAATGGCAAAAGAGAACTTACACAAAGGAGGGAGATTCCATGACCGCAACCATATCCCCGCAGGCCCTGGAAATCATTCGCAAAATGCAGCAGAGCGAGCTGACAGAAAGCGTGATCTACGAAAAGATCGCCGCCTTCGCCAAAGGCGAAGAAAACAGGCAGACCCTGCTGCGCCTGGCCCGGGAGGAAAAGGCCCATTACGAGATCTGGAAAAAGTACACCGGCGAGGAGCTGAAGCCCCAGCGGGGGAAGGTGCTGAAGTATACCTTCCTGGCCCGGACTTTGGGTTTCACCTTCGCTGTGAAGCTCATGGAGCGAGGCGAGGAAAACGCCCAGTCCGAATACGAGCTTCTGGCCAAGGAAGTGGAAGAAAGCGTTATCATCAAGCAGCAGGAAGAAGAGCACGAACAGGCGCTGCTGGGTATGCTGGATGAAGAGCGGCTGCAATACGTGGGCAGCATGGTGCTGGGCCTGAACGACGCCCTGGTGGAGCTGACCGGCTCTCTGGCAGGCTTCGCTTTCGCCCTGCAGAATAACCGGCTCATTGCCCTGTCCGGCCTCATCGTCGGCATTTCCGCCACCTTCTCCATGGCGTCCTCCGAATTCCTGGCCGCCCGGAGCGAGGGCCGCGGCGACGCCCTGAAATCCTGCTCCTACACCGGCATTGCCTATCTGATCACCGTGGTTCTGCTCATCGCGCCTTACCTGCTGTTCGGCAGCACCCAGTACATCCCCGCCCTGATCTGCATGCTGGCCGTGGTGGTGCTCATCATCGCGGGCTTTACCTACTACACTTCCGTTGCCCAGGACCAGCCCTTTAAGCGCCGGTTCCTGGAAATGGCCCTCATCAGCATCGGCGTCGCCGTGCTGTCCTTCGTGGTGGGCGTGCTGGCAAAGAAGTTCCTGGGCGTTGATCTTTGATCCGGTTTTTGTTGTGGGAGAGGCTTTGCCCCTCCCATAAAATTCAAAAAGGGGATTGTCAAACGTCCATCTCCATGTTATAATAATTTAGTGTCCACTTGGGCGCCGCTCCATATTGGGATGTCGCCAAGCGGTAAGGCATCAGACTTTGACTCTGACATCCGTCGGTTCGAATCCGGCCATCCCAGCCACTTTTTCTGCCGGCCCCAGGCCGCGTAAAATAAAGATCACAGAGAGTCAGGCATCCGCCCGGCTCTCTGCTTTATTTTGCCCCATCGCTTGACAGCGCCGTCCCGCCGCATATATAATAATCCATATTTATCGATTCCACACACTTTGCAAACCCCCGCCGCAGCCCATCCCGTAGGGGAGGGTCTTGACCCTCCCTCAACCTACAAATACAGAACGACGTATCATAAAGCCGGCAAACGCCTCGTAAAACCAGCCTGGCAAATATTGCTGCCTTTAGGGAGGGTCAAGACCCTCCCCTACTGTACATCAGCATGTTATAAAATGGCAGGTTTCCATCGATCGAAAGGATCACGCACTATGCATTTAAAGACAAAATTCACCGCCAGACACGGCTATTTTCTGCAGCTGGCGCTCTATTTCTTCTGGATCTCCAATCTGGCTCACAGCGATTCCTATGTCATCGTGTACATTCTCACGGGACTCATCGGGCTCTGCTGTCTCAGAAAAAATTATGTCAACCAGTCTTCCGTATCCGGCTGGCGGGCTGTGGTCATGGCGCTGTTTTCCGCCGTGTTTTCCCTCAGCGCGGTTCTGGCAAATCACCAGCTGTTCTGGGGGGCCTGGGTCACTTCCCTGCTCATGTTCCTGGGCGGCCTGTCTCTGGGGTGGAACATCCTGCTTTACGGCTGCACCCGGTTCCCGCTGGAACCGGCGGACACTGAAGACCGCAGCAAGACCCGGCCCGCCGCCGTCTTCTTCCGGGTTTTTCTGCCCATTGTGATCCTTGACCTGTGCTACCTGTTTTTCGTGGAGTATCCGGGAAACATCACCCCGGATTCCCTGTGGCAGCTGCGGCAGACCATTTCCGGGGAATACCACAACTGGCATCCTTACTGGCACACCGTGGTCATTGAGTTCTGGGTGGACCTGGGCATGGCCCTGTTCGGCAACCTCAACGATGCCGTGGCTGTGTACAGCGTCTGGCAGATTCTGTTCCTGGCCTCCTGCTTCTCCTACGCCATCGTCACCCTTTACCAGGCCGGGATCCCCAAAAAGTGGCTCCTGTGCGCCTTCGCGGTTTACGCCCTCTCCCCTTACAACATCAACTACAGCATCAATATGTGGAAGGACGTGGTCTTCAGCGCCGCCTGCCTGATCTTCGTCACGTCCTTTTACCGGATCCTGAAGCGCCTTGGCCGGAAGCCCGGCCTGAATTACATCCTGTTCGCCCTGGGCGGCATCTGCATGGGCATCTGGCGTTCCAACGGCTGGCTGGCTTCCCTGGCGGCCTTTGCGCTGTGCTTCCTGTTCCTGAAAAAGAAGCACAAAAAAGCTCTGCTTCTCTGGGCCATGGCCCTTCTGGTCAGCTGGGCCATGAAAAGCCCTGTTCTCTCCGCCTTGAATATTCCCCAGCCGGATATCGTGGAATCCCTGTCCATCCCCATCCAGCAGGTGGCCCGGGTGGTGTATGACGGCTGTGAGCTGTCCGGCCGGGACGCGGAGATGATCGACGCCGTGGTGGACATCGACGAGATCCCTGAGCTGTACCTGTCCTACCTCTCCGACCCCATGAAGGATGAGATCCGCTCCAAGGGCAGCAGCCATCTGAAAGAGAACCTGTTCGAATACCTGAAACTCTGGGGCCGTCTGGGCCTGGAATATCCCGGGGAATACCTCAAAGCCTGGATCGACCAGACCAAGGGCTACTGGAACGGCGGGTATTATTACGGCGTCACCGCCAATCCCAACCACAACATGTTCACCAACGAGCTGGGACTGCACAAAACCATGCAGGACAGCGCTTTCGGCCAATGGTTCTGCGATATTTTCTACAGTCTGGAGACCACCCCGGTTCTGGAGATCTGCTACAGCATCGGCTTCCATGTATGGGTGCTGGCGTTCCTGTTGGTCTGCTGTCTGCTTCAGAAACGCCCGGAATGTATGCTGGGACTGCCGATTTTGATGGTGATCCTGACACTGCTGGTGGCAACCCCTGTCGCCTTTGAGTTCCGGTATGCTTACTCTGTTTTCACCACGCTTCCCCTGATTCTGCCCGTATCCCTTTACCGCGTTCCGGAAAAAGAAGAAACCTGACAAATGCGCCCCGGCGGAGAAACCGCCGGGGCATGAATTGTTTTTGATGATCCAAAACTGCAAAAAAGCAGATACCCCAATGGGCATCTGCTTTTTTGGTGACCCGCCGGGGATTCGAACCCCGGACCCACTGCTTAAAAGGCAGTTGCTCTACCGACTGAGCTAGCGGATCATATTCGGCCGGAAACTTGATGTATTATATCATAGTGTTTTGCTTTTTGCAATCCTTTTTTTGCGTTTTTTGGCGCCAACTCCGCAAAAAACAGAGGTCTGCTTTGGGGCAGACCTCTGTTTTCGTAAAATCACCGATTTTCCGGATTTTTGAGCCGCTTGAACTGGTCGCTGGTGCGGTGCAGGTTCATTTCGAAGTCCTGGCGGTTCTTCTGCTTGATGGTGTCCAGCACCATGCCGGAGAAGAAGCTGATCAGCGCCGCGATGGCCACAAAGCCGCAGACGATGAGGGTGGGGAATTTATCCACCACGCCGGTCTCCAGGAACGCCAGGAAAACCGGCACAAAGAACACCGCCGCCAGCAGCACCAGCACCAGGGCCAGCAGGGAGAAAAAGCCCAGGGGCCGGTAATTTTTGAACAGCCGGGCAATGGTCAGCAGCACCTTCAAGCCGTCGGAATAGGTATTCAGCTTGGACTCGGAGCCCTCCGGACGGTCCCGGTACTGGATGATTACGTTCTTGTGCAGCATGTTCTTGTCTACGGTATGGATGGTCATTTCCGTTTCGATCTCAAAGCCCTTGGACAGCACAGGGAAGGTCTTGACGAACTGGTAGCTGAAGGCCCGGTAGCCCGTCATAACATCCTTGATGTCCGTGTGGAACATCAGGTTGATGGCAGAGCGCACCAAGGTATTGCCCAGGTTGTGGAAGGGCCGCTTATTTTCCGTGAAGTAGGTGGAGGAAAGCCGGTCGCCGATGACCATATCCACCTGCTCTTCCAGCACGCAGCGGCACATTTCCGCGGCGTACTCGGCGGGATAGGTGTCGTCGCCGTCGGTCATCAGGTAGCACTCCGCGTCGATCTCCCGGAACATCCGGCGGATGACGTTGCCCTTGCCCTGGGCGTACTCCCGGCGCACCACTGCCCCGGCCCGGGCGGCGATGGCGGCGGTGCCGTCGGTGGAATTGTTGTCGTACACATAAACCGTGGCTTCGGGCACCGCGTTTTTCATGTCGGTGACCACCTTCTCAATGGTCGCCGCCTCGTTATAGCAGGGGATCAGAATTGCGATCTTATCCATAATGGGCTTCCTTTCTGTCTGTCCTTTTTCTTTAAAAGTATAGTTCCGCCGCCAGGTTGCCGTGGACATAGTAGCACACAGCCTTTCGAACGAAATCCTCCGTCACCTGGAACCGTTCTGCCAGCTCCCAGACCTCGGTGCAGCCGTCGGCAATGGCGTCGTCCAGGTCGTCCACCGGGATCAGGGCCTGGATGGCCCATTTGTTGGCCCGGTTCTCATGGCGCTGGCGGCTGTCGATGGCGGCGTAAATGTTGTAAAAGCTGCCGGTGACGCAGTGGCCGATCTCATGGCTCAGGTGCACCCGCTCCCGGACGCCGCCGTCCCGGACGGACGCGTCCATGCCGATGAAGCAGTTCCCGTTCTCGGACATGACGGACATGGAGCCGGTCTCCGGCAGCGGATAGGGGCAGACCTCTATATTCTGTTGTTTCGCAAGATCATAGAGGCTCTGGATCTCCATGGCTACTCCTTCTTCTCTGCCTCCCGCTGTTTGATGAAGGCAGCAAACTTCTTCACCTCGTCGTACATGGCGTCGGTGATCTCCCCGTCGCCGCCGAAGAGGGCAAACTTGATATCCTCGTCATTGACTGCGCGCTTGCTGTCCGCAGGCGCTTTTTCGTCGGTCTGGCCCAGCAAGTAATCCGTCGTGACACCGAAATATTCCGCCAGCTTGGCCGCGGTGGAGCCGTTGGGCTTGCCGCCGGACTTCCACTTGGCTACGGCGGAACGGTTCAGACCGATATCCGTGCAGGCACGGTAAACGCTGATCTGCCGTTCGTCACACAATGCTTTAAATCTGTTAAAAAACACAAAAGCTCCCCCTAACCATTTGTGCAATTCGCAGAAGATTACTTTAGTAGTCGAATTTGGTATTGACAGATGACGAAAGTAGCATTATAATGCAGTTAAGAAAGTTACTTAAGTAATCATTTGCAATTGATTTCTGTTTCTTTACATCACCATCATATCACATTTGATTACTCAAGTCAACAAAAAGTGTCGACTTTTGTACACTTTTGAAGGAGATTCCGGTCAACTGTAGGGCAGATTCCATAAACCGGCCCGCCCCACGCCGCTTCGATCTTCTTTGCAAAAGTCTACCACAAATTCCGTCCAACAAAACGGACACAATCAACACCGCAATTCATATAAGGAGGAACCATATATGCGTATTTTGGAAAAACAGGTAGATGCCCTGATGCGGCTGTGCGCCGCGGAGAGCGAAAGTGACCGCGCCCTGGTGCGGGAGGAAGTACGCCGTCTGCTGGAGGTCAGACAGCGTGCCGGCACCGATCCGGAGTACCTGATCCGGCAGATCCTGCTGGAGCTGGGCGCCCCGGACCATCTGCTGGGCCATCCGTATGTGGTGGAGGCCGTTTTGCTGGTGGTGGAGGACCGGACGTACATCAACAACATCACCTTCGGCCTCTACCCCCAGCTGGCGGCCCATTTCGACACCACCGCCTCCCGGGTGGAGCGGGCCATTCGGCACCTCATCGAAGTGACCTGGACCCGGGGCGATCTGGATGTGCTGAACCGCTATTTCGGAAACACCGTCAGCATGGAAAAGGGCAAGCCCACTAACGGCGAATTCATCGCCCGCATCGCCAACGTGGTCAAACAGCGGATGAAGGAAGCCGCATAAAATAATGGCCGCCCCTCCCTTGCGTCTCCGGTCTGCACTGTGTAAAAACGATAAGGAACGCCGCCGTCCCGGCTGGGGCGGCGGCGCTTGCATTTGCTCCCGCTTTGCGGTAAAATACGCAGAAAAGGAGGGAACCGTTATGAAGAAGTGGTGCAGGATTTTGTTGTTCCCCGCTGTGCTGTGCCTGCTGGGCACGCTGCTCATTCTGAGCCGGAACAGCCTTCCCGGCTGGGAGCCTCCCGAGGAATTGCCGGCATCCCTGCGGCGCAGGGTGCAAAACGAGATCCTTCAGGCCGCGCAGGTCTTGGCAGAAAGCTCCCCGGAGGTGGATGCCATGGAAGAAGCCCTGATCCAGGCCGGGTTTGCCACCCTGGACACCGACGAAGTCTATCCCAAATATCTTGCCAATTCCGACGGACTGTACGCATTCTGGGATGCCGTTTCTGCCGGAAAGGATGCCAGTCAGAGCGTATTGCGTGTCAGCGGAGATACTGGCTTCCATCATCTGCTGTTCCTTCGGAACGGGGAAAAAGACCTGTTCTTTCTGACGGAAGTGGACTTGTCCCGCGAAGGGGAACCCAGTGTTCGGGAATGCACGGTTCTTCCCATCTATGACATGGAGCTGGCGGACTGGGACATTTTTTACTACCGGGTCTACCCCGCCGGAGATCCGCACTACATTGACTACAGTCAGCTTCGGCTGAAGCCTGCCGACCGGGAGGCTTATGACCTGAACCGGAAATACATTCTTCCCATTGGGTATCAGATGGTGAACCTGTTCCTGACCAACTGGCAGGAACAGGATTGGGGCAGTCTTTCCTTCAATGACCTTCTGGAATCCCTTTACACGGTCCGTACAGGAAATGCCCTGGACTGGGAGCCTTATCTTACCCAGTCCTCCCCCACCCGCGCTATGATCCCGGCGGACGTTTTTGAAAGCGCTGTTCTTCCCTATTTTCAAATCTCTCTGGAAGAATTTCGGGAACTGAGCCAGTATGACCCGGAAACCGGCGCCTATCCCTGGCGGCCCATCCACGGCAATGATCTGACCACCTGGAAATATCCCATGTGCGAACCGAAGGTCACGGACTGGACCGAAAACAGCGACGGCACTTTGACTCTGACGGTGCAGGTATACTCTCCGGAGCTGAAGACTGACCGGCTGTTCATCCACGCGCTGACCCTGCGGCCTCTGGCTGACGGCGGATTTCAGTATGTGTCAAACCGGGTGACCTACGTCAGCGGCCGGGGTCTGCCGCCCAGCATGGCAAGATTTTCGCTGGACTGACAAAATGCGGCTTTGGCAAGCCCTTCGCCGCCAGAAAGTTTTAAATGAAGCCTGTTTTTTTCAAACCGTCTCATTGCATAGCGCCGCAAAATTCTATATACTGAACCCCGGAGGTGACCGATATGGCGAATGAAGACAAAAAAGATTTCAACGCGATGTTACACGACAGCAAGGATATGCCGAAATTTCAGACGATCACAGACCCGAAAAGCATTGCGAAATATGGCGGAGACCGAATGTATTTCGCGCCGCCAATGGACTACGACAACGTGATGAAAAAAGTACCCTATGGCAAGGTCATTACGGTGGGCGGGATCCGCGACTATTTTGCGAAAGCGAACGGCGCAGATTTTACAGAGCCTATCACCGCGGGAATTTTCGTATCCATTGCCGCATGGGCCAGTTTCCAGCGCTCCGGGGATAAAACCCCTTATTGGCGGACACTGAAAGCGAACGGCGAACTAAACGAAAAATATCCGGGCGGCATGGAAGCGCAGAAAGAAAAGCTGGAAGAAGAAGGCCATACCATTGTGCAAAAAGGGCGGAAAAACATCCGGTATTATGTAAAAGATTATGAAAGCGTCCTTTTTGAATTGAATTAGACCACGCACAGCTTTTTTATGGCCAACCGGTGGGCGGTTTATCAAGGAAATTTAAAAAAGGACTCCTGTATGGGCATTTGCCCGTACAGGAGTCCTGACACTATGCCAGATGCATTACCTGGATCAGCAGCAGCCAGGCAAGACCGTAATATGCGATCACAGCCACAAGGTCGTTGATGGTCGTGATCAGCGGACCGGAGGCGACTGCCGGGCCAATCTTCCTTACTCAGGATACCATTTAGGGTTCAAACTGTAAACCGCTTTTTCCAGAAAATGCAGTCTGTTTCCTTTTCCGATTTCTCAGGGAGGGCGGCCAGCGCGGCGATGCTGAAAATCCGGCTGCCGCATTTTATGGGTTCGACTCCCTGGAACTTCGTCTAAAACGAAAAGACACCCCGGTCGGGGTGTCTTTTCGTTTGGAGCAGGATACGGGAGTCGAACCCGCCTTCACGGCTTGGGAAGCCGTTGTATTACCGATATACGAATCCTGCATTGCGTGAAGGTATTATACCAAAGGCCGCAGGAAAATGCAACCACTTTTTGTCGATGCGCAATTGGATGGCAGGCGAAAGGATTGCATACCTCCCGCCGCCGTGGTAAGATAAGGAAAACAGCCAAGGAGGATGGGTATGGCATCGAGCAAAGAATACCTGAATTTTATCCTGGATCAGCTTTCCCTGATGGACGGGATCACCCACCGTGCCATGATGGGCGAGTACATGATCTACATTTTCGGAAAGATCGCCGCCTATGTATGCGATGACCGGTTTCTGGTGAAGATCGTGCCCAGCAGCGAAGCCCTGATGCCGGACGCCCGCCGGGAACCGCCCTACCCCGGCGCCAAGGACATGCTGGTGGTGGAAAATGTGGACGACCGGGAATTTTTGAAGCAGCTTTTTGAAGCGATGTATCCGGAACTGCCGGAGCCGAAGAAAAAGAAGAAATAACTGCGGGCAGGTTTTCTTGTCCGGGACCCGGCTGAGGGAGCAGGAAAGGAGTTTTTGCAAATCCGGAACACGCCGGAAGGGACTCGGTGCCCATGTGCCTTGCGGGCGCATGACATGGCGCGAATGTTCTTATGGGACTTCTTCGGTATCCGACACATTCAAATTCAATCCACATCCGTACCGGATGCGTCTTGAATTTGAGGGACTCTCCCACGGACTAAAAAGTGCCCACCGGACACTTTTTTACCCTCCCTTTGGTCGGGCCGTCCTTTCGAGTCCCTCCGGGTATTAAAAAATGCAGATACCCCAAATGGGTATCTGCATTTTTGGGTACGCCGGAAGGGACTCGGTGCCAAATTATTTCCGTTTGGAAATAATTTGTAAGGTGTCGCCGGGGCCCTACCCGGCGAGCAAAAGTCCACCGGACTTTTGCATTTAAATGGTTCGAGTCCCTTCAACATAAAATTAAACGGGTCATCCCATAAGGGATGACCCGTTTAATGGTACGCCGGAAGGGACTCGAACCCCCAACCCTCGGAACCGGAATCCGATGCTCTATCCATTGAGCCACCGGCGCATTTGCTTTTAACTTGGCTATTATAGCAGTCTTTTCCCCCTTTGTAAAGGGGGACAGCGAAAATATTTTTTCCCGAAACCAAAGGCTTTGGCACGAAAGTGGTTGTTTTCCTTGGGTTCCTGTGGTATAATCCAGAAAATAAGTCTACTTTTGCGCTTCCGAAGGAGGATCTACCATGGCTTCACCTCAGAATTTCCGCTCCGCATTCAACGGTTTCAACCGGGAGGATGTGGTCCATTATCTGGAATATATCAACGCCAAGCACACCAATCAGGTCAACCAGCTTACCGCTGAGAACCAGGAGCTGCGGGCCCAGCTGGACCAGCGGCCCAGTGAAGATCAGCAGGCTTTGATCGAATCTTTGCAGGCCCAGTGCGCCGAACTGACCGCTCAACTGGAAGAGGCCCAGGCCCGCTGTGCCGAGCTGGAACAGCAGGCGGAAGAAACCGGCGAAGTGGTGGTCCAGGAGGAGGCCCTCTCCCCCAGCGCATCCGACGAGCTGGAAGCCTACCGCCGGGCTGAGCGCATCGAGCGGGAAGCTAAAGAGCGGGCAGAGCTGGTGTACTTCCAGGCCAACGGCGTTCTCACCCAGGCCACTGCCAAGGTGGACGGCATCGCTTCCGATATCACCGAGATGGCCGACCACGTGATGACCCAGCTGACCCAGCTGCAGATGGCCGTCAGCAGCAGCAAGCAGGCTCTGCAGGATGCCGCCTCCATTATGAACACCATTCGGCCCAATAAATGATCTTTTTGGAGCGCATACCGGCGTATGCGCTCTTTTTCTTACCATTCAGGAGATTTTATGAAGATTTACAAACCCGATTACTTTGACCGGTTCCGCTGTATCGCCGCCCTCTGTCCCGACAGCTGCTGCAAGGAATGGGACGTTCAGGTGGACGCGGATGCCGCCGCCTATTACCGCGCCCTCCCCGGGGAACTGGGTGACCGGCTGCGGGAAGTGCTGCGCACGGAGGACGGCGAGACCGTTATGACCATCATCGGCGGACGCTGCCCCATGTGGCGCGCCGACGGCCTGTGCCGCATCCAGGCAGAACTGGGGGAACAGGCCCTTTGCAAAACCTGCCGGGAATTTCCCCGGCTGACCCATGATTACGGCGATTTCGTGGAGCTGGGACTGGAACTGAGCTGTCCGGAGGCGGCGAAATTCATTCTCAACGCTGCCCCCGCCGCGCCAATGGCAGAAGAAGCCAGCGGCGGCGGGGAACCGGAATATGACCCGGAGGCTATGGCCGTTTTGAAAGCCACCCGCGGAAAAATGCTGGCCCTTCTGTCCGACGGCTCCCGTTCGGTGGGGCAGTCTTTGGCTCTGGGGCTGCTCTACGGCTATCAGGCCCAGTCCGAGCTGGACGGCAGTGCCGAAACGCCCTTTGACCCGGATGCCGCACTGGAGGAAATCCGAAATCTGGCAAAACCCGGGGATCCTCAGGAAATGCTGGACTTCTTTCTGGAACTGGAACTGCTGACTCCCCAATGGAAAGCCCTGCTCCGCGCCTCCGCCCCTTCCCGGTGGGACGACCGTTACCGCGCCCTGGCCCGGTATCTGGTCCAGCGCTACTGGCTTCAGGCGGTATCGGATTACGACCTGTACAGCCGGGTAAAATTCATTATGATCGCCTGCCTGCTGGTAAGGCAGCTGGGCGGGAATCTGCTCTCCACGGCACAGCTGTTCTCCAAGGAGATCGAGAACGACGCGGACAACATGGACGCCCTTCTGGACGCCGCCTATGCCCACCCGGCCTTCACAGACGACAAAATTCTGGGAATGCTGCTGACACCGCAATAAGAACCACCCCCGAGACAGGGCGCAGAACGCGTCCTGTCTTTTTGTGATTAACCGATATTGGTTAATATCATTCTGGGCGGTATTCGGTTACCATTCAAGGAGAAAGTGAGGCGTGGATGTTATGATTTCCTACAATAATCTGTGGAAAGTTATGAAAGAAAAAGGCGTCTCACAGTACACCCTGATCAAAAAATACCGCATCAGCCCCGGGCAGATCACCCGCCTGAAGCGCAATGAAAGCGTCAGCACCCACACCATTGAAATGTTCTGCAAGATCCTGCACTGTCAGGTCAGCGACATTATGGAATATATCGAAGACGATCCGGAGGAAAATCCGGAGACAAAAGAGGTTGATAAACAATGCGAAAATTTCTGACCCTGTTCCTTGCTTTGTGTGTCTGCGGTGCTTTGACCAGCTGTGCCAAGCAGTGTGACCACCAGTTCAGCGCCTCCGTCACTGCAAAAGCCACCTGCCAGGCCGCCGGTGTCGCCGCCTACACCTGCAAATCCTGCGGCCTTACCTTTACCGCGGAAACGCCTGCGGCAGACCACGACTTTGTGGAAACTTCCGTTCAGGAAGCCACCTGCCAGACCCCCGGTACCATTACTTACACCTGCACCCTCTGCGGTGCGTCCAAGGAAACGGCCACCGATCTGGGTGACCATGTCTTTGACCCGTACAGCCTGGACCCCGACAAGTGCACGCTCTGCGGCCAGACGGTAGAGGGCGGCGGCGTGGATACCGCGAATCCCTGGTACGGCAAAAAGTGGGTGGCTCTGGGCACCTCTCTCACCTCTGAGGAGCAGGGAAAATACGTCCAGCCCCTGGCTCAGCGCAGCGGGTTGGAAGTGACCAACTACGGCGTTCCCGGCGGCACTGCCGTTGGGCAGGTGCTGTACTCTGCCCAGAACGCGGAGGCTCTGCCTTCGGCGGACCTGGTGACCGTGGAATTCGGCGTCAACGACTGGTTCGGGAATATCCCTCTGGGCACAGTCGGCGATACCACCCCCTATCTGTACACCTCCGAGCAGTGGAACAACGGCGGCAATGAGGCCGGTACCTTTGCCGGTGCCTGCTACCAGATCTTCCGCTGCATTCAGGCAAATGCCCCCAACGCGGCGGTGGTGTTTATCACCGATCCCACAGGCCAGAACAGCGGCGACAACTGCGAGCGCCAGCAGACCAACGGTCTGGGCCTGCGTCAGCGGGATTACGCGGAGATGGCAATGGCCGTAGCGGAATACATGGGCGTGCGGGTCATCGATGCCGGCAGCGCCAGCATGATCGATCAGGATCACACCCAGTACCTGGCAGACCAGATCCACCACACGGAGCTGGGCGGCAAGCAGTACGCGCTGACCATCTGGATGGAGCTGAAGGACATGGCGCCGCTGCTGAAGGAAGGATAAGCCTATATTTAAAGGGAAGGCGCGGAAAATTCCGCACCTTCCCTTCTTTGTGCGTTATACGCTCATGCAATATGCCTTGCCCAGGACAGGGCGTTTCCAAATATCAATAAAAAACAGCCAGCCACAGATGTGGTTGGCTGTTTTTGGCAGAGGATGAGGGATTCGAATTTGCTTAACTCTGTCCATTGATTACCAAACCACCGCATTTGGTATCATTAAGTTCAGATCAGTTTCCAAAATGTACTGTATGTACCATATGGCACATACTTAGAAAACCGCTAAAGGGAAAAAATAAGGGAAAACTTTTGGAAAGCTATGTTCCCCCCATCCCCAAAACTAACTCACAGCAGGTGCAGAAAATTCGCCGAAATTTTCGGCGAATTTTTCTTTGTTCCGGGGGCAGGAGAAATTAGCCGAACTGTTCGGCTAATTTCTCAATGATGGTATATTGACTAATACATTTCCAACTGCTCATATTTAGTTTGGGTGTTCATGTACGACATCAACTCGCTAGCCAATTCTGTACTGCATAGCCGCATTGCGCCATGGGCAGCCTTTTCAATTCCCAGGAAATTAATTCCGCCATACCACAAGGTACTTTTGTCGATAACCGCATATCGCTGATAAACCTTTGGCTGCAGAATAACTCTTGCACCGGCATCCTCCAATAGCTTAACTGCATTAGACACTTTCTCCCACGCTTCCCGATTGAAGCTGGGTTCATCTCCTGTTACGACGGTTACATGAGTTTTCTCTGGAATCAGCTTCAGGAACCGTTTCACCTGCGCAATATACAGGTAAGGGCTTGTAATCAAGATATCCTTTTGCGCATTGGCAATGTCCATCGAAAAGGTATCCCAATATTCTTCCTGAGTGAATATTCTGTTTTCAGCCATAGGAGCTGTCCTGTCACCTCTGATCGTATAGCCAATGGCGGCATACCCGGATAATCGCTTATGGTACATCCGTTCCAACATAGGAACCCGGATATCCACATAGTCGTAGATCAGCACTTCCTGTTTACCTTCATAATTTCTGTGCAAACGACCAGCATACTGGGCCAATGTTCCTTTCCAGGACACAGGCATCGCCAAGAACAATGTATCCAGCCGCGGCAAGTCGAAACCTTCGCCCACATATCTGCCTGTTGCCACCAGAATCAGCGGTTCATCCGCCGGAATCTGTGACAATCCTTGCAGAATTTCCCGTTTCTCTTTTGCGGTACCCTTACCCGAAAGCAGCACCACATTTCTCGATTTCTCCCCAAGGATTTCGGCAAGCAGCTTTGCATGATCGTACCGTTCCGTCAGAACAATCGGGGTTCTACCTTCTGTCACGGCAGTCAGAACATCTACCACAATCTTGTTGTTACGCTCCTCATTTATCTGCATAGCAGCATAAGCATCTGTAATTTTCCACGGAGTTTCATCCGTCAAAGGCTGTGCAAAGGATGTAAACTTTGGTATTACTGCATGGTCAAAAGGGCGTTTTTCTGCCTGTTGCTTTGCATCCACCTGATAACGAATCGGACCACACTGCATATGAATAATCGGCTGATGTCCATCCTGTCTGGCTGGTGTTGCTGTTAGGCCGTAGACATATTTTGCATTGACCTCTTTCAGTACCTGCTCAAAGCTGACCGCAGATACGTGATGACACTCATCCACAATCACCAGGCCATAATCTTTTACCAACTCCCGTACCTCATCCTTGGAAATCAGGGACTGCATAATCGCGATATCCACAAAGCCGGAAAGATTGTTCTTAGCCCCGCCCAGTTGTCCGATCAGGGACCTTTCCTTTTTGCGTCCCCGCTTCTTGGGAAACTCAGGCAATGTTTCATTGATTTCCAGAAACTCCGATAATGCTTTCTTCCATTGGTTCAGAAGTGCCTGGGTGTGTACCAAAACCAGTGTATTTACTTTTCTCTGGCTGATTAAATAAGATGCAATTACCGTTTTGCCAAAGGCAGTTGTTGCGGAAAGTACACCGTTGTCATGTGCCAGGAGTGCCTCTGCTGCTGGAATCTGCTCCGGTCGCAGTTCGCCTTTGAACCCCACCCGGATTTCGTTGCCAGTGAATGTCTTATCTTCAATCTCATAGGAAGCACCTGCCGTTTCCAACAATTCGGTCAAATCCGGTTCACAGCACCGGGGAAGTGCCAGATAACCATCCCGCTCCTCCGCGGCACAGATAATTCGTGGCTTATCATAAATAGGAAGCCGCATAGCTTGAGATTTATAGAAGTCAGGATTTCGGAATGCCGCCAGTCGCAGCAGTTGATTCCTAACTCTTGGTGCAAAACCGTTTGCAGGGATATAGATCATATTTGCCCGGACAATATGCTGCACACCATAGAAATCCAATGCAGACAGGGTAACCTTTTTCTGTCTCTCCCAAGGTTTGGATGTAGATTCCACCACGCACAAATTGCCAAGTGCATCGCCATGGCTATGTACCTTGATAAGTGCATCTACATCTTCTGTTCCCAGCTTTCGCATGGTAGAAAGATATGCCCACTGATCAGGGAAAGGCCGGAACATTTCATCCACAAAAAGACTGTTGCCCTTCTTCCGGGCCTGTCCCTGAAGTGGCAAAGCAATCAAGTTTCCAAAGCCACCATTTGGAAGGGTATCCTGACAGGGGAACATCCGGTCATAAGCATCCAGCTTCAACTTTCCCTCCCGTTCTATTGCTGCCGTTAGTAATGCACTGCCCAATTTTCTTGCTGTTGCACAGGGTATTGCATCTTCAAAGAATACCCATAGATGCGCACCTTCACCGCTGCGGGAACGTTCAACTCCGCAAGGGATTCCCCATTCGCCGCATACACTCCGAACCGCAGTTACATTTTCCTGCCATGCACCATCATCAAAATCAATGGCAAGGAAATAGCAGGTATCATCTGCCAAGAGTGGATACAGGCCAATCACATCCTGACCATTTGCGTCCTTGCCACTCAAATGGTTATAGATTATAGCATCATCCAACGGTACCAGCACCCGGTTTTCACACTTGGAACATTTACCTTTAGGCTTGATACAAACACCATATCTCCACTCGTTGGCGCATACCGGTGCATATCCACCTTTTCCTTTTTGAACGCTGTACCACCGCCGGGCAAACACATCCTTCCGACCACGAAACAAACTGCGGAAAAGTCGGATTTTTTCCTCCGGGGTGCTTCTCATATGCACATTGGCTCCAACAGCCGGTTCTTGCATTACTTCAGTCTTGAAGGCTTCCGTCACCACAGACTGAACCAGTTCGGGATATCCCAATTTGCGGCGAAGCTCTCGGTTTTCCTTTTCAAGTTCTTCTATCCGCTGTTGCAGTTCTTTACAACGCTGTTCCCAATCCATAGTCTTACCCTCTTGTGTCCTGTTAGATACCGTTTATTCTTCAATGAATTCTGCGTACCGCATTTTCTCTTCATTCGTAAACATATCAGGATGTTGCAATAAATTGAAACTCAAGTCAGAAATCATATCGCCAATTAGTTCATAATAGTCTTCTATATCATTATTAACTCTAAATGAGCAAATCTGAAAAATAAACAAAAGACACACCTAATATGGTACAATGAGGAAGAACCACCAACCACAAAGACCAAAAAGGTGTGCCTTATGGAAAACAGTATAACAGTCGGTGAAGAACTTCGCAAGTA
>JAXJGV010000077.1:0-67376 GCA_036300205.1 Oscillospiraceae bacterium
TACTGTAAAGGACTGTGGTTGGAGCCTTTCGTGAACCGTCATGCGGTAGGAGCTAATGAACCAATCCACAGCATCCCTTACAGTGTAGCACATGCCCTTGGAGAGGGGCACTAAAAACTACTACTCTATAATACAAGGAGCCATTTCCCATGAAACGTTCTCAGATCAACAAAGCGCTGAAAGAGCTGGAGGCCACGTGCGAAACATACCGCTGCTACCTGCCTCCTTTCTGCCACTTTACCCCGGAACAGTGGCAGGAGAAGGGCCATGAATACGACGAAGTCCGGGACTGCTGCCTGGGCTGGGATATCACCGACTACGGCATGGGTGACTTTGACAAGATGGGCTTCTCCCTCATCACCATCCGCAACGGCTCTCAGACCATGCCGGACAAGTATCCCAAGGTCTACGCCGAGAAGCTGCTGTACCTGAAGGAGGGTCAGTATTCTCCCAACCATTTCCACTGGTACAAGACCGAGGATATCATCAACCGGGGCGGCGGCAACGTGCTGATCCGGGTGTATAATTCCAATCCTGACGAATCCATTGACTACGAATCCGACGTTACCGTCCACACCGACGGCCGTACCTACACCGTTCCCGCAGGAACCCAGATCCGCCTGACTCCCGGTGAAAGCATTTTCATCCAGCAGTATCTGTACCATGACTTCGAGGTAGAGCCCGGTACCGGCCCCGTCCTGCTGGGTGAAGTTTCCCAGTGCAACGACGACGCCAACGATAACCGCTTTAATCCCCCCATGGGCCGCTTCCCCGCCATCGAGGAGGATGAACCTCCCTACCGGCTGCTCTGCACCGAATATCCGAAGGCCAAGTAACAGTCCCCCACCAACCGTAGGGGAGGGTCTTGACCCTCCCTTAACGTTATGGACGGGAATGGGAAAAATCGGCGCAATAGGTTTGGTTCCTCAAAAGACAAACGGTTTAGGGAGGGATGAATCCCTCACCTACAGATGATGGGGGAATCGTTACAGAAATACTATAAAGTGAGGTTATTCTATGATCGATGTAGTCGCATTGGGCGAACTGCTCATTGATTTTGCTTGCTTGTCCACGGATACGGACGGTTATCCCACCATGGCGGCCCATCCCGGTGGAGCCCCTGCCAACTTCCTGGCGGCGCTGACGAAATTCGGGGCCAAAACTGCCCTGCTGGGCAAGGTGGGCACCGATACCTTCGGCAAGCTGCTCACGGTCACCCTTCAAAAGGCTGGCATCGAGACCAGGGGCCTCATCGCCGCCGAGGATATCTTTACCACCCTGGCCTTCGTCACCTTCGACGAACATGGTGACCGGGAATTTTCCTTCTCCCGGAAGCCCGGCGCGGATACCTGTCTGACCTTCGAAGAGCTGGATTTGAGCCTCATCGATGAGGCAAAAGTTTTCCATTTCGGGACCCTGTCCCTGACGGACGAGCCTGCCCGAACTGCCACACAGAAAGCCGTAGCCTATGCCAAAGGCAAAGGAAAGCTCATTACCTACGATCCCAACCTCCGCAAGCCCCTGTGGAAGGACCTGGAAGAAGCCAAAGAGCAGCTGCTCTGGGGCCTGAAACAGGCAGACGTGGTGAAAATCAGCGACGAAGAGGTGGAATTCCTCTTCGGTCTGGGCGTTGAGGAGGGTGCCGCACATATCCTGCATAACTTTGGCGTGAAGCTGGTATTCGTCACCTGCGGTGCCGACGGCTGCTTCTTCAAAAACGCCACGGCCCAGGGCCATGTACCGTCCCTGAGTGGTATCAAAGTCGTGGATACCACCGGCGCTGGCGACATCTTTGGCGGCAGTGCTGTGTGGAAACTGCTTCAGCTGGACAAAGCCCCGGAGACTCTGAACGAGACGGAACTCCGGGAAGTTGTGACCTTTGCCTGCACCAGTGCGGGCCTGTCCACCACCAAACCCGGCGGAATTTCCAGCGTCCCTGCATATGAGGACGTAACGGCCCGAATGGGGAGCGTATGAACGCCCGCCCGGAAAACAGAAACAGCGCCCACCGATCCCCCTCGGTGGGCGTTAAAATTGGAAAAAAGCACCATTCCACGAGAATGGAAAAACCGAAAAACGCTTGTTTTTGAATTCCACAGCCTTGAAATACGGTCGGGAATGGAATATAATGGCGGTATTGTTAGCGAAAGGAACGTGATTCCATGAAAGTCACCTTGCAGAATCTGACCAAGAAGTATCCCAGCCGCAATAAAAAGCAGGGCGGGGATGTGATCGCGGTGAATGATTTTACCTTTGAAATCCCCGACGGCCAGCTCATCGGCCTGCTCGGTCCTTCGGGCTGCGGCAAGTCCACCACGCTGAACCTGCTTTCGGGCCTGCAAAAGCCCACTTCCGGTAAGATTTTCTTTGGCGACGACGATGTCACCGACCTGCCCGCCGAGAACCGTGGCGTGGGTCTGGTGTTCCAGAATTACGCCCTGTATCCCCACCTGACGGTGAAGCAGAATATCACCTTCCCCCTGGAAAACCGGAAGGGCAAGGATAAGCTCACCAAAGCGCAGATGGCGGATATGGCCCTGGAAGCAGCCAAGCTGGTACAGATCGACGGCCTCATGGACCGCAAACCCAGCGAGCTGTCCGGCGGCCAGCAGCAGCGGGTTGCCATTGCCCGGGCGCTGGTGAAGATGCCCCGGATTCTGCTGCTGGACGAGCCGCTTTCCAACCTGGACGCCCGGCTGCGGCTTCAGACCCGGGAAGAGATCCGCCGCATCCAGCGGGAGACCGGCATCACCACCGTGTTCGTCACCCATGACCAGGAGGAGGCCATGTCCATTTCGGACCTGATTGTGGTCATGAAGGAGGGCGTGGTGCAGCAGATCGGCAAGCCTCAGGACGTTTACGATGCCCCGGTGAACCTGTTCGTTGCCAAATTCCTGGGCACCCCGCCCATCAATGTCTTTGACGGCCGGGTAAAAGGGGAGAAGCTGTATATCGGGGAAGAAGCGGTGCTTGCTGTCCCCGGCGCGGCGGACCAAAGCGTCACCGCCGCCATCCGTCCCGAGGGCTTTGTTTTATCCGAAAACGGCGGGTTCACCTGCGATTTGAGCCGGGTGGAGGTCATGGGCCGGGATGTCAGCGTGGTTTCCACCCATCCAAATTCCCAGAACCCTTCCATCCGCTCCATCATCGGCGCGGAAAACCTGGCGGGCCTGAGCGGCCCGGCGGTACGCTTCGACTTAAAGCCCAACAAGGTCTTCCTGTTCGACCCGGAGACCGGGGCGCGGATCCACTTCGGCTGACCCGGGAGATGACTTATGGAAAAAAACAACGCGAAAGGCTGGCTGTATCTGCTGCCGGCGATGCTGTTCCTGGGCGCGTTTCTGGTGTACCCTCTCATCGATGTCTTTCTCTATTCCTTTGAAGAGGGCTATAACTTTGCCTCCCAGACCTATTTCGGCATCGGTGCCTATAACTATTCCTACGTTCTGCATGACCCCTATTTCCTTCAGGCTCTGAAAAATACCTTTATCCTGGTGGTCATCACCGTGCCTGTCTCCACGGGACTGGCTCTGCTGATCTCCGTGGGCCTGAGTTCTATCCAAAAACTGCGGGATCTGTACCAGACCGTCTATTTTCTGCCCTATGTCACCAATACCCTGGCGGTGGGTCTGGTGTTTATGATCCTGTTCAAGCAGACCCCTTACACCGACGGCTTTGCCAACCTGATCCTGTCCTGGTTCGGCGCCGGCCCCATCGATTTCATCGGCGGCCCCTACTGGGCGAAAATGTTCGTGCTGTGCTTCTACACGGTGTGGACGGTCATGCCTTTTAAGATCCTGATCCTGACCAGCGCCCTGGCATCCGTTGACCAAACTTATTACAACGCGGCGAAGGTGGACGGCACCTCCAAATGGCGCGTTTTTACGAAGATCACCCTGCCCATGATCTCTCCGACCCTGTTTTACCTCATTATTACCGGCTTTATCGGCGCGTTCAAGGCCTATTCTGACGCGGTGGCCCTCTTCGGCACCGACCTGAATGCCGCGGAGATGAACACCATCGTGGGCTATATTTACGATATGCTCTACGGCAATTCCGGCGGCTATCCCTCCTACGCATCCGCCGCCGCCATATTGCTGTTCGCCATCGTGCTGACCATCACCTGCATCAATCTGCTGGTCAGCAAGAAGCACGTCCATTATTAACGAGGTGGCTTATGGACTATGAAAAAATTGAAAAAGCCGCCCGCAGACGGAAGCGGCTTCAGAATATCGTGACCTACGCCCTGCTGACCCTCTGGGCAGTGGTGGTGCTGTTTCCCTTCTACTGGATGGTGCTTACCTCCGTCAAGAGCTACGGCGCGTATAACTCCGAGTGGATCCCCCAGCTGTATACCCTGTCTCCCACGCTGCAAAACTATGGGGACGCCTTTACCCAGGTGCCGCTGGCGGGTTATTTCACCAATACCATCCTGTTCACGCTCATCACCACGGCGCTGATGCTCATTGTCACGGTCCTGGCGGCGTTTGCCTTTGCGCGGCTGGACTTCCGGGGCAAAGACCTGGCATTCACCCTGTTTCTGTCATTGATGATGATTCCCAGCGAGCTGGTGGTTATTACCAATTACGTTACCATTACCAACGCGGGACTGCGCAATACCTTCCTGGGCCTGATCCTGCCCAGCGTCACTTCTGTGTTCTATATCTATCTGCTGAAGGAAAATTTCGCCCAGGTTCCCGATGAACTGTACTATGCGGCAAAGGTGGACGGCACCTCGGACCTGAAATACCTGTGGAAGGTCATGATCCCCATCTGCAAGCCCACCATTGTCACCATCACCATTTTGAAGGTCATCGAGTGCTGGAACTCCTACGTCTGGCCCCGGCTGGTCACCGACGACCAGGCCTATTTCCTGGTGTCCAACGGCATTCAGGAAATTCGGGAAAACGGCTTCGGACGGGAGAATATCCCCGCCATGATGGCGGCGGTGGTGGTCATTTCCGTACCGCTGATCGTGCTGTTCCTGATCTTCCGCAAGAAGATCATGGCGGGCGTTTCGAGAGGAGGCATGAAGGGATGAAAAAGTGCGTTTCGCTTCTGCTTTTGCTGAGCCTGCTCCTGACCCTGACGGCCTGCCACGGCTCCCAGGAGAAGAAGGTCTTTGAGATTCCCGACCAGTTTGATACCTCCCGGAACTATGAGATCACCTTCTGGGCCAAGAACGACACCAACATGACCCAGGTGGAAATTTATAAGAGCGCCATTGCGGGCTTTCAGGCCCTGTATCCCAACATCACCATCAATCTGCGGCTGTATACCGATTACGGCAAGATTTACAACGATGTCATCACCAACATCGCCACGGATACCACCCCCAATGTCTGCATCACCTATCCCGACCACATCGCCACCTACCTGACGGGCGTGGACACGGTGGTTCCGCTGGACGACCTGTTTGCGGATGAAAAGTACGGCCTGGGCGGCAGTGAGATCCGGTTCGATTCTCCCAGCCGGGAAGAGATCATCCCCCAGTTCCTTTCCGAGTGCGCCTTCAACGGCCACTATTACGCCATCCCCTATATGCGCTCTACGGAATGCTGTTATGTAAACAAGACCTATGTGGAGAAGCTGGGCTATGCGCTTCCGGACGTGCTGACCTGGGACTTTATCTGGGAGGTATCCGAAGCCGCCATGGCCAAGGATGGAAACGGTAACTATCTGGTCAACGGCCAGAAGGTGCTGATCCCCTTCATTTATAAATCCACAGACAATATGATGATCCAGATGCTCAAGCAGCGGGACGCAGGCTATTCCACCTCCCTGGGCGAGATCAGGATTTTCAACGACACCACGGAGGAACTGCTCTATACCATCGCCGGGCACGCGGGGACCGGTGCTTTCAATACCTTTAAGCTGACGGGCTATCCTGCCAACTTCCTGAACGCGGGCCAGTGTATTTTCGCCATCGACTCCACCGCCGGCGCCACCTGGATGGGTTCCGACGCGCCCCTCATCGACATTGCGGAGGACAAGCTGGTGCAGTTTGAGACGGAGGTCATGACCATCCCCCAGTTCGATACGGAAAATCCCCAGATGATCTCCCAGGGCCCGTCCATCTGCGTGTTCAATAAGGAAGACCCCCAGGAAGTGCTGGCCTCCTGGCTCTTTGCCCAGTATATGCTGACCAACGATGTCCAGATCGCCTATTCCCAGACCGAGGGCTACGCTCCCGTCACCTCCAAGGCCCAGGAAAGCCCGGAGTATCAGGATTATTTGCGCCGCAGCGGCGAAAATAACGACCTGTATTACAACGTAAAGATCGAAGCCACCCAGCTGCTGCTGGACAATATGGACAATACCTTTGTCACCCCGGTCTTCAACGGCTCCACCTCTCTGCGAAACGCCGCGGGCCAGCTCATCGAAAACGTGAACAAGTCTGTCCGCCGGGGCCAGACCATTGACGAAGACTATATGGATTCGCTTTATGAAGAGGTTTCCGCCCTGTACCGGCTGGACCAGATCAGCACCTCCGCCGGAAAAGTGAGCCTTGGGGAGCTTCCAGCGGCATCCAAGGCGCTGCTGGCAGCGCTGGCAGTCTGCTGGGTCTGCATGGGGATCTATGTCATTGCCGACAAAATGAAAAAGAAGAAATTGTAAAATTTGCCGGGAAAACATTGATTTCTGAAATTATCGTAGTATAATAATTTTGTGCGTCGCACATTATTACCTTCTTAAGTCAAAAAGGAGAAAACGAAACATGAAAAAGTTTATTGCAATGCTGCTGGCTCTGGCCATGGTTCTGGCCTTCGCAGCCTGCGCCAAGACCGAGCAGCCCGCTGAGACCACTGCCGCTCCCGAAACCACCGCCGCAGTTGAGACCACCGTGGCTGTGGAGACCGAAGCCGCTGAGGCTGAGGCCGCTGTCATGACCCACGAGGAGTACATGGCTGCCGATCTGGACAGCGCTGTGTGCATCGAGACCTACGTTCAGGGCCATCAGTCCTGGTGGGACAACAAGATCACCGTCTACTGCCAGAGCGAGGACGGCGCTTACTTCCTGTACGAGCTGGCCTGCACCGAGGAAGACGCTGCCAAGCTGGTTCCCGGCACCAAGATCCTGGTCAACGGCTACAAGGGCGAGTGGGCCGGTGAAGTCGAAGTCATGGACGGCACCTTCGAGTTCGTCGAGGACGGCGAGACCTACGTTGCCGAGGCTCTGGACGTGACCGAGCTGCTGGGCACCGACGAGCTGATCGACCACCAGAACGAGTTTGTTGCCTTCAACGGCATGACCGTGGAAGCCATCGAGTATAAGAACGGCGAGCCCGGCGACGACATCTATGTCACCCTGGGCTACAACGGCGCTTCCTACAGCTTCTGCGTGGAAGTCTACCTGACCGGCACTGATTCCGATGTCTACACCACCGTCGGTGAGCTGGAAGTCGGCGACGTTGTCAACGTCGAGGGCTACCTGTACTGGTACGAGGGTGTCAACCCCCACATCACCGCCATCTCTGTCGCGGAATAATCCAAGAAAGCACGAAGCCCACCTCCTGCGAGGTGGGCTTTTCGTCTGTCCTTATTTTTCCAGCAGCTTCAAAATGTCCGATTTGGGCCGGTAACCCACGGCCTTTGCCGCGGCCTTGCCGCCCTTCATCACCACCAGTGTGGGGATGCTGGCAACGCCGAACTGCATGGCAAGCTCCATTTCCTCATCCACGTTGACCTTGCCAACCAGAATATCCTCCCGTTCCGCCGCGATTTCCTCCACCACAGGCGCCACCATCCGGCAAGGCCCGCACCAGGGCGCCCAGAAATCCAGCAGTACAGGCTTGGCGCTGCGGATAACCAGCTCGTCAAAATTTTCCTTCGTAATCTTCACAAAAGACATACGTTCCACTCCTTTTGTATGGTTTGCTTTGATATAGTATATCCTAATGCCCGAACGGATGCAATAAAAATATCGATTATCGCACCATCCCATGTAGGGCGGATGCGTACCTCCGCTTTGCAAGGATGTTCCAGCGGAAACGAAATTTGACAATTCCGCCCCCATCTGCTATGATGCAGAAAACAAGGAGGATGATTATGGGCTGTAATGGAAACTGTTCTGCCTGCTCCGGCTGTGCCCGGGAGCTGGTGCTGACGGAAAAAGAGATCGCTTTTCTGCATACCCTGGGCCAATATGCCTTTCTGCCGGTGGCCCGTGCCATGGGCGACCTGACCCCGGTGTACCTGGAGGAAGGGGAGCGGGAAACAATGAGCCTGCTTTTGCAGTGCCTGGAAAAGAAGGGCCTGATCTCCCTGGATTTTGACAAGCCCCTTCGGGACTTTGACGAGAGCGCCTATGCCCAGTATCCCATCCGCGGCAGCATGGCGCTGACGGAAAAAGGGCAAAAAGTTCTGGAACTGATGGAATATCAGGGAATCCAACCGGAATGAACATAGAAAGGAACATAACTATGAGTATCGTCAAAAATGAACCCAAATACAAAAACGGCCTCCTGCAGGCCATCCGCGCCCAGCTGGAGCACCGCGCCCACTGGCTGTATCTATTGTGCGACGAAGCGGGCAAGCGCGGCCTGGACTGGAAGGAATTCGGCTATCCCGCCATCCGCCGCTGCGGCCTGTCCCAGGGCGAAGGTCTGGTAAAGAAGGGCGGCACCGACAGCCTGAAGGGCCTGCGCAAGACGCTGTTCACCAAACCCGCCCAGCTGGTCTTTGAAATGGACGTGCTGGAAAGCACCGACGATACGCTGAACATCGACTTCCACTACTGCCCCCTGGTAAAAGCCTGGCAGAAAGCCGGATGCACCGACGAAGAGATCGCCACCCTCTGCGACATCGCCATGTGCGGCGACCACGGCATCGGCGAATGCTACGGCGCCCAGCTGGACCTGCCCAAATGCATCGCCAAAGGCGACGACGTATGCTCCCTGCGCTACCACAAGAAGTAAAAGGAAGGGCCATCCCGGCCCTTCTTTTTTGTTTGTGACGCGCAACACATTCTCCGCAGGGGAGGGCCTTGCCCCTCCCCTGCAATGCCCACCAAAGACAGAGAACCATTCCACCCGCATATTTCCGCATTCAGCAGTTGATTTTGTCGAACAGCAATGCTATAATCAAAAATTATGCTGAATAAACGAGATGATATTATGAATTGGAAAGAATACCGGACAGGCGTCAGCCGGGGCCTGCCCGTTGGAATGGGCTATTTTTCCGTCAGCTTCGGCTTTGGCGCCATGGCAGTGAGCCAGGGCCTGAACACCTGGGAAGCCACCCTGATCTCCCTGACGAACCTGACCAGTGCCGGACAGTTCGCGGGACTGACGGTGATCGTGGCGGCGGCCACCCTGTGGGAAATGATCCTGACCCAGCTGATCATCAACAGCCGCTATGCTCTGATGAGCCTGGCGCTGAGCCAGCGGATGGGCCAGCGGATCGGTTTCCTGCCCCGGCTGCTGATCGCCTTTTTCAATACCGATGAAATTTTCGCCCTGGCCATGGCCCGGACAGAACCCCTCACCGTGCCCTTCCTGCTGGGCCTTGGCACCCTGCCCATCATCGGCTGGACAGGCGGCACCCTCTGCGGCGCCCTGGCAGGCTCCGTACTGCCCTCGTCCATCCAGGCAGCCCTGGGCGTCATGCTTTACGGCATGTTCATCGCCATCGTGGTGCCTCCCGCAAAGAAGGAAAAGGAAGTGCTGGTGACGGTGATCCTGGCGCTGGTCTTCAGCAGTATGTTCACCCTGGTGCCGCTGCTGCAAAAGATCTCCGCCGGCCTTTCCATCGTCATCTGTACCGTAGCGGCGGCTGCCATCTGCGCGGCCCTGTTTCCCATTCCGGAAGAAGAGGAGGCGGCAGCATGAGCATTTACGTGTATATTTTCACCATGGCGCTGACGACATATCTTATCCGCGTCCTGCCCCTGACAATTTTCCGTAAGCCCATCAAGAGCCGCTTCCTGCGGTCCTTTCTGCACTACGTTCCCTACGCCTGCCTGACCGCCATGACCTTCCCGGCCATCTTAAGCAGCACGGCCTCCCTCATCAGCGGCGCGGCAGCCCTGATCGTGGCAGTGGCGCTGGCCTACCGGGGCAAGAGCCTGATCGTGGTGGCCGTCAGCAGCAGCGCGGCGGTGCTGCTGACGGAGTGGCTCCTGGCGCTGCTTTGATGAGAAAAACTCGAAAACATTCTCTGTCGGGGAGGGCCTTGACCCTCCCCTGCGGAGCAGCAGGCACACTTGACCTTCCCGCCTCAGAAGAAAAATTGTAAAATAATTGTATCTTTCCCCTGGTTTCGCTTGACTAACCGGGGGGATTTTGCTATAATCCTCCGAGAAGAGGGAGTAGTCGGCGCGAAAACCGCGGGGCTGGATCGACATACTGGGGAAACCCCGGTTCAGCCTGAAATGACGAGACTTTTGCAGACCGGCCCAGTCTCTTCGCTGTTTGACTTCTGTGCTGGTCGGATTTCTGATTTGGTACGGAGGTTGTTTTTTATGGGTATTGGAGAACTGTTGCTGCTGGCAGTGGGTGTCAGCATGGATGCCTTTGCGGTTTCCATCTGCAAAGGCCTGGCTATGAAGAAAGCGACGCTGAAGGCGAGCATGACCTGCGGCTTGTGGTTCGGCGGCTTCCAGGCCTTGATGCCCACGCTGGGCTTTTTCCTGGGCACCCTGTTTGCCAAGGCCATTCAGTCCATCGACCATTGGGTGGCATTCGTTTTGCTGGCGATTATCGGCGTGAACATGCTGAAGGAGGCCTTCGGCAAGGAAGAGGAAGACTGCGGCTGTGAAGAAAACAGCGCGGACCTGTCTCCCAAGACCATGTTCGTCATGGCGGTGGCCACGTCCATCGACGCCCTGGCGGTGGGTATCTCCCTGGCCATGGCCGGCAGTGTCAACATCTGGCTGGCAGCCCTGTTCATCGGCATCTGCACCTGCGGCTTTTCTGCGGTGGGCGTCAAGATCGGCAATGTCTTCGGCAGCCGCTTTGAAAAGAAAGCCCAGATGGCCGGCGGCGTCATCCTGATTCTGCTGGGCCTGAACATTCTGCTGGAGCATCTGGGGATCCTGACATGATCCGCACGGACAAGCGTCTGCGGCTGTGCGCCGTGCTGTTGGTGCTGATCCTGGCGTTTATCTGGGGCAATTCCCTGATGCCGGGAGTGATTTCCCAGTCCATCAGCAATTTTGTACAGGACCTGCTGATGGATTCCCAGCTGGACATCAACGGCAATCCGCAGGGAAACGGCATCCTGCGAAAGTTTGCCCATTTCACGGAATTTGCGGCGCTGGGCATGGTTCTGGGCTGGCTGTTCGGTATGCTGGGCCAGGGAAAGGTCAAGCCCTTCCTGTGCGGCGCGGCGGCAGCCTGTATCGATGAGACCATCCAGATTTATGTCCCGGAACGAGCCCCGGGCCTGCGGGATGTGTGCATCGACAGCTGCGGCGTGCTGACTGGGTTAGCGCTGCTTTATCTTGGGTACACTTACCTGAAAAAGAGATCTACCAAACATTCTTTGGAGGATAAGTAAATGAAAAAAGTTTTATCTGTACTAATGGCTCTGTCCATGCTGGTTGCCCTGACCGCCTGCGGCGGCAAGGCTGTGGAGGAAACCACCGGCGCTCCCGGGCAGGAAATGCCTGCTTCCGCCCTGGAAGTTCTGGAGACTGTCTGGAACGACTATGCGCAGGACGAGAAGTTCGCCGTTATCGGCGGCTCCATGACCGCTCCCGTGGACGGCGCCCCCGGCAATTATGATATCACCGACGAGAACATCACCTATAATCTGCTGATCCCTGCCGATCAGCTTGCCAACGTGACGGAAGCGGCATCCATGATCCACATGATGAACGCCAACACCTTCACCTGCGGCGTTTTCAAACTGGCAGAGGGCGTGACGGCAGCGGACTTTGGCGAAGCCATGCGGCAGTCCATTCAGAATAACCAGTGGGTTTGCGGCTTCCCCGACTCTGTGCTGATCGCCGGTTTCGGTGACACCTACGTCCTGGCAGCCTTCGGCGTCAGCGACGCCATGGGCCCCTTCGAAACCCACCTGAATGCGGTCTATCCCGGCTTTGAGATCCTGGCCAACGAAGCCATCGCCTAATAAAAAACTGGCAGCGGCCCCGCCGCTGCCAATTTTCATAAAGGAAGATAAATTGCTATTTAAAAAAACCGCGCGTAGGGGCGGATTTTTAATCCGCCCGAAAGCCGGCGGAAACGGAACGCCTTCTTTTATACGAATTATACTAAAATGCGGGATTTCGGAATAAAACCAGCTGTTTTATGGGCGTAATGTTGAGGGAGGATTCAAAATCCTCCCCTACGGAGTGCGGCTTTAAACGATCCTTTACTGCCGCAGTAACGATTCCGGGCACGCATTCACCCCGGGCCTTGCCCGCAGAAGCCCCTTTCCCACCATACACATTTTGAGGAACTGCCCATGCTTTTTTCCAGCATTCCATTCTTATACTACTTCCTTCCCGTGGTGCTGATCCTGTATTTCCTGGCCCCTGGGAAGTGCAAAAACACGGTCCTGCTCCTGGCAAGCCTGTTCTTCTACGGCTGGGGTGAGCCGAAGCTGCTTCTTTTGATGCTCTTCACCATCGCCCTGTTTTACCTCTGCGGCCTTGCCATCGACAGGGCAGAGGAGCCGCGGCGGAGGAAGCTGTGGCTTACCATTTCCGTGGTCATCAGCCTTGCGCTGCTGGGCCTGTTCAAGTACGCGGACTTTTTTATCGCCAGTTTCAATGCGGCTGCGGGCGTAAGCCTCCCGCTTCTGAAGCTGGCCCTGCCTGTTGGCATCAGCTTCTACACCTTCCAGTGCCTGAGCTATACCATCGATGTCTACCGGGGCAGTGTGCCGGCCCAGAAAAACCTGATTGCCTTCGGCGCTTACGTGGCCCTGTTTCCCCAGCTCATTGCCGGCCCCATTGTCCGCTATGCGGACATCGCCCGGGAGCTGGAGCACCGCTCCCACAGCTGGGAAGACGGATCGCTGGGCCTGCGCCGCTTTCTGACCGGACTGGGCAAAAAGGTGATCCTTGCGGATAACCTGGCCCTTTTCATCAAACTGTTCCGGGAAAGCGGGGAACCGTCGGTCCTGTTTTACTGGATGTACGCCATAGCCTTTACCCTGAATATTTACTTTGACTTTTCCGGCTATTCCGATATGGCCATCGGCCTGGGACGGATCTTTGGCTTCCGCTTTATGGAGAATTTCAACTACCCCTACCTGTCCGGAAGCGTCACCGAGTTCTGGCGGCGCTGGCACATGAGCCTGGGCAGCTGGTTCCGGGATTACGTCTACATTCCATTGGGGGGCAGCCGGGTGAGCCGGGGCCGGTGGGTGAGGAATATCCTGGCAGTCTGGATGCTGACGGGACTCTGGCACGGCGCGGCCTGGAACTTCGTGCTTTGGGGGCTGTTCTTTGCGGCGCTGCTCCTGATGGAAAAGTGGGTGCCCGCCCTGCAAAAGCTGCCGGGCTTTCTGCGCCATGGCTATGTGCTGCTGGCGGTGGTGCTGAGCTTTGTGCTGTTCAATGCCGAGAGCCTGCGCCAGGCGGGCGGGGACTTTGCCGCGCTGTTTGGCTTTGGGGGCCTGCCTCTGGTTACAGCGGAGACCCTTTACTATCTGCGAAGCTATGCCGTTTTGTTTGCGGTTGCATGTTTTGGTGCAACTCCGCTGCCCAAAATGGCGGCAAAATGGGCGGAAAATACCTGGTTTGGAAGGGTTTTGGAACCGATCTTCCTTGTCGGTTTATTGCTGATTTCCACGGCTTATCTGGTGGACGGCTCCTTCAGCCCCTTCCTGTATTTCCGTTTCTGAGGGGGTGGCATCTATGAAAAAATACACAGTCATCCCTCTGGTCCTCCTGTGGGCCGCCTTGGCGGCATTTGCGTGGTTTTCCCCCGCAAAGGAGGTTTCCGACGCGGAACGCCGTCCTCTGGCGCAAATGCCGGAAATCAGCGCGGATTCCCTTGGAACCGGCGGATTTATGGAGGCATTTGAGGACTACAGCCTGGACCAGTTCCCCCTGCGGGACAGCTTCCGCACGCTTAAGTCCCTGTTCCACGGCTATGTCCTGGGGCAGAAGGACAACAACGGCATCTATCTTTCCCACGGCTATGCCGCCAAACAGGAGTATCCCCTGGATGAGGCTTCCGTGGCCCACGCGCTGGGGAGATTTCAGTATCTTTATGAAAAATATCTGACGGATTCCGAGGTTTTTGTGGCAGTTATCCCGGATAAGGGCTATTATCTGGCAGAAAATTCGGGACACCTTGCCATGGATTATGAGAAGCTGTTTGAGCTGGTGCGGGAGGGAATGCCCTGGGCGGCGCAGATTGACCTGACGGACACCCTGTCCATGTCCGACTACTACCGCACCGACACCCACTGGCGGCAGGAGAATCTGCTTCCGGCGGCGTCGAAACTTTGCACGGCTCTTGGCGTAACCGCCCCAAAAGCGTCGGATTATACCCAAACCGCCCTGGAACGGCCCTTCTACGGCGTCTACTACGGCCAGGCGGCCCTGCCTATGGAGCCTGACACCCTGTACCTGATGGAAAGCGAGCTCCTGAAAAACTGCACGGTTTATGACTATGAAACCGGAAAAACCGCGGAAATCTACGACCTGACCAAACTGGACAGCAAAGACCTCTACGATGTCTACCTGTCCGGTTCCCGCAGCTTGCTGACCATCGAAAATCCCGGTGCAGCAACGGACAAAGAATTGATCGTCTTCCGGGATTCCTTCGCCAGCGCCATGGTGCCGCTTTTGCTTCAGGACTACGCAAAAGTGACCCTCATCGACATCCGCTATATCCAGATCGACATTCTGGAACGCTTTGTGGCGTTCAACGGACAGAATGTGCTGTTCCTCTACAGCACTCTGGTGCTGAACAACAGCGGCGCCATCAAGTGATCAGGAGAATTGAGACCCACACCGTAGGGCGGAGGCATGCCTCTGCCGGGCAGTTACAAAGATTGTGCGTTTTCCATAGAAGTATTGGGAAACCTTTCTGTCCAAAACGAAAGAGCTCAGCTGCGTAGGCACCCACGGTTTTCAGACTCCGCCCGAAAGCTGATGGGAGTTTTTATATTAAATTATACGAAAATGTCGGATTTCAGGATGAAATCAACCGTTTTATGGACGTAATGTTGAGGGAAGATTCAAAATCCTCTCCTACGGAGCGCCGTTATCAGCGATCATTTTCTGCATCAAACAGAAGAAACCGCCTGCATTTTGCAGGCGGTTTCTTTGTTATGCGGTCAAATTCTGGATCCATTTGCCCTGCTTGATCATAAAGGCACCTATGGCACATTTCAACAGATCGGTAGACAGGCAGATGGCGAACAGGGGGAGAATGCTGAGATCCGTAAACCGGCTCAGGCAGTAGGCCAGGGGGACGCACACGACCCACACGAAGCAGCTGTCAAACAGGAACGTTACCATGGTCTGTCCGCCGGAACGGAGGGTGAAGTAGGTGGCGTTGGTGTAGGCGTTGAAGGGCATGATGAAGGCGTTGATGCAGATCAGCCAGGTCGCCAGATGCCGGACTTCCTCGGTGGTGTTGTAGATCCTGGGGAACAGGCCGGAGACCGCCGCCATTGCTCCGCCGAAAATCAGACCGGAGGCAATGGACAGGGCCAGAAGCTTTCGGTTGGAATCCCGGACCTCGGCTTCTGAGCTGCCTGCACCCAGCATCTGGCCCATGATGATGCCCACCGCGTTGCCCATGGCCAGGAACACCACGCTGCCCAGGTTATACAGGGTGCTGGAAATGTTCATAGCAGGCACCACGTCCAGGCCGCAGGTGGAATAGCACTGGTTCATGACGGCCATACCGCAGGACCACAGGGCTTCGTTGACGAGAAGGGGCATACCCTTGAGGATGATGGTTTTCAGCAGCTTGCCGGGGATGTACATGGAGCGGTAAGCCCCCACGATGTAGGGATTCTTTTTGGGATTCAGGTGGGTCCAGCCGGCTACGATGGCAAGCTCCACATACCGGGAAATCACGGTAGCCAGGGCCGCACCCTCTACGCCCATTTCCGGGGCACCGAAGTGGCCGAAGATCAGCACATAGTTCAGGCAAAGGTTCACCAGCACTGCGGCAATACCGCCCACCATGGGGACAAAGGTGTTGCCGGATTCCTTCAGAGTGCTGGCATAGGCGTTGGTCAGCGCAAAGGGAAGGAAGCCCCAGATCATGACGTGCAGATAATCCAGGCCGTAGCGAAGCGCACCCGCCGCTGTGGCGGCGTCGCCGTCGCCGGTAAGGTACAGCCCGATCAGGAAGCTGCCGCCGGAGAGAAAGAGCGCCGCGCCGATCAGGGACAAGGCGGCACAGATCAGGAACTTGAAGCGGAAGGTATAGCGCACGCCCTCATCATCGCTGGAGCCGTGGAACTGGGCGGTGAAAATGCCCGCGCCGGAGCTGGCACCAAAGATACACAGGTTGAACACGAAGATCAGACCGTTGACGATGGAAACGCCGCTCATGGGTACGGTGCCGACCTGGCCCACCATGATGTTGTCGAGCATGGATACGAAATTGGTGATGCCGTTTTGGATGATGATGGGGACGGCAACCCCAAGACAGCGGCGGTAGAACGCCCTGTCGCCAATGTAACGATTTAACATAAATTCCTCAAAACACAAAAAATGAAGAAGCGTGGAGTATTGAAAGTGGAGTGTGGAGCGATTGACAATTAACTCCGCACTCCGCCTCAAGCTCCACACTCCAAACTGGATCAGACTTCTTTGCCGCCGATGAAGACGCGCTTTTCAGAATAATCGGCGTTGGTGATGATGAAGTCGGCCAGCTTGCCCTTTTCAATGGAACCGATCTTGCCGTCGGCGCTCAGGGCGCAGGCGGGGTTGTAGGACGCGGCGCGGACGGCTTCTTCCTCGGGGATACCCCAGGAGAGGACGTTTTGCAGACACTGCCAGAGATTTGCGGCGGAGCAGGCGATGGTATCGGTGCCCACCAGCTTGGCGACGCCGCCCCGAACCTCTGCCATCTGACCGCCCAGGTCAAACTGGTAGCCCTCGGTCTGACCGGCGCAGCGGCCGGAGTCGGAGACCAGGATCATGCGGTTTTTGAACATGGTGAAGGCCAGCCGGACGGAGGCGGGGTGGATATGGTAGCCGTCGCAGATGATCTCCGCGCGGACGTTGGGATTCTCCACAGCGGCGGGGATGACGCCGGGGTTGCGGTGGTGGATGCCGGGCATGGCGTTGTACAGGTGGGTCAGATGGGTGACGCCTGCGTCCACGGCGGCCTTGGCGTGGTCGTAGTCGGAATCGGTGTGGGCGATGGACACGGTGCACAGTTCTTTGGCCTTGGCCACGAAGTCGGCGGCGCCGGGCAGCTCGGGGGCGATGTCCACGATGCGGACCAGGCCGCTGCAGCCCTCATAGAGCTTTTGGAAGCCTTCGAAATCCGGCTCCTTCAGATAGTCGGCATTCTGGGCACCGCGTTTTTTGTAGGAGAAGTAGGGGCCTTCCATCTGGATGCCCATGAGCCGGGCGTGGCCCTCGGGGGCTTCTTCCGTCAGCTGCTTTGCAGTGGCGAAGGCCTTTTCCAGAATGTCGTAGGGAAGGGTCATGGAGGCGGGGGCGAAGGAGGTGACACCGCAGGAGGCATAGAACTTTGCCATTTTTTTCAGGCCCTCGTAATCGCCGTCGGAGAAGTCCGCGCCGGAGTTGCCGTGGCTGTGGACATCCACCAGGCCGGGGATGACGGTGGCGCCGTTTAAGTCGATGGCGTCGGCGGGAACGGTTTCGGGCAGAACCTCCCCGAAGACACCGTCTTTGACTTCAAACGCGCCCGTTGCAAAGCGAAAATCGGAGGTGAAGATGCGTGCATTTTTATAGAACATATCTGTTTCTCCTTTGTATTAGTATTATAAAAATATGGTATCATGGCCGGGGGAAAAATGCAATCTGATTCGACGGAAAAGTTGGGAATGATAAACTTTTTGCCTAATCTTGACCAGATACCAGTTGTCAATTCCTGAGAACACTGCTATAATGGGAGGCAACTTGCATAAAAACAGGAAATTTCCCTGTCACAGGAGGCTTCTATGAATATTATCATTGCGGGTGACGGCAAGGTCGGCTCCATGCTGACCCGGCAGCTCTCTACGGAGGGCCATGATATTACCGTTATTGATTCCGACGCCAGGGTCCTGGAATCCAGCGTGGAGCGTTACGACGTGATCGCTGTCCACGGAAACTGCGCGTCCATGAGTGTTTTGCAGCAGGCCGGTGTCAAGGACGCGGATCTGCTGATTGCCGCGACCAGTGAGGACGAAGTGAATCTGCTGTGCTGCACCACCGCTTACGCCCTGAACCCCAAGCTGCATACCATTGCCCGGATCCGGAACCCGGAGTACACCGAGCAGATCTACCGGATGCGGGACATTTTCGGCCTGTCCATGGTCATCAACCCCGAAAACCAGGCGGCAACGGAAATTGACCGGCTGCTGAAATACCCCGGCTTCCTGCGCCGGGACACCTTCGCCAAGGGCCGCACCGAAATCGTGGAGCTGCGGGTGGATGCCGGAAGCAAGCTACGGGACGTGAAACTGATGGACCTGCGCGGCATTGTCAAGTGCCAGGTGCTGGTCTGCGCCGTTATCCGGGGCGGCAGCGCCGTTGCCCCCAAGGGCGATTTCGTGCTGCGGGAGGGAGACCGGATCTTTGTCACCGCGCTTTCCCAGAACCTGACCACCCTGCTGAAAAACCTGGGCATTCTGACCCGGCGGGTCCGCAGCGTTACCATCTGCGGCGGCGGCAGGATCAGCTATTATCTTGCCAAGCGGCTGAAAAAGTCCGGCATTTCTGCCCGGATCATCGAAAGCGACTATGAGCGCTGCCAGGAGTTGTGCGGGCTGCTGCCGGACACCGAGATCATCCACGGCGACATCAGCGAGCAGGACCTTCTGGAAAGCGAGGGTCTTGCCCAGACCGACGCGCTGGTGACGCTGACGGGACTGGATGAGCTGAACATGATCGTATCCCTGTACGCCACCTCCCGGGGGGTGCCCCAGGTCATCACCAAGCTGGGCCATGCCGGGAACCGAAGCGTTATCGACAGTCTGTCCCTCGGCAGCGTGATATGCCCCAGGGAACTGGTCTGCAACAATATTGTCCGTTATGTCCGGGCTATGGAAAATCAGACCGGCGCGGCGCTTTCCGTACATAATATCGCCGACGGCCAGGCAGAGGCTATGGAGTTTTTGGTGGATGAGCATACCCGCAACTGCGGCAAGCCCCTGAAGGAGATCAAGCTGAAGCCCAACGTGCTGGTGGTCAGCGTGTCCCACGGTGCGGCCACCGAGATCGCCAACGGCGATTCCGTATTCCGTCAGGGGGATCTGATTCTCGTCGTGACCAACGGCAGGGAAGTGATCCGCCAGCTCAACGACATTTTTGCGTAACGAGGCATCCTTATGAACTACAAAATGATGGGGCGGTTCCTCGCCCAGATCCTTTCCATCGAAGGCGTCTTTATGATCCCTGCCCTGTGCATCAGCCTGTACTGCGGCGACGCTATGGCGGTTCGGGGATTCGTTTTTACGCTGCTGGTCATTGCGGGCCTGGTGCTGGTGCTTGCCATGCTGTGCCGGGGCGCGCCCAGCGCGTTCTATGCCAAGGAGGGCATGGTCTGCGTGGCGGTGACGTGGATCGTGCTCAGTCTGGTGGGATGCCTGCCGTTTTACATCTCCCGGGAGATCCCCAGCTATGTGGACGCGCTCTTTGAGATCGTGTCCGGCTTCACCACCACCGGCGCGTCCATCGTCCCGGAGGTGGAAAAGCTCAGCAAGGGCATAATTTATTGGCGCAGCTTCAGCCACTGGGTAGGCGGCATGGGCGTGCTGGTGTTCCTTCTGGCCATCGCCCCCAGCGGCGAAAAGGGGAGGGGCTTTACCATGCATCTGCTGCGGGCGGAAAGCCCCGGCCCCGACGTGGGAAAGCTGGTGCCCAAAATGCGCAAGACCGCGGCGATCCTCTATATCATTTATGTCGTGATGACCATTCTCAACGTAGTGTTCCTGGTGGTTGGCGATATGCCCCTGTTTGAGGCGGTGTGTACGGCCTTCGGCACCGCGGGCACCGGCGGCTTTGGCATCAAGAATGACTCCATGGCCGGCTACAGCCCGTATTTGCAGAATGTGACCACGATTTTTATGATCCTCTTCGGCGTGAACTTCAGCTGCTACTATCTGCTGCTTCTGCGGCAGTTTCAGAGCGTGTTCCGGGATGAGGAGCTGCGGACGTACTTGGGCATCATTCTGGGCAGCATCCTGCTGATCACCCTGAATATCCGGGGTTACTACGACACCCTGGAAGAGTCGGTCCGGCATGCCGCTTTCCAGGTGGGCAGCATTATCACCACCACCGGCTACGTCACCACGGATTTTGACCTGTGGCCCAGCTTTTCCAAGACCATCCTGCTGTGCCTGATGGTGGTGGGCGCCTGCGCCGGTTCCACCGGCGGCGGCCTGAAGGTGGCCCGGCTTCTGCTGCTGGTGAAGGGTCTGCGCCGGAACATCCGGCAGATGCTGAATCCCCGGAAGGTGGAAGTGGTGCGCAACAACGGAAAAGTGGTGGACGAGAAGATTTTGGACACCACCAACGCTTACCTTGCGGCATATGTGCTCATTCTGTTCGCGGTGTTTGCCATCATTTCTTTGGACGGATTTTCTGTGGGAACCAACTTCTCGGCGGTGCTGTGTACCTTCAACAACATCGGTCCCGGCCTGGAAGCCGTAGGCCCCACCTGCAATTTCAGCCAATACAGCGCCTTGAGCAAGCTGGTGCTGTCCTGGGCCATGCTGGCGGGACGGTTGGAGATTTTTCCCATTCTGGTGCTGTTTTCCCGGGAAACCTGGAAGAAAAGATGAACTATATCGTGTGTGCAGGAGGCAGCCGGCGGCTGCCTCCTGGAGGATTTTTTTGGCAATCTGTTTTTCTGTCATATTTTCTGTTGACAACTCCTACCCTCACGTGGTATAATTCCTGAGATAAATTCAGCGGCTCGCCGCCATCTTTCGTCTTGCCGCTCTTGGCAGGACATTTTTTTAGGTTTGACGAGACTGAAAGGAGACCATTATGACTGCGACAACCAAGGCTAAGGTTATTTCCGCTTCCCTGGGTACCGCTTTCGCTGATGGCATTGGTGCTTCCATTTGCACTGGCACGCTTTCCGTGTTCAATTCTCCCCGATATGTGGTTTTCCCCGGCTTTTGTGACGTGCACGTGCATTTCAGAGAGCCGGGTTTTTCTTATAAGGAGACCATCGCTACCGGAAGCCTGGCTTCCGCCCGGGGCGGGTATACGGCTGTGTGCACCATGCCAAACCTGAATCCCGTGCCGGACAGCGTGGAGCACCTGAAGCTGCAGCAGGACCTCATTGAGGAGTCCGCCTGCATCCACGTGTATCCCTACGGCGCCATTACTGTGGGCGAAAAGGGCGAGACTCTGGCGGATCTGGAGGGCATGGCGCCCGGCGTTATCGGCTTTTCCGATGACGGCAGAGGCGTCCAGTCCGATGACCGGATGCGGCAGGCTATGCTCCGGGCCAAGGCTCTGGGCAAGATGATCGTGGCCCACTGCGAGGACAATTCTCTGCTCCGGGGCGGCTACATCCACGACGGCGCGTATGCCAAGGCCCACGGCCACCGCGGCATCTGCTCCGAAAGCGAATGGGGCCAAATTGCCCGGGATTTGGAACTGGTTCGGGAGACCGGCGTTTCTTACCACGTCTGCCACATCTCCACCAAGGAAAGCGTGGAGCTGATCCGCAAAGCCAAGGCGGAGGGGCTGGATGTGACCTGCGAAACCGGGCCACACTATCTGGTGATGGATGACTCCATGCTGGAAGAAGAGGGCCGGTTCAAAATGAATCCCCCCCTGCGAAGCAGGGAAGACCGGGACGCCCTCCTGGCGGGCATCCTGGACGGCACCATCGATATGATCGCCACAGACCATGCGCCCCACTCCGCAGAGGAAAAGGCAAAGGGTCTGGAAAAGAGCGCCTTCGGCGTTGTGGGCATCGAGACGGCATTCCCCATCCTGTACACCTACCTGGTCAAGACCGGAAACTTGACCCTGGAACGGCTGGTGGAGCTGCTGTGCATCAACCCCAGAAAGCGCTTCGGCATCGAACTGGGCTGTGACTACTCTGTCTGGGACCTGGAAGCCGAGTATACCATCGATCCTGCTGAATTTGTCTCCATGGGCAAGGCGACGCCCTTCGCCGGCTGGAAGGCAAATGGCAGATGCCTGGCTACTGTCTGCGACGGCAAGGTCGTTTACCGGGCATAACGCATCCCCGAAAAGCGAAACCATGAACGCAAACCCATCAATTCTGATTTGACATATTGCAACAAAATAGGAGGAAATCAAAAAATGGCAAAGAGAACGGACATCAAGAAGATTCTGATCATCGGCTCCGGCCCCATCGTTATCGGTCAGGCTGCGGAGTTTGACTACGCCGGTACCCAGGCCTGCCTGGCACTGAAGGAAGAGGGCTATGAGGTTGTGCTCTGCAACTCCAACCCCGCTACCATCATGACCGACACCATGATCGCGGACAAGGTCTACATGGAGCCTCTGACTCTGGAATACGTTGCCAAGATCATCCGCTACGAGCGTCCCGACGCCATCATCCCCGGCATCGGCGGCCAGACCGGCCTGAACCTGGCCATGCAGCTGGAAAAGAAGGGCGTGCTGAAGGAGTGCCGCGTCAAGCTGCTGGGCACTTCCAGCGCCTCCATCGAGCGGGCGGAAGACCGGGAGCTGTTCAAGGAAATGTGCCAGTCCATCGGCGAGCCTGTTATTCCCTCTGAGATCACCTACTCTCTGGACGAAGCCAAGGAAGCCGCAAAGCGCATCGGCTATCCCGTGGTTCTGCGTCCCGCTTTCACCCTGGGCGGCACCGGCGGCGGCTTCGCTTACAACGAGGAAGAGCTGATCGAGGTGGGCCTGAACGCCTTTACCCTGTCTCCCGTCCATCAGGTTCTGATCGAGAAGTCCGTCAAGGGCTACAAGGAGATCGAGTTCGAGGTCATGCGCGACAGCAACGACCACGCCATTACCATCTGCGGCATGGAGAACATCGACCCTGTGGGCGTCCACACCGGCGACTCCCTGGTGGTGGCCCCCATCATGACGCTGAACGACCATGATCTGAAGATGCTGAACGATTCCGCCATCAAGATCATCAAGGAACTGAAGATCGAGGGCGGCTGCAACGTCCAGTTCGCACTGAATCCCAACTCCTCTGAATACTACCTCATCGAGGTCAATCCCCGGGTCTCCCGCTCCTCCGCTCTGGCTTCCAAGGCATCTGGCTATCCCATCGCCCGGGTCACCGCCAAGATCGCCGTGGGCATGGCACTGGAAGACATCAAGATCGCCAACACCAACGCATCCTTCGAGCCCAGCCTGGACTACGTCATCGCCAAGCTGCCCCGGTTCCCCTTCGATAAGTTCGTCACCGCTACCAACAAGCTGGGCACCCAGATGAAGGCCACCGGCGAGGTCATGGGCATCGGCGCCAACCTGGAGGAGGCTCTGCTGAAGGGCATCCGCTCCCTGGAGATCGGCGCAAACCACATCTACCTGTCCAAGTTCGACAACATGAGCGTGGAAGAGCTGCTGGACTACATCAAGGAGTTCCGCTCCGACAATATCTTCGCCATCGCCGAGCTGATTTACCACGGCGTCAGCGTGGAGAAGATCGCCGAGATCACCGAGATCAACGCCTACTTCCTGCAGGCCATCAAGAACATCGTGGATATGGAAGAGACCCTGAAGGCCCACGTGAAGGATCTGGACATCCTGATTGCCGCCAAGAAGATGGGCTTCAGCGATAAGTATATCGCCCGGATGTGGAAGTGCGCGGAGCTGGATGTGTACAACTTCCGGAAAGAAAACAACATTTTCCCCTCCTTCAAGATGGTGGATACCTGCCACACCGGCGCATATATTCCTTACTTCTACTCCTCCTACACCGGCGAGAACGCTTCTGTGCTGACCGACAAGAAGAAGATCGTGGTGCTGGGCGCAGGCCCCATCCGTATCGGCCAGGGCGTCGAGTTCGACTACTCCACTGTCCACGCTGTCATGACCATCAAGAACGCCGGTTATGAGGCCATCATCATCAACAACAACCCCGAGACCGTCTCCACCGACTACACCACCGCGGACAAGCTGTACTTCGAGCCTCTGACTCCGGAAGATGTGATGAACATCATCGAGTTCGAGAAGCCTGAGGGCGTCATCGCCTCTCTGGGCGGCCAGACCGCCATCAACCTGGCTCAGCCTCTGACTGACCGGGGCGTGAAGATCATCGGCACCGACTGCGCCGCCATCGACAAGGCTGAAGACCGGAACGCCTTCGAAAACCTGCTGAACGAGCTGAACATCCCCCGTGCCAAGGGCAAGGCTGTCACCAAGATCGAGGACGGCATCGCTGCCGCTGCCGAGATCGGCTACCCTGTGCTGGTGCGTCCTTCCTTCGTGCTGGGCGGCCGGGCCATGCAGATCGTCGCCAACGAGAAGCAGCTGCGCCACTACCTGCGCACCGCTGTTGAGATCGACGAGGACAAGCCTGTTCTGGTTGACAAGTACATCCAGGGCCGTGAGGTCGAGGTGGACGCCATCTGCGACGGCCGGGATGTGTTCGTCCCCGGTATCATGGAGCTGGTAGAGCGTACCGGCGTCCACTCCGGCGACTCCATTTCCGTCTATCCTCCCTTCTCCATCTCCAACAAGGTCAAGGGCATCATCCTGCAGTACGCCAAGAAGCTGGGCCTGGGCATCGGCATCGTGGGCCTGTTCAACATCCAGTTCATTGTGGACAAGGATGACAATGTGTATATCATCGAGGTCAACCCCCGTTCCTCCCGTACCGTTCCCTTCCTGAGCAAGGCCACCGGCTACTCCCTGGCGGACATCGCCACCGAGGTCATTCTGGGCAAGAGCCTGAAGGAGCAGGGCTTCTTCGACATCTATCCCGATGAGAAGGAGCGCTGGTATGTCAAGGCTCCCGTCTTCTCCTTCAACAAGATCCGGGGCCTGGACGCTTACCTGTCTCCTGAGATGAAGTCCACCGGCGAAGCCATCGGCTACGACCGCACCATGACAAGGGCTCTTTACAAGGCTCTGCAGGCTTCCGGCATGAAGCTGCAGAACTACGGCACTGTCTTTGTCACCATCGCCGACAAGGACAAGGAAGAGGCTCTGCCTCTGATCCGCCGGTTCTACCAGCTGGGCTTCAACATTGAGGCTACCGTGGGCACCGCCATGTTCCTGAAGCAGAACGGCATCCGCACCCACGCGCTGGAGAAGATCAGCGACGGCAGCGACGAGATCCCCAACGCACTGCGCCAGGGCCACATCGCCTACGTCATCAACACCAGAGACCTGGGCTCCAACGAGAACGACGGCCTGCAGATCCGCCAGATCGCAACCGAGCACAACGTGACCCTGTTCACCGCGCTGGACACCATCAAGGTCCTGCTGGATGTTCTGGAAGAGACCACGCTGACCATTTCCACCATCGACGCCTGATATATCGCAAATTCCGTAGGGGAGGGTCTTGACCCTCCCTTGCGGCAAATTAGGCTTGCTCCTCACATAAGTTTGCTGCAAAGCTGCAGTGCTTACTGTGAGGGAGGGTCAAGACCCTCCCCTACAGTCGTTCCCAACAAAACTGCTAAGGAGGAAACATGAAACAAAGCATTTTCGAAGTCCTCAGCAATACCCCGCTGACGGACTGTGTTTATAAAATGGTTCTCTCCGGTGATACCTCCGCCATCACCGCTGCGGGCCAGTTCGTGAACATCCAGCTGGAAGGAATGTTCCTGCGCCGTCCCATCTCTGTCTGCGATTATGACGATCAGACCCTGACCATCGTTTACAAGGTGGTGGGCAAGGGCACCGAGGCCATGAGCAGAATGGGGGCGGGCGCCAAGCTGGATATCCTGACCGGCCTGGGCAACGGCTACGACCTGAGCCTGGCAGGGGAGAAGCCTGTACTCCTGGGCGGCGGCGTGGGCGTGCCTCCCATGTACAATCTGGCGAAAAAGCTCCTGGCTATGGGTAAGGAAGTCACTGTGATCCTGGGCTTCAATACCAAGAGCGAAATTTTCTACGAAGCGGAATTTAAGGCCCTGGGCTGCAAGGTCACCGTGGCGACCGCCGACGGCAGCTACGGCGTCAAGGGCTTCGCTACCACGCCCCTGGAAGGCATGGACTACAGCTATTTCTACACCTGCGGCCCCGAACCCATGCTGAAGGCCGTGTATAAGGCCACCAAGACCTCCGGCCAGATGAGCTTCGAGGAGCGCATGGGCTGCGGCTTCGGCGCCTGCATGGGCTGCTCCTGCAAGACCCTGACGGGCTACAAGCGCATCTGCAAGGACGGCCCCGTCATGAAGAAGGAGGAGATCTTATGGGAAGCCTGAACGTAAACCTCTGCGGCATTGAACTGGACAATCCCGTGATCCCCGCTTCCGGCACCTTTGGCTACGGCTATGAGTATGCCGAGCTGTACGATATCAACGAGCTGGGCACCTTCTCCTTTAAGGGCACCACCAAGGATCCCCGGTTCGGCAACCCCACCCCCCGGATCGCGGAGTGCACCAGCGGCATGATCAACGCGGTGGGCCTGCAGAATCCCGGTGTGGAGAAGGTCATTGCCGAGGAGCTGCCCAAGCTGAAACAGTGCTTCCATAAGCCGGTGATGGCCAATGTTTCCGGTTTTTCTGTGGCAGACTATGCCTACACCTGCGAAAAGCTGGATAAGGAAGAGCAGGTGGGCTGGCTGGAAGTCAACGTCAGCTGTCCCAACGTTCACGGCGGCGGCATGAGCTTCGGCACCTGCCCCGAAGCGGCGGCAGAAGTCACCGCGGCGGTGAAGAAGGTCACCACCAAGCCGGTCATCATTAAGCTTTCCCCCAATGTCACCGACATTGTTTCCATTGCCAAGGCCTGCGAGGACGCAGGCGCGGACGGCATCAGCCTGATCAACACCATGCTGGGCATGCGCATCAACCTGCGCACCCGCAAGCCCATCATTGCCAACAAAATGGGCGGCTTCTCCGGCCCTGCCATCTTCCCGGTGGCGGTGCGGATGGTCTATCAGGTGGCAAACGCAGTCAAGATCCCCGTTGTGGGTATGGGCGGCGTAAGCTCTGCGGAGGATGTCATCGAAATGATGCTGGCAGGCGCTACCGCAGTTGAGGTGGGCGCGGCCAATCTGGTCAATCCGTATATCTGCCGCGACATTGTCCGGGATCTGCCGGAGGTCATGGCGAAGTATAGAATCAATAATTTGAATGAGATTATAGGAGGCGCAAAGTAATGGGTAAGGACGTAATCGTAGCATGTGATTTTTCTTCCGCGGAAGCAACCTTCGCTTTCCTGGACAAGTTCCAGGGACGCAAGCCCTTCGTGAAGATCGGCATGGAGCTGTACTATGCGGAAGGCCCCAGCATCGTTAAGGAGATCAAGGCCCGGGGCCACAAGATCTTCCTGGACCTGAAGCTGCATGACATCCCCAACACCGTTAAGAAGGCCATGGCTGTTCTGAGCAACCTGGATGTGGATATCACCAACCTCCACGCTGCCGGCACCACCGCCATGATGAAGGGCGCGCTGGAAGGCCTGACCCGTCCCGACGGCACCCGTCCTCTGCTGATCGCCGTTACCCAGCTGACTTCCACCGACCAGGAGTCCATGGAGCGGGACCTGCTGATCCATGAGCCCATTGACGAGGTGGTCATGCACTACGCCGAGACCGCCAAGAACGCCGGTCTGGACGGCATCGTCTGCTCTCCTCTGGAAGCCGGTAAGGTCCACGGCCGCTGCGGCGAGAACTTCCTGACCATCACTCCCGGCGTCCGCTTTGCTGACGGCGATGTGGGTGACCAGAAGCGCGTCATGACCCCCGCTGCCGCCAAGGCCATCGGCTCCGACTACATCGTGGTGGGCCGTCCCATCACCGCCGCCGCCGATCCCGTGGCTGCTTACGAGCGTTGCGTGGCGGAATTCTGCGACTAAACTGAGATAAACGCATGTCATTGCGAGGAGGCCGAAGGCCGACGTGGCAATCCACGAAAGTTTCCGGAAACCATAGGAGATTGCGAACCAGTGTGCGCACTGGTTCGCAATGACATAATACTATAATACAAAGGAGATACAACATGGAAGCCTACAAAAGAGAGTTTATTGAATTTCTGCAGAGCGCAGGTGTTCTGAAGTTCGGCGATTTCACTGCCAAGTCCGGCCGTAAGATCCCTTACTTCATCAACGCCGGTATGATCAAGACCGGTGACCAGATCACCAAGATGGGCGAGTTCTACGCCAAAGCCTACTTCGACAAGCTGGGTAAGAAGGAAGCCGTTCTGTACGGCCCCGCCTATAAGGGCATTTCCCTGTCCATTTCCGCAGCTGTTGCCCTGAGCAAGAACGGTCTGAATGTTCCCTTCTTCTTCAACCGCAAGGAAGTCAAGGACCACGGCGAGGGCGGCACCTTTGTCGGTTACGTTCCCCAGGCCGGTGAAGAGATCGTCATCATCGAGGACGTCATCACCGCCGGTACCGCCATCCGCGAGAGCATGGAGATCCTGAGCCACCTGGAAAGCACCAAGGTCATTGCCACCTTCATCATGGTGGACCGCAAGGAAAAGGGCCAGGGCGAGAAGGGCGCTATGCAGGAGATCGAGGAGCAGTTCGGCTTCCCTGTCTACTCCGTCGTCGATGTCTACGACATCATCGAGTACCTGGAAGAGGACCCCGCCAACGAAGAGAACGTCACCCGCATCAAGAACTATCTGGCAGTGAACGGAGCGAAGTAATATGAGAAGTCTCATCAGCATTCTGGAACTGAGCGTGGAAGAGCTGGATGAGCTCATTGCCACGGCCAAGGATATCATTGCCCATCCCGAAAATTACTGGGACAAGTGCGCCCACAAGAAACTGGCGACCCTGTTTTACGAGCCGTCCACCCGTACCCGGCTGAGCTTTGAAGCGGCTATGCTGGAGCTGGGCGGCAGTGTGCTGGGCTTCAGCGAAGCCAGTTCCTCCTCCGCTTCCAAGGGCGAAAGCGTTGCCGACACGGCCAAGATCGTCAGCTGCTATGCCGACATCGTCGCCATGCGGCATCCCAAGGAGGGCGCGCCCTATGTTGCGTCCCAGGCGGCAAGCATACCGGTGATCAATGCCGGTGACGGCGGCCACAACCATCCCACCCAGACCCTGGCGGACCTGCTGACCATCTCCCGGGAGATGGGACGTCTGGACAACCTGACCATCGGCCTGTGCGGCGACCTGAAATACGGCCGCACCGTCCATTCCCTCATCGAGGCCATGGGCCGTTATCAGGGTATCAAGTTCGTGCTGATTTCCCCTGAGGAGCTGAAGATCCCCGGCTTTATCCGCTACAATGTTCTGGAGCGGAAGAATATCCCCTATACGGAAGTCACCTCCCTGGAAGAGGCGATGCCGGAACTGGATGTGCTGTATATGACCCGGATCCAGCGGGAACGCTTTGAGGATGCCTGGGAATATGAGCGCCTGAAGGACAGCTACATTCTGGACACCGAGAAGATGAAGCTGGCAAAGGAGAATATGTGCGTGCTGCACCCGCTGCCCCGTGTCAACGAGATCAGCGTGAAAGTGGACGACGATCCCCGGGCGGCTTACTTCCGTCAGGCCCTGAACGGCAAGTATATGCGTATGGCGCTGATTCTGAAACTGCTGGAAGAGGCCAAGCAGGATCCGGAAAAGGAAGCCATCGACACCGAGGGCCTGGAATACGACCGGGTCTGCCGGAACCCCAAGTGTATCACCCAGACCGAGCAGGAGCTGCCCCAGATCTTCTGCTGCACCGATAAGGCTGCGGATATCCACAGGTGCATCTACTGCGAACAGAGAGCGTAATACTAATTCTTAACCTTTGGTTTTCATTAAGAAGGCACCGCCGAAAGGCGGTGCCGATTGGAGAATATTCTCCAATCCTGTCTCCTTATGATCCTCATATAAAAAACTTCAATTCATCCGAATGAAAGCTTTTTATTGAGTATCAGTATAAGCCAACGAAAAAGAACTCCGATGAATAATCGGAGTTCTTTTTTTGTTGAAATGCGAAATGCAGAATGCAAGCGCATTCTGCATTTTACATTTTATTTAGCCCATGAATCTGGGTTCACAGGTCAGGTTTACACCCAGGCGCTTAAAGGTCCGCTCGTCTACCTGGGACAGGATGACGGAGGAATGGACATCACAGCCCCGGAGCTTGCCAAGATGGTCCATGGCGTATTGGGCCATGGGGTTGGTGGCGGCGGAGATGGACAGGGCGATCAGGGTCTCGTCAGTGTGGAGGCGGGGGTTCCGGTTGCCCAGGTGGGCGACCTTCAGGTGCTGGATGGGGTCCAGAGCAACGGGGGAGATCAGATGCAGGTCGCTGGGCATACCGGCCAGGGCCTTCAGGGCGTTCAGCAGCAATGCGGAGGAAGCGCCCAGCAGATCGGAGGTCTTGCCGGTGACGATCCTGCCGTCGGGCAGTTCCATGGCGGCGGCGGCGTTGCCGGTTTCTTCCGCACGGGCCAGGGCGGGGGCTACGACCTTGCGTTCAGCGGCGGTGATGCCAGCCTTCTTCATCAGCAGTTCCAGCTTACGGATGGCTTCTTCCACGTTCTTGCCCTTCTTCTGGTCGCACAGGGCTTCGTAATAGCGGCGGATGATCTCCTGGCGGGAGGCTTCCCGGCAGGCTTCATCGTCGATGATGCAGTTGCCCGCCATGTTGACACCCATATCCGTGGGAGACTTGTAGGGGCAGTAGCCCAAAATCTTCTCAAAGATGGCCACCAGCACGGGGAAGGCTTCCACATCACGGTTATAGTTGACGGTGGTGATGCCGTAAGCGTCCAGGTGGAAGGGGTCGATCATGTTCACGTCGTTCAGATCGGCGGTGGCGGCCTCGTAAGCCAGGTTCACGGGATGGTTCAGGGGGATATTCCAGATGGGGAAGGTCTCAAACTTGGCATAACCGGCGGTGTTGCCCCGTTCGTGCTCATGGTACAGCTGGCTCAGGCAGGTGGCCAGCTTGCCGCTGCCGGGGCCGGGGGCGGTGACCACCACCAGAGACCGGGTGGTCTCGATGTAATCATTCTTGCCAAAGCCCTCGGGGCTGACGATGTGGGTGGTATCGGAGGGGTAACCGGCGATGTCGTAATGGTGGTAGACCCGGATGCCCATGCCCTCCAAGCGGGACTGAAAAGCCTTTGCCAGGGACTGGCCGTGGAAGCGGGTCAGCACCACGCTGGAAACATAAAGGCCAAAGCTCTGGAAAATGTCGATGAGCCGGATCACGTCCCGGTCATAGGTGATGCCCAGGTCGCCGCGGACCTTGTTCTTCTCAATGTCGTTTGCATTGATGGCGATGACCATTTCCACCTGGTCCTTCAGCTGCAGCAGCATCCGCAGCTTGCTGTCCGGCTGGAAGCCCGGCAGGACCCGGGAGGCGTGGTTGTCGTCGTAGAGCTTGCCGCCGAATTCCAGATACAACTTGCCGCCGAACTGGGCGATGCGATCGCGGATGTGGGCAGACTGCATCTGCAAATATTTATCGTTGTCAAATGCCACTTGAGCCATATTGTTCGCCTCTTTCAAAAAATCACTACCGACCATTTTACTCTATTTGCGGCAAAATAGCAAGGGGAATCGACTGTATTTTTATGGCGGCAGGGAGAAACGGAGGGCCTTTGGAACCGCGATTCTCCCAATGAACAAAAACTGACATTTTACTTGTCTCCCGGAAAGCACCATGCTATAATGACTCTATCTACATCTTTTGGAGGTGTTTTCCTTGGAATTCAATGTCAATCATCCGATCCTGTTTGTGCTGGCGGGATTCCTGGTGGCTGTGGTACTGGCCCAGTCGGTTTATTTTCTGGTCAAGGCCCTGCGGCGCAGTAAGCAGATCGGCATGGATCAGGCCAAGATTCGGAAGACCATCAAAACGGCGGCGGTGTTTACCATCGCGCCGGCGGTGTCCATCGTTATCAGCGTCATCGCGCTGAGCAAGAGTCTGGGCATTCCGCTGCCCTGGCTGCGGCTCAGCGTGGTAGGTTCTTTGAGCTACGAGGCCATTGCGGCGGAAAATGCCGTCAGCGCCATGGGCCTGACCCTGGGCAAGATCGACAGCCTGACGGCTCAGCAGTTTGTCAACATTGCGCTGGTCATGACCATCTCCATCATGCTGGGCATCTGGCTGGTGCCTGCCATCAGCAAGAAGCTGCTGAACGGTATGACCACCCTGGAAAACCGGGACAAAAAATGGGCCGATACCTTCCAGAACGCCATGTTTATTGGCATGATCTCCGCGTTTCTGGGCTTTGTGTTCTGCGATTTCTCCCGGCTGTGGACGCCCGGCGATTATTCTCCTACCTCCGGCCTTGTGCCGGTAGCGGTCATGGCGGTGTCTGCTGTGATCATGGTGATCTGCGGCACGCTGATGAAGAAGCCGAAATTTGCCTGGATGGGGGACTATGCCCTGCCCATTTCCCTGGTTCTGGGTATGGCATCCGCCATTCCCATCACCGCATGGCTGGGCTGAGGAGGGAATGCTATGAAAAAGAATTTGAGCTACATCGATTCTGTCCATCGGGACGGAACCATCTGGAATCTGACTGTTATGGTCCTGCTGCTGGCCTTTCCGCTGACGGTGGCGGCGATTTTTGGCGCGGCTCCTGACTGGAAAGCCCTGGGCATGGGCCTGCTGGCCACGGCTCCCATGTACTGGGCGGTGGGCGCCATTGAAACCGTGACCTTTGTGCCGATGCTGGGTGCGGGCGGTTCTTATCTGAGCTTTGTTACCGGCAATATTTCCAATCTGAAGCTGCCCTGCGCGCTGAACGCGTTGGAGCAGAACGGCGTCAGCGCCAACTCGGAGGAGGGCGAGATCATTTCCATCATCGCCATTGCCACTTCTTCCATTGTAACCACCCTTATTATCATCCTTGGCGTTGTTTGCATTGTGCCGCTGACGCCCATTCTGGAAGCCCCTGTGCTGGCGCCTGCCTTTGAGCAGATGCTGCCCGCGCTGTTCGGCGGCCTGGGCGTGGCCTTCGTCAGCAAAAACTGGAAGATCGCCATTGCGCCGGTACTGCTGATGCTGGTGCTGTTCATCTTCGTGCCCGGTCTGAACGCGGGTACGGTGGGTATCATGGTGCCCGTGTCTGTGGTGTTCACCATCGCTGTGGCACGGCTGCTGTATAAGAGGGGAGTGCTGTAAGATGTTCGGATTGCTTTTGCTTGCGGTGGTGATCGTGTTTGCGGCGGTGGTGACGGTGCGCACCATTCGCTTCCAGCCCAAGCCTCAGCCGGAGATTTCCGGCGAGGAGTACAACTTTGACAAGGACGCCGCCGTGGACGCGCTGGCCCAGCTGGTGCGGTGCAGGACCATCTCCTACAATGACCATTCTCTGGAGGATGACGGGGAGTTTGAGAAGCTGATCGCGCTGCTGCCCACGCTGTATCCCCGGGTGTTTGATGTTTGCTCTGTCCAGCAGCTTCCGGACCGGGCGCTGCTGCTGCGCTGGCCCGGCAGGGAAAGCGGTGATCCCGCTGTGCTCATGGCCCACTATGATGTGGTGCCGGTCAATGAAGAGAACTGGGAGAAGCCGCCTTTCGCGGGGATCATCGAGGACGGCATCCTCTGGGGCCGGGGAACTCTGGATACCAAGGTCACGTTCAACGGCATTTTCTCTGCCGCCAATTACCTGATCGGCAAGGGCTTCCAGCCGGAAAATGATATTTATTTCGCCTTTTCCGGCGGCGAGGAGGTCAATGGCAAGGGCGCGCCCAACATCGTGCAGTATTTTATTGACCACAACATCCAGCCTGCCATCGTGGTTGACGAGGGCGGCGCTGTGGTGGAGAACGTATTCCCCGGCGTGAAGCAGCCCTGCGGCCTGATCGGCATTGCGGAAAAGGGCATGATGAACGCCCAGTTCCGCACGGTCTCCGCCGGCGGCCATGCGTCCGCACCCAAGCCCCATACGCCTGTGGGCGTACTGGCGGCGGCCTGCAAGCGGGTGGAGGACCATCCCTTCAAGGCCCACATTGCCGGTCCGGCTTCCCAGATGTTCGACACCCTGGGCCGTCACTCCACGCTGCTGTACCGGGTGATTTTTGCGAACATGTGGTGCTTCGGCTGGGTCATCGACCTGCTGGGCCGTACCAGCGGCGGCGAGATGAACGCGCTGGTGCGCACCACGGTGGCCTTTACCCAGATGGAGGGCAGCTCCGCCCGGAATGTGATCCCGCCGGAAGCGAAGATGGTTGCCAACATGCGTTTAAATCCCCACGACAGCGTGGCGTCCGCACTGGCGTATCTGAAAAAGACCGTAAACAACAAAGACGTGGAGATCACGGCGCTGGAATCCTTTGAGCCCAGTCCCATTTCCGAGACCGGATGCCCTGCCTGGGACAAGGTGGCTTCCGCGGTGGCCAACACCTGGAAGGGCTGCATCGTTGCGCCGTATTTGATGGTGCAGTGCTCCGATTCCCGGCATTACGGCAGAATTTCCAATCATGTGTACCGGTTCTCCGCTATGGATATGACCAGCGAAGAACGGGGCACCATCCACGGCAACAATGAGCGTATCCGTTTGGAGAGTGTACATAAGGCGGTGGAGTTCTATATCCGGCTGATGAAACAGTGCTGAATTTGCGCGTGTAAGAAATAGGGGAGGACGGCATCTGCCGTCCTCCCTGTTTTTGTGGGATGGGAAAAGCCAGAAACTGACTGCGCATAGCGCACGTGGAACGCGGAGCCGAAGGAGCAGCGCACTTACGATACCGTAAAAGAAAAGGATAGTGCGCAGATCCTTCGACTCGCTGCGCCCGCTCAGGATGACATGGTTTTCGCTGTTACGTCTTCGGTGAAAGTGTATCCCTCCTGTAGGGAAAGCGCATCCCTGCATGGGAAGCGTATTCCTGTAGGAGCGGATTTGAAATCCGCCCTAACGCGGACGGTGATTGCGCTTATCGGGGCTGTTCAGTGTGTCGGTTCCTGGGGACTCCGTAGGGGAGGGTCTTGAACCTTCCCAAAATTAGATGTCATCGCGAACCAGCCCGCAGGCTGGTGTGGCGATCCCCCAAATTGAAGTATAATCCTTCGATTTTAGTAGAGAATTGTCCGAAAATCCAGGAGATTGCCACGCCAGTGTGCTCACTGGCTCGCAATGACATGGTTTTTTGGCAGCCTGAGTAGGGGCGGGTCAAGACCCTCCCCTACAGTGGCTGTGCAAGGGGGGGCGTCCATAAAAAACTGCCGTTTCATGGATGCTATGTTGAGGGAGGATTGGAAATCCTCCCCTACGGAGTGTGGATGGAAACCGGGACAGCAAAGAAAATCCCGGCAGCCGCGGCTGCCGGGTATTTTCATTAGGATTTGTAATCTAATTTGTTAAATTACTTAGCCAGGCGCTTCTTGTTAGCGAAGAAGAAGGCGGTAGCCAGAGCGCTGGCGGAGATGCCCAGAACTGCGACGGGCATGAAGATGGAGTCGCCGGTCTTGGGGTTGCTGGAGTCAGCGGTAGAGGTGGAAGTGGTCTTGGCGGTGCAGTTGTCGATCATGACGTTGATGTAAACGGTGTCGATCTGTCTCAGCGTGTTGATATCGTTGAACTCATCGTACTTCTGATCGTAAACGTAGTTGGAGACCCAGTTGCCCTTAGCCAGGTACAGGCCGTCGAAGGTGATGCCGGCGCTGGTGTTGGCGGTGTAGTAGTTCAGAACCAGGCTCTTGACCTCAGCCAGAGTGACCTTGCCGTCCAGAGCGATGCCGCTGGTGATGTTGATGGTCTTAGCGGGGGTGCCAACAGTGGTGCCCTTGTAGATGTTCAGGTAAACGTTGTAGGGGAACTTGTTGGTGGTAGTGCTGCCGGAGGAGCTGGAAGAACCGGAAGTGGTGGTCTTAACCTTCAGCATGATGTAAACGGTGTCGCCAGCGTAGATCTTACCGGTCTTAGCGACGTTGGCCTGCTGATTGCGGCTCCAAGCGTGGTCGAAGGTGTAAGCATTGTCCCAGGAGCTGTTCCAGCAGTAGGAAATCAGGTTCTCAACCAGTGCGTAGGAACCGTTAGCGGGAACCTTGGTGCCGGTCCAAACAACATTGTCGCTGGACTCAGTCTTGACGATGATGCTGATGGGATCAACAGTGGTTTCGGTGGGAGCCTGGGTCTCGGTGGGAGCCTGGGTCTCGGTGGGAGCCTGGGTTTCAGTGGGCTCGGTCTCAGTGACAATAGCGTTGACACGGACATGGACAGTAGCGCCAGCGGGGATGGAAGCAGTTCTGTCAACATCGCCCTTGGTGCCGTCGGTGTAGTAAGCGTAAGCGTTGCTGAAAGTGTAGTTGGATTCCCAATCGCGAGCCCAAGCATAGGTCAGCAGATTCTCAACAGTAGCGCCATTGCCGTCGGAAGGGGCTTTGTAGAAGGTTTCTTCAATGCCGTCATGCTTAACGACAAGGGTGATCTGGCTATTATCAGCCTTTGCCTGGAAGGGCACTGCGGAAACCAGCAGGATGGCCACGAGGACGAGGCTCATCAGCTTCTTCATTGTGTTTTTCATTTGTTTCTAACCTCCTAATGAAATTGGTTTGTTTGTTGAATGGTTTGCCGGTCATCAAGATGGCCGCCCTCGGTGAATCGGGGACACCTGCAGGCTTGGGTCTGCGCCGGCACCTTTTTCATACACGCATTATAACCTATGTTTTCCATTTCGTCAATAGGGAAATTACAAAAAATTACAAAAATATTTACAGTTCTTAACAAAACCTTAAGGCGAAGGTTAAAAAACAGAGTCGAGGCCGGGAAAATCCTGGCGGAAACCCGGAAATTGGAGCAAAAAAGATTACAGTTTGACACCGCCGGGGGTTCAGAGTGCGCGGATACGTTGACAAAGCGCGGAAAATCTGCTATAATAGATATGCTAGTTGAGATGTCAACAACTTGGAGGCCCTTACATGATAAGTAAATATGAAGTATTTTCTTCGTGCGTTTCCTGCATGTATCACGATATTCAGAAGATCGAACGGACGGAGATGACGAAATTTGGACTGAAAGGCCCGCATGCCCAGTGTCTGCTGGCCATGAGCCGCCATCCCGAGGGGATCACCGCTGCCCGGCTGTGCGAGATCTGCGAAAAGGACAAGGCGGCCATTTCCCGGATCCTGGCGGAATTGGAGCAGGCTGGCATGATCCTGCGGGAACAGCGCAACGGCACCCGCTACCGGGCAAACCTGACCCTGACGGCAAAGGGCAAAGCCGCCGCGGCTGCGGTCAGCGAGAAGGCCCGTCTGGCTGTGGAGCAGGCAGGCGATGGCCTGGATGACGCCCAGCGGGAGGTTTTTTACCGGGTGCTGGCGCTGATCTCGGACAACCTGCATGCCATCTGCAAGGATGGAATCAAAAGCGGGGAATGACCGGGGCGGGCTGTTTGTATTGGGAAGTATGGGGGAATGATCGTTTCCGGCAGTACGAGCTGTAGGGCGGGGCATTTTCCTATAAGCTGCAATTTATCTTAAGAAGCATTCTACATTAATAATATATATTAAGGAGATTTTTATGAGCGTAAGAATTATTACGGATTCTACTGTTGACCTGACCCCTGAGGTGAAAGCTCGGGTGAAGACTGTGCCGCTGTCCCTGCGTTTTGGGGAGGAAGAATATCAGGATGGCGTGACCATTACCCCGGAAGAATTTTATGAGCGGCTGGTCAAGAGCGAGATCCTGCCCACCACCAGCCAGCCCACCCCCGCGGCCTTTGAAGATGTGTTCCGGGAAGCGGTGGAGGCAGGGGACGAGGTGGTATGCATTACCATCGCGTCCAAGCTGTCCGGCACCTATCAGAGCGCTACCATCGCGGCAGAGGAATTCCCCGGCAAGGTCTTTGTGGTGGACAGCCGCACTGCGGCCATCGGTTCCGGTGTGCTGGCAGAATATGCCTTGCGGCTGGTGGATCAGGGCATGGGCGCAGAGCAGATCCTGAACGAGCTGATCGCGGTGCGGAAGAAGGTCCGGCTGTATTTCGTGGTGGACACCCTGGAATATCTGAAGAAGGGCGGACGGCTCAACTCCACTGTGGCTATGGTGGGCGGTCTGCTGAACATCAAGCCTGTTCTGGAAGTTGACGAGGATGGCGAGATCAAGGTCGTGGGCACTGCCCGGGGCATGAAGAAGGCATTCTCCACGCTGACGGAGCTGTCCGGAAAGCACGGCGGCCCTGACCGCGTCAAGCCCGTCCTGCTGGGATACACCGGCGTGAGCCGGGAGAACCTGGACAAGTACGCGGAGGAATACAGCGAGATGTGGGACGGCGCATCTTCTTCCATTGTGGGCGCGGTCATCGGCGTCCATGCCGGCCCCGGCGCAATTGCAACGGCGTTCTTCTCTGTGGAATAAATTCTTTTTAAGTAGAAAACTGCACCCCGCCGGGGTGCAGTTTTTTCAGGCTGTCGAAAAACCATGTCATTGCGAGCCAGTGCGCACACTGGCGTGGCAATCTCCTGGATTTACGGACATTGCTCTACTAAAATTGAGGTTTTTTACTTCTTTTGGGGGGATCGCCACACCAGCCCGCGGGCTGGTTCGCGATGACATCTAATTTTAGAGGCTTTTTGACACGCTGAGAAAACTGCACCCCGCCGGGGTGCAGTTTTTTGTGTGGTGGGAGAACGACACTGTGGGGCGTGCCCCCGCCCTACAGTGGCTGGTGTGTTACGTGATAATGTATCATTTCTTTTTAAGCAACCCCCGCACCGGCATAACGGTGCGGGGTTAAATCATTCCATCCACAGAAAGTCCATGAATTCGGGAACCAGCTTTTCCCAGTCGGCTTCGCAGTGTCTGCCGCCTACCTGGCAGTGGAGCTTTACTGCCGCGCCGTTGGTTTTGGCGTGGTCTGCCACCTTTTTGTTCCAGCCGTAGGTCTTGCTGCTGCGGTCGTCTTTTTCCGGGTCCTTGATGCCGTAGGCTTCCCGGGTGCCCCAGGACAGGTACAGGCGGGTGTCGGGGCTGAGCTTGTTTTTGCGCATATCGCTCATCAGCGGGCGCATACAGAAGCCGATGGCGCTGGATACACAGCCGCCTTTGGAGAACCAGCGGTTATAATGCACCACGGCGTACAGCGCCATCAGGCCGCCCATGGAGGAACCGGCGATGCCGGTGCACTCCCGGAAGGGGATGGTGCGGTATTCCAGGTCGATGAGGGGCTTGACCTCGCTTAAGATCCACTGCAGGGTTTCATCGCCTTTTGGGACAAAGCCTGCGAAATAGGTGCCCCGGTTGGCGGGATAGGGGAGGTATTCGCTGAGACGCTCGTCGCCGTCGTGGCCGCATTCCATGCCGACCACGATCATTTTTTTGCTCCAGCCGTCCAGGAAGGTTTTCAGGCCCCAGCACTTTCCGTAGGTGGCGTCCTCGTCCCGGAACAGGTTGTGTCCGTCGAAAAAATAGGTGACGGGATAGCGCTCTTCTGTGTCGAAATAGTCGTCGGGCAGGTAAATGTGCAGGGGGCGGTTTTTTCCCTTGGGGGTATAGATGAAGTCACGCTTGATGATCATGTGGGCCACTCCTCTTGCTGCTTATTGGTTAATTATAACAGTGTTTTTCGGAAAATGCAAGATTGTTTATGGGCATTTTGCTGATGCGCCGGCAAAGGAAACGGGAGGGCCGAGACCCTCCCGTATGGGCAGATGGTGTTATACCTTTTGCAGAGCTTCCTGCTGGGCCTGGGCGATCTTTTTCTTCATGCCCCGGACGATGGGCAGGGCCAGAAGCAGGCTCAGCACATCCGCCGCTGCCTGCACGCAGGCGACACCGTAAGCTCCGAAAGCCCAGAACAGGGGGAATACGATGGGGAGGAAGCAGGTGCCCTGCCGGGCGGTGGACAGGGCCAGGGCGCCTTTGGCATTGCCGAGTCCGGCGCAGAGCATGTTGACGACGGCTACCCAGCCGTGGATGGGAAGGGCAATGCACTGGGACACCATGCAGATCACGCCGATGCGGCGCATTTCCTCATCGGTGCCCGCAAAGAGGACGATGAGGGGATCCGCGAGCACTGCCGCCAGCACCGCCATGACGGCAGAGCCGATGAGGGCTACTTTGGCGCTGAAGCGATAGCTCTCCTGCACCCGGTCATAGCGCTTGGCACCCCAGTTGAAGCCTGCCACGGGCTGGAAGCCGTTGCCGAAGCCCAGAATAATGCTGAAGGGGAACATCATGACCTTGTTGCACACGCCCACGGCGGCCAGGACAGAGTCGGAGATATCGCCCGCAATGGAATTCAGCAGAATGCCTGCCACCACGGACAGGCCGGAACGGAACATGGAGGAGGAACCTACGGAGACGATCTTGGAGAGAATGTCCGCAGTGGGATGGAAATTCCGGATGGAAAGGTGCAGCAGGCTTCGCCGGGTCAGGTAGGGGAAGATCAAAATGGCGAAGCTGACCCATTTGGAGATGGCGGTGGCCAGAGACGCGCCCGCGACACCCATATCAAAGCCGAAGATAAAAATGGGATCCAGGAAGCAGTTCAGGATGCCGCCAAAGCCCATACCCACCATGGAAAGGGTGGCGCTGCCCTCGCTTCGCAGGCACTGGTTCATAACGAAGTTCGCGGCCATGAAGGGGGCGGCGTAGAGCACGTAGGTGGCGTAGTCGATGGAATACTGTTCGCAGGTAGGAGTCGCGCCCAGGAGCCGCACCATGGGGGTCATGAAGATGCTGCCGAAGAGCATCAGCACGGTGCCCAGTCCCATGGCAAGGAAGAAAGCGGTAGACAGCACCTGGCTGGCTTTCTTCTCGTTGCCCTGGCCCAAAAGCCGGGCGATATAGCTGTTGGCGCCTACGGCCAGCATGGAACCGGCCATCATGATGAGCTGGTCCAGGGAGGCGTTGACGCTGACAGCGGCGGTGGCGTTGGTGCCCAGGGAGCTGACGAAGTAGGTGTCTGCCAGGGAGTAGATGGAATTGATCAGGAAGGCCACGATGGTGGGGATGGCCATTTTGGGAATGAGCCTGGAGATGGGTTCGTTGAGCATCATGTCTTTGCGCTGATCCTGAGATTGGGCGTGTTTACTCATAATTCTCGTTTCCCTTCTGCGTTTTTTGTTTATTATAACATGATTTGCGGGGAGACGCAATATGCGGGAGAAGAAAATGTAGTGTGCGACGTAATTGTGATGGCTGGTGGGGCGGCAGATTGTAGATTCGCAAAGTACCGGTCTGTAGGGGAGGGTCTTGACCCTCCCTCAATATTGCAACTCCTGCATGTGATGCTTTGATTAGAAGTGCAGCGTTTTCGGGTATAAGATTCTATAGCAAATCTGGAATTGCAAGGGAGGGTCAAGACCCTCCCCTACGGTGGCCAGGGCGTTATCGCCTATGTAGTGGCCGAAGTTGGCGGTGTTGTACAGCTGCTGCGCGAAATTGTCCAGCGGTATGGGGACGGAGAACTCCAGAATGCGTTTCCAGGGGGGACCTCCCGGCATGTCTTTTGCGGAGAACAGGCACTTTCGACAAAATGGGGGAGGATGAACTGGGAAAGCTGCTGAATTGACAGAGTATGGAAGAAGATGGTAGAATAACACATTATTTTGAGGAGCGTTTTTTATGGGGCGTAGAGAATCCGTCGAGCTTACTGTGCTGTGCCTGATCCACCGGGGACAGGAGCTGCTGCTGCAAAACCGGGTCAAGGAAGACTGGAAGGGCTATGCGCTCCCCGGCGGCCATGTGGAGCCGGGGGAATCCTTTGTGGACGCGGTGGTCCGGGAAATGCGGGAAGAGACCGGGCTGACGGTACGGCATCCCAAGCTGTGCGGGGTGAAACAGTTCCCCATTGAAAACGGACGGTATCTGGTCCTGCTGTTTGAGACGGAGGAATTTGAGGGGACGCTCCGTTCCTCGGAAGAGGGACAGATGATATGGATCCCCCGCAGTGACCTGGCGGGATATGATACGGTTGACGATCTGGAGGAACTGCTGGATGTGATGCTGAAGCCGGAACTGACGGAATTTCAGTATACCGTCGAGGATGGCCAATGGCTGGTAACGCTGAGGTGAGGAAATGCACTTTGTGAAAGCAAAAGGGATCCTTTCCGCTGGGAACGGCATGAACCTTTACCGGGGATGCCTGCATGGGTGCATTTACTGCGACTCCCGAAGCATGTGCTATCAGATGAATCATGTTTTCGAGGACATTGAGGTCAAGGAAAACGCTCTGGAACTGCTGGAAAAGGCGCTGAAAGCCAAGCGAAAGCGCTGTATGATCGGCACCGGGGCCATGACCGATCCCTATATCCCCCTTGAGGACAGGCTGGGGCTGACCCGGGGCGCGCTGGAACTGATCTATGAATATGGCTTCGGAGTCGCGATTCAGACCAAATCTGCCCGGATTTTGCGGGACCTGGAACTGCTGGCGAAGATCAACGAACAGGCCAAAGCGGTGGTGCAGATGACGCTGACCACCCATGACGATGCCCTGTGCCGGATTTTGGAGCCGAATGTTTCCGTTACGTCAGAGCGGGTGGCGGCGCTGAGGGCCTTTCGGGACGCGGGCGTGCCTACGGTGGTCTGGCTGTCGCCAATCCTGCCTTACATCAATGACACCCGGGAGAACATCGGGGGGATCCTGGACAGCTGTATTGAGGCGGGCGTGAAGGGAATCCTCTGTTTCAACATGGGCCTGATATTGCGGGAGGGAAACCGGGAATATTTCTATGCCCAGCTGGACAAGTCGTTTCCCGGCCTGAAGGAACGCTATATCCGCCAGTTTGGCAGCCGCTATGAGATCAACAGTCCCAGAAACGGGGAACTGATGGAATTGTTCCACGAAACCTGCGAAAAGGCGGGGATCGTCCATGATATCCGGGAGGTTTTCCGGTATCTGCACACCTACGAAGAAGACGAGAAATTCCTCCAGGCCAGTTTCTTTGACTGACGGCGGGACGGCGGAGGGCTCATTGCCTTTTTTGACAGTCTGCGCCGCGTAAGGTTGGGCATATTACAACATTGACAATGGACGGATAATAGTTTATATTATATTTGGTTGAATTGCGTAGAACTTTACTACATATTTAAAGGATAAGGTGATTAACATGTACATGGATGATTATAAGCGCTGGTTGGAGACCGACATGGAAGATCCCGCTCTTACCGAAGAGCTGAAGAAGATCGACGGTCAGGACGAAGAGATCAAAGATCGCTTCGCTGTTGCCCTGAAGTTCGGCACTGCCGGCCTTCGCGGCGTCCTGGGCGCAGGCTCCAACCGGATGAATATTTATGTTGTCCGTCAGGCTACCCAGGGCCTGGCTAACTGGGTCAAGAACCAGGGCGGCAACCAGCTGGTGGCCGTTTCCTACGACAGCCGTATCAACTCCGATGTATTCGCCAAGACCACTGCCTGCGTCCTGGCTGCCAACGGTATCAAGGTCCGCATCTACGACGCGCTGATGCCCGTTCCCGCACTGTCCTTCGCTACCCGTTACTATGGCGCCAACGCCGGTGTCATGATCACCGCCTCCCACAACCCCGCCAAGTACAACGGCTACAAGGCCTACGGCCCCGACGGCTGCCAGATGACTGACGATGCCGCTGCCGTTGTCTATGCGGAAATCCAGAAGACCGACATCCTGACTGGCGCCAAGATGATGTCCTTCGAGGACGGCGTTGCCCAGGGCCTGATCGAGTACGTGGGCGAGGACTGCAAGGAAGCCCTGTACGACGCCATTAAGGCCTGCTCCGTCCGCCCCGGCTTGTGCAAGACCGCCGGTCTGAAGCTGGTCTATTCTCCCCTGAACGGCTCCGGCCTGGTGCCCGTCACCCGGATCCTGAACGATATCGGCATCGATGACATCACCATCGTTCCCGAGCAGAAGTATCCCGACGGCAACTTCCCCACCTGCCCCTACCCCAACCCCGAGATTTTTGAGGCTCTGCGTCTGGGCCTGGAGCTGGCTGAGAAGTCCGGCGCGGATCTGATGCTGGCTACCGACCCCGATGCTGACCGTGTTGGCATTGCCATCAAGTGCCCCGACGGCTCCTATGAGCTGGTCTCCGGCAACGAAGTGGGCGTACTGCTGCTGGACTACATCTGCGAGGGCCGCATTGAGAAGGGCACCATGCCCAAGAAGCCTGTGGCTGTCAAGAGCCTGGTATCCACCCCTCTGGCTGACGCTGTCGCCGCCAACTACGGCGTGGAGATGCGCAACGTGCTGACCGGCTTCAAGTGGATCGGCGACCAGATCGCCCGTCTGGAAGCTGACGGCGAGGTCGAGCGCTTCATCCTGGGCTTCGAGGAGTCCTACGGCTATCTGGCCGGTCCCTACGTCCGCGACAAGGACGCCATCGTCGGCTCTATGCTGATCTGCGAGATGGCTGCTTACTACCGTTCCATCGGTTCCTCCATCAAGGAGCGCCTGGAGTCCATCTATGCCAAGTACGGCCGTTACCTGAACAAGGTCGATTCCTTCGAGTTCCCGGGCCTCAGCGGTATGGACAAGATGGCTGGTATCATGGCCGGTCTGCGCCAGAATCCTCCCGCTGAGATCGGCGGCTACAAGGTCGTGAAGGTCACCGACTACACCAAGACCGAGGAGACTGGCCTGCCCAGCGCAAACGTTCTGGTCTACGGCCTGGAAGGCGGCGCCACCGTCATCGTCCGTCCCTCCGGCACCGAGCCCAAGATCAAGACCTACTTTACCACTCTGGGCAAGGATCTGGCAGAGGCTGAGGCACAGAAGAAGGTGCTGGCTGACGCACTGAAGCCCATCCTGGCATAAATTGCAAAGCAAAAACCGGGCAAGCAGTTTCCGCTTGCCCGGCTTTTTTCCTGTGTGGAGTATGGCGTACAGTGCCGCTTTCGATTTACGCTGCTGTAACTATTCAGGACTGCCGTTTATAGCTCCACACGCCACGCTCCGAATTTCACACTTTTTTGTAATTCTTTGTTGTTGTTTTCAGCCTTATTTTATGCTATATTGTCCCGGATATAGAGAGAGGTGCGGAAAATGAGAGACGATTTGTCCCTTCTGCAGGCACAATTAACTTATAAAAAACGGCTGGAAGCCATGCTGGCGGAACTGCGGGCCCAGCAGGAGCCTTTGCAGAAAAAGGCTGCGGAGCTGGAAGCGGTTATGCTTCAGGAGCAAAAGGATGTTGACCGCCTGGAAGGCCGCAGTCTGGCGGCATTCTTCTATAACGTGGTGGGCAAAAAGGACGAAAAGCTGAACGAGGAGCGGCGGCAGGCCTATGCGGCCAGAGTAAAGTACGATGCCGTTGCCCAGGAGCTGGAAGCCATTGAGCAGGATATCGCCTTCACGGAGGAGGACCTGGCTGACCTGGCCGACTGCGAGGAACGCTATGCCCGAAAGATCGAGGAAAAGCGGCTGGCCATCGAAGCCGCGGGGAACGCGCTGTCTGCGGAACTGCTGGAGAAGGAGAAGGCGCTGAACGACCTTCAGATCCAGGAACGGGAGCTGGACGCGGCTATCCATGCCGGCACCGCGGTTTTGCGCACTGCCAGCGAGGTACTGAACGGCCTGCGGAATGTGGAGAACCTGAGCTATCCGGACCGGTTCGGCAATCATGCCCAGGCAGACCGGGCAAAGCATGAGGCCCTGGACGAGGCGCAGAAATATGCCCAGCAGCTGCAGATCGCGCTGCAGCGGTTCAACACGGAGCTGGCGGATACGTCCATCCGGGAGAGTATGCGGGGCAGCTTTGACCGGATGCTGAAATTTTCGGATTCCTTTTTTGACGATCTGCTTGCGGACACGGCGGTGCCGGAACGGATCCGGCAGGCCCACACCCGGGTAGACCAGGTGCTGGATCAGATCCTGGGCATCCTGCGGCAGCTGCAAACCAAGCTGGAAGGAGTGCGGCACAGACAGGTCAAGGCCAAGGCGGAAATGGATGCGCTGATCGTGGGAATGGAGGTATAAGCAATGCGGTATCGGGAACTGCGGGAGCTGGAAACGCCCCGGCTTCACCTGCGCAGGCTCACCATGGAGGATGTACCGCAGTATTTTCACAGGCTGTTCGGCAGAGCGGCGGTGGCGCGTTATATGCTTTGGGAGCCGCATACGGAGATCACAAAAGAAGAATGGGAACAGAAAACACGGTGCTGAGGCAGAGATCAGCACCGTGTTTTTTGTATGTTTCTGAGGCGGGGGATTACGCTTCCGCCTGCTCCCAATAGGGCTTGAACACCTTGTTCAGCACCCGGGAATTGAAATAGGCCGCGGCGGCGAAGTACAGCACCATCCAGAGGTAGCTGAGCTTTGCGAATGCATAAAGATTCAGTACCAGAAGCGCCGCGGGGAAACAGTTGATGACGGCCAAGAGGATGGAACGGGGCAGATGGGCGACGCTCAGCAGCAGGGCATTCTTCAGCGATTCCTTTATGCTGTTGCGGAACTGGCTCAGCAGGGGGAAGACGTAGCTGAAAATCAGCACTACCACCAGAAATACCAGCATGGCGATCAGGAACAGAAGATATCCCAGGACGCCGCCCAGCTGGGAAAACTGCACCATATTCACGCAGCTTGCGGCGCCAAACAGCGCCAGAAGAAGCCAAATTGCGGTGCCCTGCAGGAAATTATCCCGAAATGCCCGGAAATAGGTGCGGAAAAGTCCTTCTTCTTTGTCTGTATCCATACGGAATACAACGGTATACATGGCCGCGCTGGCCGCGCCGATGGTGAAAAGCGGCAGGCAGGTCACCAAAAACAGCAGATTCAGGATCACAATGTCGCAAAACCGGCTGATGATCTGCATGATTTTGGAATCGGGGGAGAAAAGAAATGGCATAGAATCACTCCTGGGGAAGAAAATGTAGGAACAGTATACTAAATTTTTCATTGGATTGCAATCATTTCCCGGGAAAAAGAAGAAAAACAGTTGGGAATTTTTGTGAATATTACCTGTAAGGGAGGGGAGAAACCGGGCCTTTACGGGCAAAGTACCGAAAACAAGTTTTTTGGTATTTTTATGCAGATAGGCCGTTGACAAATGTTTTCCAGAGGAGTATAATCCTGTATTATTACTCATAAAATATGAATAATATTCATGTGGAGGTTGTATATATGAATAATAAAGAAAACATCAAGAAGATCGTCCTGGCATATTCCGGCGGTCTGGATACTTCCATCATCATTCCCTGGCTGAAGGAGAACTACAATAACCCCGAGATCATCGCCGTGGCCGGCAACGTCGGCCAGGCTGACGAGCTGGAGGGCCTGGAAGCCAAGGCCATCGCCACCGGCGCAAGCAAGCTGATCGTGGCTGACCTGGTGGACGAGATGGTGGACGACGTTATCATCCCCTCTCTGAAGATGGACGCCAAGTACGAGACCTACCTGCTGGGCACCGCCTTCGCCCGTCCCATCATCGGCAAGCGTCTGGCAGAGATCGCCATCGCGGAGGGCGCTGACGCCATCGCCCACGGCTGCACCGGCAAGGGCAACGACCAGGTCCGTTTCGAGCTGGCTATCAAGCGTTTTGCTCCCGACATGAAGATCATCGCTCCCTGGCGTGAGTGGAACATCAAGTCCCGTGACGAGGAGATCGACTACGCAGAGGCCCACAAGGTTCCTCTGAAGATCAGCCGCGAGACCAACTACTCCAAGGACAAGAACCTGTGGCACCTGAGCCACGAGGGCCTGGATCTGGAGGATCCCGCCAACGAGCCCAACTACGACAAGCCCGGTTTCCTGGAGATGGGCATTTCTCCCTTCCAGGCTCCCGACGTTCCCACCTATGTGACCCTGGACTTTGAGGCCGGCGCTCCCGTTGCCATCGACGGCGAGAAGATGAAGGCTTCCAAGATCATCGAGAAACTGAACAAGCTGGGCGGCGAGAACGGCATCGGCATCATCGACATCGTGGAGAACCGTCTGGTGGGCATGAAGGACCGCGGCGTCTACGAGACTCCCGGCGGCACCATCCTGTACTTCGCCCACGAGCAGCTGGAAATGCTGACTGTGGATAAGGACACCCTGCACCTGAAGCAGAAGCTGGCTGTGGACTTCGCCGACCTGATCTACAACGGCAAGTGGTTCAGCCCCGTCCGCGAGGCCCTGAGCGCCTTCGCTGACGAAGCCAACAAGTACGTCACCGGCACCGTAAAGCTGAAGCTGTACAAGGGCAACATCATCCCTGCCGGCATGACTTCTCCCTACACCCTGTACTCCGAGAATCTGGCTACCTTCGATGAGTCCGATTACGACCAGAAGGACGCCCAGGGCTTCATCAACCTGTGGGGCCTGCCCACCAAGGTTCAGGCTCTGCGGGAAAAGGGCAAGCTGTAAGGCAAATAAAAAAGAATGGTAGGGGAGGGTCTTGACCCTCCCTTACACCCCAATATCTGTCTGAAGGGATTCAGATGCAGCAGCCAGCCTGATCGGGCGGAACCTGCATAATACCGTATCGATACCGGAGGGAGGGTCTTGCCCCTCCTCTGCGGATTCTATCGAAATACCAGAGTTAGAGGATTTTTAATATGGCAAAGATGTGGGCCGGGCGGACTTCCGGCGTGACGGACAGCATTGCGGATGATTTCAATTCTTCCATCCACTTTGACTGCAAAATGTACAAGCAGGATATCACCGGCTCCATGGCCCATGCCGCCATGCTGGGCGCCAAGGGCATCATCGCGAAGAAGGAAGCGGAGCAGCTCATCGACGGGCTTCAGGGCATTCTGGACGACCTGGAATCCGGTGCGCTGGAATTCGACTTCTCCTGCGAGGATATCCACATGTTTGTGGAACAGGTGCTCACCCAGCGCCTGGGGGATGTGGGCAAGAAGCTCCACACGGCCCGCAGCCGCAACGACCAGGTTGCCCTGGACCTGCGGATGTATCTGCGCAATGAGGTGGACGAGATCACCGAGCTGGTGAAGGATGTGGTCAATGCCATTCTGGATCAGGCGGAGGCCAACAAGAACGTCATCATGCCCGGTTACACCCACCTGCAGCGTGCCCAGCCCATCCTCTTCAGCCACCATGTGCTGGCTTACGCCATGATGCTGCTCAGAGACCTTGACCGCCTTGCCGACTGCCGCAAGCGGATGAATGTGTCCCCCATCGGCTGCTGTGCCCTGGCCGGCACTACCTACAATACCGACCGCCGTTTCGAGGCCTGGAAGCTGGGCTTCGACGATGTTGCCAGAAACTCCATCGACGGCGTTTCCGACCGGGATTTCTGCGTGGAACTGATGAGCTGTATCAGCGTGCTGATGATGCACCTGAGCCGGTTCTCCGAGGAGATCATCCTGTGGGCCAGCTGGGAGTTCAAGTTTATTGAGCTTTCCGACGCCTACACCACCGGCTCCTCCATCATGCCCCAGAAGAAAAACCCCGACATGGCAGAACTGGTCCGGGGCAAGACCGGCCGTGTTTACGGCGACCTGATGGCCATGCTCACCACCCTGAAGGGCCTGCCCCTGGCTTACAACAAGGACATGCAGGAGGACAAGGAAGCGGTCTTCGACGCTGTGGAGACCGTCAAGATGTGCCTGAAGGTCTTTGCGCCGATGCTGGCCACCATGACCACCCGGCCCGACAACATGAAGAAAGCGGCTCAGGGCGGCTTCATCAATGCCACCGACCTGGCGGACTATCTGGTCAAGAAGAGTATGCCCTTCCGCAGCGCCTACAAGATCTCCGGCCAGATCGTTGCCAAGTGCATCGCCGAAGGCTGCGTTCTGGAAACCCTGCCTTTGGACGAGTACAAGAAATTCAGCGAGCTGTTCGGCGAAGACCTCTATCAGGACATCGATCTGCTGACCTGTGTGGAGAAGCGCGTCTCCGAGGGCGGCACTTCCCTGGCTTCCGTGGAGGCCCAGATCGTCTATGTAAAGGAGCATCTCGCATGACCAAGGTTTTTATTGACGGCAGCGCCGGTACCACCGGCCTGCGGATCTATGAGCGGTTAAACAGCCGCAAAGATATTGAATTGCTCACCTTGAGCGAGGAAATGCGCAAGAATACCGATGCCCGCCGCCAGATGCTGAATCTGGCGGACATCGCTTTTCTGTGCCTTCCCGATAAAGCCGCTGTGGAGGCGGTCTCCCTCATCGAAAACGGCAATACGGCCGTGATCGACACCTCCACCGCCCACCGTACGGCAGACGGCTGGGCCTACGGCTTTGCCGAACTGTCCGGGCCCCACCGACGGGCCATCCAAAATTCCAAGCGCATCGCCAACCCCGGCTGTCATGCCAGCGGCTTTATTTCCACGGTGTACCCGCTGGTGGCCCATGGCGTGGTTCCCGCTGACTTCCCCCTGACCGCCTATTCCCTGACGGGTTACTCCGGCGGCGGCAAGAGCCTGATCGCGGAATACGAAGCCGAGGACCGGGATGTGCGCCACGAAAGCCACCGCATCTACGGCACCACCCTGGCCCACAAGCATCTGCCCGAAATGCAGAAGGTTTGCGCTCTGACCCAGAAGCCGGTGTTTTCTCCCATTCTAGGCGACTTCTATTCCGGCATGGCAACGTCCGTGCTGCTGCCCGGGTTTGACGCGAAAACCGTTTGGGAGTGCCTGAGCGACCATTATGCCGGGGAAAAGATCGTTACCGTTGCGCCTCTGGGGGGCGATGAGAGCGTGATCTATGCCAGCACCTACGCCGGCAAGGACACCATGCGCATCCAGGTCAGCGGCCACGAGACCCAGACCATGGTTACCGCCATTTTTGACAACCTGGGCAAGGGCGCTTCCGGTGCGGCCATCCAGAATATGAATATCCTGCTGGGCGTCGATGAGACCACCGGCTTGAATGTATAACAAGTTAAGCCTCCCTTTGAGGGGAGGTGGCACGGCGAAGCCGTGACGGAAGGGCGTGCGGCAGCAAGATGCATGCTCTGCTAAGCCAATGCGAATACGTACTGTGGTCACCACCCCTCAGCCGCCTGTGGCGGCAGCTCCCCTCAAGGGGAGCCTTTGTGGACGATCGCCAATAGTAAGGAGAAAGAAATGAGAGTAGTAGAAGGCGGCGTTTGTGCCGCTAAGGGATTTACCGCCAATGGCGTCCATTGCGGTATCCGGAAGAATCATTCCAAGAAGGATCTGGCTCTGATCCTGAGCAGCGTACCTGCCAGCGCCGCTGCTGTCTATACCACCAATCTGGTCAAGGGCGCGCCCCTGACCGTTACCAAGAAGCATATCGCCAACGGCATTGCCCAGGCGGTCATCTGCAACAGCGGCAACGCCAACACCTGCAACGCCAACGGCATTGAGATCGCCGAGGCCATGTCCGACCTGTGCGCCAAGCAGCTGGGCATCCGGGCTGACGACGTGGTGGTGGCTTCTACCGGCGTTATCGGTCAGCCCCTGTGCATCGACCCCATCGCCGCAGGTCTGCCGGAACTGGCAGCCGGCCTGTCCCCCGAGGGCGGCAAGGCGGCGGCTGAGGGCATCATGACCACCGACACCGTGATGAAGGAAGTGGCCGTGGAGTTCGAAGTGGGCGGTAAGGTCTGTCATATCGGCGGCATCGCCAAGGGAAGCGGCATGATCCATCCCAACATGGCCACCATGCTGGTATTCATTACCACCGACTGCGCCATTGCGCCCGATATGCTGCAAAAGGCCCTGTCTGGGGACATTGCCAATACCTTCAATATGGTCAGCGTGGATGGCGACACCTCCACCAACGACATGGTCACCGTCCTGGCCAACGGTCTGGCGGGCAACGAGACCATCACCGCTGAGGGTGAGGACTTCAATACCTTCATGAAGGCCCTGAACACCGTAACCATCGCCCTGTGCCGCAAGATCGCGGGCGACGGCGAGGGCGCTACCAAGCTGCTGGAGTGCAAGGTTTCCGGCGCGGCCGATACAGCTACCGCCAAGACCGTTGCCAAGAGCGTTATCTGCTCCAGCCTGCTGAAGGCCGCCATGTTCGGCGCGGATGCCAACTGGGGCCGTGTGCTGTGTGCCATCGGCTACAGCGGCGCGGATGTGGATGTGAACAAGGTGGATGTTTCCTTCAAGAGCAGCGCGGGCGTCATTGATGTCTGCAAGAACGGTGCGGGAGTGGAATTCTCCGAGGAGATCGCCAAGCAGATCCTGCTGGAAAAGGAGATCGAGATCCTGGTGGGTCTGAACTCCGGCGAGGCCTGTGCTACCGCCTGGGGCTGTGACCTGACCTACGATTACGTCAAGATCAACGGCGATTACCGCACCTGATGGAAGAATGTCGTTGCGAGGAGGGCGAAGCCCGACGTAGCAATCCCCTCCCTGTTTCAGAGACATTCAGGAATTGGGGAGATTGCCGCGTCAGTGTGCGCACCGGCTCGCAATGACATAGGAACGGAGAAATGTATATGAACAACGAATTTTCCAATCTGGAACGGGCGGAGGTTCTGGTTCAGGCCCTTCCGAATATTAAGAAATACAACGGCAAAACCGTTGTCATTAAATATGGCGGCAACGCCATGGTGAACGAGCAGCTGAAGCAGCAGGTCATGGAAGACATCTGCCTGCTGTGGCTCATTGGCGTTCGGGTGGTTCTGATCCACGGCGGCGGCCCGGAGATCAGCGAGACCATGAAGAAATTTGGCAAGAAGTCCGAGTTCGTCAACGGTCTGCGGGTCACGGACAAGGAGACCATCGACATCGTTCAGATGGTGCTGGCGGGCAAGGTCAACAAGACCCTGGTGAACCTGCTGCAGATGAAGGGCGGCCACGCGGTGGGCCTTTCCGGCATCGACGGCGGCATTCTGGAAGCGACTATGAAGGACGAAACCCTGGGCTATGTGGGCGAGATTACCAAGATCCGCACCCAGCCCATCACCGACCTGCTGGAGAAGAATTACATCCCCGTGATCTCCACCATTGCCAGCGACCGCCAGGGCAATACTTACAACATCAACGGCGATACCGCCGCGGCCAGCATTGCGGGCGCCCTGAACGCGGAGTGCTTGATCATGATGACGGACATCGCGGGACTGCTGCGGGACAAGGACGATCCTTCCACCCTGATCCCGGCGATCACCGTCAGCGAAGCGAAAGAACTGTTTGAGACCGGTGTGATCTCCGGCGGCATGATCCCCAAGGTGGACTGCTGCATCGAGGCCATCGAGAAGGGCGTCCGCCATGTGGTCATGATGGACGGCCGCGTGCCCCATTCCATTCTGATGGAACTTCTGACCGACGAAGGCGCCGGTACTATGGTGTTAGGTGATTGATATGGATATTATGAATGTAGACCAGGCTTACGTTGCGGGCACCTACAAGCGGTTCCCTGTGGAGATCGTCTCCGGCAAGGGCAGCCGGGTGGTGGATGTAAATGGAAAGTCCTATGTGGATATGGGCAGCGGCATCGGCGTTACCGCTTTCGGCTTCGGTGACGAGGTCTGGATGGCTGCTGTCACCGAACAGCTGGGCAAGGTGCAGCACACCTCCAACCTGTACTATACCGAGCCCGGCGCGAAACTGGCAAAGCTGCTGTGCGAGAAGACCGGCATGAAGAAGGTCTTCTTCGCCAACTCCGGTGCGGAAGCCAACGAATGCGCCATCAAGGTGGCAAGAAAGTATTCCGCCGAGAAGAAGGGGGCGGACTGCTATACCATCGTGACGCTGGTAAACAGCTTCCATGGCCGTACCCTGACCACCCTGGCGGCTACCGGACAGGATCATTTCCATGAGCTGTTCCAGCCCCTGACTCCCGGCTTTATCCATGTGCCTGCCAACGATATTGAGGCACTGAAAAAGTGCGTCGAGGAAAATAAGGTGGCCGGCATCATGATGGAGACCCTCCAGGGCGAGGGCGGCGTGCTGCCGCTGAACCAGGAATTCCTGCAGGCCGCTGACAAGCTGTGCCATGAAAAGGACATCCCCTTCATCATTGACGAAGTCCAGACCGGCAACGGCCGTACCGGCAAGCTGTACAGCTACATGAATTTCCAGATCCATCCCGACATCGTGTCCACCGCCAAGGGACTGGGCGGCGGACTGCCCATCGGCGCATGTCTGATGGGAGAGAAGGTGGAACAAGTGCTGGGCTATGGCGATCACGGCTCTACCTACGGCGGCAACCCTGTGTGCTGCGCCGGCGCCGTCAGCGTCATTGAGCGGCTGGACGAGGATTTCCTTGGCAAAGTCAAGCGCAGAAGCGGCTATATCATGTCCGCACTGTATGGCGCGCCCGGTATTGAGAGCGTTACCGGCCTGGGGCTGATGATCGGCGTCAAGACCACGGCTCCCGCCGGTGAGGTGGTCAAGGCCTGCATCGAAAAGGGCGTGCTGTGCCTGACCGCCAAGGACAAGGTGCGGCTGCTGCCTGCCCTGAATATCCCCATGGAGGATCTGGAATACGCCATTGAAACTCTGAAAGCGGCTGCAAAAGAGTTAAGCGAATAATCTATACACAGGTTGTCATCCTGAGCAAGCGAGGCGCGTCGAAGGATCTGCGCACTATCGTTACTGCTAAGCAGAAATTCAGCGCGAAGATCCTTCGACTCCGCTTGCGCTTCGCTCAGGATGACATTTTCGTTACAAGGAGGAATTATTATGAATCTGAAAGGCAAGAGCTTTCTGAAGCTGCTGGACTTTACCCCTGACGAGATCGCGGGCCTGCTGGACCTGGCCGCGGATTTCAAGGCAAAGAAAAAGGCAGGCATTCCCCACCGTGTGCACGAGGGCAAGAACATCGTCCTCCTGTTCGCAAAGGATTCCACCCGTACCCGCTGCTCTTTTGAGGTGGCAGGCTATGATCTGGGCATGGGCGTGACTTACCTGGGACCCACCGGCTCCCAGATGGGCAAGAAGGAGTCTATTGCCGATACCGCCCGGGTCCTGGGCCGCATGTATGACGGCATTGAGTACCGGGGCTTTGAGCAGACCATTGTGGAAGACCTGGCAAAGTACGCAGGCGTTCCTGTGTGGAACGGCCTGACCAACGAGTTCCATCCCACCCAGATCCTGGCGGACTTCCTGACCATTCAGGAGTATTTCGGCGAGCTGAAGGGCAAGAAGCTGGTGTATATGGGCGATGCCCGGTACAATATGGGCGATTCCCTGATGGTAGGCTGTGCCAAGATGGGTATGCACTTCGTGGCCTGCGCCCCGGAGAAGTATTTCCCCAACAAGGCCCTGATCGAAGAGTGCCAGGCCATTGCGGCTGAGACCGGGGCTACTCTGGAGTTTATCACCGATCCCATGGAGGCGACCAAGGGCGCTCATGTGATCTACACCGACGTTTGGGTCTCCATGGGCGAGCCGGACAGCGTCTGGCAGCAGCGCATCGAGGAGCTGACTCCCTACCGGGTCACCAAGGCGCTGATGGACAACGCGGGAGAGCAGTGCCGCTTTATGCATTGCCTGCCTGCCTTCCATGACCTGAACACCACCATCGGCAAGCAGATCTACGACAAGTTCGGCATCGACTGCATGGAAGTCACCGACGAGGTGTTCGAGAGCGAGCAGTCCATTGTCTTCGACGAGGCCGAGAACCGGATGCACACCATTAAGGCTGTTATGGCGGCTACTCTGTGATGGTAGAATGTTAAAAAAGGAACCTCCAGGCGGAGGTTCCTTTTTTGCGTAAATGGCTGTAAATATACGCAGCTTCGCAGGGGAGGATTTTCAATCCTCCTTCAACAGTACATCCGGGAAACGGCTGATTTCACTTTGAAATCCTGCATTTTCGGATGAAAGGAAGTACGCAATTTCTGCTGGCTTCAGGGCGGATTAAAAATCCGCCCCTACGCGTGATGTTTTGCGAAATGATCGTTTATCGTACCAGCCGCTGTAGGGCGGGGGCATGCCCCCGCCGGGCACTTACGTAATTGAGAACTTTCGTTTTTTGCGTGAAAGGTTCCCGATACTTTTATTGGAAACGCTCAATCATGGCAACTGCCCGGCGGAGGCATGCCTCCGCCCTACAGGGGCGTTCTAATATAAACTTCAATTTACCGCAGGAACATATGGATCAGACGGGTTCCCAGTTTGCTGTAGGGCTGGTAGCGCATGGGCAGGTCCATCCAGGTTTTCTTGTCCACGATGCTCTTGTAGTGGGTGAAGGTGTCAAAGCCGATTTTGCCGTGATAGGAGCCCATGCCGCTTTCGCCAACGCCGCCGAAGCCCATATTGCTGGTGGCCAGATGAATGATGCAGTCGTTGACGCATCCGCCGCCATAGGCGCAGCGGGAGGTGACCTTTTTGATGATGGCTTTGTCTCCCGCGTAAATGTACAGAGCCAGGGGCTTGTCGTGGCTGTTTACCGTTTCGATCACATCGTCAATGCTGTCAAAGGTCAGGATGGGCAGCACCGGGCCGAAAATTTCTTCGCCCATGACTGCGTCGTCCCAGGTCACGTTATCCATGACGGTGGGCTCGATTTTCAGGGCAGAAGCGTCGCTTCTGCCGCCGAGGATGACTTTTTCGGCATCGATCAGGCCGGTGACCCGGTCAAAGTGCTTGCGGCTGATGATCTTGCCGTAAAGCGGGCTGCCGAGGCAGTCGGTGCCGTACTGCTTTTGAATTTCCGCCTTCAGGCACGATACGAATTTGTCCTTTACGGAGCTGTGGCAGAGGATATAGTCGGGGGCTACGCAGGTCTGGCCGCAGTTCAGGAATTTGCCGAAAACGATGCGCTTGGCCGCCAGCTCCAGCTTGGCGCTGGAATCGACGATGCAGGGGCTTTTGCCGCCCAGCTCCAGGGTGGTGGGGGTCAGGTGGACAGCGGCTTTTTCCAGGACGGTTTTGCCCACGGTTTTGCTGCCGGTGAAGAAAATGTAGTTAAATTTCTTTTCCAGCAGGTAGGCATTTTCCTCCCGGCCGCCGGTGACCACGGCCACATACTCCTCCGGGAACAGATTGGAAATCAGATCTTTCAGCAGTGCGCTGGTGGCGGGGGAGTAGGCGCTGGGTTTGATGACTGCGGTGTTGCCGGCGGCAAGGGCGTCGGCCAGGGGGTCCAGGGTCAGCAGCAGGGGATAGTTCCAGGGACTCATAATCAGCGTCACGCCATAGGGCATGGGCTTTTGGTAGCTGCGGGAGGCGAACTGGGCCAGAGGTGTGGGCACGGTCTTCTCCTTGGCAAAGCGGCGGATGTGGCGCAGAAGGTAGGTGATCTCGCTGATCACCAGGCCGGTCTCGCACATGTAGCTTTCCTCCGGGGATTTCCCCAGGTCGCTGCGGATGGCTTCGGCGATGGCGGCTTCGTTGTCCAGCAGGGCCTGGCGCAGCTTTTTCAGGGCTTCCATGCGGTAGTCCACATCCAGTGTCACGCCGGTGGCGAAGAAAGCGTGCTGTTTTTGGGTGATCCGGTCGATCTGTTCTTTGTTCACGGCTGTTCCTCCATTACATCATAATAGAACTGTTCCAGAGCTTTGGCATCCATCAGCTTCGGCACGGGGTACAGGGGATTGGCTTCTTTGTCGGCATAGGATGCCAGCTTGGGGATGTCCGCAGGCCGGATGCCGGGGAGCTTGTCGGGAATGTTCATGGCGGCATTCATGCGGCGGATCTCGGCGATGAGCCGCTCCGCGGCGGTGCTTTCCGGTGTTTCGGCATCGGCGATGTGCATGGCAATGGCGATATCTTTACACTTGCGGTGGGCGGATTCGCCGTAGGCTTCCAGAACATAGGGCAGCAGCACGGCGTTGGCCAGGCCGTGGGGGGTGTGATACTGCCCGCCCAGGGAATGGGCCACCGCGTGGCAGTAGCCAACATAGGATTTGGAGAAGGCGCCGCCGGCCAGGAACGCCGCCTGCAGCATATTGGCCCGGGCGGTCATGTCGCTGCCGTCCCGATAGGCTGCTTCCAGGTTTTCCGAGATCAGCCGGGCGGCTTCCAGGGCATCGGCCCGGGTCTGCCTGGTAGTGGAGCGGCCAATGTAGGCCTCAATGGCGTGGGTCAGGGCGTCCATGCCGGTGGTGGAGGTCATGTGCGGGGGCAGGCTGCGGGTCATTTCAGGGTCCAGCACGGCTACCCGGGGGATCAGGGGAAAGTCATTGATGGGGAATTTGTGGGAAGTGTTGTGGTCGGTGATGACGGTAGCCAGGGTGGTTTCACTGCCGGTACCGGCGGTGGTGGGGACGGCGATCAGAAAGGGAATGGGGCGCATCACCTTCAGGATGCCCTCCATTTTGGGGATGCGCTTCCTGGGACGGGCGATGCGGGCGCCCACGGCCTTGGCACAGTCGATGGCGCTGCCGCCGCCGAAGCCGATGAGGGCCTGACAGCCGTTTTGGATGTACCGCTCCCGGGCCAGCTCCACATTCAGGATCGTGGGGTTGGGGGTGACTTCATCATAGATTGTAAATTGGATGCCGCTGTCTTTCAAGGCTTTTTTCAGAGGTTCCAGCATTCCGCTGATGTGCAGAAAGCCGTCGGTGACGATGAGGACGCTGGTGAGCTTCTTTTCCCGCAGGCAGCCGGGAACGTCCCGGACGGAATGCAGCACCTTGGGGTCCCGGTAAGGCAGGATGGGAAGCGCCAGCCGCAGAACGGTCTGGAAACAGCGGCAGAACACTTTTTTTATAGGATTCATAAACTCTACTCCTTTACATATATGTTGATATCTCAACAATTTAAGCGAAGGAAACAGCCTCCTTTTTGGAAGCTGCCGGTTCGCAGGTCAACAGAAATGGAAATGGTGCGATGACAGGGAAACGTTGTTTTTTACAACGAGTTGTTGATAAACGCAACAACGGATATTAAAAAACGGATGCTTTGAGCAGTATAACAGGAAATGTTAGGAAAGTCAACATGTTTCTGGGAGAGAAAAGGTTGTAAAAGAACTGTGAATTTACAGATTTTCAGCTTTGCTTCAGGGGACTTTGCTATTATAATAAAAAGTACCATAGCGGAGGAAGATACATATGAAAATTCTGGTGATCGAAGACGAAAAACTGCTGGCGGATTCCCTGAAAACACTGCTGGAAGGAAAAGGCTTTGAGGTGGAAGTGGCGTACGATGGCGAAACCGGCGCGGAATACGCGGAGCTGGGCATTTACGACCTGCTGATCCTGGATGTGATGATGCCGGGACTGGATGGCTACCAGGTGGCCCGGCGGGTGCGGTCCAAGCGCTGCACCGCGTCCATTTTGATGCTGACGGCAAAATCCGCGGTGGAAGACCGGATCCTGGGACTGAATTCCGGCGCGGATTATTACTTGACCAAGCCCTTTGACACCCGGGAGCTGCTGGCCTGCATCAACGCGCTGCTGCGCCGGCAGGGCAAGCAGGTAGACGAGCTGATATTCGGCAACACGGCGCTGGATCTGGACACCTGTACCCTGGTCTGCGGCGGCAAGACCGTACGGCTTTCCGCCCGGGAATTTGATGTCATGCGGTTTTTATTGCAGGCCCAGGACCGGATTTTGTCCAAGGAGATGATTCTGGCCAGGGTCTGGGGCTATGACTCCAACGCGGTGGAAAATCATGTGGAGGTCTACGTGGGCTTCCTGCGCAAGAAGCTGAAAGCCATCGGCTCCAATGTGCGCATCGAAGCCATTCGGCGTCTGGGCTACCACTTGGAGGTGGATGAAGGGTGATCAAACGCCTGAGGATCAAATTTGTCTGCATCAACATGACCATCGTTACGGCAATGCTGCTGGTCATCTTTGGCATGGTGCTCCAGTTTACCCAGGAGAATCTGGAAAATCAGAGCATCCGCATGATGCAGAACGTGGCGGAGAACGAAAGAGTCCAGCCGGGACGTCCGGGGGAAAGCTGGGAAGAAGTCCAACTGCCGTTCTTTTTTGTGACCATTGATTTTCGCGGCGAGATGACGGCTGCGTCCGGCGGATATTATGACCTGAGCGACGAAGAACAGGTCTTGCAGATCATTCAGCAGGCACGAAATACCGACGCGGAGACGGGAATACTGAAAGAATACAAGATGCGCTTCCAGAAAAGGACCATGCCCTTTGGGGAAGCCATGGTATTTGTGGATATTTCCAGCGAGATCGCCACCATGGAGAATCTGGTAAAGACCTGCGTGTTTATCGGAATCATCAGCTTCTCGGTTTTCCTGGGGCTGAGCTTCTGGCTGGCCCGGTGGGCGGTGAAACCTGTGGAAACGGCGTGGAACCAGCAGCGGCAGTTTGTGGCGGACGCGTCCCACGAGCTGAAAACGCCTCTGACGGTAATCATGACCAACGCGGAGCTGCTGCAGTCCCCGGAATACACGGACGCAGACCGGCGCCGTTTTTCCGACAGCATTTTGACCATGTCCCACCAGATGCGGGGCCTGGTGGAGAGCCTGCTGGAACTGGCCAGGGTGGACAACGGCGCGGCGAAGATGGTGTTCTCGGAATTTGATTTCAGCGAGCAGGTCAGCGACGGGCTGCTGCCCTTCGAGCCGGTGTATTTTGAGAAGGAGCTGCTGCTGGAAAGCGAGATCGAGGAAGGACTGAAAGTAAAGGGCAGTCAGGCCCATCTGCGTCAGGTGCTGGACATTCTGCTGGACAACGCGGCCAAATACGCCTCCCCCCAGGGAACGGTGACGGTAAAGCTGAAGCGGCAGGGAAACCACTGCCTGCTGTCCGTAGCCAACCCCGGCGAGCAGATCAGCAAGGAAGATTTGAAGAATATTTTTAAGCGCTTTTACCGCATCGACAAGGTTCGCAGTATGAACCACAGCTATGGGCTGGGCTTATCCATTGCGGACAGCATCGTGAAGGAGCATGGCGGCAGGATCTGGGCGGAGAGCGCGGAGGGAATCAATACGTTCTTTGTACAGCTGACGGCGGTGTAAAGGATGGCCCCGTGGGGGAGGATTTCCAATCCTCCCTCAATGCAGCGCCAACGAAACGGTTGGGCTCGTCCTGAAATCCTGCATGTTCGCAGGAAAGAAAACGCGCAATGGCTGGCGGGTTTTGGGCGGATTCCAAATCCGCCCCCAGGGAACGAGCTGCGGTAAAGCAGCGTTTTTGCCCAAAATCGGATATTCAAAAGACCGGAGTACGAGAAAATCGTGCTCCGGCCTTCATTGTTCACAAAATGTATTTGAAAGATCGGTAAAGATATGCTAAAATAGAAAAAATCTGTCCAAGGAAGGTCAATTCCCATGAACCGTATCGTAATGATGGTGCTGAAAAATATCTGGATCGTTCCCAAAGCCTGGTTTAAGCTCTGCCATTATGCCAAGCATACCGATGAATATCCCGAAGAAGAAAAGTACCGCCATATCCAGTACATCCTGAAAAAAGCCGTCAAGGGCGGCAATGTGGACCTGCAGGTCACGGGCCTGGAGAATATTCCGGAGAAAAGCGGCTTTATGCTGTATGCCAACCACCAGGGCCTGTTCGACGTACTGGCCATTGCGTCCACCTGCGATATGCCCCTGGGCGCGGTGCTGAAAAAGGAGCTTTACAAGATCCCCTTCCTGCACCAGATCATTCTGTGCACCAAGTCCTTTGCCATGGACCGGGAGGATGTGCGCCAGTCTTTGACGGTGATCCAGAACGTTACCGAGGAAGTCAAGAACGGAAGAAACTACCTGATTTTCCCCGAGGGAACCCGGAGCAAGCTGGGCAATGAAATGCTGGAATTCCACGGCGGCAGCTTCCGCTGCGCCACCAAGAGCAAGTGCCCTATTGTGCCCATTGCCATGATCGACAGCTTTAAGGTGCTGGACCAGAAGGGCAGCAAGCCTGTGACGGTGCAGATCCACTATCTGAAGCCCATCCCCTATGAAGAGTATGCGGGCATGAAGCCTGCTGAAGTGGCGGCGCTGGTGAAGTCCCGCATTCAGGAAAAGATCGACGCGTGTGTCTAAAAGGAGGCCCCATGGTTAGAATTATCACCGATTCCGCCGCGGATTTTGAACCCTGCGAGCTGGAACAGAAGAATATTGCCTGCATTCCCATTACGGTCATTTTGGGAGAGCAGGAATACCAGGAGAATGTGAACCTGACGAAGGATCAGTTTTATGCGCTGCTGGAATCCATCGGTGCGTCTCCCAAAACCGCACAGCCTTCTCCCCAGATCCTGCAGGGTCTGTTCGAAGATGCCAAGCAGGCAGGAGATGAGGCGGTCTACATCACCCTGGCCTCCGCTCTCAGCGGCACCTACCAGAGCGCTGTGATGACCAAGGAAGATATGGAATGCGATGGCTTCTTCGTGGTGGACAGCAAGAACGCCACCGGCGGCCAGCGCCTGCTGGTGGAACACGCGGTAAAGCTGCGTGACGAAGGAAAGTCTGCTTCTGAGATCGCGGCGGCGGCGGAGAAGCTGCGTGACGAGATCGCCCTGTATGCCTGCATCGACACCCTGGAATACCTGTACCGGGGCGGACGGATCAGCCATACTGTCTATAAGCTGGGCACCATGGCCCAGGTCAAGCCTATCATCCGGGTCAGCGAGGAAGGGACCATTGAAGTCCCGGCCAAGGCCATCGGCATGCGCAAGGGCATGGATTTTCTGTGCAAGCGCCTGGAACAGCAGAAGCCCAGCGGGGAATACGACCTGTATGTCATGTACACCGCTGACCGCAGCATCGGCCAGACCCTGGCCAAGAAGCTGGGGGAAATGGGCTATGAGGTTCCCGAAGCGCGGATCATTCAGGTGGGCGCCGGCATCGGCAGCCACATCGGCCCCAACGCCTGCGGCGTTGTCTACGTTGCGGAATAACATGATCAGATCCCTCCCGGGTTGCCGGGAGGGATTTTTTAATAAAATCCAAACATTTCAGCAATCATCTCCAAACATCACCGGGGTAAAATACGTCCATCAATCAAAACAAAGGAGTAAAGGATATGGACAGAAACAAGATCGCGGAAACCGTTGCGAACGGCTATCAGAGGATCGAGAACGGCGTCGTCGGCGGCTATAAAAAGATCGAAGACGGTGTCGTGGGTGGATATCAGAAGATCGAACGGAGCTTTGTCGATGGCTTTGCAAAGGTCTCCGACAAATTCGTGGAAACATTCTTCACTCAAAAGGGAGAGACGGTGGAAGAAGCAAAAGAACGTATGAAAGAAACCCTGGAAAAGCGGTAAGGAGGTACATAGTATGAAAAAGAATCATTTTATTGCCCTGATGGTGGGCGTGGTCGGCGGGTTGCTGTTCAGCATCGGCCTGTGCATGTGTCTGCTGCCGGAATGGGATGCCTTTCACGAGGGCGTGGTTGTCACGGCCGTTGGCGGCGTGATTCTGGCGGCGCTGGGCATTGTCAGCTATCTCCGTTCCGGCAAGTCCAGAAAGCCCATCAACTGGAAGGCAGCAGGCAAAATTCTGTACGGCACGGTTTCTGCCCTGGTGCTGGGAGCAGGCATGTGCATGATCATGGTGTGGAACCTGATGCTCCCCGGCATTCTGGTGGGCGTTGTGGGCATCGTCATGCTGCTGTGCCTGATTCCCATGTGCATTGGTTTGAAGTAAAGAGGACGGGGCCTGCGGAAGAGATTCCGCGGGCTTTTTCTGCCTATGCACATAGTTCGTAGGGGAGGGCCTTGACCCTACCTAAGCGTAACGACATGGGTGCGGTGGGTTTTCCAAGGGATTTGCCGTTTTCGCATCCTTCACCCTGCTCTGTTATTGCAGACGGAGGGAGGGTCAAGACCCTCCCCTACGGGGGGTAAATAGGATCTGCTGCTGTACTCAGGAAGAAAACACTGGCTTTTTCCTTCTTCTTGTCGTATGATAAAAGAAAACAAAATCAGGAGAATTTCCATGAACGATCAAAAGCATTGGGTCAGCGTCTGGGGAAACGCGGTGTCCGTTGCGGAGAACCGCCCGGAACGGTATGCCAAAGATATCACCATCCGCTACCCCATCCATATCCCCTTCGGCGGCAGCGCCGTCCGGCTGACCTTTGATAATTACTGCGGCACGGAGTCCGTTACTCTGAACAAGACCACTGTGTTCTATGGCGGTGCGTTTTATCCCGTGACCTTCGGCGGAAACCGGGAGGTCACCATTCCCGCGGGAGAAAAGGCGGTGTCTGACGCTCTGGACGTGACGCTCAACGAGGGGGAGGTCATTCAGGTCAGCTTTTATTTGAAGGACTTCACCCTGATGCGCAGCGTGGTTTTTGCCTGCGGCCCCCTGTCCGAGGGACTGTACGCCAACGGCGACGAGACGGAGAACGCGAAGATCGATATTGTCACCTCCCGAAAGACGCACCTGTTCTATTTCCTCAGCAATGTTTCCGTGCTGACGGAAGGGGAGAACCGGGCCATTGTCTGCTACGGCGACTCCATCACTGCCCAGGACTGGCCTGATGACCTGGCGCTGCGGTGCTTTGAGGAAGGGTTCCACAAGACTGCCATCATTCGCCGGGCCACCTCCGGTTCCCGGATCCTGCGGGAATACCACTGCCTGACCTACGAATCCTACGGCCTGATGGGAAGCAACCGGTTTGCCCATGAAGTGCCCACCGATGGCGCCGATGTGGTCATCATCCAGCAGGGCATCAACGACATCATCCACCCCGTTGGCGAGGCGGTGAATGTGTTCCGGCCCATGAGCGACCTGCCTACGGTGGAACAGCTGATCGATGGACTGAAGACGTACATTGCCCAGGCCCGTTCTTTTGGTTACAGGGTTTATGTGGGCACGCTTTTGCCCATGGGCGGCTGGCGTACCGACGCGCCCTTCCGGCAGGAGATGCGCCATGCCTACAATGATTTCATCCGCACCACAGACCTGATCGACGGCTGCATCGACTTTGACAAGGCCCTGCGGGACCCGGAACGCCCGGACTGGTTCAAGCCGGAATATGACTCCGGTGACCATCTGCACCCCAGCCCGGCAGGCTACAGAAGGATGGCGGAGGAGATCCCGGCGGAACTGCTGAAATAAAACAGCAGGGGAGGGGCTGTGTGCCCCTTCCTTGCTGCGAAATGGAACGGTACAAATTGATACAAGATCATGTCATTGCGAACCAGCGCACACGCTGGTGTGGCAATCTCCTCAGTTTCCGGGTTGTATGGATAACCGGGGGATTGCCATGCCAGTTTGCGAACTGGCTCGCAATGACAGGGTTTGATGCAAACGGAATCTGTCGAAATCTTAACATTTGCAACGGTTGAATTACTGCGCAAAATATGGTATGATTTTAAATAGTTTGAAGAAAAATTGGAGGTCCGTGTCGTGAAGAAAACAGTTGTGACCGTACTGGTGGTGGTCGTGCTGGTGCTGGCGCTGCTGGCTGCCGGTGTGGTCGGTTTTATGTGGTACCGGGATACCCATATTTTTGTGGATGGAACGGCTTATCCCATTGATGCGCAGAGCCTGGATCTGCGGGAAGAGGATATTTCCGTTGTCCACTATGACGCAATCCATTCCCAGCTGCCGAACTGTGAGATCTTGTGGAACGTCCCGTTTCAGGACGGCAGATATCCCAATGATTCCACCAGTCTCAGCGTTGCCGCGCTGACGGAAACCGATGTGACCATGCTGCTGGAATATTTCCCGAAGCTGAAAACCCTGGATGCGTCTGCCTGCCAGGACTATGCGGCCCTGGAATACCTGAAGGAAAAATGGCCGGAGCTGGAAGTTGCGTATCAGGTCTCGCTGGGCGGAAAGTCCTTTGATCCTGACACCAAAGAGCTGGTCCTGGAAAACGGCGAGTATGATTTTGACAGCCTGATGAAAAACCTGACCTATCTGCGCCAGCTGGCCGCGCTGAAACTGCGGATGCCGGAGCTGACTACCGAACAGGTGGATGAGATCAAGGCGGCATACCCGGAAGTAGCGGTGACCTGCACGGTGGAGATTTTTAATCAGGAATACGATTCCGAAACCACTGAGCTGGATCTGTCTGCCATGACTGGCGACGACGCGGTGGAGGTGGCGCAGCAGCTGGCGCTTCTGCCGAATCTGACCAATGTAAACCTGAACCCCGAAAACGGCATCGGCGCTCTTTCCAAGGAAGATGTGAAGAAGCTGATGGAGGCCGCGCCCGATGTGGTCTTCGACTTTACCTTTGATTTCTTCGGCACCACGGTTTCCACTGCCGATGAAGAGGTGACCGTCAAGAATACCAAGATCGGCGACGAGAACGAAGAAGAGGTCCGCCTGACGCTGGACCTGTTGACCAACTGCAAGCGCTTCGTGCTGGACAACTGCAAGCTGTCCGACGAGGTCATGGCCCAGATCCGGGACGACTACCGGGACCGGACCAAGGTGGTCTGGCGGGTCTACTTCGGCGGCGGCAGCACCCTGACGGATGTGGATGTGATCCGCTGCACCTATGATCTGGTGGATGACAACTGCCATGATCTGGTCTACTGCGAGGATGTGCGCTTTGTGGATTTCGGCCACAACGAATGGCTGGATGCCTGTGATTTTGTGGCGGGCATGACCAGCCTGGAATACTGCATCATCTCCGGTTCTCCCATCAAGGACCTGACCCCCTTTGCCAGCTGCAAGAATCTGAAATTCCTGGAGATCGCTTTCTGCGAGTATATTGAGGATCTGAGCCCTCTGGCGGAATGTGAAAACCTGCAAATGCTGAACATCAGCAATACCCATGCGCTGGATCTGACCCCTCTGGACGACCTGCCTTTGACCCATTTCTGCGCCAGACTGAATCCCTCCGGCAAGAGCCGTATTTCCACGGAGGAGCAGGAGCGGTTCCTCGCGCAGCATCCCGACTGCTGGACCTCCTTTGACGGAGCACAGCCCTACGGCGTGGGCTGGCGTTATGATGAGGACGAGATCACACCGCTGCCTCAGTACGCGCTGATCCAGAAGGCCTTCCGCTATCCCAACGCGCCCAACAACGTTGGCTGGTATTTTGACGAAGAAAACGAGGAATAATCCGATTCCTTAAAACTGGTATAAAGGAGTTTTTACTATGAATCAGCCTATCCACACCCCCAATGCCCCTGCCGCCATCGGCCCCTATTCTCAGGCTGTTCAGGCCGGCAATATGCTGTTTGTTTCCGGTCAGATCCCCATTGATCCCGCTACCGGTGCGTTTGCCGGTGACGACATCGTGACCCAGACCCGCCAGTCTCTGACCAATGTGCAGAACATTCTGGCTGCCGCCGGTTACACCTGCGCCGATGTGGTGAAGACCACCGTTCTGCTGGCAGACATTGCCGATTTTGCCGCCATGAACGCGGTTTATGCCGAGTTCTTCACCGGCGACTGCCCCGCCCGGGCCTGCTTCGCTGTGAAGGACCTGCCCAAGGGCGCGCTGGTGGAGATCGAAGCCATCGCCTGCAAATAAAAACCATGAAACAAAGCCCCCCTCCCAGCGAGGTAATGTCACTAAGTTAGTGATGTTAGTTTGCGGGTAGTTTCTAAAAAGAATGAGTGCATCCGGCGACGGATGCACTTTTTCTGTTAAAGGGGCATGGTAAGTAAGCGGATCGGGAAATCCGCTTAAAAAGACTATTCAA
>JAXJGV010000078.1:0-22311 GCA_036300205.1 Oscillospiraceae bacterium
ACCATGTCATTGCGAGCCAGTGCGCACACTGGCGTGGCAATCTCCTGGATTTTCGTACATTTCTCTACTAAAATCGAGGGTTTTTACTTCTTTTGGGGGGATCGCCACACCAGCCTGCGGGCTGGTTCGCGATGACATCTAATTTTAGGGACTTTTTTGACACGCTGAGGGCGGGGGTATACCCCCGCCCTGCATTGGCCTGACCCGGCATCCCGTTCCGTAGGGGCGGATTTGCATGCCCCCGCCGGGCAATTACGTGACTGAGCGGCAGATATCGATACGGACAGATAACAACCCTGTCATCCTGAGCGAGTGAAACGAGTCGAAGGATCTGCGCACCGTCGCTTTGTTTTTGGGTATCGTAAGTGCGCAGATCCTTCGGCGTGCTTCGCTTGCTCAGGACGACATGGCTGTTACTGCGCTGCTTTCTTTGATACCGTCATTCGATTTGCACTCCCCGCCATCCCGCATCTGCGGCTCTTGGCGCGCAGAGGAAGGCTTTTGCTCTGCCGAATCAGGCGGTTCAGAAAAAATTAAGAATTTAAGGGAAGACAACAGGGTGGAAATGTGTTATACTATTAAAATCTATCACTATAGAATCCCAAAAGGAGGCGTTTCCTTTGAAATATTGGTTCGGATATCTGACCGCCGGCATTTTTGGCGCCATCACCTGGGTGTTCATGCAGTTCGGCCAGCGGTTCTCCACCCTGGTGGATATGATCTATCCCTACGTTATCCGCACATTGCAGTCGATCCTGGCTGAGTGGACAGGCACGGTGGATTACCCGGTGTGGCAGCTGCTGGCGGTGGTCCTGGGCGTGCTGGTGCTGGCCAGCATCGTGCTGATGATCGTACTGAAATGGAACCCCATTCAGTGGGGCGGCTGGGTCTTGGCTGTCTTCTCCGGGATCTTCATGTTCCATACCTTGCTCTGGGGCCTGAACTATTATGCCGGTCCCCTGGCAGAGGACATGCGTCTGGAAGTCAGCACCTACAATCTGGACGAGCTTACCGAAGCCGCCGAATACTACCGGGACCAGGCCAACGCTCTGGCTAACCAGGTAAACCGGGACGGCAGCGGCAATGTGGAATTTGCCGAATTTGAAGCCCTGGCGGAAAAGGCCGGAGAGGGCTTCCAGGTCCTGACCTACGAAAACCACTATCCCATCTTCGCCGGCTGCACCCTTCCCGTGAAGAAGCTGGGCTGGGCGGATATGTACACCTCCATGGGCATTACCGGCGTGACCTTCGGCCTCACCGGCGAAGCCTGCGTCAATCCCCAGATCCCCGACGTGTCCCTGCCCTTCACCATGGCCCATGAGATGGCCCACCGGATGTGCATTGCCGTCGAACGGGACGCCAATTTCGCCGCGTTCCTGGCCTGCTCCGTCCATCCCGACGCCGAGTTCCGGTATTCCGCCTATTTCATGGCCTACCGCTACTGCTACAGCGCCCTGAACAGCGTCAACAGCCAGTCCGCCGCCGCGGCCGCCGCCCGGGTCAGCGCCGGGGTCAACGACAACCTGAAAAAGGACCTGAGTTACTACAGCAATTTCTTCAGCTCCCATCAGGATTCCACGGCCACCAGCTTTGCCGACAGCGTCAACGACACCTATCTGAAGATCAGCGGCGACGAAAACGGCACCGCCTCCTACGGCGAGGTCTGCGACCTGCTGGTGAACTGGCACATCCAGACCGTGGTGCTGCCCTCCATTTCCGTGGAGGAATCCTATTTTGATCCCTACGACGAGACCCAGGTGGACCTGAGCGGCATCGTCAACGCCCGATAAAGAGGCGCCCCTTGAGGGGAGCTGTCAAAAATCTTTGATTTTTGACGGAAGGGTGGACGGTACAATGCCGCAATAACAGAGAATGACAGCAAATAGAAACTGCGTCAATCACCCTTCCGTCCCGCCTTGCGGCGGGCCACCTTCCCTCAAGGGAAGGCTTTGATTCGGTGCCATGTTGCGCAGAGCGGTTTTGAGGTAACCTATGATGAAACAGACATTAAACGCAGGCTTACCCCTTCTGGGTCTGGACCTGCCGGAAGAAAGACGGGAAAAACTGGTAGCCTTCGGCAGAGCCATGGTGAAGCAGAACGAGGTTATGAACCTCACCGGCATCACCGACGATCAGGGCGTGGCCAACCTGCATCTGCTGGACAGCCTGACGGTTCTGTCCACCGCGGACCTGACGGGCAAGAAGCTCATTGACGTGGGCTGCGGCGCGGGCTTTCCCGGCGTGCCTCTGGCCATCGCCTGTCCCGAAGCCAGCATCACCCTGCTGGACAGCCTGGGCAAGCGGATGAAGTGGCTGGAAGAAATCCTGCCCCAGCTGGGCATCGAAGCCGAATGCGTCACCGCCCGTGCGGAAGAAGCGGTAGCCACCCGGCGGGAAAGCTATGATTTCGCCACCTCCCGGGCCGTGGCCCGCCTGAACATCCTGCTGGAACTGACGGCCCCCTATGTGAAGGTGGGCGGCGCGGTGCTGGCTATGAAGGGCGCGGCGGCAAAGGAAGAGCTGGCGGAGTGCGGAAGTGCCATCAAAAAGCTGGGCTTAAAGCTGGAAGAGGTTCGGGAATTCCCCATCGACGGCACCAACCACGCGGTGATCGTGCTGCGCAAAGTGGCGCCCACTCCCAAGCAGTACCCCCGGCGGTTCGCCAAGATCAAGCAGGCGCCCCTGTAACAAAAAACGCCCCGCCGCTGGCAGAGCATTGACAAACTTACGAAATTGGGCTATACTAAAATCACAATACGAAGGGTGCTACCGGCAGACGGTTCCCCCAAGTATCGTTACAAGAAGTAACCGCTGGCTTGGGAGGCTGGGGCGGTTACTTCTTTTTATTATTCGCCTGGAGAACCAGGGAGATCAGTGCGACGAGAAACATACAGAATTGGAGCAATTCCTGCCATGTAACCATCTCCACCACCCCCTTTCTTATGTAAGGGGGCAAAAGAAGCATTACCCCCGTCACCGGGGGAAACCGCCTACCGTTACTGGCAGCACCGCAGACAAAATACCACAGCTTTTTCCAAAATGCAAGACTTCCGCCAGAAGTTAACACTTTTGCGTTAAAATATTGGGAGAATAGCCGACTAGATGGTTAATTTGCAGTTTTCCGCTTCGATTTCTTTCGCCTATTGACTTTGGATTCTTTTCGTGCTATACTTTTTAAGAACCTTGGAGGAGCTGGATCCTCCCCCAAGTAAGAAGGGCTTTGACCTCTGTATCAGGTCACGGCTCAACCACAGATGCTAGGTGAAGATTGGCCGCTTTCCGTTACGGAGGGCGGTCATTTCTTTGTTACTTCAATAACTCCGAAAATGACAACGGCTAACAATGTAAGCAGTTCAAGAACTTCTGTCAAAGTCATTCGCCATCACCTCCCGTCTTTCTCTTTCAGGGTAGGTGGGCAAGCCGTTCAGCCCTTGCTTGGTTGTATGATAACATGGGCATATCTTCACACTAACCCCTATTTCAACAATTTCTCTCCCACATTTCCCCTCCTTTTCTTTTTCCGTATTCTTACGGAAATTAAGTTGAATTTTTCCATATTACTGCTATAATAGAAAGAAAATCAAAAGAAAGAGAGTACCTTATGGAAGCCATCATGAGTCTTGGGCTGGGCTATCTCATCGGCTGCATCAGTCCCGCCGCATGGATCGGCAAACGCAAGCATGTTAACCTGAAGGAAGAGGGCACCAAAAATCTGGGCGCCACCAATACCGCCATCGTCCTGGGCCGGGCAGCGGGCATTTTTGTCATGATCTTCGACATCGCAAAATCCTTTCTCTCCGCCAAGCTGGCCAAATACCTGTTCCCCCAGCTGGCCATTGCGGGAATGCTGGCCTGCATCGGCACCATCATCGGCCACTGTTATCCCGTGTTCCTGAACTTCCAGGGGGGAAAGGGCCTGGCGGCCTACGGCGGCATGATCCTGGCTTACAAGCCCTGGTTCTTTCTGGCCATTGTGGTCCCGGCGGTGCTGCTGATGGTCCTGTTGGATACCGGCGTGGCCGCCCCCATTCTGGCAACGTTTATGTTCCCCGCCCTTACCTACCTGTACAGCCGGGATGTGGCCGACACCCTCTGCGTCCTTATCGCCAGCATCTTCATTTTCGCCATGCACTGGAGCAACCTTCAGAAGGCCCGGGAAAATAAGGATGTCATTAAAGTGAATACTTTTTTTGAGAAGATTTTGTTTAAGAAAAAAGAGAAATGATCCCAGGGGCAGCCAAAAGCTGCCCTGAAATTTTTGTGAAAAAGCTGAAATTTCTCCTTTACTTTTGGGTAAACTTATGGTATCATCAAAAGGCTGGCGTGAGCCAGACGCAATCATTCTGCCCGCTGCTCAGTTGCCGGATTTTTTCACCGTCCGCTACTTGGCTGCTGGGTAATTTTATGAAAGGTGGAAATTATCCATGATCCAGAAGGAAAAGAAGACCCAGGTCATCCTGGACAACGCTACTCACGAAGGCGACACCGGTTCTCCCGAGGTTCAGGTCGCAATCCTGACCGCCCGCATCAATGAGCTGACCGATCACCTGCGTGTGCACAAGCACGACAACCACTCCCGTCGTGGTCTGCTGATGATGGTTGGTAAGCGCCGCAAGATGCTGGACTATCTGGCAAAGAAGGACATCAACCGTTACCGTGCTCTGATCGCCAAGCTGGGTATCCGTAAGTAAGATATCGAAGGGGCGAGTAACATCGCCCCTTGTTTCTTGCCGACCCTGCGGAAAACATCCGTAGGGGAGGGCCTCGACCCTCCCTCACCCCCGTACCGCCTAGGCGGAAACGACAGATCCGAAATCTGAAATTTCTGCCTGAAACCATCATCTCAGTCATTGCGGCTGAGAGGGAGGGTCAAGACCCTCCCCTACAATTTCTTTTATCCAATATCGGGAAGTGCTTTAGCAGTTGAATGGGCTGTCGAACCTTCGACATTCGATTCAAGTGCTAAACCTCCCGAACCATTCAAATTGAAAATGGAAAATGCAAAATTGAAAATTGCGGTGTCCCTTCGGGACGATTTTTAATCATGCCCGTAGGGCATACCTTAATTTTCAACTTTCAATTGTCAATTTTCAATTACCAAAATTCAAGGAGGTAACTACCAATGATTACTCGTAAACAGTATCCCAACCATCACGTCTACGAGATGGAGATCGGCGGCCGTCCCTTTACCGTGGAGACCGGTAAGGTGGCTGAGCTGGCCAACGCCGAGTGCATCTGCCGTTACGGCGACACCGTGGTCCTGACCACCTGCACCTGCAACCCCATCCCCAAGGCCGGCATCGACTACTTCCCCCTGACCATCGAGTTCGAGGAAAGAATGTATTCCGTGGGCCGCATCCCCGGCTCCTTCAACCGCCGGGAGGGCAAGCCCTCCGAGCGGGGCATCCTGAACAGCCGTATCATCGACCGTCCCATGCGTCCCCTCTTTGACGAGGAGCTGCGCAACGACACCGTCGTTACCTGCACCGTCCTGGCCAACGACTACGACAACCCCGTTGAGATCGTGGCTTCCCTGGGCGCTTCCATCGCCATCGCCTCTTCCGACGTTCCCTGGAACGGCCCCGTGGCTACCACCAACGTTGCCCACCTGAACGGCCAGTATATCATCAACCCCTCCGCCGACGAGCGTGAAGCCTGCGACTGCTTCGTGTGCATCTCCTCCACCTTTGAGAAGGTGGTCATGATCGAGACCGAGGCCAACGAGGCTCCCGAAGCCATCGTCTACGAGGCCATCCGCATTGCCCACGAGACCAACATGGAGATCGTCAAGTTCATCAACGGCATCGTGGCCGAGATCGGCAAGCCCAAGTTCACCTTCGAGAAGGCCGCCGTCAACCACGAGCTGCTGGACGACCTGATGGCTTACGGCCTGAACCAGATCGAGTACGCGCTGGACACCCCCGACAAGAACGTCCGGGAAGAGCGCCTGACCGCTGCCCGTCTGGACTTCCAGGAGAAGTTCGGCGAGAAGTACGAGGACTTCGAGACCCACATTGAGGTCTGCCTGTATAAGATGCAGAAGAAGGTCGTCAAGAAGTGGCTGCTGGCCGGCAAGCGTGTGGACGGCCGCGGCATGGATGAGATCCGTCCTCTGGACGCCGAAGTCGGTGTTCTGCCCCGGGTCCATGGCTCCGGCCTGTTCTCCCGCGGTCAGACCCAGGTTCTGTCCATCTGCACCCTGAACACCCTGTCCGCCGCTCAGAAGCTGGACACCATCTATCAGGAAGAGACCAAGCGTTATATCCACCACTACAACTTCCCCTCCTTCTCCACCGGTGAAGCCCGTGCCGCCCGTTCCACCTCCCGCCGGGAGATTGGCCACGGCGCTCTGGCTGAAAAGGCCCTGCTGCCTGTGATCCCCTCTGTGGAGGAGTTCCCCTACGCCATCCGTGTGGTTTCCGAGGTTCTGTCCTCCAACGGTTCCACCTCCCAGGGCTCCATCTGCGGCTCTACTCTGGCTCTGATGGATGCCGGCGTGCCCATCAAGCGCCCTGTTGCAGGCATCTCCTGCGGCCTGATCTCCGACCAGGAGACCGGCGAGTGGAGAACCTTCACCGACATCCAGGGTGTTGAGGACTTCCACGGCGAGATGGACTTCAAGGTGGCCGGTACCACCGAGGGCATCACCGCCATCCAGATGGACCTGAAGAACAAGGGTCTGACCATGGAGATCATTGCCGACGCTCTGGAGCGCTGCCGCAAGGCCCGTCTGGAGATCCTGTCCGAGGTCATGCTGAAGGCCATCGCCGCTCCCCGTGAGGAAGTCAGCGAGTACGCTCCCAAGATGATCTCCATGAAGGTTCCCGTGGAGAAGATCCGCGAGGTCATCGGCTCCGGCGGCAAGACCATCCAGAAGATCTGCGCTGACACCGGCGCCAAGGTGGACATCGAGGACGACGGTTCCGTCTTCATCTCCGCCGTGGACTCCGCCGCTGCCTACGCCGCCAAGAAGATGATCGACGACATCTGCTTCGTTCCCGAAGTGGGCAAGCTGTACTACGGCAAGGTTGTCCGCATCCTGCCCATTGGCGCATTTGTCGAGATCGCTCCCGGCCACGACGGCATGGTGCACATCTCCAAGCTGGAGAACCGCCGCGTTGAGAAGGTCGAAGACGTCCTGAACCTGGGCGACATGACCTGGGTCAAGTTCATGGGCTTCGACGAGAAGGGCCGCGCAAACTTCAGCCGCAAGGACGCTCTGAAGGAAATGGCAAACCAGTAATCAAACAGCAATCCTCCCGCTCCAATTTGGAGCGGGAGGATTTTTCTTTCTATTCCGTTTCGTAGGGGAGGGTCTTGACCCTCCCCCTGTGTCACATAACCGCAAAGAATCCAAAAATCGGCATTTTTACATTTCAAGTTATATGCTATATAGTCAATATAACAGAAAAGGGAGGGTCAAGACCCTCCCTTACAATTGTCCATTTGTTTACTTCAACCGTTTTTCCAGCGTGGCTGAATTCAAAGAAGTCAGCCGCACGCGGGCAAAGCCGTATTCGCTGGTGAGTACAAAAGACTTGGGCAGATCGTCGCAGGGCACCACTTCACCCTCCTTTTCCGCCTTGTCCAGAAATTCCCGGGTGCGCTTGGAGGTGGAGGTATTGTCCAGGTCGAAAATGCCGATGATCGACCGGTCCCGGACCGCCATGTCGTTGCCGATGGATAGGTACATGATTTCCCCCCGTTTCTCCGTAGGGGAGGGTCTTGACCCTCCCTAAATCTCCCGATAAAAACAATCCTTATTCCAACGCACTGAATTTGTTTCAATATACGTCCATATCTTATCATAGCTTGCACGATTGCGAATAATATGATCATGCTATGATCTTTGCCACACCTGTAAATCCGGTTCTGTTTTTCGAATTTTTCTGGATACACCGGATTTAAACTGTCCAATTACAGTATTCAAATTCGGCCTTTTTCCATGCGCATCCTCACATCCGATCACAACAATTGCATGTATATGATTCGTCATCACGACACTATGGTCAATCTTTACATTCTCAAAATGGGAGGAAAGCGCATTCAGATCATCTTTGCAGATTTGGCCAAATTGATTCAGCTGGTCCGGCTGACCGAAAATACACTTCTTTTCATGCGTGCAGATGGTGATAAAATAATAATTGTCTGATGTGTAATCAAAATCAGAAATTCTCGTTGGTTTTCTTGAATAAAACGGCATAACTGTACCTCTTGATTACAATACAATGAAACATAGGGTGTTAGGGAGGGTCAAGACCCTCCCCTACGGAAAGCATATTGAATTGTAATTCATTATAGGTTACAGAATTTTGTTTTTCGTGCCCATTTGCGTTAATTCACTTGAGCTTCTTCCACTGGGCCACCGCCAGTTCGTCGCAGCGGTTGTTTTTGGGGTTCTCCGCGTGGCCTTTGACCCAGTGGTAGTGGACTTCGTGCTTTTGGGTCAGGGCCAGCAGGATTTCCCAGAGGTCCGGGTTCAGGGCGGGTTTTTTGTCGGACTTTACCCAGCCCCGCTTTTTCCAGCCCCAGGCCCAGCCTTTTTCCAGGGCGTCAATGACGTACTTGCTGTCCGAATACAGCTCCACGGTGCAAGGCTCCTTCAGGGCCTGCAAGCCTTTGATCACCGCCGTCAGCTCCATGCGGTTGTTGGTGGTGTTCTGTTCGCCGCCGGACAGCTCTTTTTCGTGGCCCTGGTATTCCAGGATGGCACCCCAGCCGCCGGGGCCGGGGTTGCCGGAACAGGCGCCATCGGTATATAACGTTACTGTCTTCATGCCTCGGGCGCGTCCTCAGGTTCGTCCATGTTTTCTACCCGCTCCAGAGAGACCACCTGGTTGCCCTCCTCGATGCGCATGACGATGACGCCCTGGACATCCCGCTTGTAGATATTGATGGAGGAGGCGGGGATGCGGATGATGACGCCGCCGTTTTCGATTAACATAACATCGTCATTCTCGCCTACCACACGGCAGCCGGCCACATTGCCGGTCTTGGGAGTGATGTTGTAGTTCTTCAGGCCCTTGCCGCCGCGGCCCTGGGCTACCTTCTCGCCGTTGGGGCCGGTGCGCAGGTACTCGGTCAGCTCGGTGCGCTTGCCGTAGCCGTTGACGGTGACGGTCAGCAGGGTCTTGCCCTCTTCCGCCTTCTCCGCGCCAACCACGTAGTCCCCATTGGTTAACATAATACCGCGAACACCTGCCGCGTCACGGCCCATGGGACGCACGTCGTTCTCATTGAAGCAGATGGCCATACCCTGGGCGGTAGCCAGCAGGATATTGTCATTGCCGTTGGTACGGATGACGTTGATCAGGTGATCGTCCTCGTCCAGGGTGATGGCCCGGATGCCGCCCTTGCGGTTGGTCTTCAGCGCCACGAAGGGGATACGCTTGACGGTGCCCTTCCGGGTGACCATCATCAGGAATTCGTTGTCGTCGAATTCTCTCGTAATGACCATGGCGGTGACGGACTCGCCGGGATCCAGCGGCAGCACGTTGACGATGGCGGTGCCCCGGGCGGTACGTCCGGCCTCCGGGATCTGGTAGCCCTTCCGGTGATGGACACGGCCCAGGTCGGTGAAGAACAGCATATGGTCATGGGTGGAAGCGATGGTCAGGGACTTGACGTAGTCCTCGTCCTTCAGGTTCTGGGCGTTGACGCCCCGGCCGCCCCGGGACTGGGTGCGGTAGGTGTCCACGGGCATCCGCTTGATGTAGCCCTGGTGGGACAGGGTGAAGGCGCAGGTCTCTTCCTCGATCAGGTCTTCGATGTCGATCTCGTCCTCGATGTCCTGGATCTCGGTCTTCCGCTTGTCGCCGAACTTGTCCCGGATCTCGATCAGCTCTTCCCGCAGCACGGCCTTGAGCTTAGCTTCGTCGGCCAGCAGCTCCAGGTAGTAGTTGATCTTTTCCATCAGATCGTCATATTCGCTCTGCAGCTTTTCCCGGTCGAGGCCCTGGAGGGCTTTCAGGCGCATATCCAGAATGGCCTGGGCCTGGATGTCGTCCAGAGTGAAACGCTCCATCAGCTTCTGCTTGGCGTCGTCATAGGCGGAACGGATGATGTGGATGACTTCGTCGATGTTGTCCTGGGCGATGAGCAGGCCCTCCAACAGGTGGGCACGCTCTCTTGCCTTTTTCAGATCGTACTGGGTGCGCCGGGTCAGGATCTCTTCCTGATGCTTCAGGTACTCGTCGATGATCTGCCGCAGGGACAAAATCTTGGGCTGCATCTGGTTGTCCACCAGAGCCAGCATGATGATGCCGAAGCTGGTCTGCAAAGCGGTCTGCTTAAACAGGTTGTTCAGAACCACCTGGGGATTGGCGTCCTTTTTCAGCTCGATGACCATGCGCATACCGTTGCGGTCGGTCTCGTCCCGCAGGTCGGAGATGCCGTCCAGGCGCTTGTCCTTCACCTGCTCGGCAATGTTCTTGATGAGCTGGCGCTTATTGACCTGGTAAGGAAGCTCCGTGACGATAATGCGCATCCGGTCCTTGCCGAATTCCTCGAACTCGGTGCGGGCGCGGACCACCACCTTGCCCCGGCCGGTGGCGTAGGCGGCGCGGATGCCGCTGCGGCCCATGATGATGCCGCCGGTGGGGAAATCCGGGCCGGTGACGTGATCCATCAGGTCCGCCAAAGTGGCTTCGGGATCATCCAGCACAGCCACGCAGGCGTTGATGACCTCGGTCAGGTTATGGGGCGGGATGTTGGTAGCCATGCCGACGGCGATGCCGGAAGAACCGTTGACCAGCAGGTTGGGGAACCGGGAGGGCAGAACTCTCGGCTCTTTCCGGGATTCGTCGAAGTTGGGATCCCAGTCCACGGTCTCCTTGTCGATGTCCCGGAGCATTTCGTTGGAAATTTTGCTCAGACGGGCCTCGGTATAACGGTAGGCTGCGGGGGGATCGCCGTCCACGGAACCGAAGTTGCCGTGGCCGTCCACAAGCATGTAGCGCATGGAAAAATCCTGGGCAAGCCGGACCATGGCGTCGTAAACGGACGCGTCGCCATGGGGATGGTATTTACCCAGCACGTCGCCGACACAGGTCGCCGACTTCTTAAAGGGCTTGTCAGAGGTCAGGCCGCTTTCGTACATGGTGTACAGGATGCGGCGGTGAACAGGCTTCAGGCCGTCACGGACGTCGGGCAGCGCCCGGCCCACGATGACGGACATGGCATATTCGATGTAGGACTTCTCCATTTCGTCCACCAGGTTGGATTCGGTGATCACCTGGTCCGGGAAACGGATGTCCTCCGGTTTATAACTGCGGTTATGTGCCAAAAAAGACACCTCCACTTTAATGGTTTATTGTAGGGGAGGGTCTTGACCCTCCCGTCATAAATCAATTTATTGATTTATGAATTTTTCTAAGGAAAACCATACCCATATATTGCCCTGTGGGCAATGCGATACGTTGTATCGCTGGGAGGGTCAAGACCCTCCCCTACAATGGATATCTTTAAATATCAATATTCACCGCGTACTTCGCGTTGCGCTCGATCCATTCCTTTCTCGGCTCCACCTGCTCGCCCATCAGAACGGTGAAGATGGCGTCGGCACGGCGGGCGTCTTCCAGGGTAATGCGGCGCAGGCTGCGCTTTTCGGGGTCCATGGTGGTCTCCCACAGCTCGTGGGGGTCCATCTCGCCAAGGCCCTTGAAGCGGCTGATGTCCACCTTGGCGTTGGGATTGTCGGCACGCATTCCGGCGGAGACCTGGTCGCGCTGCTCGTCGGAATAGGCCACCTTGGTGGTCTTACCTCTGGTCAGCTTGTACAGGGGGGGCACGGCGGAATAGACGTAGCCGTGCTCAATCAGGGGACGCATGTAGCGGAAGAAGAAGGTCAGCAGCAGGGTGCGGATATGGGCGCCGTCCACATCGGCATCGGACATGATGATGACCTTGTGGTAGCGCAGCTTCTCGATGTCGAATTCCTCGCCGATGCCCGCGCCCAGCGCCACAATCAGGGGGTACAGCTTGTCGTTGCCGTAGATCTTGTCGGCCCGGGCCTTTTCCACGTTCAGCATTTTGCCCCACATGGCAAGGATGGCCTGGAACCGGGAGTCCCGGCCCTGGATGGCGGAGCCTGCAGCGGAGTCACCCTCGACGATGTAAATTTCGCAGAGGCTGGGGTCCCGCTCATTGCAGTCCTGCAGTTTGTCAGGCATCTGACCGGATTCCAGACCGGTCTTCCGGCGGACGGATTCCCGGGCCTTCCGGGCGGCTTCTCTTGCCCGGTTTGCCATCATGGCCTTTTCCAGAATGGCCTTGGCGGTCTGGGGGTGCTCCTCAAAGTAGGTGGCCAGCTGGTCGGATACGATCTGATCCACCAGGGTACGGATATAGGCGTTGCCCAGCTTAGCCTTGGTCTGGCCCTCGAACTGGGCGTCGGTGAGCTTCACGGAAATGATGGCGGTGATGCCCTCCCGGCAGTCCTCGCCGGAGACCTTGTCGTCGCCCTTGATGATGCCGTTTTTCATGCCGTAGGCATTCAGCACCCGGGTCAGAGCGGTCTTGAAGCCGGTCTCGTGCATACCGCCTTCCGGGGTGCGGACGTCGTTGGCGAAGGACAGCATGAACTCCTGATAACCGTCGTTATACTGCACGGCGATCTCCGCGGAGGCGTCGCCCTTGGTGCCGTGGATGTAGATCACGTCCTCATGGACGGGGGTCTTGTTCTTGTTGCACCAGACCGCAAATTCCTTGATGCCGCCCTCGTAGCACATGGTCTCGGATATCTGCTTTTCATCGTCCCGGTCATCGGTGATGGTGATGGACAGTCCCGCGTTCAGGAAGGCCTCCTCCCGCATACGCTCATGGAGGATCTCATAATCATAGACCAGGGTGTCGAACATCTCGGGATCGGGCTGGAAGGTGACTTCCGTGCCGGTCTTGTCGGTCTTGCCCACGACCTTCATTTCCTGGGTGATATGGCCCCGGGCGAACTTCATCTCGTAGATACTGCCGTTCTTATGGACCCGGACCCGCAGCCACTGGCTCAGGGCGTTGACAACCGACGCGCCCACGCCGTGAAGGCCGCCGGAGACCTTATAGCCGCCGCCGCCGAACTTACCGCCTGCGTGCAGGACGGTATAGACGACTTCCAGCGCAGGCCGTCCGGTCTGGGGCTGGATATCTACGGGGATGCCGCGGCCGTCGTCGGTGACGGTGATGGAATCGCCGGGGTTGATGGTGACGGTGATGTGCTTACAATACCCGGCCAAAGCCTCGTCGATGGCGTTGTCCACGATCTCATAGACCAGGTGGTGCAGGCCGGAGGAAGAGGTAGAGCCGATATACATACCGGGGCGCTTACGAACAGCCTCCAGGCCTTCCAGGACCTGGATCTGCTCCGCGCCGTATTCTTGGGTTACTTTCGTTTCGTCAGACATAAATGCCCTCCTGTATGCAAATTGAAAATTGACAATTGATAATTGAAAATTATCATGTCGCTTCGCGACGAATGGAAATCATTGCCGCAGGCAATCCCTCAATTTTCCATTTTCCATTTTCAACTTTCAATTAAATTACGTTTCCTTTTTTGATTTCGATGTTCTTTCCCAATTTTGTGAACCGTCCCGGTTCGCAGCAGGTGATGAAGACCTGTCCGGATACGATCTGGTTCAGCACAAAATCCTGCCGGCCGGGGTCCAGCTCGCTCAGAACGTCGTCTAGGAGCAATACCGGTTCTTCTCCCCATTCCCGGCCCATCAGCTCCCGCTGGGCCAGCTTCAGGCTGATGGCCGCCGTCCGGGTCTGGCCCTGGGAGCCGTAGGCTTTTAAGTCGATGCCCGAAAGGGACACCGTAAAATCGTCCTTATGGGGGCCGGTGAGGCACTGGGCCGTTTCCAGCTCCGCTTTGGCATGGCGGTCTAAATGGTCCAGCAGGTTTTGGGTCAGCTCCGGAACGGGAGCGAAGGGGTCTTTCACCGTGGAGACGGTCTTGTATTCCAGGGAAAAGTTTTCCACACCCCCGGAAAACTGGCTGTGGAATTTTGCCGCCGCTTTTCCCAGCCCTTCATAAAACCTGGCCCGGTAGGAGATCAGCAGGGCGCCCACCTGGCACAGGCGGGTGTTGTATTCCGGCAGGATGGCCAGCACCGCGGGATTTTCAAAGCGGTCTTTTAAGATGCGGCTTTTCTGGTCCAGGATCCGGTGGTACTCCGTCAGGGCGGCGTCATAGTTGGGCCGAAGTTGACATAACGCCGCGTCTCCAAACCGCCGCCGCTGGCTGGATCCCATTTTCAGGATCATCAGGTCCTCGGGGCAGAACAGCACCGTAGGCAGGACCCCCGCCAGCTCGGCGGCGGATTTTTTCTTTGCGCCGTTGCGGAAGATCTGCCGGGGCCGGGATCCGGAAAACAGCAGAAACCGCAGTGTCTGCTCCCGCTCCTGGGCGAAGACCTTTCCCTGTATCTCCGCGAAATCCGCGCCAAAGCGGACCATTTCGGAGGTTTTCTGGGCACGGAAGCTCTTCCCGCTGCCAAGATAGGAAATCGCTTCCAGAAGGTTGGTTTTTCCCTGGGCGTTGTCGCCCACGATCAGGTTCACGCCGGGGTCAAATTCCAGCTGCGCTTCCCCGTAATTGCGGAAGGAGCGCAGCTCCAATGAACGTAAATTCATGCGTGAATGGAGATCTGGTAGGTATCTCCATTGAATTCAAACTTGTCGCCGGGGTACAGCTTCTTGCCCCGCATGGTGCACACTTCCCCGTTGACCTTCACGTCCCCTTCCTGGATCAGCGTCTTGGCCTCGCCGCCGGAATAGACGATGTTGGCAAACTTCATGGCGTCCTGGAGCTTGATAAACTCCGTGCCGATGACCACGGGAATGGAATTGTCCTTCTTTTTGACAACTACTTTCATAGTAAGCCTCCCAAAATACATGTCATTGCAAGTCAGTGCGCTTAATTGGTGTGGCAATCTGCCATTTAAACGGTGTCATTGCGAACCAGTCCGCAGACTGGTGTGGCAATATGCCATTTAAACGGTGTCATTGCGAACCAGTCCGCAGACTGGTGTGGCAATCCCCCCAATTATAGGATTGTCTCATATAAATCAACCCAATTGGGATTTTTACTCGCAATCAGCTTATCTTTTCTTTTTCTGTTCCAACCTTTGATTTGCTTTTCTCTTTCGATTGCAGCTTTTACATCAGATGTAGATTCGTAATACACGAGATATTCTACATTATACCGGTCTGTATAGCTGCCCTTATCCAAGTGGTGCCTATGCTCATATACTCTGCGAGCCAAATCATTGGTGATTCCTGTATACAAAACGTTCTTGTTGGAATTTGTCAGTATATATACATAATATTCCATTGAATCGTCCTCAACATGTCATTGCTGCTTCCAATACAGCCTGGCAGAAGACGCAGGAGATTGCCACACCAGTCTGCGGACTGGTTCGCAATGACATCAAATTCATCAGCCGTTCTTAATCCGCACCGGCAGCACCATGTAGGCAAAATCGTACTTTTCATCCACAGGGGTCAGCACGATGGGGCTCAGGCCGTTGGTCAGTTCCAGGGTCACTTCGTCGGAAGGAATCACCCGCAGAGCGTCGGCCAGATATCGGACATTGAAGCCGATCTCCAGCTCCTTGCCGTCGCCGGCGAGGGAGCAGCGGTCTTCCGCGGCGCCGATGGTGGTATTGGTGCGCATCAGCAGCTCCTGGTTGCTGAATACACAGCGCACAGGGCTCTTGTATTTCTCGGAAACAATCAGACCCACACGTTCCACGGAAGAAGCCAGGTCGGAAACATTGGCCACCAGTTTCACCGGGCAGTTGGTGGGGACCACCCGCCGCCAATCCAAAAATTCGCCGTCCAGCAGGCGGCAGACCAGGGTGGCGTTGCCCACCTGGAACAGAATGTGCTTGGTGCCCAGGGTAAACGCGGCCATTTCGTCGGAATCGGTGACGATCTTCTCCACTTCCTTCAGACCCGCGGCGGGGACCACGAAGCTCAGCTCTCTGGCGGTGCCCTCCTCCGGGTGGTAGGTCCGGCGGGCCAGACGGAAACCGTCCACGGCAATGGTGGTGATGGAGGTGTCGGTGACCTCGAATTTCACGCCGGTGTGGATGGGACGGCCCTGATTTTCCGACACGGCGAAAATGGTGCCGGAGATCAGCTCCTTCAGCTTGGTCTGGGGGATCTGAATGGGGCGGCCGGAATTGACGTCGGGCAGCTCGGGATAATCCTCGGCAGATTCGGCGGAAATGGTAAAGGAAGCGTAACCGGCCCGAATGGAGACCTTAAAGCTATCGTCCACCACCACGGTGACCGGCCCTTCCGGCAGGCGGCGGATGATATCGCCGAAGAGCTTGGCAGGCAGGATGCACTCGCCGGGATCGGAAACCTCGGCTTCAATATCATAGGTAATGGCGGTTTCCATGTTGTAACCGGTAAGGCTGATCCCATGACCGGCCTTGCAGAGGATGCCTTCGATGACGGAAAGGCTGCTCTTCTGAGCCACAGTCCGACCCGCGACATTCAGTCCCGTTACCAGCATACTTTTTTCACAGGTAAAACGCATAGTCAGGTTCCTTTCTCTTGAAATCAGAATAGATATATCTATCTATAAATAGGTTTAGGTAGTATTAACAGTATTAGTACAAAGTTATGTGGAAAACCCGGTTTTGGTTTAGAGCCGCAACGGATTTTTTTCCACAGGCGGATGTGAAATTTTCAGAACTTTTCAACAGGGGGTGTGGAGGAAATTTTTGCTCCCGGTTTTTCCACAGCCGCGTTCTCCACATTCCACAGACCCTGTGGAAAACTTTTTGCGTAAAGAATCTCTATCAAAAAATAGGAAACGCTCAAAAGAACGGGGGGTGTCACTATCTTGTCTCCGAACAAGAAAGTAACCAAAGAAGTCGGCTTAAAGGGCGCTGAGTGTCGCGCTCCCGCGTGCCAAAGCCGCCCCTTTAAGAATTCCCAGGCCGCTCTATTGTACTGCGGAACACCTTAACGGTCTGAATTTTCGGCTGCTGCGGCCAAACGTTGGCGGGGGCTTCGCTCTCCCCGCCCTGCCGGAAATGGCAGATACGGTTTTACAAACAGCTATTGATATTAGCCGTAATATCCCGGATGTTGTTCTGCATATTGGTGTCGCCGTTTTTCAGCGCGACTTCGACTTTGCGAATGGCGTACAGTACGGTGGAGTGGTCCCGGGCAAATTCCTTGCCGATGTCGGGCAGACTCAGGTTCGTCAGCTTCCGGATCAGATACATGGCCACCTGCCGGGCTTCGGCGGTGCCTTTGTTCTTCTGGGTGCCCCGAAGCACCACTTCGTCCACGTTGTAGAATTTGCAGACCTGGCTGATGATCAGGCTGGGGGTGGGCAGGGCGTTGCCCTCACTCTTGAACATGTCGTCAATGGCCCGGGAAATGTTGGGCAGGTCCAGAGGCATGTTGTTCAGGTCCCGGTAGGCAAGGATCTTCTTTACCGTGCCTTCGATCTGACGGACGTTGTTGGTAATGTTGATGGCGATGTAGTTGCACACATCGTCGTCCAGGTTCAGTCCCAGCTGCTTGGCCTTGTTTTTCAGGATGGCCATACGGGTCTCGTAGTCCGGCGGGTTGATGTCCGCAATGAGGCCCCACAGGAAGCGGCTGCGCAGACGCTCTTCCAGCGTCAGCATGTCGTCAGGCTTCCGGTCACTGGTGAGCACGATCTGCTTGTGCTCTTCATAGAGCTTATTGAAGGTATGGAAAAATTCTTCCTGGGTGGATTCCTTGCCGGCGATGAACTGGATATCATCCACCAGGAACAGGTCCGCTTCCCGGTACTTGCTGCGGAACTCGATGTTTTTGCCGTTTTTGATGGCGTCGATCAGCTCGTTGGTAAACTGGTCGCCCTTAATGTAGACGATGTTGGCGTCGGGATTTTCCTTGCGGATGCCGTTGGCGATGGCGTAAAGCAGATGGGTCTTGCCCACGCCGGGAGGGCCGTAGATGAACAGTGGGTTGTACACCTGGCCGGGGGTCTTGGAAACGGCGATGGCGGCGGAATGGGCAAACCGGTTGGAGGGGCCCACCACGAAATTATCAAAGGTGAACTGGGGGTTAAAGTCCATGGAGGTGGGAGACTTGCCCTTGGCCTTGCGGGCGTTCATCTCCTCATCGCCGAAGACCAGCAGCTTGGCATCGGAATTAAAGATCTCCTTCAGCGCGTCCTGGATGTAATCGGTGCAGCGGCGGCGGATGATCTCCCGGCGGAAATCAGAGGGAGAATAGAGGATCAGATTGTTTTCGTTCAGTTCCACCACTTCGGCATCATCGAACCAGGCCGAGACGGTGACGGCGCCCAGACGTTCCTCCATGTGGCTCAGCACTTTGGCCCAGACATAGGCGGATGAATACATAATGCGGCTCCTTTCTTATCTCTTTCGAAAGCCCAAAAATGCGTTGCGGCGTCTGAATTTTGGGCATAATTATTCACCCTAAATTTTATCACATTTTACTATAAAACACAAGGGGTTTTTGTGGAAATATAATTAAGAACAGTAACAATAATTTCGGAAATTTCCCCTGCAGCAAAATAGGCCCAGGGAAAAGAAAAAGGAAAACGCCGGGCAGGCGCAATCCCCCGCCTGCAATGCCCGCCGCACCCCACACCCGTAGGGGAGGGTCTTGACCCTCCCTTGCACCTTCGGTCTGCACCATGTAAAAAACAGCGCAGCCAGCTTACAGTTTTGTCCTCCTGCGCGAAGCGCGAAGCCGAAGGATTTTCGCACCGATTTGACCTTTCAGGGTATCGCCAGTGCGAAGATCCTTCGACTCGTTTCACTCGCTCAGGAGGACAGGGGTTGTTATCTGGCAGTATCGACATCTGCCGCTCAGTCATGTCATTGCCCGGCGGGGGCAAGCCCCCGCCCTACAGAGTCGGATGTGGTTCACACGTATGGGGCAAGCCCCCGCCCTACAGTGTCGGATGCACCCTTTTCTGAATGCTTCTCTTTCCTGGAAAACGCTGTATAAAGACATCCATGCGCCCTTTGCGGACACTTATCCATACCTGATATAACCTTACCGAAAACGGTTCCCGAAATTCGTCATTTTGCGGCTTGACCCGTCAGAAATCCTATGTTAAAATTGACAATTAATAAACACGGCAAACCCGTCAATTTTCCCTTTCTAGGAGCAGGCATTATGCGTACTGTGAAAAAGGTCTGGACCTATCTCGTCATCGCCTTTGTTGCCCTGGTGGCGTCTTTGAACTATGAGCTGTTCGTATTCCCCAACCAGTTTGCCCCTTCGGGCCTGAACGGTATCTGCACCATGATCCAGCATATCACCGGCATCAGCGTCGGTTATCTGAGCCTGCTGGTGAATGTGCCTCTGGCCATCTGGTGTTATATCGAAGTCAGCAAACCCGTGGCTCTGCGCAGCATGGTTTATGTGGTCACCTTCTCCCTGGGACTGCTGATTTTTGATAAGGTGGACCTGTCCGCTTTTGCCTACGCCACCGACAACGGCACCAGCAAGATCCTGGGCCCCCTGGTGGCCGGCATCATCCAGGGCTACGTCTATTCCATCCTGGTGAAGGCCAGCGCCTATACCGGCGGCACGGATTTCATCTCCGCCATCATCCATAAACGCAATCCCAGCAAGACCTTTTTCAGCATGACCTTTCTCATCAACTGCTTCATCGCCGCGTCCAGCTATTTTGTCTACGGCTATCAGATGGAGCCTGTGATCCTGTGCATCCTCTACAGCTTCATGTCCACCACCGTGGGCGACAAGCTGATGAAGTCCGGCCGGGAGGCCATCTGCTTCGAGATCATCACCGACTATCCCGACCAGATTTCCGCGGAGATCATTGAAAAGCTCCATCACACCACCACCCTGATCCCCGCCAAGGGCATGTATTCCGGTCACGAGACCAACCTGCTGATCTGCGTGGTGAACAAGAACCAGGCTACCACCCTTTCCGCCATCTGCCGCAGCTATCCCAACACCTTCGCCATCGTAGACCCCGTCCGGGAGGTCATGGGCAACTTCAAAAACCTCAGCCCCGACGGCAAAGTGGTCATGGAAGTCCTGGACGCCGGAGACGGAAAAACGTTGTAAATTGAAAATTGAAAATTGACAATTGAAAATTATGGTGTCCCTTCGGGACAATTTAAAATTATGCCGAAGGCATACCTTAATTTTCAACTTTCCATTTTAAATTTTCAATTTTTACCCGTACAGCCTTACAAATTTATATATAACAAAATTTACAGGAGGAAAAACCAATGGCGTACTACTACCCCGAACCCAGCCACACCTTCAGCGAGTATCTTCTGATCCCCGGCTATACTTCGGAAGATTGCATCCCTGACCGCGTCAGCCTGAAGACTCCCCTCGTTAAGTACCGTAAGGGCGTCGAAGAGCCCGCCATTTCTCTGAACGTGCCTCTGACTTCCGCTGTCATGCAGTCCGTTTCCAATGATACCCTGGCCATCGCTCTGGCGAAGGAAGGCGGCATCAGCTTCATCTTCGGTTCCCAGACCATCGAGAGCCAGGCCGCTATGGTGGCTAAGGTCAAGGGCTACAAGGCAGGCTTCGTTACCTCTGCTTCCAACCTGACCCCTGACGCTACCCTGGCTGATGTTCTGGCCCTGAAGGCAAAGAACGGCTTCTCCACCGTGGCCATCACCGAGGACGGCACCGCCAACGGCAAGCTCCTGGGCATCGTCACCAGCCGTGACTACCGTGTTTCCCGCATGGAGCCTACCGATAAGGTCGCTGACTTCATGACTCCCCGGGCCAAGCTGGTCACCGCTCCCAAGGAGACCACCCTGAAGGAAGCCAACGACATTATCTGGGCACACAAGCTCAACAGCCTGCCCATCGTGGACGAGAACGACCACCTGATGTACTTCGTCTTCCGTAAGGACTACTCCTCCCACAAGGAGAACCCCCTGGAACTGCTGGACAGCAAGAAGCGCTACCTGGTGGGCGCGGGCATCAACACCCGTGACTACGCCACCCGGATCCCCGCTCTGCTGGAGGCCGGCGCGGACGTGCTGGTCATTGACTCCTCCGAGGGCTATACCTGCTGGCAGGAAAAGACCATCAAGTGGGTCCGGGACACCTACGGCGACACCGTGAAGATCGGCGCGGGCAACGTGGTTGACCGGGACGGCTTCATGTTCCTGGCAAAGGCCGGCGCGGACTTCGTCAAGGTCGGCATCGGCGGCGGCTCCATCTGCATTACCCGGGAAACCAAGGGCATCGGCCGCGGCCAGGCTACCGCTCTGATCGAGGTCGCCGCAGCCCGTGACGAGTACTTCAAGGAGACCGGCATCTATGTGCCCATCTGCTCCGACGGCGGCATCGTTCACGACTACCACATGACCCTGGCTCTGGCCATGGGCGCGGACTTCCTGATGCTGGGCCGTTACTTCGCCCGCTTCGACGAGTCCCCCACCAACAAGGTCATGGTCAACGGCGCCTACATGAAGGAGTACTGGGGCGAAGGCTCCAACCGTGCCCGGAACTGGCAGCGCTACGACCTGGGCGGCTCCACCAAGCTGAGCTTCGAGGAAGGCGTTGACTCCTACGTCACCTACGCAGGCCCCCTGCACGACAACGTGGAGGCATCCCTGTACAAGGTCAAGTCCACCATGTGCAACGTCGGCGTCACCAACATCCCAGATCTGCAGCGGGACGCCAAGCTGACGCTGGTGTCCTCCGTCTCCATCGTCGAAGGCGGCGCCCACGACGTCACCCTGCGCTCCACCTCCACCGTCAAGTGATTTGACTGAAATTTGTTTTTGGGAAATTTCGGCATCGTCTGACCCCTTAAAAAAGGCAAAGTTCGGTATCCTCTGAAATCCCAAGCTAAGACAAAAAATGAAGACCTTGCATCGTCCGTTTTGGACGATGTGAGGTCTTTTTTTATTCTCATAGTGACCTTGGAATAACCCTGTAATTTCACCCAACCAATCCCCCTGCAACTCCCTTATTAACCCAAACACTTCCCCATCATATAATAGTTCTCTTGAAAAAAAGAGGGAGGGAGATTCCAAAAAATTTCCCGTAAAATTCTCTTCGAGATGGGGACGGGGAAAGAAAACGCCCCATAAATTCCTTATAATTTCCCTATCAAATCCAATTCATTCCCACATAAGTTTCCTATCATATCCCTATCCTATTCCTATTATTTCCTTTGATACCCTATAATCTTCCTATTTTTCCCTATCATTTCCCTATTCCCAATTTAACTGTTGGGAGTAAGAAATGGGAACACAAAAGAAGCTGCAAAGGGTCTCGCTGAATCTCATAGTTTCTCGTTGCTGACGAGGTTAAATGAGA
>JAXJGV010000079.1:0-31027 GCA_036300205.1 Oscillospiraceae bacterium
AAGGCGACATGGGCAAGGTGATCGGCCGCCAGGGACGGATCGCCAAGGAAATCCGTACCATTATTAAGACTGTAGCCCAGCGCACTGGCGAGAAGGTCACGGTCGAAATCGTGGATTAAACGATTATGCGTGGCTTCTGCCACGCATTTTTCGTTATTTTTTGAATGTGCTCACGCGATGGATTTAGATTGTCATTGCGAGGAGCGAAGCGACGCGGCAATCCCCCGGTTGAACGAGAATATCGGAGACTTTAGGAGATTGCCGCACCAGTCTGCGGACTGGTTCGCAATGACATTGCGTTTTAGGAGCGTGTACTATGAAACTCCAATATATCGAAGCCGGTGAGATCGTCACCACCCACGGTGTCCGGGGGGAAGTCAAAGTCCTCTGCTGGCTGGACGACCCGGAAATGCTGTGTGAATTTGACCGCTGCCGCATTGACGGCAGGGAATATGCCATGGAACAGGTCCGGGTCCAGAAGACCTGCAACCTGGTGAAGCTCCAGGGTATCGAAACCATGGAAGCTGCCCAGGCCATGCGCGGCAAGACCATCGAACTGTACCGGGAAGACATCGACGACGAGGTCATTTTCGCCGCCGAGCTGATCGGTGTGGAGGTCTATGCCGACGGCAAGTGCATCGGCAAGATCAGGGAAGTGCTGGACTACCCCGGCAATTCCGTTTATGTGGTCAAAGGCGAGCAGGAATATATGATCCCCGCGGTAAAGCAGTTCATCCTGTCCACGGACATGGACAAGAACGAGATGCAGGTCAAGCTGATCGAAGGGATGCGCAGCGATGAGGATTGACATTCTGACCCTGTTCCCCGAAACTTTGGGGGATGTGCTGTCGGACAGCATCCTGGGCCGTGCCCAGGAGCGGGGCTATATCCGGATCGGCACCCACCAGATCCGGGACTACACCGCCAATAAACAGAACCAGGTGGATGACTACCCCTATGGTGGCGGCCGGGGCGCGGTGATGGCGGCGGATCCCATTTACCGCTGCTGGGAAGCCGTCTGCGATGAAGCCGGCGGCCCGGTGCATACCGTCTATATGTCCCCCTGCGGTCATACCTTTACCCAGGCCGACGCCATCCGCCTGAGCAAGATGGACAACATCATTCTGGTCTGCGGCCACTACGAGGGCATCGACCAGCGCTTCATCGACGAGTGTGTGGACGAAGAAATTTCCCTGGGTGATTTTGTCCTCACCGGCGGGGAAATCGCCGCCATGGCAGTCACCGACGCCGTCTGCCGCATGGTTCCTGGCGTCCTTGCCGATCCGGAGTGCTTCGAGGACGAAAGCCATTACAACGGCCTGTTGGAATACCCTCAGTATACCCGTCCCGCCGTCTGGCACGGCCGGGAGATCCCCCAGATTCTCACCTCCGGCAACCATGAAAAGGTGCGCCAGTGGCGCAGAAAGCAGTCCCTGCGCCGCACCCGGGAACGCCGTCCGGACATGTATGCCAAGCTGGACCTTTCTTCCAAACAGGACAAAAAGCTCCTGAAAGAAATGGAAGCGGAGGACGCAGGGGTATAAACGACACTGGCGCGTTTCGTAAACAGCTGTCCTGCTGTGGAATGGATACCAAATATGTTCCGCATCCTCTGGCGCGAAAATATGAAAAGAAATTCGGATCATAAGAGGGCGGCACAGAATCAGAAGAAAATACCGTTGCTTCAATCGTGGCAGGATATGGCGTATAAAACAATGAGACCCACCGGACATTCGGTGGGTCTTTTACAATACAATTGAGGTAATTCGCTGGCGGTATGTATGGTAGCATAAAAAATGGAACGCATTATGCGCTCCGGTGCTGCTGGATAAATGCGGTTGGCCCTTCAACACGGAGGGCAGCTTCTGCCCTCTGATAGTTAAGAAGGGGGGCGGTGCCCAATGGTTACATATGCGGATCTGATCCAAATTGGTATCCTGATTGTTGGCATTATTGGTCTGTTTTTGCAGGCGAAAAAGAAGTGACCGCCGGCACCCTAGCAAGTACGGCGATCACATCGTTGAACTGTAAGGGCTGACCGTAATCCGGCAGCACCTTTTCTATAAAATAGTATAGCTTCTTTTGGGAAGGTTGTCAATGGGCTTTTGAGGTAATTTAGGGATTGCCGGATAAAAGAAAATGCGTTATGATAATACGCAGGAGGGGATACTATGGAACAGATGGAAAAGCTGAAACAATGGGTCAGCGAAAGCAGCCGCATTGTCTTCTTCGGCGGCGCGGGCGTGAGTACGGAATCCGGAATCCCGGATTTCCGCAGCGTGGACGGCCTGTACAACCAGAAATTCGACTACCCGCCGGAAACCATCATCAGTCACAGCTTCTATGAGCGGGATCCGGACTATTTCTTCCGCTTCTACCGGGAGAAAATGCTCCCATTGGGCTTTGAACCCAATATCACCCATAAGGTCCTTGCCAAATGGGAGGAGCAGGGCAAGCTCTCTGCCGTGGTCACACAGAACATCGACGGCCTCCACCAGAAAGCGGGCAGTAAAAAAGTCTACGAGCTTCACGGCTCGGTGCTGCGAAACTACTGCACCCGCTGCCGTAAATTCTACCCGGCGGAGTTTATCAAAAATTCCACAGGCGTGCCGAAATGCACCTGCGGCGGTACGGTAAAGCCGGATGTGGTGCTCTATGAGGAAGGGCTGGATCAGCAGACCATCGAAAAAAGCGTCATGGCCATCCGCTCTGCCGACCTGATGATCGTGGCAGGCACCAGCCTGACGGTATACCCGGCGGCAGGGCTGATCAATTACTACCGGGGCAACCGCCTGGTGCTCATCAACCGGGACGAGACGCCTTACGACCACTACGCCGACCTGGTGCTCCATGAAAGCCTGGGCAATGTGTTTTCACAGCTATAAAATCAGGGGAAAACCGTAAGGTTTTCCCCTGATTGCAGGCTGTCGAAAAACCATGTCATTGCGAGCCAGTGCGCACACTACTCCGCGCTAAGAGCCGCCTTCGGCGGTTGCGCTATGTACGCGGCCTGCGGGCCGTGTGGCGTGGCAATCTCCTGAATTTTCGGACATTTCTCTACCAAAATCGAGGGATTTTACTTCTTTTGGGGGGATCGCCACACCAGCCTGCGGGCTGGTTCGCGATGACATCTGATTTTATGGACTTTTTTGACACGCTGAAATCAGGGGAAAACCGTAAGGTTTTCCCCTGATTGGTTATTTTGTTTCCGCGTAACGTTCCTCGCCCCACCATTTGGGCATCAGTTCGCCCTGGGTAATGGTTTTCCGGCGGCCGTAGTCTATCAGAACCTCCATATGACGGTTTTCCGGAGACAGCTGCATCCTTCGATGCAGAAGCCGGTGAAGATCTGCCCGTTTTCACTTTCCAGGGCACAGACCACATGGTGGGCATAGAGAAAAGGGGGTGACCGCTTTGGCCTTTTCATACAGGGTTTCCCAGATACCCATAGGGTGCTCCGTTATTTTTTCTTTGTATTCCAATCCGAGTACATCCGGAAAACCGTAGAACCCAGCAGAATACCCACCGCCATGATGCCCGCGATGGCCGCCGTATGCATTCCCTGCTGAGCGAACAGGTCCATCTCACCCCGGACGGCGTAGTTCATGGTGTAGTACACACCCGCGCCAGGGATCATGGGGAACACGGAAATGACCAGATAGGAGATGGCAGGATATTTGCGGATCCGGGCCATGATCTCGGAGTAGAGGGAGGAGAACAGGGCAGACCAGAAATAGGCCATGATATCGCCGTAGCCCAGCTCCAGAACGACGCAGTACATTGCCCAGGAAAGGGCGCCGCCCAGCGCGCAGAGCAGACCTCCGGCGCCATGGACATTGAACAGAATCGAAAAGCCGATACAGCCGATCAGAGCAAACAGACACTGGGCCGGGATGGAATAGCCGATGGCGGCGGCAGATTCCGGGGTGCCCCAGAGATCGGCGGCCAGCTGCCAGGCGAACGCGGTGCCCAGGGCGATGGCTGCGGCTACCAGAAAGACCTGTACCACCCGGTTAACGCCGGAATTGGTGTCGCCGTAGATGATATCCCGCATGGCGTTGGTAAACAGCAGGCCCGGCACCAGGATCATCAAAGCGCCGATGGTAACGGCGTCGGGATTTTTGGCGATGCCCCCGGCGCCCAGTGCATAGGCCAGCAGGGCCATGAGAAAAGACGAAGCAATGGTGCGGAAGAACTGGTTGGCGTTCCGGTCATCCAGAATTTTGTTGACGAAGCCCACCAGCATACCGCAGATACCGGCACAAAGGGCGTCAATACAGTCGCCGCCAAAGAACAGGCCAAAGCCGAACGCTCCCAGAAAATTCCCCAGATACTGCATGGGCGTGGAGTAGTATCTGCGCTGTTTGCGCACCCGGTCCAGCCATTCCAGACCCAGCTGGGGGTCCGGCGTTCGGTTGCAGATGGCGCGGCTGAGACCGTTGAATTTCTCCACCGCGTCCAGATCGTTGCCGTGATGGCCGATGCGGCGCATCCGGGTAATGGGCTGTCCAAATTCCGTGAGGATGCTGACGACCAGATAATTGGGAATGGCAAAAACCTCTGCCTCCACGCCGTAAGCCGCCAGAACCCGGCTGATGCTTTCCTCCACCCGGAAAGTCTCCGCGCCGCTCATAGCCAGCTCATAGCCCAAATCGGTGGCAAGGTCAAGTAACGTATTGTAATCCATGGGTACCCCCGAGAAATAGGATAGGGATAGTATATCATATCGGTGGAAAAAGACAAGAAAAAATGCAGAATGCAAAAGGAAGATACGCTCCCATTGTGCACTCTGCATTCCGGAAATTATTTTCTCACGAACAGCACGCCCAGGGTGCCGGGGCCGCAGTGGCAGGAAACGGTGCAGCCTGCCTGGGTCTCATAGACATGTTCAAACTTGCCGTAGGTCTTCACGGCGTCCATAACAGCGCTGTAGCACTCTTCGGTGACCATCGTTTTCGTCACGAACAGGATGCCGCCGTCCAGGTCCTCCCGGTCAGCCAGCCGGTCTTTGACGTAGCTTGCCAGACACTTGGCATAGTTGCCACGGTACTTCTTGACCACTGTCATTTTGCCGTTCTTGACCTCAATGCAGGGCTTCAGGTTCAGCAGGTTGGCGCCCAGTGCCGCGGCGGAAGAGCAGCGGCCGCCCTTTACCAGATAGTCCAGCTTGTCCACCAGGAAGCTGGCTTCCACCTTGGCGGTGAAGTCATCCAGCTGTTGCTTCAGCTCGTCCAGGGAAGCGGCGGTCTTTGCCAGTTCGCAGGCTTTCAGAACCACCAGCCCCTGGCCAGTGGACAGGTTCTGGGAGTCCACCACCCGAACGTTTTCCAATTCCTCCGCCGCCAGACAGGCGTTCTGGTAGCTGGAAGAGAACCCGGAACCCAGGCTGATGTGGAGGATGCCGTCGTACTGATCCGCGTATTTGGCGAATTCCTCCTGGTAAATGCCCATGCTCAGGGCGGCGGTGGAGCACAGGCTGCCGCCTGCGGCCACATGGGCGAAGATATCCGCGGGGGTGATGGTGACGCAGTCCCGGAATTCCTCGTCGTTCTTCACCACGATCAGGGGGAGGATCCCAATGTCGTTCTGCCGGACCAATTCCGGGGACAGGTCGCAGGTGCTGTCAGATAAAATTTTGATATTCATAGTGTTTCTCCTAAATTCCATTGGTTTGTGCCATGGGGTCTGTTCCCATCATGAAGCAGCAGGGCTCCTGGTTCTTGCCCCGCAGATACTCGGCGCCCCAGTCCCGCATGGCCACGAGAATGGGCATCAGGCTTCGTCCCGTTTCTGTCAGGGAATATTCCACCTTGGGCGGGATCACAGGGAAGACCTCCCGGTGGATCAGCTTATGGGTTTCCAGCTCCCGCAGCTGCTGGGTCAGCATTTTGGGTGTGGCTTTCTTGATGCGGCTGCGCAGCTCGGAAAAGCGGAGACAGCCGTCGGAGAGGTGCCAGAGGATCAGAGCCTTGTATTTTCCGCCAATGAGATCCAAAGTAGCCTCCACGGGGCAGTTTTCCCGATTGTCCATAGCGGTACCTCCTATAGTATCTTTTTGGGTAGTATAGCACAAAATAGTGCATACTTGCGTTTTGGGCATCGTATGGTAGAATAATACCACAGGAAGGAATGCACTTTGTTAAAGTTTTGTTAACGCTGGGGCCATGGAAACCCCGGCGGGTGGAGAAAACCGCTATTGATTTTCTTCCTGTTTTCAGCGATAATAACAAAAGAAGGGGGAATACCCATGAAACTGAAATTCAACGTCACCGGCATGACCTGCGCGGCCTGTTCGGCCCGGGTGGAGAAGGTGACCAGCGCGGTCCCCGGCGTGGAGAAGGCGGAAGTCAACCTTCTGGCCGGAACCATGCAGGTGGAAGCGGAAAACGCCGAAGTCACCGCCGCCATCATTCGCTCTGTACAGAATGCGGGCTATAACGCCATGGTTTCCGGCGAAAAAAAGGAGAAAAAAGAAGAGAAAGCCCCAGCCGAGGACGCTCTGAAGGAAATGAAAAAGCGCATCATCGGCTCAGCCATCTGCCTGATCGTGCTGATGTGCTTCACCATGGGCCACATGATCGGTCTGCCCGTACCCGGCTGGTATCACGGCCTGGAAAACGCCCTGGTGGCGGCGCTGCTGCAATTTTTCCTGACTCTGCCGCCGGTATACCTGAACCGGGTCTACTATACCCGGGGCCTGAAAGCCCTGTGGCATAAAGCGCCCAATATGGATTCTCTCATCGCCGTCGGTTCCCTGGCTTCTCTGATCTACGGCGTGGCGGCCCTGTTCCGCATGGCCTGGGGCATGGGCCACGGGGATTGGGAGCTGGTGCAGAGGTACAGCGAGAACCTGTACTTTGAATCCGCCGCCATGATCCTGACCCTGATCACCGTGGGCAAATGCCTGGAGACCCGGGCCAAGGGCAAGACCGGCGACGCCATCCGCGCCCTGATGGACTTAAGTCCCAAGACCGCCACCGTCCGCCGCAGCGGCGTCAACGTGGAGATCCCCGTGGAAGACGTGCAGGTGGGCGACACCATCATCGTCCGTTCCGGCGGCAGCATTCCCGTGGATGGCACTGTGCTGGAAGGCCGTGCATCCGTTGACCAGAGCGCCCTGACAGGCGAAAGCGTTCCCGTGGAAAAAGTTCCCGGCGATACCGTAGCCGCAGCCACCATCAATACCGAAGGCTATCTGGAATTCCGGGCCGACAAAGTGGGTGAGGATACCACCCTGGCCCAGGTCATCCGCATGGTGGAGGAGGCCGGCGGCTCCAAGGCCCCCATTGCCCGATTGGCGGATAAAATCGCGGGGGTCTTCGTCCCCGTGGTCATGACCATTGCCGCCATTACCTTCGCCGTCTGGATGCTGGCGGGCCAGAGCCTGGAATTCAGCCTGACCTGCGCCATTTCCGTGCTGGTCATTTCCTGCCCCTGCGCGCTGGGCCTGGCAACCCCGGTCGCCATCATGGTGGGCACGGGCCGGGGCGCACAGATGGGCGTCCTGTTCAAGAACGCCGAGGCCCTGGAAAACCTGCACCACATCGACACAGTGGTCCTGGATAAGACCGGAACCCTGACCACCGGCAAGCCGGAGGTCACCGACATCCTGCCCGGCGCCGTCTCCGTCAGTGAGCTTATGCGCGTCGCCGCCGCTCTGGAAAGCAAATCCGAGCACCCCTTTGCCAAGGCTATTCTGAAGAAGATGGGCAAAAACGCGTATCCCGAAGCCGCAGACTTTGAGACTCTGCCCGGCCGGGGCGTGGCGGGTACTGTGAAGGGTGTCCGCTGTTACGGCGGCAACGGCCGTCTCATGGAGGAACTGGGCGTCACCGTGCCGGACCTTCCCGAACTGGCCCAGCAGGGCAAAACGCCCCTGCATTTCGCCAACGAAAAGGGCGAATACCTGGGCACCATTGCCGCGGCGGACGTGCTGAAAGCCGATTCTGAAGCCGCCATCCAAGCTATGCAGGCCCTTGGCCTGGACGTGGTCATGCTCACCGGCGATAACGAAGCCACCGCCAAGGCCATTGCCGCCAAGGCCGGCATTACCCATGTGATCTCCGACGTGCTGCCTACCGACAAGGCCGGGGCGGTTCAGAAATTGCAGGCGGAGGGCCACCGGGTCCTGATGGTGGGCGACGGCATCAACGACGCTCCCGCCCTGGTCACCGCCGATGTGGGCATGGCCATCGGCGCAGGCACCGACATCGCCATGGAGTCTGCCGACGTGGTGCTGATGAACAGCTCCCTTGCCGCCGTCAGCGGTGCCATCGAGCTGAGCAAGGCCACCATCCGCAATATCCGCCAAAACCTGTTCTGGGCGTTCTTCTATAACACCCTGGGCATTCCCATTGCGGCGGGCGTGCTGTTTCTTCCCTTCGGCCTGCAGCTTAGCCCCATGATCGGCTCTGCCGCCATGAGCATGAGCAGCGTGTTCGTGGTGACCAACGCCCTGCGCCTGCGCTTCTTCAAACCCAAAACCGCTCCCGTATTTACGGAAGTACCAAAAACTGACACCGAAGAAATCATCCTTGAGGAGGAAAAAGCGATGGAAACTGTTATCAAAGTCAACGGCATGATGTGCAAGCACTGCAAAGCCACGGTGGAAAAGGTCTGCAAAGCCGTCCCCGGCACGGTGGACGCTGTTGTGGATCTGGAAGCCAAGACCGTCACCGTCACCGGTAACGCTGATGTGGAGGCTCTGAAAAAAGCCATCACCGATGCGGACTACGAAGTCGTGGAGTAAGAACCATGAGAGCGGATATCTGGTATGATTCCCAGGGCGCGGGCCGGATCCACGCCTGCCGCTGGACCCCGGAAGGGGAGCCGAAGGCGGTTTTGCAGATCGTCCACGGCATCGCGGAATTTGTGGAACGGTATGATGATTTTGCAAATTACCTGACAAGCCAGGGCTTCGTTGTGGTGGCGGAGGACCATATGGGCCACGGCCAGTCCATCAACGGGGATGGCATTCAGGGTTACTTCCACGGCGGCTGGTTCACCGCGGTGGAGGACACCATGCAGCTCATGCGCGATACTATGCAGGACTATCCCGGCCTGCCGTACATCCTGTTCGGCCACTCCATGGGTTCCTTTATGGCAAGAACCATCCTGTGCAAGTATCCCGACAGCGGCATCACCGCCGCCATTATCTGCGGCACCGGCTGGCAGCCCGCCTTCGCCATGCCTGCCGTGATCAAGCTGGTGGAATCCGTCTGCAAGAAAACAGGGGAGACCAACCCCAATGAAACGCTGCAAAATCTGATCTTCGGCAGCTACAACGGAAAAGTCGAGCATCCCCGGACACCCTATGACTGGCTGACCCGGGATCTAAAGATTGTGGACGCGTACATAGCCCACCCCCTGTGCGGCTTCACCGCCAGTGCGGGATTGCTGCGGGACATGATGAAGGGCATCCATTACATCGAACAGCCTGCCAATCTGGCCGCCATGCGCAAGGACCTGCCGGTCTTCTTCATTGCTGGCGGCGACGATCCCGTGGGCAGCTACGGTAAGGGCGTCCGGCAGGCCGCCAGCGCCTTCCGGAAGGCAGGCATGACCGACGTTTCCGTCCGTATTTACCCTCTGTGCCGCCATGAGATCCTGAACGAGATCAACAAGGAAGAAGTCTACGAGGATGTTACCCAGTGGATGGCACAGTACATAAAAGAGCCTGCTGCGGCAGAATCATGGAAATAAAAATCGAATAAGTCCGTTTTATTGGACTGATGAATTGCTATACTGTAGTCACAAACCAAGCAGAAAGGTTGATGGCTATGTATCAGATTCGAAATGTCCGCGGACACATTCAGGTGTATGATAGAAACGGCAAGTTCCTGTTCTCAGCAGACAGCGAACGGGAAGCCAGAGAGGAATTGGAGGACTATGCGGAATCTGCGGCTTGATATTTGCTATGACGGCACCCGCTACCGGGGCTGGCAGCGCCTGCCCGGCAAGGACGATACCATCCAGGGCAAGCTGGAAACCACCCTCTCCCGGATCCTGGGAGAACCCATCGAGATCAGCGGCAGCGGCCGCACGGACGCAGGCGTTCATGCCAGGGGACAGGTGGCGAATTTCCACTGTGAAAGCGCCATGCCCGCCGGGGAGATCTTAGCCCAGCTTCGCAGGTATCTGCCGGAGGATATCGGCATATACTCCTGCAAGGACGTATCGCCCCGGTTCCACGCCCGGCTGAACGCCAGAGAGAAGACCTACCGCTACCGCATCTGGAACAGCGAGGAGCCCTGTGTTTTCGACCGCCGCTATGTGGCGGTGATGCCGGAAGCGCTGGACCTGAGCGCCATGGAGCAGGCGGCGGAATATCTGTGCGGGGAGCATGATTTTTCTGCCTTCTGCGGCAATGCCAAAATGAAAAAATCCACAGTCCGGTTCCTCCGCGCCATTGAGATCAGCCGACAAGGTAGGGAAATCCAAATCTGCTTCACCGGAAACGGCTTTCTACACAACATGGTGCGCATTTTGGCAGGCACATTGGTAGAAGTGGGCAGGGGAACCCGCAGCGCCGACAGCATCCCTCAATTGTTCGGCGGCAAGCGCGCGGAAGCGGGCTTTCTGGCGCCGGCCCAGGGCCTGTGCTTAGAGGAGGTACGGTATTGAATATTCAGATTTTCGGAAAAAGCAAATGCTTTGACACAAAGAAAGCCGAGCGCTGGTTCAAAGAGCGCCGCATCAAATTCCAGTCCATCGACCTGATCAAATATGGTATGTCCGGCAAGGAGTTCGACAGTGTCCTCCGGGCCGTGGGCGGTATCGACAGCCTCATCGACTGGGAGGGAAAGTCCCCGGATATCACCTTGATGAAATACATGGACGACAAGACCGCCAAAGAGGACAAAGTCTTCGACGATCCCGCCCTGATGAAAACGCCCATCGTCCGCAACGGAAAGCAGGCCACCGTAGGCTACTGTCCCGAAATTTGGGCGTCCTGGGAATGATTTGAATACGCTACAAAAGCAGTTCCTTGAAAAAGGAGCTGCTTTTTTGCCGTTTTTTAAGGAATTATATGTTTTTAATCTTGCGATTTCCACATAAAAGTGGTAAACTAGGAGGACATCATGACCAAAATTCTGGAATGGCTTAACGCGATCGTCTGGGGTGCCCCGGCGCTGGTGCTGATTCTGGGGGTGGGCCTGTTCCTGACCCTGCGGCTGGGATTTTCCCAGCTGACCTTATTTCCACGGGCGCTGGCGGAATTTTTCGCCAAACTGCGCCCCGGACAGAAAAACCAGGAGGGAGTATCTCCCTTTCAGGCGCTGTGTACGGCCCTGGCGGCCACCGTAGGAACCGGGAATCTGGTAGGCGTGGCGGGAGCCATCTGCCTGGGCGGCCCGGGAGCCATATTCTGGATGTGGGTCTGCGGCGTTTTGGGCATGGTCACCAAATTTGCCGAGGCGACCCTGGCGGTCCGCTACCGGGTGAAAACCGAAAGCGGTTACATCGGCGGTCCCATGTATGTCATCACCCAGGGCATTGGCGGACGTTTCCGGCCTTTGGCCTGTGCGTATTGCCTGTTCGGCGTTGTGGCGGCTTTCGGCGTTGGCAACGCGACCCAGATCAATGCGGTGATCACCGGAGTCAACGGCGTGCTGACCCGTTTCGGCAGGGAAGAGAGCCGGATGGGGAACTTTACAATGGGCCTTGTCCTTGCGGCCCTGATCGGTACCATGCTCCTGGGCGGCGCGAAACGCATCGGCGCCGCGGCAGAGCGGCTGGTTCCCTTTGCGGCCCTGGCCTATATCCTGATGTGTTCCGGTATTCTGCTGATAAAAGTGCGGGAGATTCCCCACGCGTTTTCCGTGATCGTTCGGGGAGCCTTTTCCCCCCGGGCGGTCACAGGCGGTATGCTGGGTTCCGCTTTTGCCGCCCTGCGCATTGGCTGCTCCCGGGGTGTCTTCACCAATGAAGCGGGAATGGGCACCGCATCCATCGCCCACGCTTCGGCGGAGGTCGAACATCCGGCAGAACAGGGCCTTATGGGCATCATGGAGGTCTTTCTGGACACCATCCTGATCTGTACGCTGACCGCGCTGGTGATTTTGGTCAGCGGCGTTCCCATTCCCTATGGCGTGGATGCGGGGGCGGAGCTGACGACCCAGGCGTTCACCGCCATTTACGGAGAAAACGCCGCCATCGTCATTGCCCTGGCGCTGATCTGCTTTGCGGTAGCCACCGTGCTTGGCTGGGGCCTTTACGGAGCCCGGTGCGCGGAATTCCTCTTCGGTGCCAAAGCCTGGAAGCCCTTCGCGGTCATGCAGACCATTACCGTGGTCGTCGGCGCTGTGCTGGATACCGGCACAGTCTGGCAGCTTTCCGAAACCGTCAACGGCCTGATGGTCATTCCCAATCTGATAACCCTGGCGGCATTGACTCCCGAGCTTGTCCGCCTTACAAAAGAATATAAAAAATCCGGCGGCTGAGCCGTCGGTGGAGGTAACTTATGCAGATTTCCATTAACGCAAACCGCTGTGAGCCCTCTCCCATGCGGAAATTCCATCCTCTGGCAGTGGCTGCCAAGAAGGAAGGCAAGAAAATCTACCACCTGAATATCGGCCAGCCCGACCTGCCCACTCCCGATGCTTTCTACGAGGCCGTCCATAACTTCGCGGACAGAACTCTGGAGTATGAAGCCTCTCCCGGCCGCCCCGTCCTCATTGACGCGGTGAAGCGTTACTATCAAACGCTGGGTGTTGACCTGGAGGACAACGACATTCTGATCACCACCGGCGGCAGCGAGGCCCTGCTCTTTACCTGCCTTTCCATTCTGGACCCCTATACCGAGGTCATCATCCCCGAGCCCTATTATCCCAACTACACCACCTTCGTCCACGCAGCCGGCGGCGTCATCCGCGCCCTGCCCACCAATCCCTGGGAGGGCTACCGCTATGCCAACCGGGAGCGCATTGAGAGCCTGATCACCCCCAACACCCGTGCCATTATGATCACCAACCCCGGCAATCCCACCGGCGTTGTGCTGAATGAAGAAGAGATGCGCATGATCGCCGACATTGCCAAGGAGCACAACCTGTTCCTGATCTGTGACGAGGTCTACCGGGAATTCTGCTACGATGACAAGTTCGGCGTTCCCACCATGGCGAAGTTTCGGGATATCGACGAGAACCTGGTCATCATTGACTCCGTTTCCAAGCGTTTCTCCGCCTGCGGCGCCCGCGTGGGCTGTGTCGTCACCCGGAACAAGGAGCTGCAGCAGGCGCTGCTGAAGTTCTGCCAGTCCCGTCTGGCGGTTGCCACCGTTGACCAGGTAGGCGCGGCCGCATTGTACAGCGTTGACCATGAATTCTTCCGCCAGTGCAAGGCGGAGTACCAGAAGCGCCGCGACACGGTCATCCGCAAGCTGCGCAAGATCCCCGGCGTAGTGGTGGAGGAGCCTATGGGCGCGTTCTACGTCATGGCCAGCCTGCCTGTGGACAACGCCGACAAGTTCCAGCGCTGGCTGCTGGAGAAGTTCAACGACCACGGCGACACCGTCATGTTCGCCCCCGGCGCCCCCTTCTACGAAACCCCCGGCAAGGGCGTCAACGAGGTGCGTATCGCCTATGTCCTGAAGCAGCAGGACCTGGAGCGGGCCATGGATGTGCTGGCAAGAGGCATTTCCATCTACCAGAAGCAGGTCATGAAGGTCAAATCCGAATCTGTCAGCGAATAAAGAGAACGAGGTGCCTTTGGGCACCTCGTTTTTTGCGTGGGAAGCCGCAAATCCCATTAAGAAATGCCCGGCGTTTCGACTGCATCTTCCAGCCCGGATGTGTATACTGGGGACAGCATCACGAAAGGGGAGCAGTGGATGGTAAGAAGGATGATCTGCGCATTATTCGTGGCGGCGATGCTGCTGCCGCTGGGAAATCGGGCCAACGCGGCGGAGGATTCCGGTTCGATCCGGATCTGGCTGGATGTGGGGGACCTGGCCACCACAAAGGGCGAAATAACGCTGCACCGGGTTGGCACAAAGGTTTCAGACGGCTACCGGATCGCAGATGCCTATGGCGGCGGGATCGTGAAGGACGCGGATGCCACATCGCCCCATCTGGCCCAATGGCTGGCAGAGGCGGCAGGCAGCGGGGGAAGGTCTTTGGCGCTGGATGCCGATGGCTGTGCGGAGTTTGACGACCTGGAAGAAGGGCTGTATCTGGTGGTCCAGACGGAGAGAATGGACGGCTTTTACACCATCAAGCCCTTCCTGATGACACTTCCCTGCGAAGGCCAGTGGAATGTGCTGGCAAGTCCCAAGGTTCAGCCCATTGTGGCGGAGCTTCCCCAGACCGGTCAGGACCCCCTGCCGTTCCTGGGCATCCTGGGAATGGCCCTGTCCGGGACGGGCCTGCTCCTTTGCAGGAAAAGAAGAAAATAACGAAAAAACGGACATCCGCAAGGATGTCCGTTTTTGCATGTGGAGTTATTTCTGCTCAGCGGGGGCGTTGTCCAGCTTGACGGTCTCCTTCATTGCCACGGAGCAGGCCAGATCACCCAGCACATTGCAGCAGGTAGCGCCCATGTCGCACAGGGTGTTGATGCTGATGTACACACCCATGACGCCGGAGGGCAGACCCGCGATGGCGGACAGAGCGGCAAAGCAGGCAATGGCGCTGCCGGGGACGCCGGGGGCGCCGATGGACAGCAGAGTGTTGGACAGCATGACTACCACCATCAATCCCAGATCCAGCTCCACGCCGCAGGCATTGGCGAAGAACACGATCATGAAGGACATCAGGATGGAAACAGCGTCCATGTTGATGGTGGCGCCCAGAGGCAGAGCCAGGGAGGAAATTTCGTTGGGTACGCCAATTTCATCGGCGCAGCGCTTACTGATGGGAATGGTGGCGGAGCTGGAGCAGGTGCCGAAGGCATTCAGAGCGGCGGGCATGATGGCCTTGAAGAACTTGCCCACGGGATACTTGCCGATGAGCTTAACAATGCCTCCGTAAACGATGAGGATGTACAGGAAGAAAGTCAGATATAGAGCGATGAGCACCTGACCCAGGGCGATCATAGTGTCGATGCCGTTGGTATACATCACGGAAGCGATGGAGCAGAAGACGCCCGCGGGGGTGCAGTACATGACCCAGGTGACGACTTCGATGCAGATATCATTCAAAGACTCGCACAGCTTCACCACAGGCTCCGCCTTCTTGCCCAGCACCAGACAGGCGATACCCACAATGATGGCGAAGACCAGCACCTGCAGCATGTCGCCGCTGGCGAAAGAGGCCACAGGGTTAGAGGGGATCAGGTTTTCCACCGTGTCCACCAGGCTGGTAAACTTGGCGGCTTCCACGTCGGATTCCATCATCTGGATGGTTACGCCCTTGCCCAGGCCCAGCATCTGAGGCAGGAACAGGCCCAGGGTGCTGGCGAACAAAGTAGTGGTTGCGAAGTACAGCACGGACTGACCGCCGATCTTACCGGTGGCGCTGACGGAGCCGATGCCCTGAATGCCTACGATCAGGCTGCAGAACACCATGGGATAGATCATCATGCGCAGGGCGTTCATGTACAGGCTGCTCACCAGTTCAACGGCAGGCAGCAGGAATTCATACCGGCCGGGCATGAACAATCCGAACAGGATGCCCAGGACCAGACCCAAGAGGATCGCCAGCGTGATGTTGAATGTTTTCTTTGTTTTCATGTTCAACCTCTCCTTTGATTTTCGGCAGCTTCAAAAGGAATTTTTGCAGCTGTGTTTTTGGTAACAAAAAACGCCCGTCTTCTACATTTCATAGAAGACGAGCGCAATGCCCGTGGTACCACTTCTGTTCATCCCGGCAGACGCCGGAACCTCATTGACGGATATCCAACAATATCCTCCGCTGTAACGGGCAGACCCGTCGCACCCTAACCTTCCGCTCGGGCGCGCTGCTCCGGAACCATGTTCTCCCGCCGCTTCTCCTGTCTTCTCTCAGCATCCGAAGACTCTCTGTAAGGCCGCGTCTGCGGGATACTCTTTCCATCGCTGCATTTTCTGGCATTATTTGATTGCCGTTATTATACGGCGGAACTTCCGGAATGTCAAGAATCCAGTGGGACTGTTTTTCAAAAGATTCACACAGAGAAAAGGAGTTCAAATCCCATGAGGGGTTTGAACTCCTTTGAAACCGTCACGACAGCAAATTATACGTCTTTGACCGCTCCGGTGCGGACTGCCTCGAAGTCTTCCTCGATCTCCTTGGAAGGAGCCTCCGTCAGCAGGGAAACTGCCACGATGCAGATGCTGGAGAAAATAAAGGCGGGCAGAAGCTCGTAGATGGCGAACACGCCGCCCAGCTTGCTGATGACCAGCTTCCACAGGAATACCATACCGGCGCCGCTCACCATACCGGCGATAGCACCGGCCTTGTTGATGCGCTTCCAGAAGAGGGAGAAAAGCATCAGGGGACCGAAGGTCGCGCCGAATCCGGCCCAGGCGAAGGAAACGATCTGGAAAATGACGCTGTTTTCGTCCATTGCGATCACCATACCGATGAGGGCCAGGATCAGAAGGGTAGCGCGGGAGACCACCATGACCTGCTTGTCGGTGGCGTCCTTCTTGCAAATGCCCTGATAGATGTTCTTGGCAAAGGCAGAAGCGGCGATCAGCAGATAAGAGTCGGAAGAGCTGATGGTCGCGGCCAGAATACCTGCCATAACAAAACCGGCCAGAATGGGGGGCAGGGAGCTGGTTGCCAGGGTGATGAAGATGTTCTCCGCAGAGGACTTGGTCAGGTGTACTGCGGGATAGAGCTGACGGCCAACGATGCCGATAAACACTGCGACGCCCAGGGAGATCACGACCCATACCATGGCGATCCGGCGGGAGCGGTTCAGCTCCTCTTCCTTGCGGATGGCCATGAAGCGCAGCAGAACCTGAGGCATACCGAAGTAGCCAAGGCCCCAGGCCATCATGGAGCAGACAGTCAGGAAGCCGTAATCGGCAGCTTCACCGAAGAGGGGCTTGCCGGCTTCCACGATCTGCTGGCCGTTCTCATTCAGCACAGGCGTTGCCAGACCGAAGAACTCCAGGAAACCGGGGACCTGCTTGGCGTTTTCCATCACGGCGCTCAGACCGCCGGCCTGGGCCGTGCCCAGCACCACGATCACCGTCAGAGCCACGATCATAACGATGGCCTGCATAAAGTCGGAAGCGCTTTCTGCCAGGAAACCGCCCAGCAGGGTATACACCAGAACGAAGATGGCGCCTACGATCATCATGGAAATATAGGGAGCACCGAACAGGGTGGAGAAAAGCTTGCCGCAGGTGACGAAGCAGCTGGCGGCGTAAACCGTGAAGAAGATCAGAATAAACGCGGCGGAAATGAACATAATGGTCTTCTTTTCTTCCCGGAACCGGTTGGAGAAGAACTCGGGCAGAGTGATCGAATTGTTGGCCCGCACGCTGTAGCGGCGCAGCCGCTTAGAGACGATGAGCCAGTTCAGATAAGTACCGACGGCAAGGCCGAAAGCCGTCCAGAAAGCGTCCGCCAGGCCGCACCAGTAAGCAACGCCGGGCAGGCCCATCAGAAGCCAGCCGCTCATATCGGAAGCCTCTGCGCTCATTGCCGTGACCCAGGGGCCCAGAGAACGACCGCCGAGGAAATATTCCTCAGAATTCTTATTGGCGCGCTTTGCGTAAATCACGCCGATGCCGATGACCGACGCCATGTAGAGGACCATGGCGATCAGAATTTGTAGGGTGTTTCCATCCATATTTTTTACCTCCTGCTTTTTCACACGCACACGAGGCCTGCCGGCAAAGCCGAACATCCTCTTAATAAAAGTGCCTCTTTAGTTTACCACTCTAGTGCGATAAAGTCAACTGATTTATTGCATTTATTACAAATTCAGACATTCATTTTCGTAAAATAAAACGAACGATACCGGCACAAGAGCGGGGACAAGCGAATGTCCACCGGATATTCGCGTTTAGATGGCGGAAGCGTTCTTATAGGACTTATCGGAAAATGCGTCCGTACCAGCACTTTTGGGGAATCGCACATATTCAGATTCCATCCACATCCATGCTGGATGCGTCTGGAATCTGAGGGACTCTCCCACAGCCTAAAAACATGCCACCGGCATGTTTTCTTAGGAGCAATTATCGGCGACATTGTAGGGTCGCGTTATGAATGGCACAATAACAAATCGAAGGTTTTCGATCTGTTTACATACAAGTGTCATGTAACTGATGACAGTATGGGTGTGTTGCACGTCCAAAGGGATACAATGTAAAGAAATACACCCAAGAAATCTTCCGAATGTTCGATACACAGCAAACAGTTGAAGTAACAATGATATGCGACAATAGCGTAATGAAATCAATCATTGATCGCTTCGGAAAAATGGTCAAGACAAAGGTACATGACGATAACAGTTTTCAGGTTAGTGTGAAGGTTTGCACGGGCCCGACTTTTTATCGATGGGTGTTTGGCTTTGGAGGTCTGATTAAGATTGTCTCTCCTGACGAAATCGTATCTCAGTATGTATCTATGCTGCAGTCAGAAATTGAACGATATTCCATATGATGTTCAGGCTGTGAAATGTGGCCACAAGGCCGCTAGCAATGCTGCAAAACAGCTGTTTCGAGGAGGGCATAGATCCGCACACTACTCTAAAGTTAATTGTCGCGCATATGGCGTCTCTGGCGGCCTGGAACAGGTGGAAGGTGAAACAATATATCAGACGATATGTACGAGAAATTGAGTGACTAATTCGGTTGTTCAGCGTTAGCTTTTTCAGTGCCTCGGGATTTAGGTTGTTCAGCGTTAACCCCGGTTGCACAGCGTTAGCCTTTGAACGAAAAATCTGAAAAAAGCAAAAAGGGTGTCCACAGCGGGAAAAATACCGCCGAGGACGCCCTCTTTCTATGAAAATACTGATAAATACGCTATTTGCGGGTATAAAGACCAAAAATAAGGACGGTTATTTGTATCAAAATAACCGTCCTTATATGGTGCGAGAGAGGGGACTCGAACCCCCACGGCATAACCACACGCACCTCAAACGTGCTTGTCTACCATTCCAACACTCTCGCGAACATGCTTAAACATTATAACCTTCGCCGCCTGATTTGTCAATACTTTTTCTATAAAACCCTTGTCAGAAGCCCTTCCGTCTGCTAAACTAATAGAAAAAAGCCGGAGGAAACGAAAATGACCCAATTCTTTGTATCTCCAGAAGAACTGCTGTCCGATACCCTGACCCTCACCGGGGAGAATGCCCAGCACGCCAAAGTGCTGCGGCTGAAAGTGAAAGAAGAAGTGCTGGTCTGCGACGGGGAAGGCCGGGAGTGCCTGTGTGAAGTCACCGATGCAGGCGGCGCTCAGCTGGAACTTGCAGTGAAGGAACGCCGGGCCTCCGCATCCGAAGCGGCGGTGCGGGCAAGCGTCTACATGGCATTCCCAAAAGCCGACAAACTGGAGCACGTGATCCAGAAGGCCACAGAGCTGGGCGCCTACGAGATCGTGGCCTTTCCTTCCGCCCGGTGCATTTCCAAACCCGATGACAAAAGTCTGAAAAAGAAACTGGAACGCTGGCAGAAGATCGCCGCCTCCGCCGCTGAGCAGTCCGGCCGGGGAAGGATCCCCCAGGTGCTGGTGCTGGGCAGCTTCCAGGAAGCCCTGGAACGCGCCGCCCAGGCAGACAAAGCCCTGATGTTCTACGAAAACGAGCAGGCGGTCACCTTGAAAATGGCCCTGACCAGCAGCCCCTATAAAACCGTGAGCCTGCTGACCGGCCCCGAAGGCGGCCTGGAGGAAAAGGAAGTGACCCAGGCCCGGGGAGCAGGTCTGCAAGTCTGTACCCTCGGCAAACGCATCCTCCGCTGCGAAACCGCCCCCCTGTGCGCCCTGTCCGCCGTCATGTACGATGCCGGAGAATTCTGATAGCGAAACCGTAGGGGAGGGTCAAGACCCTCCCCTACAGAATAATAGGATGACCCGCCAGCCGGAAGTTTCGGCTGGCGGGTTTGCTGTGTTTATGGAGCTGTAGGAGCATCGGGGGCGGTAGGAGCCTCAGGTGCGATGGGTGCATCGGGAATGGTGGAAACGGCGTCGGATTCTCCCTTGCGGATGGCCACATCACCGCTCATGGCGCTGATATTGATGCGGCAGCGGCCGTCGCCGCAGACCTGCTTGCCGTTTTTGACGGTGGTGTCAAAATCGGAAGAGAACTCGCTGCTCATGGTGTCCATGGTAATGGTGAAGCCGGCGTCTTCGGGGATGGTAATGTCCAGATCGCCGGACATGGTATCCATATCCAGACGGCTGGGGATGTTGGACAGCACGGCATATACGCTGGCAGAGGCGGCGTCACAGCTCAGTGTGTCCAGACTGCCGATGAAGCGGATATCGCCGGAAGCGGTGTCGATATCGATCTCGTCCACCGTGCAGTTTTCAAATTCGCAGGTGCCGGAGACCGTGTCCAGATCCACTTCCCGGATCGTCATGTCATTCACTTCCAGGGTGGCGGAAGCCGCATCCACTTCCAGAGAATCGCAGACCCAGTCCCGGGGGACAACAATGGTCAGGTCTTTGCTGAGAGTGACGGTGTTGATGCCAAAAAATCTGGAAACATTTTCCGCACAGAAGCGGATGTCCAGTTCATTATTCCGGCGCTTCCATACCAGGGCGTACTTTTCATCGTTTACATTATCTTCGTGGAAGGTGATCTCCTCCACATCACCGGGCTGGATCAGAATGTCGCCGGAGACCCATTCAATGGAAATCTTCTGTACCACATCCGTGGAAACACTGTACTTTGCGTCGTCTACCGTAGCTGACCAGCCGGAGACCATGGTTTCATCAGGCGCGGTTACCAGTGCGCTCTCGGTCGCACCGCTCCGGCGGGACCAGGGAGTCCCAAACATCAAACAGCACATAATGCCCAGCAGCACTACGATCACGATGCTCCAAAGGACGATCCGGGTAATAGCGTTATTCTTCATTGTTCATAGCCTCCTTTAAATCGATAATGGCTCCCGCCAGCCCCTGTACCGCGCCGATGATCGGGAAGAGAACCCAGGTAATGTACCAGGCGTTGGTTGCAAAGCTGACCAGGAAGTAAACGGCAATGCCGATGGCCCGGATCAGGCTGCCGACGCTCTTGCGCAGGCCTGTTTTGGAACTGCTTTCGGTGCGGTAATATGCCGTGTCCGTTCCGGCGGCACGGCTGTCCAGAAAGGCCTTTGCCAGATTCTGGACGGCGCCGGTGATGAGAAATACCACCCAGGTGATGTGCCAGGCATTGGTGATGAAGCTCAGAATGAAGTACACCGCCAGACCAATGGCCCAGATGGCGCCGCCGACGCTTTTGCTCAGCTCACTCTGGGGCGTGCGGGGAGCCTCATCTTCCCGCTGTGCCTTCCGCTGCTTCTTGCCGCCCAGGATGATCAGCACCGTGGCAACGGCAACGATGGCCAGGGTTCCGCACAGGCCGATGGTATCCATACCGAAGTCGCTCAAAATAAACAGCGGGATGGGGCAGAGGATGTACAGCGCGATGGCCACGGCACGAAGCAGCTTTTTGACGATATTGTCGTCGGTCACCGCTTCTTTGGCTGTGACTGTCTCCTGGTACGCGGGCACGATCTGGGATTTGGTGCCCAGAATCTCGTTGATGTCGCCGATACCCGTAATGGCCAGCCGGTAAGCCGCCTCGGGAACCTTGCACTCGGCGATCAGATCGTCGTAGCGGTCCGGGGTGTTCTGCAAAATTTCCTGCTTGATGTCTTCGCAGTCTCTGACGCCTGCGAAGAGAAGGTCCACATATTGGATCAGTTGTTCTCTCATTGTCTTTCCTCCACTTCCAGAAGTTTGTCCATGATCTCTTTTGTTTCCTGCCATTCGTCCAAAAGCCGATAGCAGGCTTCCCGTCCGGCGGGGGTGATGGTGTAGTAGCGCCGCCGGGCTCCGGCTCCGCTGCCGCCCCAGTAGGATGCGATGTAGCCCAGTTCCTCCAAGCGTTTAAAGGCCGTGTAAAGGGTGGCTTCCTTCAGTTCAAACCGTCCGGAGGAAAGGGTAGAGATGGTCTTGTTGATTTCGTAGCCGTAGCTGTCGCCGCGCAGCAGCCGCGCCAGAATGATGGCGTCGGTATGTCCGCGGATCAGATCACCGGCAATAGACATGCTCATCCCTCCTTTGTTGCCTTATATTACCATGAAGTACCTCATCTGTCAAGGTATTTCATAAAAATAAATGACGCATCTTTATAGATGCGTCCAACTTTGTTCTGCCATTGCGAGCCAGTGCGCGTACTGGCTCGCAATGATATACCTATTACTTATGATACTTGCTGCCCCCCTGAATGGCCTCCGCCCGGTAGATCTGTTCCAGCACCATGATCCGGGCCAGATGATGGGGGAAGGTCATAGGCCCCATGGACAGCTTGAAATCCGCTTTCTGCTTCACCCGGGGGGCCATGCCGAAGGAAGAACCGATGAGAAAACAGGCGCTGGACTTGCCGGAATTTTTCACTTCCTTCAGCTTGTCCGCAAATCCCTCGCTGGAAAGTTCTTTTCCTTCCGGGGTAAACACGCAGAACCAGGCACCTTTGAGGATCTTGGAAAAGATCAGCTCTGCCTCTTTTTCCAGTCCCGCGGAAATTTCCGCAGGGGAGGGATTCTCCGGCAGCCGGGTCTCCGGCAGTTCCAGCAGCGTGAACCTGCAGTATCCGCCCAGCCGTTTCTTGTACTCTTCCGCGGCGGAAATGTAGAATTTTTCCTTCAGCTTTCCCATGGTGATCAGCGTGATGTCGAACATAGATGCCTCCGAGTTTGCCTTGCCCCCTCTCTGAGGGAGGTGCCCCGAAGGGGCGGGGGGAGTGTTCTAGCCCAAGAAGTACACTCCCCCAGTCACGGCTTACGCCGTGCCAGCCCCCTCAAAGAGGGGCCAAGGCGATTTTCTATCATTTTACCATTTTAGAAGAAAAAAGCAATCATCATTTAACCATTGGATGGAATGCTATTCTGGGAGGTGTTACCATGAAGGAGAAAAAAGAAGAAAAAATCATTTCCGACCCCTTCGGCAGCTACACGGGCCTGGTGAAGGAACCCTACGAAAAGCCGGTGCAGGACGCGGACGATCTATAACCGGGTGTCGTTAAATACTGTCATTGCGAGGAGGGCGCAGCCTGACGTGGCAATCTCCATCGATAGTTGCGGAAATTTGCAGGAGATTGCCACGCCAGCGTGCGCACTGGCTCGCAATGACAGTGTGTTACTTATTGAATGGGGATATAGTAGAAGGTATGGATGGTGGGGTTTCCGTTTTCGTCGGTTTCCCAGCCCTTGTGGAACATTAAGGATTCCACCTGACTGACATCCAGAATGGCATCGAACATATCCGACTCTGTAAAGTAGATCATGTTCTCCTGATCTTCAAATCCACTGGTAGCAGCGCCACAAATGTACTGAGTACCGTCCTTCATGCGAACACCCTGGACTGCCTGGGGAAGTGTGACCAGTTCATTCCAGCCTTCCCAGTAGTCGTCCACTTTGTAGCGGGCACGGATGGTCTTTTGCCCGATCTCTGCATCCAGCAGGATCACGTCGCTGTCGCCAATTTTGGCGTTGGGTGTGATGGTAATGCTGTCACTGGTGCCGGTCAGAGTCCATCGCAGTGTCCAGTTTCCTTCCACCACACGCTCATCAGGCCCGGCCTTTTGGGTAGATTGAATACCGATATATGGGAAGGTTACCTGGATTTCTTTACCAAAGTATCTTCCGTCGGTTTTGTTAAAGGAAATATGGTGGGTGAATTCCAAGCTTCCATCGTCTGCCACATAGTCCAGAATCACGGAATTGAACTCATCATCTCTGGATCTCACCGGTTCACCCGTGGATACATAGACACGTTTACCTTCTTCATTTCTGGTGGTTCCATCAAAAAATCCTCCGGACTGGGAACTGTAGAAATTCAGATCTCCATCGATGGTAACAATAGGCCATGTACCGGGGTCGCGGTCTTCCGGAAGCTCAAAACCTTCAATTCGGAAGGTCAATTCTGCACCGTATTCATCCACAATGGTCTGCACTGCAGTAATGGTAATTCCCTGATCGGTGACAGACAGCACTTCGTTGGGGTTCTCCGTGCCTTTGGTTTCTTCCAGCATCACGGACAGGCCGCTCTTTTCCGCCTGTTCCTTGATGTCTTCGGAGGGGTTGAACCGGACCTGGGCGGTCCGGGACCAGCGGGTAAACACCGCTGCGCCGGTGAGGGTGGCGAGGATCATGGCCGCTGCCAGTGCGATCAGAAAAATGCGTTTGCTGCTGTAATGTTTGGTTTTCATATCGTTCTCCTTTGCCTGGGACATCAGCAGCTGTACCATATCTTCCTTGGTTTCCCGGGAAAAGTGGAGCGCATCCATGGAGGCGTTGAATTCCTGTTTTAAATTGCGTCTCATACGGTCTGTCTCCTTTCCTCTGTTAAATAGGTTTTCAGTTTCTTTCTGCCCCGGGAGAGATACTGATTGATGGTTGCTTCGCTTTTTCCCAAAATCTCTCCGATCTCCCGGGCAGAATAGTTTTCGTAATAGTACAGGTAAATGCTGATGCGGTAATGTTTGGGTAATTGTTTCATGGCATCTAAGATAGGCCTGTCCGGCACCGCCGGGGCAGCCACCTGGACGGCTTCCTCCAGAGGTACGGTTCGCCGGAAAAAGGCGCTTTTTAAATGGTCTTTGCAGGTGTTGATGGTGGCGCGGATGATCCACGCCTTTTCATGCTCCACGCTGTCAAATTCACAATTGTTGGAGAGATATTTCAAAAATACGGTCTGGCAGATATCCTCTGCATCCTGGGTCTGCTTTAAGTATTGGTAGCTGATCCGCAGGATCATGTCCGCGTACGCTGTCACCAGCCGTCTTGCCTGAAATTCATCCATAATTCTCACATCCTTTGTGCTTCGATTGGGCCCTCTATCTATAAAACGAACCAAACAGTCAAATCCTGACAGTATCATAACAGAAAAAATGCGGAATGCAAAAAAATTCTGCATTCCGCATTCCACTTCTATGTTTTCCTTTCGTATTTCCGTTTCGTAGCCATCCCGCCCCGGATATGGCGTTCCCGCTTGTTCTCGTCCAGAATTTCCCGGACCTGGGCATAAAGCGCGGGATTGTATTGTTTCAGCCTCTGTGTGAGGTCCTTGTGCACGGTGGATTTGGAAATGCCAAAGTGCCGGGCGGCGGCCCGGACGGTGGCACCGGTTTCGGTCATGTACACAGCCAATTCACAGGCTCGCTTCTCCAGGTTTTGTTTCATGGGCTCCCCTCCGATGCTGTGCTGCTGAAAAATCTTATGCGCGGGGCAGGGGGGATATGTGTTCTTGACATACAGGAAAAACAGGACTAAAATAAAGAAAATTTGAAACGGGGAGAGAAAACCATGATTTATTTCAACAACGACTATTCCGAGGGCTGCCACCAGAAGGTGCTGGATGCCCTGATCCGTACCAACATGGAGCAGACCCTGGGCTACGGCCAGGACGAGCACTGCGCCGCTGCCGCCGCCAAGATCAAAGCCCTCTGCGGCCGGGAAGACGTTGCCGTCCATTTCCTGGTTGGCGGCACCCAGACCAATCTGACCGTCATCGACGCTGCCCTGCGGCCCCACCAGGGCGCTCTGTGCGCTGTCAGCGGCCATATCAACGTCCATGAGACCGGCGCCGTGGAAGCCACCGGCCATAAGGTGCTCACCGTCCCCTCCGCCGACGGTAAGATCACCGCCGACCAGGTGGCCCAGGTGGTCAATGCCCACCGTGCGGACGCCAGCTTTGAGCATACCGCCCAGCCCAAGCTGGTCTACATCTCCAACCCCACCGAGCTTGGCACCCTGTACACCCTGGCAGAGCTGGAAGCATTGTCCAAAACCTGCCATGAACTTGGACTGTACCTGTTTCTGGACGGCGCCCGCCTGGGCTATGGCCTGATGGCAAGAGGCAACGACGTGACCATGCCGGACCTTGCCCGTCTGTGCGACGTGTTCTACATCGGCGGCACCAAGGTAGGCGCCCTCTTTGGCGAAGCCGTTGTGATTTCCAACCCCGTCCTGGCAGAGGATTTCCGCTACCTGATCAAGCAGCACGGCGGTATGCTGGCCAAGGGCCGCCTGCTGGGCGTCCAGTTTGATGCCCTGATGACGGACAACCTTTATTTCGACATTTCCGCCCATGCTGACCGCCTGGCCGATAAGCTCCGCGCCGCCTTGGAAGCGCTGAACGTTCCTTTCCTGGTGCCCGGCGTTACCAACCAGCTGTTCCCCATCCTGCCGGATGATGTTCTGGAAACGCTTTCCGGGAAGTATGCCTTCTGCGAGCAGGAGCGTGTGGACGAGACCCACCGCGCGGTCCGCTTCTGCACCAGCTGGGCCACCAAAGAAGAGAATGTGGACGCCCTGTGCAGTGACCTGCGGGCGCTGTACCATGGATAATGTTTACAACTCGTTCACTGGATTTTTGTCTATTATTGCGATATAATTGCAGAAAAGGGGGCATGCGGAATGCAGATCGATAAAAAACTCATGCATAAACTTTTTCTGCTGGTGGCAGGTTCGCTGGTATTTGCCTGGCTGCTGCTGGACACGGCCCGAGCAACGCTGGTTTTCAAAACAGTTTGGAACCTGATTTCACCGTTCGTTGTTGGCGCGGCCATCGCTTTCGTGTTTAATGTGCCCATGCGGGCCATTGAGCGGCAGTTGGACGGCATCCATAAAACCGGCCTGCGCCGGGGTCTGGCGATCATCCTGACTATTGCCGCTTTGGTCCTGGTCATTATGTTCGTTGTGGAACTGCTGGTTCCCCAGGTCATCCTCACGGTGGAATCTCTGGCGGAGAAGATCCCTGCATTCGCAGAGCGTACGGCAAACAACCTGATGGCCCTGATGGACGAGAACCCGGAAGTCAAGGAATGGATCCTGGACTTTTTCAATCTGGAAAGCATTGACTGGGCCAGCCTGGTGAAGAATACGCTGACCTTTGTAGGCGACAAAGCCTCTTCCGTCATGGGCGGCGCGGTCAATGTGATCGGCAACGTGACCAACGGCATTGTCAATACTGTGATCGGCATTGTGTTTGCGATCTACTGTTTGGGGCGCAAGGAGATTCTGGCCCGTCAGGGACGGCGGATCCTCTATTCCATCCTGCCGGAGAAAACAACGGATGAGATCATTCGCATCCTTCGGCTCACCAATGTGACCTTCAGCAACTTTATTTCCGGCCAGTGTCTGGAAGCCTGTATCCTGGGCTGTCTGTTCGCGGTGGCTATGGCGATTTTCAAAATGCCCTATATTCCTCTGGTCAGCGTCACCATTGCGGTGACGGCGCTGATCCCCGTGGTAGGTGCGTTTGTAGGCTGTATCGTGGGCGCGTTCTTCATTTTGGTGAACGATCCTTTGCAGGCGGTGACCTTTGTGGTCATGTTCCTGGTGATCCAGCAGCTGGAAAACAACCTGATCTATCCCAGAGTGGTAGGCACCTCCATCGGCCTGCCCGGCATGTGGGTACTGGTGGCGGTTTCCATCGGCGGCGAGATCATGGGCGTAGGCGGTATGCTGGTGATGATCCCTCTGACCTCCGTGCTGTACACCCTGGCCCGGGAATTCACCGACAAACGCCTGGAAGCGCGGGGCATCCCTGAAGAGAAGCTCTGGGAACAGCCGCCGGAGATCAAATCCCAGTTCCAGCAGAATAAGGAACGCAAAGAGCGGAGAAAGCTCCAGCAGCAGATGAAGGAAAAAATCCAGAAACTGCAGGAGCAGCAGAAGAAAAAATAAATTCTGTGTCGATATCGCTTCTGCTTGCGCTGATGCAGGGTATCTTGCCCTCAAGCCGCCGGATGTACGTTCAGGTGGGGAAACAAAAGTCTATTTTCTGCGGAGCAGGAGAGATCACCCGTTTCCTGAAAGATCCCCAAACGTATTAGGGCTGAAAAACCGCCGACCCACATGACCGGGTCCCGAAAATAAGAAATCCTCCGTATGGACCGACCATACGGAGGTTCTTTTATACCTGTGTAAATTCGTAATTCTCAAATTTCAGCTGATCGCCCACATCCACGCCGAAGGGGAGCAGGGCGATGGCGACCTCAGAGACCACGCCGGTGCCGTGATACTTGACGTAGGCGTAATCCCCGCGGATATCGATGATGGTGCAGAGCATAGTGTTCTCCTTTACCGAATGAAATTGGTGAAAACCTTGGGTTCCGGCTCGGGAAGGCCCAGTTCTTCCTTGCCAAGGCTGACGGACTTCATCAGGAAAACCATGTTTTTCGCCAGGTTCCGCATGGTGCGGATACCCTCGGCGTCCTGAGCGGCTTCGCCGGGCTTGGCGCCGTGGATCTGGTTCCAGTAGGTGCTGGCGGCCACAGGCATGGCGGAAATGGTAAAATACTTGTTCAGCACATCCATGGCGGCAGTGCAGCCGCCCCGGCGGGCGCAGACCACGGAAGCGCCTACCTTCATCCGCTTGTCAATGTGTCCGGTGCTGTAGAACAGCCGGTCCAGGAAGGAGATCAGGGTGCCGTTGGGAGCGGCGTAATAGACCGGGCTGCCAATAACGACACCGTCGGCCTCTTCCAGTTTGGGTGCGACCTGGTTTACAAAATCATCGAAGACGCATTTGTGGGTTTTGTAGCAGCTGCCGCAGCCGATGCAGCCGCGGATGACCTGATTGCCCACCTGGATGATCTCGGTCTGCACACCCAGTTCAGTGAAAACATCCACCATCTGATTCAGGGCAAAGGCGGTATTGCCATTGGCCTTAGGGCTGCCGTTAAGAAGTAATACTTTCATAGTACCTCCATGAAATTTTTTCAGAAACGGACCTTGTGTCCGCCCCTGGGAGAGGATATGTCGGCTGGTTTTTAAAAATCCGCCCCCGGTAACGGGGGCGGATCAAATTTAGCTTAGATGACGGGTTTGTACGTTAGGAATTAGTCCTTGTACATCTCGACCAGCTTGTTCAGGTGCTCCCAACGCTCCTTAGCAGCAGCCTCGTTCTTAGCGAACAGATCGGTTGCACGCTCGGGGAACTCGCGGGTCAGACGAGAGTAACGAGCCTCGTTCATCAGGAATTCCTGATAGCCGTCCTTAGGAGCCTTGGAATCCAGCTGGAACTTGCCGGTCTCCTTGGAGGGATCGAAGCGGAACAGGTTCCAGTAGCCGCACTCGACAGCCTTCTTCATCTCAGCCTGGCAGTTCATCATGCCGCCCTTGATGGAGTGCATCTCACAGGGAGCGTAGCCGATGATCAGGGAAGGACCATTGTAAGCCTCAGCCTCGGTAATGGCCTTGATGGTCTGAGCCTGGTTAGCGCCCATAGCGATCTGAGCAACGTAGACATAGCCGTAGCTCATAGCGATCTCAGCCAGGGACTTCTTCTTGGTTTCCTTACCGGCAGCTGCGAACTGAGCAACCTGACCGATGTTGGAAGCCTTGGAAGCCTGACCGCCGGTGTTGGAGTAAACCTCGGTATCGAAGACGAAGATGTTGACATCCTTGTTCTGAGCCAGAACGTGGTCAACGCCGCCGAAGCCGATGTCGTATGCCCAGCCGTCGCCGCCGAAGATCCAGACGGACTTCTTGGACAGGTATTCCTTCTTGGACAGGATGTCAGCAACGGTGTCGCAGCAGACCTTAGCTTCCAGGTTGGCGATCAGGGCAGCGGTAGCGGCCTTGTTGGCCTCGCCGTCGGTGTAGGTGTCCAGCCACTTCTGGCAGACAGCCTTGCGCTCCTCGTCAGCGGTAGCTTCGATAACAGCCTTGACCTTGTTAGCCAGGGACTCACGGATGACAGCCTGAGCGGTGTACATACCCAGACCATGCTCAGCGTTGTCCTCGAACAGGGAGTTAGCCCATGCGGGACCACGGCCCTCAGCGTTGATGGTATAGGGAGAGGTAGCAGCGGGACCGCCCCAGATGGAGGAACAGCCGGTAGCGTTGGAGATGTACATACGGTCGCCGAACAGCTGGGTCACGAGACGGGCGTAGCTGGTCTCAGCACAGCCGGCGCAGGAGCCGGAGAACTCCAGCAGGGGCTTGTGGAACTGAGAGCCCTTGACGGTGTTGTCCTGCATATCCTTCTTCTCGGAGACCTTGGAGACCATGTAGCTCCAGACATCCTGCTCAGGCAGCTCCTGCTCCTGAGGAACCATAGCGATGGCCTTGGTGGGGCAGACGCCGACACAGACGCCGCAGCCCATGCAGTCCAGAGGAGAAACAGCCATGGTGTACTTGTAAACGCCCTTGCCCTTGCCGGCCTTGACATCGACCAGACGTGCGCCAGCGGGAGCGGCAGCAGCCTCAGCCTCGGTCAGAGCGTAGGGACGGATGGTAGCGTGGGGGCAGACATAAGCACAGTTGTTGCACTGGATGCACTTGGTCTCGTCCCAGTGAGGAACGGTAACGGCAACGCCGCGCTTCTCGTAAGCGGCAGCACCCAGGGGGAACTGACCGTCGGCCAGATCTTCGAAGGCGGAAACAGGCAGGCTGTAGCCGTCCATCTTGCCGATGGGGTTCAGGATGGTCTTGACAACCTTGACGGTGTCGGCGGGGCCTTCCAGAACGGTCTCGGGCTTGTTGTCCTCGGCGGTAGCCCAGGAAGCGGGAACGTCGATCTTCACGTAAGCGGTAGCACCGGCGTCGATAGCGTTCCAGTTCTTCTCGACAACGTCGCGGCCCTTCTTCAGGTAGGAGTGCTCAGCAGCGTCCTTCATGTACTTGATGGCATCCTCAGCGGGCATGACCTTAGCCAGGGAGAAGAATGCGGACTGCAGGATGGTGTTGGTACGCTTGCCCATGCCGACCTTGATAGCCAGGTCGATAGCGTTGATGGTGTACAGCTGGATGTTGTTGGCAGCGATGTAACGCTTGGAAGCGGCATCCAGATGATGCTCCAGCTCCTCCATGTTCCACTGGCAGTTGATCAGGAAGACACCGCCGGGCTTAACGTCCTGAACGATCTTGAAGCCCTTGGTGATGTAGGAAGGATTGTGGCAAGCCACGAAGTCAGCCTTGTTGATGTAG
>JAXJGV010000080.1:0-31149 GCA_036300205.1 Oscillospiraceae bacterium
GATGACATAGGCTTGGTAGTGTATACTGCTGTCAACCGCCAGACCGAAAATGGTGCCTAGATGCACCCTTGCCCATTTGCCATGGTAGACCAAAGTCCCCAGAAGTTGTCCATTATTTTTAATATGAGACTCCTTGAACGGAAGTGCCTTAAACGTATTTTATATGCCGCGTTAATAACAATTCTGTTTCATACTGTTTTGTGCTTTGTGACGCAGTAGAAAGGGATGGTCATATACATGAAAAATCTATTGCCCTACTGCTAACCGTTGCTATGATGGTGAGCATCATTGCCATCCCCGCTCTGTCCGCTGAAATTGAATCTCGTTATTTTCTTGTAAAAAAATGTGGCACTACAGCTAAAAAAAGAAACTGTGCTAATGAGCGATGACAGCAATGGTGTGATTGCATCTTGCCCAAATTGGGATTCTGTCCATATCCACATCGTTGATATATACAACCGATATATTAACTGCCCCATGTGTGGTTATTATTTCGATGGAACATATACAAAAGAATATTGTCCTTAAGTAAAGAAGGTCATATCATAGTATGTATCTAAAGGCTTTTGTGATAAAAAAGAGAGCCTACGATGGAAACAAATTGAGCAAAGCACTTCGTTATAGCCAGACGTTGAACGCAGAGCGAAAGGGGAAGGGAAATGCAAAATGTAGGGAATACTTCTCTATGGGTCCCTGCCCAATTTGCAGCAACAAGACCCGCACCGAAGTATATGATACTAATTTGCAATAAAACAGTATAATTACTTGCAATGATATGATATACTATATCTGGGTGATGAAAATGGCTTCCAGATATAAATTTACAGCAGAGCAAGTCAAAGAAATTGAGCAAGCACGCAGAGATAACAAGGATAAACGAGCCGACGCAAGGCTGAAAGCATTGGAACTGCGAGCCAAAGGTTGGGATGCCGAAGATGTATCCAAAGCAACAGGTTTCCACGCAAGCTCAGTGACACGACTAGTAGCAAAATACAGAGATTATGGCATTGAAGCAATAGCCGGTAACCACTATGGCGGCAATCGGCGTAACATGAGTATAGTGGAAGAAGCCTCCATTTTGGCTCCCTTCAAAGATCGGGCCGAAAAAGGTGAGCTGGTAGAAATCAGCGAGATAGCAAATGCGTATCAAGCCGCAGTAGATCATCCTGTCAGCAAAACGCAGATTTATCGAGTTCTGCATCGTCACGGTTGGCGAAAGGTCATGCCCCGCAGCAAGCATCCCAAGAAGGCAAGCGAAGAAGAGATCGCTGCCTCAAAAAAATTAACACCACAGTAAAAGAACTTGAAATTATCCACAGCGGCAAAAAAATCCGTCTGATGTTCCAGGATGAAGCTGGATTCGGCCGGATCAACAAGCCGAAATACTGCTGGTGCGAGAACGGTATCCGTCCCAGTGTGCCCTGCCACCATATCCGTGAGTATCGTTATGCCTACGGAGCGGTGGAACCGCTGACAGGTGATGGATACTTTCTTGTCATGCCTTATTGCAATACTGTCTGCATGAGCATATTTCTCCAGAAGCTGTCTGAGAAATATGCTGACGACATTATTCTGCTTTGCTGCGATGGTGCAGCATGGCACAAATCTACCGGACTGGAGCTGCCCGAGAATATTGTTCTATTCCACATACCGCCGTATACCCCGGAAATGAATCCAATTGAACAGATTTGGAAAGAGATCCGAAAGCGTGGTTTTCGTAATGAAGTTTTTGCTACCTTGGAAAAGGTCGTGGACCGTTTGTGCGATACTATCTGTTCTTTGTCTAACGATATCATTTCCAGCATCACGGGTCGGGATTGGATAATTAAACTTTTTAATTGAGAAATAGTATGAGGACCCGTAATGATCCACTTCCCGCTTTTCTGTCCGAAATGTAAAAAGGAAACCCTCATAAATATCGTAAAGCTGAAAATGACAGTAAGCGAATGAGCCAGATGGTAAACGCAGAGCCTGCTTCCCTATCAAAGGGAGGCAGGCTTTTTTCCTTCGATTTTGATGCCGTTTTGAGATCAAAGGCCAGAAAGGACAGCTTCGCAGACCGAAATCAAGACCTCAGCTTCTTCACTGCAATTGTCAATCAGTACTCGGAGTTGATGATGTGAAGGGCTTCCTTGCGCATCTCAGGATTAATAATATCCCTAGCGTCAATGAGCAAGGTTCGTATTAATGGATAAAGAATCTCCATAGTAGTATTGGCCCTGTATGTCTCAATGTTCATAATAGTGCGTTCATCCGCCCTAATCAATGCTGCGGTCTGATTTTGCGTTAAGCCCATCTTATCCCGGACTTTCTTTACTGCATCTCCTAAAGACCGTGAATACTCTGTCATCATATTTCACCTCAAGAGTATTCTACATTACGGCTGGCTTCGATTTAATACGGCACATTACAGCCGTTCCCTGAATTATTTTTCGGTTAGCTTAAGGAATCAGTATATGACTTTTTCCGACCTGCTAATAACATACTGAATTTCGCTTCATGCAATATGGTAGTCACGCCCTGACCACTGAAACATATTTCATCCCTTTTTTATTTGATGCACCTAGCAGATTCATTCGGCTAGGTGCATTTTTACTTCCCCCTGTTGCTCCTCCTCGATGCCGTTCTCCTCCTTCTTGGATTTGGAACTCAAAACCAGACCCAAAAGGAGAAAATTAAATGTTCAATCGAAAAAGCGATTACGCACTAAACAAGAAGAACAAAGCATCCATCATTTACATTGATATCTACGAGAACATCACTCAGCTTACCGTCAAAGATTTCTCCAGTGAAAAGGAATTCCGCAAATGGAAAAACTGGATGAACATGAAAACCCACACAGAGGAGAAAAAGGATCATATTCACAGGAACCGCACGGTTAGTCTGGATTATTTGAGAGAACTTGCTGGATCTCCCTCTGGTGCTTACGATGAACTGGATGAGGCAGATCACCGCCCTACAGCTCAAATTGACCTCCTCGTACAGCAGATCCGATCTGTCCTTTCGGAAAAACAGTTTCGTAGGCTTTGGATGTACTTTGTTGAGGAGATGACCATGGTGGAGATTGGGGAAAGAGAAGGCATCAGCCATCAAAATGTATCCAAGAGTATCGGTGCCGCAATGAAAAAAATAAGAAAATCTTTTCCGCAAGCCGAAAAACGGGGTGCAGAAATACCTCAAAATCGGCGATAGGTGAAGGGACACTTCACAGGCCCTTCTCTGCATCTTGAAAACTGAATAGTTCGTGGTAACAGGAACACTAAACTGCAAGCAGCACTTCAGGAGTGTCGCCGGGACGATGGAGGTCATCAGGAGGTGAACTTTGATACTCCATCCGAGCGAATCAACGCAGCCGTAACGTCCGCCTTGGCAAGCGGGTATGCCGTGACCTTGCAGTGGTTAAAGATACTTGCTCACGCTCTCCCGCAGACTTGGGGGAAGCCCTGATACTTACGCCAGCTTTCACAGGCAGCGGAGTATTGGAGTTATGATCGTCTCGCCAGAGACAGCCTTTGCCACGCCCCCCGTCAGGGAACGAACAAATATGACGGAAAATCATCAAACCAAGGCATTAACGGAAAACTGCTGCACCTTCGATTAGGATGTTTATTACAGTTCAAATGGATGGTACAGCGGTAATCAAAGTCAGATGCCGTGTGCTGGGGGATTTATCTCCCAGCACATCCATGTGATTTTGATGCACAGATAGAAACACGGCAGGAGGTGAATGGATATGCGTGTTTCCACAAAAGATGTCTACTGTCAGATGTTTGCAAAGTATCCTGATGTTGTGTCAGTGACACAGCTAGCCCAGATGCTGCACATCAGTGAGCGATTAGCGTACCGCCTGATTCGGGAAAAACAAATTGCACATCTGAAAATTGGTCGTACATACAAAATCCCAAAAATCAATGTCATTGAGTATTTGGGAATCATCGAACAATCTCCCTCAATCAGAGCTTGACAAGATTGCGCTTTTTCCCCGTCAATGCTACAATAATTCTGTCAATGACGGGTGTTAATCGGCACAACCAAAAGGAGGAATCAGATAATGGTTGCAGGACACCTGAGAGAACAAAATGGTTATTACCAGATGATACTAAGCTGGAAGGATAACCTTGGCAGAAGAAAAACAAAGTCCATAAGCACAGGCTTGACAGTCAAAGGAAATAAGAAGCGAGCGGAAGCGCTGCTCTTAAAAACCCGTGAGGAATTTGCCCCTGACAACCTTCCGGAAAACGCCGGGATGCTGTTTGACGAGTTCTTATTGAAGTGGCTGAAAGACAAATCTTCGGCTATGTCTGCCAAAGAATACGCTGGCTATGCCTATACTGTCAAAGGAATTATTATTCCATATTTCAAACAGAACTCGATCATGCTCCCAGCACTGACCTCAAAAGAAATCGAATGCTTCTTTCAGCATGCGCGCACGAACGACGATGCCACACCGGATGAATTGATTTTCTGTCATGAAACGCTGACCACTTGCCTTGGGTATGCAGTTGATCTTCGCTGGATCGCCACAAATCCGGCAGAAGCGGCGAACCCTTGCTACGACCAGGCCCCCATTCTTTTTGCGGACTTTATCAGGGAATGGCTGGAAATGATGCGAAGCAAAGTAGGGGAAACCACTTATGCTGCTTACGCCATGAACGTTGAGAAAAGTATCATTCCCTTCTTCAAGGAAAGGAATTGTACGGTTCAGGATTTGGAGCGGCATCCAAAAATCATTCAGGATTACTACCAAAGCCTGCTGGAAGCGGGATTGTCCCCGACTACTGTTATCCGTCGTCATGCAAATGTACGCAAATGCCTTCAGTATGCGTTCCAGCTCGGCATTATCAAATCCAATCCGGCAGACCGTGTTGAGAAGCCCAGAAAAGCGCAATACAAGGCGATGATTTACAACCAAGAAGAACTGGATATTCTTTTCAAAGTGGCGCGAGGTGACCCACTGGAGCTTCCAATCATTCTTGGTGCGTTCTATGGCTTGCGGCGAAGTGAGGTACTGGGTCTGAAATGGGATGCCATTGACTTTGAAAAGAAGACGATTTCAATTAGGCATACAGTAACAGAAATGTGTGTTGATGGCAAAGCAACTGTTTTTCAAAGAGACACAACAAAAACAAAGTCCAGTTGCAGAACGCTTCCCCTGGTCGTGCCGTTTGAAAGACTATTGCGGAAAGTAAAACAACAGCAGGAAATCAACCGTCAGGTTTGCGGCAGCTGCTACTGCAACGACTATTTGGAATACGTGAATGTGAATGCCATTGGAGAACTGATGAAGCCCAATTTCATTACCCAACATTTTGAAATCCTGTTGGCAAAGAACAAGCTGAAAAAGATACGTTTTCATGATTTGAGACATAGCTGTGCAAGTTTGTTATACGCCAATGGTGTGAGCCTGAAAGAGATTCAGGAGTGGCTGGGACACAGCGACATCAGCACTACTTCCAATATCTACACACATTTGGATTTTTCCAGTAAGGTCTCGTCTGCAAATGCAATTCTTCCGGCGTTTCCGAAAAATGTTCAATATTTTGCTTCTGAGCAGTAAAAAATGCTCCGAAGCATGACACTTCGGAGCAAATATGGTGCCGGTGGCGGGGGTCGAACCCGCACGAGTTATTAGCCCAACGGATTTTGAGTCCGCCTCGTCTACCAATTCCAACACACCGGCAGATATATTTCTTTACACCCAGACAAGCGTCCCCCGGAATTTGGAGGGATATACAGGAGGGATGTGAAAGACGGATGAAAAACAGAATCTAAAAAACGCTTGATTGTCTAAGACTTTTCTCAACACCGGCGACAGATGGCGAAGAGGTTTTTGAGTCCGCTACGTCTACCATTTCATCACACCGGCATGGTGTCTGTATAGTATAGTACACTTCCTGCAAAAATGCAAGCAAAAGTTTTGGGAAGACAAATCAGATTCCCGCAGGGGCGGATTTTCAATCCGCCCTGATTCTTACGGCATTGTGTGTTCCCGTTGATGCAAAATGGTAAGGGAGGATTAAAAATCCTCCCCTCAGACTGTCGAAAAACCATGTCATTGCGAGCCAGTGCGCACACTACTCCGCGCTAAGAGCCGCCTTCGGCGGTTGCGCTATGTACGCGGCCTGCGGGCCGTGTGGCGTGGCAATCTCCCGAATTTTCGGACATTTTTCTACCAAAATTGAGGGGTTTTACTTCTTTTGGGGGGTCGCCACACTAGTGGCGCTCCGCGCAGCGAATCAGAAATGAGAATGATTGCCGGTGGCAATCATACCATAATTTATTGCAGGCTGGTTCGCGATGACATCTAATTTTAGGGACTTTTTTGACACGCTGAAGGGAGGATTGAAAATCCTCCCCTACGGAGGCAATGGAATGCCAATATAAAAACAGGCCCTTACACTTCCTCAATGATGTACACATCCGAACCGAAATCGCCCTGGGTGCGCTGGTTCTGGTCGTAGCCTGTGCCGCGGAACAGGGGCTTGAGCAGGATGCCGCTCATCAGCGCCGCGCCGGAGGCCGTCACTTCTTCCGCGCCGCCGGGCAATGTGACGTGGTGGTCGGCAATCCGCAGCAGCGTGCCGTTTGGATCGATGTTCACGGGAGCAACGTGCTTGAGAAGATTTCCAAACTGTCCCACCCGGATGACCTGAGACAGGGATGCCACCCGGTAAAGGGCGTCCTTTTTCAGGCCCACCACACGCAGCCGTTCATAGCCGGGAGCCGCATGGACCAGCTCGTGGAAAACGCCTGCCAGGGTGGTCTTTCCGTGGGAGACCTGCCAGCCCAGTTTCGTACGGCGGAAGGCGCCAAACTGGAAGATTTCCCGGTACTGCTTATAAAACGCGATCTGTTCCTTGATCTCCTTGACCTCCACAGGCAGCAGGTGCTTCAGGTCCAGTTCGTAACCCAGGCAGCCGAAGAACGCCACATTGCCCCGGGTGGACAGGGGCGTGGCCCGGAGGGTCTGGGCATGGGGAGACGCGGAAACGTGGGCCCCCATGGTGGACTGGGGATAGAGGTAGGAGTACCCGTTCTGGATGGTCAGGCGCTCGATGGGGTCGGTATCGTCGGAGGCCCAGATCTGGGGGGAGAAGCAGAGCATACCCAGGTCGAACCGGTTGCCGCCGGAGGAACAGCTTTCAAACAGGATGCCGGGGCGGGGTCCAAAAATGCGGCGCAGTACATCATACAGGCCCAGGACAAAGGCGTGGGCCTTGGCTCCCAGGGCGATGGAATGGCGGTTCATATCCCACTTGACGTAGGAGATCCTGGCGCTGTCCAGAATGCGGGATACGTTTTCCACGATATAGTCCCGGACTTCAGGCTTGGTCAGATCCAGCAGCAGCTGGTTACGGCCCAGCACCGGCTGGAAGTCATCGGTCAGCGCCCAGTCGGGGTGGGCCCGGTACAGGTCGGAGTCCGGATTCACGGATTCCGGCTCAAACCACAGCCCGAACTCCATGCCCTTGTCCCGGATGCGCTTGGACAGGCCCTCCAGCCCCTGGGGCAGTTTCTTGGTATTCACATTGTAGTCGCCCAAACCGGCCTTATCGCTGCTGCGGGCACCGAACCAGCCGTCATCCAGCACGAACAGCTCGCAGCCCAGGTCCTTGGCCCGGTTGGCCAGATCCAGCAGCCGGTGCTGGTTAAAGTCGAACACGCATCCCTCCCAGCTGTTGTACAGCACCGGACGGGGACGGTTCCGCCAGTATTCCGGGATAATGTGATCGGTCACAAAGCGGTGCATGTTTTCGGACATGCCGCCAAAGCCCCGGTCAGAGCAGCACAGCACCCCTTCGGGGGTCTCAAAGGATTCCCCAGGCGCCAGCTCCAGGCGGAAATTGCTGGGATTGACGCCCTGCATGACCCTTGTCAGCCCCTGTAAAGACTGCTGGGCGGAAGCATAATGGTTGCCGGAATAGACCAGATTGAAGCCGTAGACCCGGCCCGCTTCCTCCGTGGCGTCGGGTTCATAGAGCAGAAAGCCGGGATTATGCCGGTTGGAGGACGCGCCGGTGAGGCTCTCGTTCACCACCTTGGCCGGGCCGACGGGCGTATTTTCCCGGCGCATTTCCGCGATCCAGCCGCCGTTGAAGGTTGACATAACATAGGAGCCAGGCAGGTCTAGGGAGAAGCTCATGAGCTTGTTCAGCAGGATGGGGGCATCCCCTGTATTTTCCACAACGGTGCGGCGGACAAGCGCGGTGGGATAGGCCGTATAAGAAAGCGTCAGCTTTGCGCCGGGCTGCTTCAGGGTAAGGGCCAGAGTTTCGCAGGCCCCGTGGGCCTGGGGCAGGCCGCTTTCCATGGGGACACTGCCCTGCAAAATCTGAAACCCGTCATACCGGAAATCCGTAGACCTTCCCCCCAATTCTATGGGGCTTTCCCGGTAATCTCCCCGGCCGCTGCCGCTCCATTCCAGGGGCAGGGCATCCAGGCAGCTGGCGGTGTCCCCCTCTTGCAGCAGCACACTGCTGCCCCAGCCCAGGCCGGGACGGCAGCAAAACGCCGGAGCATCCTCGGTCTGCACCGGCGCGCCGAAGTGCAGGTGTTCCGGGATGCCGTAAGCGTCGATTTCGAACAGGTAGGAATAGGTTTCGGTTCGGATATGGAATACGCCGTTTTGCTCCGTAATCATAACGGTTCCGCCTTTCGGTTTTTCTTTCATTGTAATTGGGAAAAAGGGGCGTGTCAATGAGATTTTCAGGTGACAGCGGCAGGGGAACATGATATAATGAACCACAAGATTTACGTGCGCAGAGCCTTCGGCTCGCGCTGCCCGCTCAGGATGGCAACCGTGTTCAAACCACAAATAAATCCTATCCTTTTCACCCCACAAACAGAAGGAGTGTACACATATGGAACGAAACCGCTGGTATAAAGACAAGGTATTCTATCAGGTCTGGCCCCGGTCTTTTAAGGACGGCGACGGGGACGGTATGGGCGACCTGTGGGGCGTGCTGGAAAAGCTGGACTATATCAAATCCTTAGGCTGCGACGGCATCTGGTTCTCCCCCATTTACCCCTCCCCCGGTGCGGACTGCGGCTATGATATTTCCGATTACATGGACATCGACCCCCAGTTCGGCGGCATAGAGGCCTTCCGGCAGGTCCTGGACGGCGCACACGCCCGGGGCATGAAGATCGTCATGGACCTGGTGGTAAACCACACCAGCGACGAGCACGAATGGTTCCAGAAGAGCCGCTTATCGATCGACCCTTACACCGACTACTACATCTGGCGGCCCGATCCCGGTAACGGCAAGCTGCCCAACAACTGGGATTCCAATTTTGAGGGCAAAGCCTGGACTTACGATGAGGTCCGGGGCGAATATTACCTCCACCTCTTCGCCGTGAAGCAGCCGGACCTGAACATGGACAATCCGCTGGTTCGGGAAGAGGTCAAGAACATTATGCGCTTCTGGCTGGACATGGGCGTGGACGGCTTCCGGGAGGATGTCATCACCTACATCTCCAAAAAGGACGGCCTGCCTGACGACCACCTGTTCCCCATCTATAAGGGGATGCCCTGCTACAACCACGGCCCCCGGGTCCACGAATACCTGGCGGAATTCAAGCGGGATGTGCTGGACCATTACGACTGCTTCACCATTGCGGAGGCTCCCCTGGTCTGGCCCAAGCAGGCGCTGAAATACATCGACGAGGAAAACGGTCAGATCGATATGATGATCCAGTTCCAGTGCGTTGCCGCCGACTGCCTGTTCACGGACTACCTGCCCATCAAATTCGACCTGCGGAAAATGAAGAAGGCCTTCTCCGACTGGCAGTACAAGCTCAAGGGCCGGGCCTGGAATTCCCTGTACATTGAAAATCACGACCATCCCCGGATCGTCTCCCGCTACGGCAGCGAGAAATTCCAGGCAGAAAGCGCCAAGATGCTGGCGGTTATGTACCTGTTCCAGCAGGGCACTCCCTTCATCTATCAGGGTCAGGAGATCGGCATGACCAACTGGCGGCCCAGTGACCCCAGCATGTACCGGGACGTACAGACCATCTACAATTACGAGCATTCCAACCCCAAAAAGTCCCCGGAACAGCGGCTGCAAGCCATGTGGCGCTCCTCCCGGGACTCCGCCCGGACCCCGGTACAGTGGAGCGGGGAAGCCAACGCCGGTTTCACCACCGCCGAGACTCCCTGGATGGCCGTGAACGAAAACTACCGGGACATCAACGTGGCCCGGCAGGAAGCGGATCCCGATTCCGTGCTGAACTTCTACCGCAAGGCCGTGAAGCTGAGAAAGCAGCTGTCCTGCGTCCGCCACGGCGACTATCAGGAATATTTCCACAATTCCGACAAGTTCTACATGTACTCCATGGCGGATGAGAACCAGAAGATCCTGGTCATCTGCTCCTTCGCCGATACCGACGTCCGCTATCCCACGCCCAGAGGCTTCCACATGGAAACCGCAAAGCTGATCCTGTGCAATTACCCCGACCCCAAAACAAACACCCTGCATCCTTATGAATGCAAGGTGTATCTGTGGAAGTAAGAAACCGTAGGGGCAGGCATTGCCCGCCCGCCAAATATCGTGATTCATCGCAAACAAAATCCAGCAGGAGGGCACACTATGGCAAAAAGAAGTTTTGTCATCCTACTATTCTTTCTCACAATATTGACTGCCGGCTGTCACAGCAGGACGCATACTGCCGCAAGTACCTTCCCCGCGGCAGAATCGGAAACCATTCCGCAAACAGCAACCTCCCCCATCCCGGCTACCTCAGCAGATGCGGAAACGAAACCTGGGTCTGACAGCTATGAAGCCTATAACTGGATGGTTAATCTCAAGGCCGAAGATGTCGCCTTTGTGGAATTTATCTATTTGACCGATCCTTCGGTTTCTTACCGCCGCTATGAAGGAGACGAAATTCAGGAGGTCATCGACCTTTTTCAGGCAAAGGAATGCCTGGAATATATGCCGTTCCACCCGGTCTATGAATATGCGCCCACCATTCAATGGCCGGGATATTACACCAAGGAATTTCATGTGGTCATGAAGGACGGTACTGCCCATACCGTCTGCGCTGTTTATTCCGTCGCAACGGTTATCGACGGAACTGGTTTTCATACCATCTCCGATTGGCTGAATCACCATTGGCCGGAATCCGGCAACGCTCCCCTTCCGGAAAATTGGGCGCAGGAAGTGGCCGCCAGAAATTACCACATTGCAGAGGATTCCGTCAGCACCCTCAGCACCTCCTCTCACGATATCCAAAGAGCCAATCTGGATCATTCCTACAACACAAACATAGAATTTGGTTCTGTCAGCCGAAATTATCCCATTGGCAGAGGCGGCATTGCAGAACTGGCCGCATCCAGCGCAACGGAGGCAGGCGTCACCCTAAGCGGCTGCTGGACAGGTACCAGCGGCATCACGCAGCTTCATATCCAGCCCCAGTATTGGCTGGAAAAATGGCAGGAAGACTCCCCGGAGGGCACCGGAAGCTATTATTCCTTTGATGGCGGGCAGTTTCTTTCTGATGCCCCACAGGAATTCCCTTCTGTGGAAACCCTATCCTGGTATATTTCCTGGAAAGATACCTGTGGTTCCCTGGACCCCGGACACTACCGTATCGGAATGATCTTTTACGAAGAATACAACGGCACCATCCAAAACGAAACCATCTGCTATGCCAAATTCTCCATATGTCCGCCTGAAAGCTGATCCTGTGCAATTACCCCGACCCCAAAACAAACACCCTGCACCCTTATGAATGCAAGGTGTATCTGTGGCAGTAAAGAAAACAAATGATTGCGAGGTGTGTGAATGTATCGAAAAGCCGCATTGGATGACTGCGAAAGCATTTATCAATTAATTTGTGAAATGGAGCAGAAAACCCTCCCGTACAGCAGGTTTGCTGACATCTTCCGGAAGCAGCTTCAAAATGAGCAGTACTACTGCATCGTGTGCGAGAAGGACGGCCGTGTGGTCGGTGTTCTGAACTTAAGGCTCGAGGAACAGCTGCACCATGCGCAGCGGATCGCGGAAATTCTGGAATTTGTGGTCAGCGCCTCCTGCCGAAGCCAGGGCATCGGCAAGGAGATGCTTTCCTGGGCCTGCCGGATCGCCGGGGATCTGGGCTGCACCCAAATCGAGGTAGCCTGCAACCAGCTCCGTACAGACACCCACCGGTTCTATATCCGGGAGGGTATGCACAACTACCACTTCCGCTTCTCCAAATCCCTGACCGGCGAGGACGCAGGTGGAAACCGTCTGGGCCGCTGACCCATTTGTTCCAGCCAGCATCGATAAACGCAACAGCGTGCAATAACGATAAACGCCAGGGCAAAATGCCCTGGCGTTTGCTGTTTTATGGGATTCTTATTTCTCCAGAATCACGGCGCAATTGCCTGCATCCAGAGAGGCCTTGATGTAGGCCGCGGCGTCGGCGGGAGTCAGCTTCACCTGCTCGCCGGTCTTCATATTCTTGACCGAGCACATGCCCTCGGCGATCTCGTCCTCGCCCAGAAGCACGGCGAAGGGAACTTCCAGCTTGTTGGCGTAGGCCATCTTCTGCTTGAACTTCTTCTGCTCGCCGTAGAGCTGGACGCGGATACCTGCGGAGCGAAGCTCCTCTGCCAGCGCGATGGCCGGGGCGATCTCGCCCATGGGCAGCACCAGCGCGTCAGCGGGGGCGCTGGGCAGCTCGGGATTCAGCAGGCCCTGCTCGTCCAGAACGTAGAACAGCCGGGTCAGGCCGATGGAAATGCCCACGCCGGGGAGCTGCTTTTCAATGTAATAGCCCGCCAGATTGTCGTAGCGGCCGCCGGAACAGACGGAGCCGATCTCGGGGTGATCCAGCAGGGTGGTCTCGTAAACGGTGCCGGTGTAGTAGTCCAGGCCGCGGGCAATGGTCAAGTCCACCGCGAAGTTGGCTTCCGGCACGCCGAAGGCGGCCAGGTTGGCGGTGACGGCCTTCAGCTCGCTCAGGCCCAGGTCGAACGTCTCGTTCCGGCCGGCGTAGCCTTCCAGGGCCGCCAGGACCTCGGCATTGGTGCCGGTGATGGCGATAAACTTCAGGATCTCGTCGGCCTGCTCGTCGGTCAGGCCGCAGTCCTCCAGCAGAATGACCTTGACCTTCTCCGCGCCGATCTTATCCAGCTTGTCCACGGTGCGCATAATGTCGCCGCTCTTTTCGGACAGGCCCAGCATGGCATAGAAGCCATTCAGGATCTTGCGGTTGTTCACCCGGATCTGGAACCGGCTCAGGCCGAAGCCCTTGAAGACCTTGTAGATGATGGCGGGGATCTCGGCCTCATTCAGAATGTCCAGCTTGCCGTCGCCGATGATGTCGATATCCGCCTGGTAGAACTCCCGGAAACGGCCCCGCTGTGCCCGCTCGCCCCGGTAGACCTTGCTGATCTGGAAACGGCGGAAGGGGAAGGCCAGCTCATTATAGTGCAGGGCTACGTACTTGGCAAGGGGCACCGTCAGGTCGAAGCGCAATGCCAGGTCGCTGTCACCCTTCTGGAAACGGTAGATCTGCTTCTCGGTCTCGCCGCCGCCCTTGGCCAGCAGGATCTGGGCATCCTCGATGACGGGGGTGTCCAGAGGGGCAAAGCCGTAGGACGCATAGGTATTGCGCAGAATTTCGGTCATTTTCTCAAAACGGATCTGCTTGGAAGGCAGCAGCTCCATAAAGCCGGACAGGGTCCGGGGCTTGATAATATCCATAGCGGTCTATCCTGTCTATAAAAAACGATATGTCATTGCGAGCCAGTTCGCAAACTGGCGTGGCAATCTTCCCATTCTTCCGGCATGTCCGAAAGAACCGGGGGATTGCCGCGTCGGCCCGCAGGGCCTCCTCGCAATGACATCAGAATTTTCTTGTCGTGCGTAAATGTCAGAAACGGGGCTTGGAACGCAGCATTTCTCTCCAATCCAGGTCGCCGCGCTGCAGGCCCATGATGAGCATTTCGGCGGAAGCCAGGTTGGTGGCGATGGGGACGTTATGCTTGTCGCAGTGCCGGATGGTCTCGATCATCTGGCTGTCATCCCAGGGTTCGGTGGTGTTGGGGTCGGTGAACAGCAGCACCAGGTCGATCTCGTTATAGGCGATACGGGCGTTAATCTGCTGGTGGCCGCCCTGCTTATGGGAAAGCAGCAGGGTAATGGGCAGGCCGGTATTGTCCGCGATCAGACGTCCGGTGGTGGCGGTAGCGAACAGGTTGTGCTTCATCAGGACGCTCTTGTAGGCCGTGCAGAACTGAACCATCAGTTCCTTCTTCTTATCGTGCGCCAAAAATGCGATATTCACAGCAGTCACTCCTTAAATTATTTCTATGTCCTTTCCATTTTCAATGAAGCGGTTCCGCTTGATCAAAAACCGGAAGAAAAGGGGTTATCGTAACGTGATGGGTTCATGCAGGCCCTGGATGCGCTTGGCGATCTTGCGGTAAGCGCGGGCCGCGGGGCAGCGCCGGGCGTATTTCAGCAAAGGCTGTCCAAAGGAAGCCGCCAAAGTCACATAGGCATCTTCCAGCACCACGCCGATGAGGGGCAGGCCCGCCGTGTCCATCACATCGTCGATGGTCATGCGCACCGTGCTGAGCATATCCCGGTCCACCCGGTTGACCACCAGGCGGACATCCTTTTTGCCCATAAGTTCCAGCAGATCCCCCACCCGGGCAGCATCCCGGACGGCGGCAGGGCCAAAGCCCGTGACCAGCAGAAAGCGGTCCGCCGCGGCGGACACCAGGCGGAAGCCGGAATCCACGCCTGCGGGAGCATCCAGAAAAATATAGTCAAATTTCTGCCGGGCCTGGCGAAGCATGGCCGTGAAAGCCTCAGGATCGATCTTCTCCACCGGGCTGTTCATGGGCGCGGTAAGGAAACTCAGGTTGGGATACAGGGGATGCACCGCAGCCTGTTCGATCGTGTAATGGCCTTCCGCCACATCCAGGAACGACAGCGCGCTGCTGTCGGAGATCCCCAGGGAGATGTCCAGATTCCTGAGTCCCACATCACAGTCGATGCAAAGGACCTTTTTCCCTTCCTCCGCCAGAGCGGTGGCGACGCCTGCGCAGACGGAGGTTTTTCCCGTTCCGCCCTTACCGGACAGGACCGCCAAAAGCTCGCCCAAGCAAAATCGCCCCCTAAGCCATAATTTGGTATCATTATAAAGCCATTTCGCACAAAAAGCAAGAGGAAAATAAGGGTTTTTGAAATGTTTTTCATCAGATTGACCAAAAACTATCCCTATGATTCCGCAGAGGGGCCATTCCCCGTGCAGGGGGGGAGATTCTTTCCGGGGTCTGGCGAAACCCGCCGCTGCGCCCCATGGGATTCAGGGAGGGTCAAGGCCCTCCCCTGGGGAAACCGGGGGAATTTTACCAGGCCAATTGAAAAAAGGGGTTGCACCCTTGGAGGAAGTGATATATAATTAGGTTGTAAAAATACGGGCATAAGCCCGAATATTGGAGGAATGATTCCCATGTTCAATGCTATGATCGAAACTCTGAAGGCAAATCCCAGAAAAATCGTGTTCACTGAGGGCCACGATGCCCGTATCCTGGAAGCTACTGCCCGTCTGGTGGAAGGCGGTTTCCTGACCCCCATTCTGATCGGCAATGTCGAAGAAGTCAAGGCCAACGCTGCCAAGGGCGGCTACAACATCGAGGGCGTGGAGATCATCGACCCTCTGACCTACGAAGGCATGGACGAGATGGTCGCCAAGATGGTGGAGCTGCGCAAGGGCAAGATGTCCGCTGAGGACTGCAAGGCCGCTCTGTCCAAGGGCAACTACTTCGGCACCATGCTGGTGAAGATGGGCTACGCCGACTCCCTGCTGGGCGGCGCTACTTACTCCACCGCCGACACCGTCCGTCCCGCTCTGCAGCTGGTCAAGACCAAGAAGGGTGCACACCTGGTCTCCTCCTGCTTCATCATGGTCCGCGGCGAAGAGAAGCTGGCTATGGGCGACTGCGCCATCAACCTTAGCTACGAGGATTCCGTGGATAAGGAAGGCAACGTCACTCTGTCCGCTGCTCAGAAGCTGGCTGAGGTGGCCATCGAGACTGCCAACACCGCCAAGGTCTTCGGCATCGATCCCAAGGTCGCTATGCTGAGCTTCTCCACCAACGGCTCCGGCAAGGGCGGCACCGTTAAGCTCAGCCACGACGCCACCGCCGTTGCCAAGGAAATGGCTCCCGATCTGCTGATCGACGGCGAGATGCAGTTCGACGCAGCTGTGGCTCCCGAAGTCGGCCAGCTGAAGTTCCCCGGCTCCCCCGTGGCAGGCTACGCCAACACCTTCATCTTCCCCACCATCGAGGCCGGCAACATCGGCTACAAGATCGCACAGCGTCTGGGCGGCTTCGAAGCCTACGGCCCCATCCTGCAGGGTCTGGCAGCTCCCATCAACGACCTGTCCCGCGGCTGCAACGCTGACGAGGTCTACAAGATGGCTATCATCACCGCTGCTATGGTGTAAGTCGGCAGGGCCGACAGCCAATTCGTGACGTACCCGTTCAGGAATCGTTACGCCTCCTGGGTATCGCTCGATTCGTTACATATCCGCAAATAGGAGGAGCCGGCCCGCTGGGCCGGCTCCTTTTTACCTTATCTTCCTCCCCGCATTATAGGTCAGTTTCGCCCTATTTTCAATAGGGAAATTTGCCATAATATCCTCAGGTGATGATTATGAGCCGGATCAAGGATCTACGCAAGGAAAAAGGGTATACGCAGGTCAAAATTCAAATGATGACCGGTATCGATCAGAGTGACTATTCCAAGATTGAGAGCGGGAAACGGTATTTTACCTTTGAGCAATGCCGCAAATTGGCAATCGCCCTGGATACCAGCATGGATTATCTCGCCGGGCTGACGGACGAGAAAAAGCCCTATCCGCGCAACGACTCCAACTAACACAGAAAAAGCGCCGCGGCATAAGCCGCGGCGCTTTCGCTTTGCTTAGTAGTTTGCTTCGTGCAGTTCGAAGTAGCTCTGGGGATGGGCGCAGGTGGGGCACAGGTTGGGAGCCTTGGTGCCTACCACGATGTGGCCGCAGTTGCGGCATTCCCAAACCTTCACTTCGCTCTTCTCGAAGACCTGGGCAGTTTCCACATTCTGCAGCAGTGCGCGGTAGCGCTCCTCGTGGTGCTTCTCGATGGCGGCGACCATGCGGAACTTAGCGGCCAGAGCCTTGAAGCCCTCTTCCTCGGCGGTCTTGGCGAAGCCGTCGTACATGTCGGTCCACTCGTAGTTCTCGCCCTCGGCTGCGGCCAGCAGGTTCTCGGCGGTGTTACCGATGCCGTCGTGCAGTTCCTTGTACCACATCTTGGCGTGTTCCTTCTCGTTTTCAGCGGTCTTCAGGAACAGGGCCGCGATCTGCTCGTAGCCTTCCTTCTTGGCCTTGGATGCGAAGTAAGTATACTTATTTCTGGCCTCGGATTCGCCTGCAAAGGCGGCAGCCAGGTTCTTTTCGGTCTGAGTACCGGCATACTTGTTTGCCATAAGAAATTTCCTCCTGTCTTTTGTCCGGGTCAGCCCGGATCATGACATTAGTTTAGCAAAGTTCTTTGCGGAAATCAAGGGACTTTGCCACTTCTTTTATCCATAGCCCATAATTGACACTTCCGCACGCTTCCTGTATAATTGCCACGAAAGAAGAAAAAAAGGAGGTAATTCTATGAATTGTCAAAAATGCGGCGCTCCCCTTCCCGCCAACGCCCGCGTCTGTGAGGACTGCGGCGCTCCGGTGACACGGCAGACCGAACTTCCCGCAGGCAAGCGTGAAAACGTACTCACCGGCACCGTAGGCGCACTGATCGGCGCTGCCCTGGGCGGCGGTTCCATCATCCTGCTGAGCCAGCTGGGCTATGTGGCATCCCTCTCCGGTCTGATCCTGGCGATCTGCACGCTGAAGGGTTATGAACTTCTGGGCGGCACGCTGAGCAAAAAGGGCGTCCTCATCAGCATCCTGCTTATGCTGGTCACGCCTTACATTGCCGACCGTCTGGACTGGGCCATCGTGATCATCCAGTCCTTCCCCGAAGAAAACATCACCCTGGGCGAGGCTTTTGCCGCTGTGCACGCGGTCATCGAAAGCGCGGACATGGTAGGCGACTACATGAAAAACCTGCTCATGATCTATGGCTTTGCCATCCTCGGCGCATTCGGCACCCTGCGCGGCCTGGGCAAGAAATAAAGATAACACAAATGCGCGCTGCATGATGCAGCGCGCATTTTTTATAGACAGCTCATCTGCTTCCCTTATCGTAGGGAATGCCCTCTGCCTTGGGTGCCCGGGACTTCTTGGAGGTGAAGGCCAGAACCACCAGGGAGATGACATAGGGCAGCATGTTGTATACCACACTGGGGATGTTCAGGGCCAGCAGGAAGCCGAAGCCGGAGTACACATTGCCCAGCGCCCGGAAGAAGCCGAACAGCAGGGATGCCAGAGCGATCTTCAGAGGATGCCAGCCGCCGAAGATCATAACGGCCATAGCCAGGAAGCCGAAGCCCGCCACGCCGTTTTCAAACTTCCACACGCTGACGCCTGCGGTGATATAGACGATGCCGCCCAGACCGCCCAGCAGGCCGGAGATCAGCACACCGGCATAGCGCATCTTGTAGACATTGATGCCCACAGAGTCCGCAGCCTGGGGATGCTCGCCGCAGGCCCGGAGGCGCAGGCCGAAGCGGGTCTTGTACAGGGCAACATAAGACACCACCAGGCACACCGCCGCCACCAGCATGAACCAGTTGAACTCGAACCCGCCCAGGCGCACCAGAAGCAGGTCCTTGGCGTAGGTATAGGAAATATCGGAGGACACGTCGTTGCCGCCGGAGGCCGCGGTGTTCATGGCCTTGACCGCCACGGTAGCGGCGGCGGTAGCCAGCATGTTCATAGCCGTGCCGGTGATGGTCTGGTCCGCCTTGAAGTTAATAGCGGCCACAGCCAGCAGCAGAGAGAACAGCATACCGAACAGGGCGCTGACAGCAACCGTTGCCAGGACCATCACAGGCGCGCCCACGGAGACAGGCAGGAACTTCATCACCAGAGCGCCGCCCAGGGCGCCGATGACCATGATGCCTTCCAGACCGATGTTGATCACGCCGGAGCGTTCCGCGAAGCAGCCGCCCAGGGCAACCAGCATCAGCACGGAAGCGAAGATCAGTGTATATTGCAGCAGCAGAGTCATTAACCCTCGCCTCCTTCCTTACGTTCCGCCGCCTTGGCCGCGGCGGCTTTCTTTTCGTCACTCTTGCGGATGCGGCTCTGGATGAACGCCTTGAAGAACACCACAAAGGCGCACAGGTAAATGATCAGGGCGGAGATCAGGCTGGAGATCTGGGAGCAGTAGACCTGTAGGTCCACGTTGCCGCCGCCGGTGGTGATATACTGGATGAAGAACGCGGACAAAATGGAGCCGATGGGGCTGAGGCCGCCCAGGAAGGCCACGGCGATGCCGTTGAAGCCCATGCCGGGGACGGAGGAAATGGTGGTCTCCCAATCCTCGATGCCGGTCAGGTACAGCAGTCCCGCGCCCATGCCCGCCAGCGCGCCGGCGATCATCATGGTGAGGATGATGTTCTGGTTTTCCTTCATGCCGGCGTACTTGGCGGCATTGTAGTTGTTGCCGGTGGCCTTCAGCTCATAGCCGAACTTGGTCTTATTCAGGATGACCCAGACCACAATAGCCATGATGACAGCAATGGGGATAGCGATGGTGACGCTCTTTTCATTGTTAAAGAACTTTTCCAGGCCCAGGCTGGGCATCAGCGCGGAGGGGTTGGTACCCTGAAGGGACTTGGTGTAGGGGCTGGTGGGGTTCTTCACCGTGCCCAGGATCAGGTTGGTCAGGTACAGGGTGATCCAGTTCAGCATGATGCCGGAAATAACGATGTTGACGTTGTACAGGGTCTTCAGCAGGCCGGAAACCGCGCCCAGCAGGGCGCCCGCCAGCATACCCAGAATCAGGCAGACATACCAGGGCAGGTTCCATGCCAGCGCGCCGTACAGGCAGGCGCAGGCGCCGGCACAGTACTGGCCCGCGGCACCGATGTTGAACATGCCGACCTTATAGGCAAACAGGACGGACAGGGCGCACATCAGCAGCGGCACGGTACGCACCAGGGTCTGACCCAGATACTTGTACATCAGCTTTCCAGGATACCGGAAGAAGCTCTTCATCACAGCGGTGATGGCCTCAAAGGCGCCGCTGGGCTCAATGATCAGCAGCACCAGATAGCCCACCAGCAGACCGCCCAGGATACAGACCAGAGACGCAAGCAGGGTCTGGAAACCATCCCGGCGGATCAGGGACGTATGCTCTTTTTTCACTTCTGCTCCCCCTCCTTCTTGGCGCCGGCCATGTACAGGCCCAGCTCTTCCACGGTGGTCTTCTTGGGATCCAGCTCGCCCACGATCTCGCCCTCGTACATCACCAGGATGCGGTCGGAAACGGTCATGACCTCGTCCAGCTCCAGAGACACCAGCAGCACCGCCTTGCCCGCGTCCCGCTGGGCCACGATCTGCTTGTGGATATACTCAATGGCGCCCACATCCAGGCCCCGGGTGGGCTGGACGGCGATCAGCAGCTGGGGATCCTTGTCGATCTCCCGGGCGATGATGGCCTTCTGCTGGTTGCCGCCGGACATGGACCGGGCAACGGTGACGGGGCCCTGGCCGCTGCGGACATCGTACTGGCCGATGAGTCGCTCGGCGTAGGCGCGGATGTTCTTGCGGCGCAGGAAGCCGAATTTGTTGGTAAATTCCGGCTCAAAATAGCGCTGCAGGATCATATTGTCTTCCAGGGTATAATCCAGCACCAGGCCGTGCTTGTGACGGTCCTCGGGGATGTGGCTCATGCCCAGGAGGGAACGCTTGCGGATGGGCGCGTTGGTGATGTCGGCGCCGTGGAGCTTGACGGTGCCGCCGGTCACGCTTTCCAGACCGGAAATGCCGAAGACCAGCTCGCTCTGGCCGTTGCCGTCGATACCGGCGATACAGACGATCTCGCCCGCATGGACCTGGAAGGATACGTTATTGACGGCGTCCTTTTTGCTGAGCTTGGAGGCAACGGACAGGTTCTGCACATCCAGCACCACGTCGGCGGGCTTGGCAGGCTCCTTCTGAACGGCGAATTCCACGTCGCGGCCCACCATCATCCGGGACAGCTCGTCCTTGGTGGTATTGGCGATGTCCACGGTGCCGATATACTTGCCCTTGCGCAGGACGGAGCAGCGGTCCGCAACGGACATGATCTCGTTGAGCTTGTGGGAGATAAAGAGGATGGATTTTCCCTCGGCTGCCAGATTCTTCATGATCTGCAGAAGCTCTTCGATCTCCTGGGGGGTCAGAACGGCGGTTGGCTCGTCAAAAATCAGGATCTCGTTGTCCCGATAGAGCATTTTCAGGATTTCGGTACGCTGCTGCATACCCACGGAAATATCCTCGATCAGGGCATCGGGGTCCACCCGCAGGCCGTAGCGTTCGGACAGGGCCATCACCTTTTCCCGGGCCTTATCCCGCTGAAGGAAGCCGTTCTTGGTATCCTCCACGCCCAGGATGATGTTATCCAGGACCGAGAAGCATTCCACCAGCTTAAAATGCTGGTGCACCATGCCGATTCCCAGTGCGTTGGCGTCGTTGGGGTTGTTGATCTGAACGACCTCGCCGTTTTTCTTGATCACGCCCTCTTCCGCCTGGTACAGGCCGAACAGAACGCTCATCAGGGTAGACTTGCCGGCGCCGTTTTCGCCCAGCAGTGCATGGATCTCGCCGCGCTTGAGCTGAAGCGTCACATTATCATTTGCAATGATGCCGGGGAACTTCTTGGTAATGTTCACCATCTCGATTGCATAAGGGTAACTACTCAATCCAATTACCTCCTTTTTTCGTAACTGCGTTCTTATTATACACGAAGTATGTACAGATTTCAAATAGAATCGCCATGGATCTACGGATAATTTGCTGGTTTATTACAAAATCGTTTGCATTCCATATTCTGTGCGGTCCGGCAGCAAAAAAGAGGACGAGCAATTGCTCGTCCTCTTAATGGTTTGGAAGTGAATTACTTCAGGTTGCCCAGGTAGGAAACGTTCACGTTGGTGACTTCAGGCTCGGCAGTGGTGTCGTTGGACACAACGATGGTGCCCTCGTACATGCCCTTGACCAGAGCTGCGTAGTCCTCAGCGGTGAACTTGCCGTCCTCGAACTGGGTGGTCTCGGGGATCTGGACATAGTTCAGAGAAGCGTCGTCGCCGGAAACCAGGCCCAGGTTCTCGATCTTGCCAACGTAGTTTGCCCAGTTGCCGTTGATGATAACATCGGTCAGGGTGTCGATGGTGGTGGGAGCCAGGCCCTTCATAGCGGAAGTAATGGTCATGCCCTCGCCGTAAGCGGCGTCGATGATGCCGGACTGGTCAACGTCAACACCAATGATCTTGCCGCCGACCTTCTTGGCAGCTTCCGCAGCGGAGGTGTAGATGCCGCCGCCGCAGGCGAAGACGATCTCGGTGCCGTCAGCATACCAGGTGTCCATAACAGCGGTGATGTCAGCGTCGCCGTAGAACTGGTTGCCGTAAGCGTACTTCATATCCACGGTGATGCCCAGCTCAGCGGCAGCAGCGTCAACGCCCTGCACGTAGCCGTAGCCGTAGCGGATAACAGCGGGAACAGCCATGCCGCCCAGGAAGCCCAGCTTGGTGTAGCCCAGCTTGACAGCGGCGTAACCGGCCATGTAGCCAGCCAGCTCTTCCTGGTAGATCGCGCAGTAGACATTGCTCATGTCAACATAGTCTTCCAGGACCCAGTTAGCGGGGTTGTAGTCGTACTGCTCGCCCTTGTTGGCAACAGCGGTCTCCAGCAGGTCGCCGGCAGCCACGTCCAGAGCGATGAACTTCACGTCGGGATAGTTGGAAGCGCACTCAACGATGGTGCCGCCGAATGCGTAGCCGGGCATAACGATAACGTTGTAGCCCTCAGCGATGGCCAGTTCCACGGAAGCCACACGGCCGGCGGTATCGTTGGAAGTGGGCTTGTAGTACTTGGTCTCAACGCCGTTGTCCTCGCCGAACTTGACGCAGGCTTCCCAGGTGGTCTGGTTGAAGGACTGGTCGGTGATATCGCCGTAGTCGGTGACCATAGCGACCTTGTACTCAGCAGCCTCAGCGGCAGCATTCTCGCCGGCAGCCTTGGTTTCCGCAGTCTCGCTGCCGCCGCAGGCGACCAGAGACAGAGCCATAACCAGAACCAGCAGCAGAGTCAGAATCTTCTTCATGTTTCATTCCTCCATAAAATTATCTGTTTCGGTATTTTACATACCGCTTACATTGTCGCACATTTTTTACGAAAAATCAACACCCCGGAAAAAGGTTTCTGCGGTTTTCCGCTTTTTTACAAGGTGTGTCCGCCGCTCTGGGCCATGTGTTTCTCAGCGGAGAAACTAAAGGGCAGGATTTCCGCCAGGGTGTGGGTCTCGTAACCCTCGGCATCCACCATGTAGATGCGGAAATCATCATCGCAGAATTCCCGCATGACCTGGCGGCAGACGCCGCAGGGCGGGAAAGCGCCGGTGATGACGCCGTCCTTGCCACCGCAGACGGCGATGGCAGTAAACTTCCGGTGGCCGTCGTAGACCGCCTTAAAGAAGGCGGTGCGCTCGGCGCAGTTGGTGGGGCCGTAGGCGGCGTTCTCGATATTGCAGCCCTGGTAAACGGTGCCGTCGGCACAGAGCAGAGCCGCGCCGACTTTATAGCCGGAATAGGGCACATAAGCATGGGTCATGGCCTCTTTGGCCAGTTCGATCAGTTTTTCGGGGTTCATAGGTTACCTCCATCTGCGCATAAGGCGGAAAATTTCCCCGCCGCTGTGAATCTCAAATATCCTCCGGGTTCAGCAGCCACTTTTCCGGATTTTCATCAATATAGCGCCAGCATTCCTGATATGCTGTCTCATTTCTTAAGACCATATCATAAAACGATGTCTGAAACAATTTTCTCCCCGGTGTACAAAACGCTTGATTACACGCACGCGTTGTCAGAGATTTATATGCGCCGATCACATCCGGCACCGTAGGGCGGGGGCTTGCCCCCGCCGTCCCCTCCGTCAGCCGGATAATGGCATGAATATGGGTCGGCATAATCACGTACTTGTCCATTTTGACATGCGCGTACCGTTTTTCCAGTAACAGCAACTGCTGCTGCGCGATCTTTCCCAGTTCTGTCAAATGGACCGATGCCCTGTGAAAGGCGCCGCCTGTCTGCACGTTGGACAGATGGGGCGTGTTTTTTTCTGTGTGGATCGTCACATAGTAATATCCGGGGAGACTATAATCGTATTGCTTTAATCTTGGACGCTTTCGCTTTTGATACTCCATGGCAGTATTCTCCTGCTGGTCACGGCGGGGGCAAGCCCCCGCCCTACAGTGTTTGTGCGCTATTTGATGATTTCCTTTGCAAAGCTCCTGCCTGGCGTTTTATATTCCACGTTCAGCAGTTCGGTGACCGTGGCAGCGATGTCGGCGAAGGTGGTCCGGGTGCCCAGGTTTACGGGCTTGACTTTTTTGCCCAGAACCAGCAGGGGAACATATTCCCGGGTGTGGTCGGTGGTGGCTGTATAGGCAGGGTCACAGCCGTGGTCGGCGGTGATCATCACCAGGTCGTCTTCGCCCAGGGTGGGCAGGAAATCTCCCAGCCAGGTGTCAAATTCCGTCAGGGCGTTGGCGTAGCCGTCGATGTCCCGGCGGTGGCCGTAGAGCATATCAAAATCCACCAGGTTCACGAAGCACAGGCCGTGGAAGTCCTTGGCCGCATAATGGGCGGCGTGCTCCATGCCGTTGGCGTTGCTCTTGTTGAAGACAAACGCTGTGTCGCCCTGGCCCGCGAAAATGTCGTGGATCTTGCCCACAGCAATGGAATCCAGGCCCGCGGCCTTGATGGCATCCAGCATGGTCTCCGCGGGCGGTTCCAGGGAATAGTCGTGCCGGTTGGGGGTGCGCTTGAAGCCGCTGACCCCGTCGCCCACAAAGGGGCGGGCAATGACCCGGCCCACGCCGTGCTTGCCCCGGAGAATGTTTCTCGCCTTGTGGCAGGCGTCATAGAGTTCTTCCAGAGGGACTTTCTCCTCGTGGGCCGCCACCTGGAAAACAGAATCGGCGGAAGTGTAGACGATCCACTTTCCGGTGTCCAGGTGCTCCTGGCCGTAGTCCCGGATCGCATCGGTTCCCGAATAGGGCCGATTGCACAGGCAGCCCCGGCCTGTGGCCGCTTCAAACGCCTCCAGCACCTCCCGGGGGAAGCCCTGGGGATAGGTGGGCAGGGGTTCCGGAGAGATCAGGCCGGAGATCTCCCAGTGGCCGATGGTGGTATCCTTGCCCATGGAGGCTTCGGTCAGCCGGGCCACCGCGCCGGTGGGGGCATCGATCTTCGGCAGATAGTCCACGCCGTCAATGTTTCCCAGGCCCGCGGCCAGCATGGTGGGGATGTGCAGCTTGGAAGAAGTCGCACAGGATTTCAGCGTATTCACGCCCACGTCCCCAAAGCGCTCCGAATCCGGCATAGCGCCGATGCCGCAGGAATCCAGTACGAACAGAAAGATGCGTTTCATAAAATCACCTCATACAAGGAAATGCAGAATGCCGAATGCAAAATGCAGAATTCTCTCAAAAACATTTTGCATTATGCATTCTGCATTTTGCATTTGATTTACTTATTCTCCATGGCCACCGCCACATCCAAGGCCACCTTCATCATGGTGGTGAAGGAATTCTGACGTTCCTCGGCGGAGGTCTCCACACCGGTCAGAACGTGGTCGGAGATGGTGCAGATGCACAGGCCCCGTTTGCCGTAGCGGGCAGCGTTCATGTACAGGGCGGCGGCTTCCATTTCCAGGGCCATGACGCCCATCTTCTTCAGGCCGTACACGCTGTCCAGGCCTTCGGGGACGCCCACATGGTCGCCGTAGAACACGTCGGAGGAGTTGACGTTGCCCACATGGTAGGTCGCGCCGTGGGCTTCGGCGGCCTTCACCGCCTCGGTCAGCAGTTCCCAGCTGGCAATGGGGGCAAAGGTGCCGGGCAGATGGAACTGGGCAGCGAAATTGCTGTCGGTGCAGGCACCCTGGGCAATGACCAGATCATACAGGTGGATGTTCTCCTGAATGGAACCTGCGGAACCCACACGGATGATGTTCTCCACGCCGTAGCTGTTGAACAGCTCGTGGGAGTAAATGCCGATGGCGGGCATACCCATGCCGGAAGCCATGACGGAGACCTTCACGCCCCGGTAGGTGCCGGTATAGCCCTGGACGCCGCGGACATTGTTCACCAACACGGGGTTTTCCAGGAAATTCTCCGCAATAAACTTAGCCCGCAGAGGATCGCCGGGCATCAAAACAGTCTTGCCAAAGCCGATCTCATTGGCAACGTTGATATGAGGGGTAGTGGGGAAGCTGGTCATAAATAATTCCTCCTGTCAAATTTTAGAGTTGACAGTTAAGGAATTGCCTTCGGCAACGATTTTGAAAATGCCGCAAGACAGAACCATAACTGTCAACTGTCAATTGTTAATATGTTCCGTCGTTTTCCAGGCCCTTTGCGATCTTGACGATGCGTGAGGTGCCCAGTCGGGATGCGCCCAGTTCGAGGAACTTTTCGGCGTCTTCGATGCTGGAAATGCCGCCGGCGGCCTTGATCTTCACATGGGGAGCCACATGCTTGGCGAACAGCTCCACATCGGCAAAGGTAGCGCCGGCCTTGCTGAAGCCGGTGGAGGTCTTGATATAATCCGCGCCGGAATCGGAAACGCACTTGCACAGGGCAATCTTTTCCTCATCGGTCAACAGACAGGTCTCGATGATGACCTTCAGGAGCCGGCCCTTGCAGGCCTTCTTGATCGCCGCGATCTCTGCGGTGATCTCGTCCCACTTGCCGTCCTTGGCCCAGCCGATGTTAATGACCATATCCACTTCGTCCGCGCCGTTGTCCACGGCGTCGGAGGCCATGAAGCACTTGGCGGCGGTGGTGGCGTAGCCGTTGGGGAAGCCGATGACGGTGCAGATGGCTAATCTTTCGCCCCCGTATTCCTTGGCCTGCTTGACATAGGAGGCGGGGATACAGACGGAGGCCGTCTTGTATTTCATGCCGTCGTCGCAGATGGCCTTGATCTCGGCCCAGGTGGCCGTCTGGGAAAGCAGGGTGTGGTCGCACTTGGCGAGAATGTCTTTCAGTTCCATAGTTTACGCTCCTTCATTGATTTGCATTCTGGGCCTCCCCTTGCGGGAAGGCGGGTCGGAAGGGTGCTTTTCGCAGTTCGAATTCGCCGCAGGCCGCGCTATGTGGACAGCTTCTTCTGCACGCCCTTCAGGCAGCTTCGCTGAGATTTTAGTTCTGTCCGTGGAGTTTGATGACCTTATGCTCCCGGATACCCCGGACATAGCACTTGTGGCACATGGCGATATAGCTGTCGTTGCCGCCCAGCACCACCTGCGCGCCCTGGGTGACGATGTGGCCCGCGCCGTCGATACGGGCATTGACGGTAGCTTTCGCGCCGCAGTCGCAGATGGTCTTGATCTCCTGGATGGTGTCGGCCACCTCCATGAGACGGCGGCTGCCGGGGAACAGCCTGGTCTGGAAATCGGTGCGCAGGCCGAAGCACATGACGGGAATATTATGCTCATCCACGATGGCCCGCAGCTGGTCGATCTGCTTTTCCGTTAAGAACTGGCATTCGTCCACGATGATAACGTCGCAGCGGCGGGCTTTGCTGCCCAGAAAGCGGGCATAGATATCCACATTTGGCGGGATGACCTCCACCTCCGCTTCCAGGCCGATGCGGCTGCGCAGGGTCTGGGCGCCGTCCCGGGTGTCGGCGCTGGGCTTAATGAGCCAGACGCTCAGGTCGTTTTCTTCATAATTGTATTTTGTGATCAACGCCTGGGCGGTCTTGCTGGACCCCATGGCGCCGTATTTGAAATAGAGTTTTGCCATATCTGTTTCTACCTCCGTTCGCTGTTTTTATTATACCGAAAACCCGCCGCCCGCGCAACCCCCATTTATGCGTTTTCCACAATCTTCCCTTGCGCCGGGCGAATGGAGATGATATACTGGGAATGACACGCCCCCCCCAAAAACTTTTCAAAATCTGCAACGAATTTCGAAGTTTGTCGAGATATACAGTAGAAGGAGGTTATGAACCATGAAAATGAAAAAGTACGTATCTGCATTTCTTGCCGTGCTGATGCTGTGCGGCATCCTGGCGGGCTGCGGAAGCTCCGCAGCCACCGAAACCATGGCCGCCAACAGCAAAGCCACGGCCTACGATGCCATGGCCGAGGAAGCGGAGTATGCCGCGGCTGACAGCGCCGCCGGCAGCACACTGTCCAGCGCCGCTGCCGAATCCGGCTCCACCGCCCTGCCCGAAAGCCGCAAGTGGATCATCACGGTGAACCTGTCCGCCGAGACCGAGGACCTGGATGCCGCCACTGCCGCTCTGGACGAGAAGATCACCGCCCTGAACGGCTATGTGGAAGACCAGCGCATCTACAACGGCAGCACCTATTCCAGCCGCCGCTACCGCAGCGCCAATCTGACCATCCGCATCCCCGCGGAGGATGTGGACAAATTCACCGACGAGGTAGGCGGCATTGCCAATGTGGTCAGCCAGGAAAAGAATCTGGAAGACGTGACGCTGCAATATGTCGCCACCGAAAGCCGCCTGACGGCCCTGGAGACCGAAGAAGCCCGCCTGCTGGAACTGCTGGCCCAGGCCGAGAACATGTCCGACCTGCTGGAAATCGAGGAACGGCTGACGGATGTGCGCTATGAGCTGGAAAGCTACGCCTCCCAAAAGCGGCTGTATGACAACCAGATCGACTATGCCACCATTTATTTAAACATCGAAGAGGTTCAGGAATACACGCCTGTTGAAGAACCCACCCTGTGGGAGCGCCTCAGCGGCGGCTTCACGGACAGTCTGAAGGGCCTGGGCGAAGGCGCGGTTGACCTGCTGGTCTGGATCGTTACCAGCTCTCCCTATCTGGTGGTCTTCGTCGGCATTGCCCTGGTGGTTCTGCTGCTCATCAAGCGCGCCAGAAAGATCAATGCCAAAAAGAAAGCAAAGAAGGACAGCGAACAGAAGTAAACAGCAAACCGCCGCCGAAGAAGCTCTTCGGCGGCGGTATTTTTTTACCGGGTCTCTTCCTTATGGTACAGCGTCGCCGCAAGGATCATGGGCGTGGACAGGATCATGGGATAGGCATAGCGGAACTCGGAATAAACAGGCGTTCCCAGCCAAAGGCCCACGATCAGCACAAGCAGGGGAATGGTCAGCAGAAATTCCTTCCGCTTTTTCAGAACGTTGACCAGGCCGCAGGCAATGATGATCCAGACATGCAGACCGATGCTGATCAAAGGCTGCAAAATCTCCGGCTTTTCCAGATACCGGAACAGCGCCGCATACAGCCGGGCAATAAGATTGCCGCCGCCGCTTTGGACGATGCCGAATTCATTTTCCCCTGTCTTCTGGGTGTAGGTCCAGAAGAAATAGCCGCCGTTCCAATAGCCCTTGGTCTCCTCGATCCAGGCTTTCAGATAGTCGCCGGGATACCGGACGCCAAGGCGCAGGTACAGCCTCACATAGGCCCCCAGATTTTCCAGGATGTAATCTACCTTATTGGAACGGAAGGTCTCAAATTTGATGGGGTCCACGGTTTGGGGATCGTACAGTTCCTTCACCCGGTCCAGATAGAAGATCTCGGAAAGCATCGCCGTCTCTTCCTCCGTCAGCTCCCGGTCATTGTACACCACCCGGGCGATCTGCTGCATGGGCACCGCGAAGGCTTCCACGAAGTTCGTCTTGCCAACACCCAAAGCATCCAGCACTGGATTGATCAGCACCCAGCAAAATACCAGCACCACCGCCATCAGGATCAGCAGCTTTTTGTGGGATTTCCGCAGCAGAAGCAGCATGACCAGGGTGGCCACCAGGAACGCATACCAGCCGTTGGTGCGCCACAGGGAAAAGCCCAGCGCGCCGGCAACAAACGAAACATAATTCAGGCGTTTGGATTTTCCGATATCCTTCAGCAGACGGTAAAGGGCCGTCACAAAAAGCACCGCTGCCCCCGCAAAGGGAATATCCTTCCACAGCGTCACGCTGTAGACGATGTTATGGGGCAGAAACGCGTAGACCGCAAACACCGCGGCCATAAAGGCCTTGGGCACACCGGCCTGGTACATGGTCACCAGCACATAGGCGTAACAGGCCGCCATAAACAAGATCTGCGCGGTATGGAACAGTGCCACCGCCGCGTTCATGTCGCTGAACAGGAACAGCCCCAGTTTCAAAAAGACCTGCACCGTGACCGTATGCCAGAAGGGCATCACATTGTTATACGCCTCGATTCCCATGATCTGCTGAATGGTGGTAAAGGAATCCGTGGTCAGCACGCCGGGATAGCTGTAGAAGAACAAATAAAGCAGGTCGATGGCCGCGACAGCCGCAAACACGATCAGGAAGACGCGGCGGGGATGCTTTCTCTCAGCGGTTTCCACGCCCAGGGGAAGCCGGTTCAGCAGACAATGAAGGATATTCCAGGCAATGGACGCCCCGCCAAAAAAGCAGCAAACCCCGTCAAACAAATTCTGCAGCACCGTTAGCGGCTCAAACAGCGGATAATTTGCCAGCAGCACCGCCAGCGAAAACAGTGCGGAAAACAACCCGATCACAAAGGAGTGCCCCGCAAAACGCGTGTCCTGCCTCTTATAATTGTCGCACAGACACAGCAGCCCCGCTGCGGCACAGAGCAAGTACACACTATAATACGTATCTGTCACAGACAGCGGCGAAAGAGTCGTCAGCCATGCGTATATGAATACCACCTGGAGCAGTGCCAGGAGCTTGGGTGGGACACGAAGCTGTAGTTTCATGGTATAGTCCTATGCCTTTCCGGATTTGGATTTATTATAGTGGCATTCCCATTCGTTTGTCAAGAAAGAGGAAAAGGATAAAGAAAAAGCCCCCTACTTACGTAGGAGGCTTTGTGTTGGCATTACCTATCTTCCCGGGCAGTCGCCCGCCAAGTATTGTCGGCGCACATGAGCTTAACTTCTGTGTTCGGGATGGGAACAGGTGGACCCTCATGGCAATCAATACCAACTATTTTGGATGAGCTTTAGCC
>JAXJGV010000081.1:0-31757 GCA_036300205.1 Oscillospiraceae bacterium
ACTGGCGTGGCAATCTCCTGAATTTTCGTACATTTCTCTACTAAAATTGAGGGATTTTACTTCTTTTGGGGGGATCGCCACACCAGCCTGCGGGCTGGTTCGCGATGACATCTATTTTTAGGGACTTTTTTGACACGCTGAGAACCGGGACAGGCAATGCCTGTCCCGGTTTCGGAATGCAGTATTCGTGTTATGCATAGATGCGGCAGCGCCGTCAGGCGCAGCCTTTTTGAATAAGATGGAACATTTTACTCAGGAAATTCAAGAAATAGTATTAAACTTCGATATCCACGTTGACAGCCTTCCGCTGCTCCTGAGCTTCCGTTACTGCACGGAACTTCATGCGGGTATCGCGCACCTCGTTCAGGGCCTTGGAGACGACCTCCTCGGTCTGACGAAGGGATTCATCCATATACTCATTGGCAGCCTTGCGCAGCTGGTTAATGCGGTTCTGGGTCTGGCCTACCAGCTCCTCGCTGCGCTTCTTTGCTTCCGCGTAGATTGCCTCTTTGGTAACCATCTGCTTGGCTTTTTCCTGAGCATCGCGGAGAATGCCCTCAGCCTCACGGCGGGCCTGGCTGATCAGTTCATTGCGGGATTCCACAATCGTACGGGACTGCTTCAGCTCACCGGGCAGCTGGGCAATGATCTCATCCAGCATATCCAGAACTTTATCACGCTCCAAAATGCACTTATCTGCCGCCAGGGGCATGGAACGGGCATCCTGCACCATATCGTACAGTGCGCCAATGATATCTTCGGTATTACGGTCGCTCATTTTCATTTTCCTCCTTGAAGTGTATTTTTCCGTTGCTCTATTCTTGCCTGAAAGTCCGGGATAATTTCACCGGGCAAAAAATCCGAAAGATCCACGCCATAGGTGCCGAGTTCTTTCACGGTGCTGGAGCTCAGATACATATACTGGCTTTCAGCAGTCAGGAACATGGTGTCCAGTTCCGGGTTGATTTTGTGGTTGATCAAAGCCATTTGGAACTCATTTTCAAAATCAGAGCCTGCCCGCAGGCCTTTCACAACAACGCAGCTGCCCCGGCGCTTGGCGTAATCCGCCAAAAGCTCACTGGAACTGTCTACTTCCACATTGGGCAGGTCTTCGGTGACCCGTTTGATCAGAGCCACGCGTTCCTCCTGCGTGAACATCGGATTCTTTCCGGCGTTGACCATTACGCAGACAATCAGTTTGTCGAAGATGTTCGCGGCCCGCCGGATAATATTCAGATGTCCGCTGGTAACCGGGTCAAAACTGCCCGGATAGATTGCAATTTTCATAGTATCCCACGCTTTTTACGCCTTACGATAAATCGTGAGCAGCGTTTTTCCGTATTTATAGTCCCGGGAGCGGGTGTAGTTTTCAAATTCCCAAGGCAATTCCTTGCCCAGGGGACGCTCTGTAACTATTATACCATTGGATTGCAAAATGTCAATTTCGGTTATTCGTTTTAACGCATTTTCCAAAAAAACTTCTGCATAGGGTGGGTCAAGGAAAATGATATCGAACTGCTCCCGGCATCTGCTGAGGTAATCGGCGTAATCGCTGCGGATTACGCGGCTATCCTGCTCCATTTTGGTGCGTTTCAAGTTTTCTTTGATCAGCTTACAGGCGTCTTCCCGGGCATCCACAAACACAGCGCTTTTGGCGCCGCGGCTCAGCGCTTCGATGCCCAGCTGGCCTGTACCGCCAAAGAGATCCAACACCTTGGCACCGGGAATGTCAAAATTGATAATGCTGAAAAGCGCCTCTTTTACCCGGTCGGTTGTGGGCCGGGTAAGCATACCGTCCGGGGTCTTTAACTGAACGCCCCGTGCTTTTCCTGTGATGACGCGCATAATTCCCTCCTAGTCTTCCCTTTTTTCACGAAAATAATGATAAACCGCCGCGGCGGCATCTTTTGGAAGAAGCCGTTCCAGTTCCGGCAATGTTGCCTGACCGATGGCGGTCAGCGACTTGAATTGGCGCAGCAGATCCTGCTTTCTCTTTGGGCCGATTCCCGGAATGTTGTCCAATTCCGAGTATCGAAGCCGTTTGCTGCGCAGCTGGCGGTGATAGGTTATGGCAAAACGGTGAGTCTCTTCCTGGATGTTTCCGATCAGAGCAAAGATCGCCTGATTATTGTCAATCCGGATCTCCCGGCCATCAGGCGTGACCAGCGCCCGCGTACGGTGACGGTCGTCTTTCACCATGCCGAATACCGGAAATGTCAGTCCGAGCTCTTCCAGCGCGGCCACAGCCACTTTGGCATGGTTCACGCCGCCGTCGATGAGCAAAAGATCAGGCGCTTCTTCAAACCCCTTATCCCCTGCTTTATAATGTGCAAACCGTCGTTTCACAATCTGGTGCATGGAAGCATAGTCATCCTGATTGTCCAGGCATTCCAGCTTGAAGCGCTTGTAGTCGCTTTTCCTGGGCTTGCCGTCCTGGAAAACAACCATGCTGGCAACGATGTCCGTACCGGAAATATTGGAGATATCGAAGGATTCCATCCGCTTCGGCGGCGCTATGGCCAGCATTTTTCCAAGCAGAGTCAGCGTAGCGCTGACGCGTTCTTCCTTTCCCGTGACCCGCTCTGCTTCTTCAAAGGCGTTTTTGCAGGCCAGTTCCACCAGACGCATATTATCGCCCCGCTGCGGCACATGCAGCTTTGGACGGCGGCCATATTGCTGTTCCAGCAGCTGTGCAAACAGCTCGCCGTCCTCCAACGCAAAGGGAAGCAGGACCCGTTTGGGGGCCAGGCCGCGGCTGAGGTAAAATTGCTTCAGCAGGCTGGATACCGCTTCCAGCTTGTCATCCGGTCTGGGGAATACTTCATAATCCTTATCCAGCAGATTGCCGCCGGAAAAATGCAGCACCGCAAAGCAGGCTTTGGCTTCGGTTTCCCCGTAGCCGACCACGTCCGTGTCGGCCAGCGTTCCTGCTGTAACCAGCTGTTTCTGACCCAGATTTTCCACCGCCGTCAGCCTGTCCCGCAGACTGGCGGCCAGCTCGAATTCCAGATTGTCGGCAGCGGCAAGCATTTGCTGCCGGATCTGATCTGCCACCGCTTTATAGTTGCCGCGCAAAAGCTCACGGGCCTGGAGCATGGTCTCCCGGTATTCCGCACAGCTCTTATTGGCTTGGCACCAGCCCGCGCATTGGTTCATGTGATAGTTCAGGCAGGGACGTTCCTTGCCGATATCCCTGGGAAATTGCTTATGACAGCCGGGCAGCTTCAGGGTCAGCCGGATCGCCTCCATCACATCATGGGTCACCGCGCGGCCGCCATAGGGGCCATAATAATCCGCCCCGTCATCTGCCAGTTTACTGACCAGTGTGATGGTGGGATAAATCTCTTTCATATTCAGCCGCAAATACGGATATCCCTTATCATCCTTCAGCAGGATATTGTATTTCGGCATATACCGCTTGATCAGCGAACATTCCAGCACCAGGGCCTCAAACTCGGAGGCGGCAACGATAACATCAAAGTGATGGATCTTACTCACCATGATCCGGGTCTTGGGCGTATGAGACGCCGTATCCTGAAAGTACTGGCTGACCCGGTTTTTCAGTTTTTTCGCCTTGCCAACGTAGATCACTTTGTCTGTTTTGTCCCGCATGATGTACACTCCGGGCGCGTAGGGCAGGGTCAGGGCTTTTTCCTTCAATTCGTCAAAGGTCATGGTATCCCCCAAAAAGTACCGCCTCAATGCTTTTTTCAGGCATTGAGGCGGTTAAGTAAAGCATTTTTAATAAACGTCTCGCTGGAGCAGAGTGTCCAGTGCGTTCACAGCAGCCTCAGCATCAGGGCCGACAGCACTCAAGGTCACCGTAGAACCGGTTACAATTCCCAGAGACATGATGCCCAACAGACTCTTGGCATTCATTCTGCGGCTTCCGGATTCCAGATAGATGCTGCTCTCGAATTCATTGGCCTTCTGCACAAAATAGGTAGCCTGTTTGTTATGCAGGCCGGATTCACAACGAACGACTACTTCTTTATTGAACATAATATACACTCCTTTTCGTTACACCCTGCCAGGTGCAACGGGTCTGCGTATATCATAGCATTTTTACTGAAAAAGTCAACTAATTTTCGTCCTGTTTACACAAGAACTAGCCGCGTTTTTTGTAGATTCTTGTTGAAAACGTTTCCATTTTCCAGATTTGGCAAAAATCAGCCGAATTCCGCAATGGTAACGCCATCCTCACCCTCGCCATACTGGCCAAGGCGGAACTTCTTCACGAACTTATTCTTCTTCAGCGCCTGCTGCACGGCGGCACGCAAGGTGCCGGTTCCCTTGCCATGGATGATGCGCACCTGGCTCAGATTGCTTCGCATGGCCTCATCCAAATAGCGTTCCAGCACGCAGACGGCTTCCACCGCGTCCATACCGCGAAGGTCCACTTCCGTGGGCATGGCGCTGAGCTTCATTTCGCGGCCGGAGTGCTTGGGGCGGGGCCCTTTTTCTTTGTAGGGGTTCTCGTGCTCCAGCAGATAAATCTCATCTGCCTTTGCGGACATTTTCAGAATACCGGCCTGCAGCTGATAGGTGCCGTCTTTATTGATGGCGATTACGCTGGCCTTGGTGCCAAGTTTCAGCAGTTCCACCGTATCGCCCACCAGAATTCCGCGGGTGGGCTTGGGACGCTCCTTTTGGGGCTGTGAAGCATGGAGCTTGTCCTCTACCTCATTCAGGTTGCGGCGCAACTCTGCCTGACGCTGGTTGATGCCGGTGGCATCCGCACTGTCCTGAAGCTGTTTGCGCAGGGCTTTCAGTTCTTCGGACGCAATGTTGGCGGCGGCACGGGCTTCATCGATAATATGCTGAGCTTCTCTGCGGGCGGACTCCATGGCTTTTTCTTTTTCCCTGCGAAGCTGCTCGTGGTATTCTTCGCTCTGTTGTTTGATCTTTGCAGTCTCCTGACGCAAACGCTCGGCTTCCTGGCGGGCGGCTTCCATCTGCTGGCGCTGCTGCTCCAGCTGGGACAGAACATCTTCGAAGTTTTTATCGCTCTTGTCAACCAGATCATCAGCTTCCTTCAGGATCTCCTCGGACAGGCCCAGCTTGCGGGAAATGGCAAAGGCGTTGGACTTGCCGGGAATGCCAATCAGCAGCTTGTAGGTGGGCCGCAGAGTCTCTACATCAAATTCGCAGGAGGCATTGATAACGCCATTGGTGCGCATGGCATAGAGTTTCAACTCTGCATAGTGGGTAGTTGCCACCACGCGGCTGCCCATTTTGCGGCAGAATTCGATAATTGCGGTGGCCAATGCGGCGCCTTCCGCAGGATCCGTGCCCGCGCCCAATTCATCAAACAGCACCAAAGTACGGTCATCGCACTGGGCGACCACATCCACGATGGTACGCATATGGCTGGAGAAGGTGGACAAGCTCTGGGCAATGGACTGCTCGTCGCCGATGTCCGCAAGAATAGCGTCAAACGTGGACAGCACGCTTCCGTCGCCCGCAGGAATATGCAGGCCGCATTCTGCCATCAGGGTCAGCAGGCCGATGGTTTTCAGCGTGACGGTTTTACCGCCGGTATTGGGGCCGGTAATGATCATGGTATCAAAATCCGTTCCCAGCCGCACGGAAATGGGTACTGCGGTCTTGGGATCGATGAGAGGATGCCGGGCATTGCGCAGTTCTACCCTGCCCTGATCGTTCATGATAGGCGCCCAGGCACGCATACGGTAAGCCAGCTTTGCCTTGGCAAAGATCACATCCAGCTGCACCAGCATCTGGTAGTCCAGGTTAATGGAATCCCGGTAGGCGGCAGCTTCGCTGGACAGTTCTGCCAGAATCCGCTCAATCTCTTTCTTTTCTTTCAGTTCCAGCTCCCGCAGCGCGTTGTTGGCGTTGACTGCGGACATAGGCTCCACAAAATAAGTGGAACCCGTTGCAGACACGTCATGCACCAGACCGGGAACATCATTCCTGCACTCACTTTTGACCGGAACAACATAACGCCCCTGGCGAATGGTGATAATGGGTTCCCGAAGGAATTTGGAATAGGCAGGCGAGGAAATGACTTTTTGCAGGCTGTCCCGGATCTTGGCGGACTGAATGCGCATATGGCGGCGGATATCTGCCAGTTCGGAGGAAGCGTTGTCCGCGATCTCTTCTTCGGACAGAATTGCGCCGTAGATTTTATCTTCCAAATATTTATTGGGGGTCAGCGCCCGGAAAAGGACATCCAGAACGGTTTCCTTTTCATCCTCGGAAACATAGCCCTTGATGGTACGGGCGCACCGAAGGATACCCGCGATGCGCAGCAGTTCAATGGGCTGCAAGCTGCCGCCCCGGTCAGCCCGCTCCAAAGATGCGGACACATCGGTCACATCCCCAAAAACAGGGTTGCCTTTCCGGGTGCAGAGGTCAGATGCGGCGGTGGTCTGCTGAAGCATCAGTTCCACCTCTTCCAGATCGGAACTGGGCCGCAGCCGCAGGCAGGCTTCCTTGCCGCCCTGGCTGCCCGCGCACCCGGCCAGCAGCTGCAAAACCTGGTCAAGTTCCAGCTTCAGCAGCGATTTTTCGTATAATTCAGACATGGTTATCTCCTAAATTAACAGCGATTTGTAGAAATCCAGCGTGGAGAATCCACGCTCCAATTGGGTCGTCAGGTAGGCCTCTGTCAGGGCTGACAGCTGCTGCAGCGTCCCCTCTCCGATTTGGAAAGAAAACAGGCGCTTGGGATCACACAGGCATATGTAGCGCATGGCTTCCAGAATGGAAGGGGTCACCGGCATTCGGATACCGTTGGACTCCCGGCTGCGGCAGCTGCTGCATTCCAGCTGACCGGCAGACAAGTCAAAACTTTCCGGATTCTGATTTCCGCAGACATGGCAGCCGAACAAATCCGGAGTGTATCCGGAAAGACAGGCGGAACGCAGCTCAAATACGGCCTTGACCTGGCTTTCCGGCAGATCCAGCGTGGTCAGCGCAAACAGGCAGTTGAGCAGCAACGACTGCAATTCCTGGTTTGGCAGGTCTTCCTGGGACAGGACTTCTGATACCTGTGCAAAATAAGTACCCAGGGACAGCTTTGTCAGATCCCGGCGCAGCGGCGTAAACAGCTCAATGGAGTGGGCTTCGTTGATGGTGTACTGGCCACGGTATTCAAATAGGGTAAATTCGCCGTAAGCCAGCAGCTGACAGGGCGCGATGAGGGGGCTGTTTTTTTTGCGCAGTCCTCTGGCTTTTACTGTCAGCTTGCCATGGCGGCGGGTCAGCAGTGTCAGCAGGGCGTCCCGGTCATTGTAATCCGTGACCCGCAGGACGATGCCCTGGATCGTCAAATACATGTGCTCCCTCCGATTTCAGCTGCTTGCTGTACATTAGATAGGCTTCCGGTGCTCCGGTCTCCAAAAATAACTGCCAATAATCCATAGCGTTCATCCTGATCCCTCCTGAGGATAGGATTTGCAGATGGCTTTTGTTTTACAACTGGAAATTATTCGGTGTAGCCGAAGTTGCGCACCATGAAGTCGCTGTCACGCCAGTTTTCCTTGACCTTGACCCAGGTGGTCAAATAAACCTTTGTGCCCATAAACTTCTCGCAGTCGGCACGGGCCATGGAAGAGATTTTCTTCAGCATTGCGCCCTGTTTGCCGATAATGATGCCCTTATGGCTGGCTTTTTCGCAGTAAATGGTTGCATCGATGTCGATGATGCCGTTGTCCCGCTCGGTGAAGGTCGTGATCTCCACAGCAGTACCGTGGGGAATCTCCTTGTCCAGACACCACAGCAGCTTTTCCCGGATAATTTCCGCCATGACCTGCCGCTCAGGCTGGTCGGTGGTCACATCGTCCGGGAACAGGAACGGGCTCTCCACAGCGTACTTTTCGCACTCTTCCAGCAGCACGTCCACGCCGTCGCCGGTCTTTGCGGAAATGGGAATAATGGCGTCAAACGCGCCGGTGGCAGAATAGGCCGCGATGACCTCCAGCAGCTTGTCCTTTTCCACGGTATCGATCTTGTTGATGGCCAGGATAGCGGGACAGCGAGTGGCTTTGATCTTTTCGATCAGTGCCTCCTCCTGTACGCCAACGGAGGCGATGGGCTCCACCACCAGCACGGTGGCATCCACATCGGAAATGGATTCCCGGACAGCGTTGACCATGTAATCGCCCAGCTTGGTGCGGGCTTTGTGATAACCGGGGGTATCCACAAAAACATACTGCATGTTGTCATGGGTAACGATGCCGCAGATACGGTTGCGGGTGGTCTGGGGCTTGTTGGACACAATGGCGATCTTTTCGCCCACCAGATAGTTTGTCAAAGTAGACTTGCCGACGTTGGGACGGCCGGCAATGGTAATAATTGCGGTTTTGGTATTCATATGTTTCTCCTATATATGAAAGTGATTAATCTCTGCTCATGCCGGGGATGGACGCGGCGATGGCCTCTTCCCTGCCGCGCATCTGGCGTTTCTGCTCGCCTTCATCCAGATGGTCATAGCCAAGCAGATGGAGCATGGAATGAATGGTCAGATAGCCGACCTCCCGGCGGGTCGAATGACCGAATTCCTGGGCCTGGGCAATGGCACGCTCCAAACTGATGCACATGTCTCCCAGGGGAACCAGACCCGTCGCGGGGTCCTGGTATTCCGTCCAGTCCTCCGGCAGATGGCCCGCTTCTATCTGGAACATGGGGAAGCTCAAAACGTCTGTCGGCTTGTCCAGGCTGCGGCTTTCCCGGTTGATGGTCTGGATTCCCTTATCATCCGTCACCAGCACGTTGATCTCACAGGGAACATTCACACCTTCGGCTTTCAGGGTCTCCTGGATGCATTTGCGGATATTGGCGCTGATGGTAAATTTTTGCAGGCTCAGCTGTTCAAATACCAGATTGATTTTATGTCTCATCTTAATACTTCCTCTTATACCGACCGCCAAACTGCTGGGTCGGTTTCTTCATGTTCGGTTTCTGGGCGGCTTTTTCATAGGCGTTGATGATCTCCTGCACCAGTGCATGGCGCACCACGTCGGCAGAGGTCAGGCGGCAGATGGCAATATCCTTCACGCCGTCCAGAACGCGGATGGCATCCTTCAAACCGGAAACTTTGTCATCCGGCAGGTCGATCTGGGTCACGTCGCCGGTTATGACGATCTTGGAGCCAAAGCCCAGACGGGTCAGGAACATCTTCATCTGCTCCCGGGTGGTGTTCTGGGCTTCGTCCAAAATGATGAAGCTATCGTCCAGAGTACGGCCCCGCATGTAGGCGAGGGGCGCTACTTCAATGGACCCACGCTCCTGATACTTCTGGAAGGTTTCCGCGCCCAGCATGTCATACAGGGCGTCATACAAAGGCCGAAGGTAGGGATCCACTTTATTTTGCAGGTCACCCGGCAGGAAGCCAAGGCGTTCACCCGCCTCCACAGCCGGACGGGTCAGAATGATACGGTTCACGGTGCGCTCCCGGAAAGCGGCAACCGCCGCCGCAACCGCCAGATAGGTTTTGCCGGTGCCCGCAGGGCCGACGCCGATGGTTACGGTATTCTTCATAATGGCTTTCATATAGGTCTGCTGGCCCACGGTTTTGGCCTTGATGGGCTTTCCTTTGGCGGTGATGCAGACCACATCCTTTGCCATCTGTGCCACCTGATGGTCATTGCCCTCGTTGACCAGGGTAATGAGATAGCGGACCCGCTGCTCATCGATGGTCTCCCCTTTTGACGCAAGGGCCAGCAGTCCTTCCAAGGTGCGCACGGCTTTATCCACCATTTCCTCGTCACCGGAGACACGAAGGTCTGTCCCCCGGTTCACAACATGAACGCTCAGCGCATCCTCAATACGTTTGATATTTTCATCAAAAGAGCCAAACACCGCGATCAGGTCTTCCAGCCGTTCCGCGTTGACAATTCTTTCAACCACTTTTCCCATTTGTATCTCCAATCTGTTCCTGCTGTACTTTGCCGATCATTTCCACGCAGATGTACGCCCCTTCCAAACGGTATACGCCGCCGTCCAGAGAAACGGTTTCAGACCGGTCCTGGATTTTTCCGGCCACCATTTGCGCGGTCAAATAGCTGTCCGCAAATTGGCTCAGCGCCAATTCTGCATCCGGCTGCGGCAGTTCGGCGGTTTGTGTGCTGTAGAAAGTATACTCCTCAACACACAGAGCCACCGGCAGCTGAAAGCCGCCCGGCAGTGTGATATAGTATTCCTCATACATTCTACCACAACTGGTATCCGAAATTCCACTGTCTTTCCATAAATTTATGCGTTTTTTTTGAACGAGGAGGCTGTATTTTCGCTTAACATCCACAACGCCGCCTCTCTGGACATACTCTGACAGTGTCTGTATGTCCAAACTGCGGTTCGTCTGGGCCACGATCTCTCCTTCGGAACGGGTTGCCTGGATGCAGATACCACAGTCAGTATAGCCGGAAATCAGTACCTGTCCGGCTTTTACGGTCTGTCCGACCTGGAAGAGGGCGTTTCCCTGGGTGACAGTCCCGGAGAGGATGAACCCGTCCCGGGCGGCCACAATGCTGGTCACCTCATTTCCGATCTGGGTGCTTTCCGTGTCAGTCCTTTCTCTGACGGAGATCGTAGCCACACATCCGGAAGTATTGACCCCGGCCCACTGCAGCTGCGGAACTGCGGAAAGCAGAGCGTTTTTTACTTTTTCACTGCGCACTTCCCGGCGGGATGCGCCAAAACCAATTCCGCTTTCCTCAGCAGCGGCCAAAATCTGCCGGGTGGATACCGTTTTGTTGCCTTCGACCCGGACAAAAAACACACGGGACGGCAGATACAGCGCCATCGCCAGAAGAAAAAACATCCCCAAAAGCAGAATAGGACGCGCAAGCAGACTTTTGCCGGCCCAATACACGCCGTCCTTTCGTATTATGTGCAGCGTCTCCCCTCTTTTTTCACACAGCTTTGCCAGTATCCGGTAATCTCTTCGCCGAATGCGAAAGCAGCAGGTCAGATCACTTACCTGCTGCATGTGAAATATTTCGATCCCACACGCATTGACCGCCGCCAACGCTGTCTCCGGTTCCGCGCTGGTCAACTCTACTTCCAGCATTCCGGCTATGGATTTCCAAAGATCCATCCTCATCCCCTCCGCTGCAGTGTGACAGCATCGATCCTGCCTCGTATTACCAATCGTTCTTTGGTCATGTGCACCAATTCCAGGCCGCAGCCGCAGACGCTGACGAAGCCGTATTTTACTTTCACAAGGATCTTCTCCCGGCTGTACGCTTTCACACCATGATGATTTTCAATGAGCACCCGTCGCTCTCCCGCGATCTCGACAATGGGCTGTCCCGGCATCGGCTCAGCGCCGAGATCTGCCTCGTCCGCCAGCTGCTCCAAAAAGTAACGTCCCCTGCCCATTTCGGCACCTCCCTTTTTGCAAGCATATGAATGGGGCAACCCATTCTTGCATAGATTCTTTCGAGGTGAAGAACGTGAAACGCAAACAGCTACTGCCGGGCATCGGCGCATCTGTAGGAATGCTGATCCTGATTTTAGACGGAAAAACAGCTCTGGAAGGCGCCCAATCGGGGATCGAGCTGTGCCTGAGAACGGTGATCCCATCCCTGTTTCCTTTTTTTGTTCTGTCCATATTGCTGACAAGCTCCTGCGCGGGGGCTTCCCTGCCCCTGCTGCGCCCGCTGGGGCGGCTGTGCGGGGTTCCAAAAGGGGCGGAATCCATTTTTATTTCCGGATTTTTAGGCGGGTATCCGGTCGGCGCCCAGAGCATTTCGGCAGCGTATCACTCCGGACAGCTTTCAAAACAGGATGCGGAGCGGATGCTTGGCTTCTGCAACAATGCAGGCCCCGCCTTTTTGTTCGGCATGGCGGCATCCATGTTTCCCCGCAAGGGGATCGCATGGGTTTTGTGGGGAATCCATATTCTCAGCGCGTTATTGGCAGCGCTGACGCTTCCAGCCGGCGGTTCCGGCAGCGCAAAGCTGCGCAGGCAGCCCCAAACCTCCCTTTCGGACGCACTGCGTTCCGCAATCCATGTTATGGCTACGGTATGCGGATGGGTGGTACTGTTCCGGGTTGTGATCGGATTTCTGAAGCGCTGGATTCTTTGGATATTTCCATCTGAAGTGCAGGTAGCCTTGACGGGACTGCTGGAGCTTTCCAATGGCTGCTATGAGCTGCTTTCCGTAAATGATGTTTCTCTTCGTTTCTGTATTTGCTCCGGGATACTGGCTTTTGGCGGCCTTTGCGTGACCATGCAGACGGTTTCCGTTACCAGCGGGCTATCCCTGCGCTATTATTTGGGGGGAAAGCTGATGCAGACCCTATTCAGCCTTGCTCTTTGCGGCGGCATCGTATTCGGCGCCTGGCCTTTCTGCACTGCCGCTGTTCTCGGTTCCGTCATTATCCTGCGGAAAACACAAAAAAGATGTAGCATTCGTCAGACAGTTGGTGTATAATGGTGCTACTAAATTACGGAGGATGCTGTCATGCTGTTTCGAAAAAAAATAGAACGCTGTTGCGCCTACTGTCTTTACGGCGCACATCTGGAGGACGGACAAATCCTCTGTTCCAAAAAAGGAATGCGCACTTTGGAAGACAAGTGCTGGAAATTTCGGTACGATCCCTGCAAACGCGTTCCAAAGAAAGCAAAGGCTCTGGATTTTTCCAAGTATGATCAGGAAGATTATTCCCTGTAATCCAAAACGCTGTGAAGTATGGAACTTCACAGCGTTTTTTTCTGTATTTGCTGTACCAAAAGAAAAAAAGCAGATGCTTTCGCATCTGCTTTTTTGGTGGGCGAGGCGGGACTTGAACCCGCACGTCCGCAGTGAACACTAGAACCTGAATCTAGCGAGTCTACCAATTCCACCACTCGCCCATATTCGCTTTCTGAGGTGTTTCCCTCAGCGCTTGAGTATAATAGCACAGGTGGCGAATTTTGTCAACAACCTTTTTCTTGTTTTTTTGAAAAAACTTAATCCTTGTAATAGAGCATACAATGGCAGTAGCCCTTATACGCAGGATCAGCGATCTGCTCACGGAACTCCTTGCAGATGCACTTGTTCTCCTCTGTCCGTTCCAGACGGCAGGGGCAATAGCCGCCGGTACGCTTCAAACCGTCCCGGATCGTCTGTACCATTTCCTTATCTTCATTTAACCGAACTGCCATATTATACACTTTCCTTTCCGTTAATCTGTGAGTCAAATGCGCGATCTGCATTCCAACCATTTCTGAACCTGCGCAAACAGCTTGTCGTGAATTCCGGGATAAGTAAGCGCTTCGGGCAAGGTGTCCGCAAGAAGCGTTTCCGCGATTTCAAATTCCCCCGGCAGACTGTTCCGTTTCAGGACCTCCGCAAAATACAGCATCCCATAGTCTGCGGCCTTATAAACACATACAGGCTGGATCACAGCCTCCACCGTTCCCGTTTCTTCCAAAAGCTCCCGGCGGGCAGTCTCAGCTATGGCCTCCCCCGTTTCCCGATGACCGCCCGCGAGCTCCCAGGTTGTTCTGTCTTTGTGGCGGCAGAAGATCCATTGACCGCCGCATTTGGCAGCAAGGACCGCAAATTTTAGAAGGCTGTCGTCAATTTCCTTCGGGTTATAAAAGGTAACATCCGCCATGGCATTCTCTCCTATGAAAAAATCCGCATTCCTTTCGGAATACGGATTTTGGCGGAGTGAGAGGGATTTGAACCCTCGCGCGGCTTTTGACCGCCTACTCCCTTAGCAGGGGAGCCCCTTCGGCCTCTTGGGTATCACTCCGAATAAAAAGTAAACATATTTGATTGCCAAAGTATTCTAGCATACACTGACTGGTTTGTCAAGCACGAAATTGCATCGATTTGCAAAACCCTTGACTTTTTCCGGGGTAAATGGTATAGTTGTGGACATATGGAGAGATGTCCGAGCGGTTTAAGGAGCCAGTCTTGAAAACTGGTGATGGGGCAACCCACCGTGGGTTCGAATCCCACTCTCTCCGCCAATGGGTTCAATCATTTTCAGATGATTGAACCCTTTTCATTTACTTTTTTCAGATTCTGTGAAAATTTTTACCTCTCTACATCGTATTGTGTTGGAAGGTGCCTCAAATGAGTTGAAATCATAAACAATACACGCTCCATTCAGACGCAGGCTGATAGCAAAAATGGGAACAGCATCATTTTTCTTTGTCCATCCCCTGCTGTTTTCCTACTGTATTGATGTAAGGGCCTTACAAAGAAACAGGGAGGTTTCCACATGGACGATACGCAAATCATCGGCCTGTATTTTTCCCGCAGCGAATCCGCCATTGCGGAGACGGCGAAAAAATACGGTGCTTACTTAAATCAGGTGGCATACAACATCCTGCGCTGCCGGGAAGACACGGAGGAAATCGTGGAGGACACCTATCTCGCGGCTTGGAACGCCATTCCCCCCACGAAGCCTAATGTGCTGAAGCATTTTCTCTCCCGCATCACCCGGAACCTGGCTTTCACCCGTCTGGACTACAACACCGCCGGGCGGCGCTGCAGCAATATGGTAGCTCTGCTTTCCGAGTTGGGCGATTGCATCCCCGACCCAAAAAGCGACATGGAAATGGTCTGGGAGACAAAGCAAATCGGGGCATCCCTGAACCGCTTTCTGGATACGCTGGAACGGACGGACTGCAAGATCTTCCTCTGCCGCTACTATTACAATCTGACCATCCCGGAAATCGCAGCAAAGTATGATCTGCCCCAGCGGAGAGTCAAATACCGCCTGAGCTGTCTGCGGAAGGACTTGCGAAAGCATCTGAACAAGGAGGGAGTTGCTGTATGAAAAGCGAAAAGCTGTACGAAGCCTTCAATTACATCGATGACTGGTATCTGGACATTGTGGACACTCCGCAAATGGAGGCCACTGAAATGAAAAAACAGGTTACACTCAAAAGAACCCTCACCGTTCTTCTTGCGGCGGCCATTGCCGTCAGTATTCTGACCATCACCGCCGCGGCGGCGGGTTGGATCCCCGGTATTTTCAGCACACTGAAAGAGGAACTTCCAAAGGATAGAGAACTCTTTGAAGCCGCCGCAGAAGCCAATTCCGAAGCCCAACCGGAAGTCGTGGAAATTCCGCCGCTGGATTATTCCAAATTCACCTTGTTCGAGCGATATTATGATGGTCAAACCATCCTGCTTGGTTATAATCTGGATGAAATTCTTCCCGACACCATCATCGGATACGAGCCAAACGAGGAAATCCTGGAAGCGATTTACGACCGTATGGAAATCGATATGCTGAACCATCCTGACGATACGATCCATGACGCATATGCCAATAGCCGCTTAGCGGAGGAAGCATATGAAGGTTATCTGAATGGTGAGATGACGGAAAACGCAAAGCAATACAATTGCCTGAGTGAAAGCTTTATCATAATGGATAATTACTTCAAGCATACGCTGTCCGAGGAAGATTATGACCGCATGTGGCAGATATTGTTGGAAAAAGGGTATGTCTGCGTCATAACATACAGCATGCACGTTGGCGACCACAAGTATGTTAACGGCGTGGATATGTTTGAGACCTATAACGTCGAAACAAACGCATGGGCCGGTATGACGGAATACTCCACCGAAGCGGGTGAGTGTCTCCGTTTGGAGCCGCTGCCCGAAGCCGCTCAAAATCAGGATTCTGTTACTGTAGATTTGAAGCTGAAATCCGGTATCCAATACAATTATCTGGAACTGGGTGGCCGTGCCGTTACCTACTACGCTCTTTATGAGGATGATTATATCATCTCCTTCACCCTCGAAAACGTCAACAACTGAATCCCGCCCGGGACTGCACTTTCGCGGCCCCGGGCCATTCTATTTTCATTGACAAACGTCCCCGCAGGGATTACAATGTACTCTATATATATTAAATTATGAGGTGATTCCCTATGGATAAACTGCGCACCGAAACCCTGTGCATTCAAGCAGGCTATACCCCCGGCAACGGCGAGCCCCGGCAGATCCCCATTATTCAGAGCACTACTTTTAAATATAACACTTCTGAAGACATGGGCAAGCTGTTTGATCTGGAGGCTGAGGGCTACTTCTACTCCCGTTTACAGAACCCCACCTGCGATATGGTGGCCGCCAAAATCGCGGCGCTGGAAGGCGGCACCGCCGCTATGCTGACCGGCTCCGGTCAGGCTGCCAACTTCATGGCCGTGTTCAATATTGCAGGCTGCGGTGACCATATCGTTTCCAGCTCCGCCATTTACGGCGGCAGCTTCAATCTGTTCTCCGTCACCATGAAGCGGATGGGTCTGGAAGTGACCTTTATCGACCCCGACTGCTCCGAGGAAGAGCTGAACGCCGCTTTCCGTCCCAACACCAAGGCCGTTTTCGGCGAGACCATCGCCAACCCCGCCCTGACGGTGCTGGATATCGAGAAGTTTGCCAAGGCTGCTCACGCCCACGGCGTTCCCCTGATCGTGGACAACACCTTCGCCACCCCCGTTAACTGCCGTCCCTTTGAGTGGGGCGCCGACATCGTCACCCACTCCACCACCAAGTACATGGACGGCCACGCCTCAGCTGTGGGCGGCTGCATCGTGGACGGCGGCAAGTTCGACTGGAACAAGTATTCCGACAAATTCCCCGGCCTGACCACTCCCGACGACAGCTACCACGGCGTCACCTACACCGAGAGGTTCGGCCTGGAAGGTGCGTTCATCACCAAGTGCACTGTTCAGCTGATGCGCGATCTGGGCTGCATCCAGTCCCCCCAGAGCGCTTTCATCCTGAATCTGGGTCTGGAAAGCCTGCCCTTCCGCATGAAGCAGCACTGCGCCAACGCCATGGAGATCGCCACCTATCTGAAGGGCCACGAGAAGGTCAAGTGGGTCAAGTACTGCGGCCTGGAAGGCGACAAGTACTACGAGACCGCCAAGAAGTACATGCCCAACGGTTCCTGCGGCGTGATTTCCTTCGGTCTCCACGGCGGCCGTAGGGCGGCGGAAGTCTTCATGAAACACCTGAAGCTGGGCTCCATCGAGACCCACGTTGCCGACTCCCGCACCTGCTGCCTGCATCCCGCTTCCTCCACCCACCGGCAGATGACCGACGCGGAGCTTGACGCCGCCGGCGTGGGCGCAGACCTGATCCGTCTGAGCTGCGGTCTGGAAAATGCCCAGGACCTGATCGCCGATATCGCCCAGGCTCTGGAAAACGTTTAATTTCTCAATGCACTGCGGGGTGGCTTGCCCTACCCGATACTCGCTTATTTTAGGAGGACACCTAAAGTGCCCATTCAGATACCCAATGACCTTCCCGCTGCGGAGACGCTCAAAAAAGAAAATATCTTCGTCATGAAGCAGACCCGGGCGGAGACCCAGCACATCCGTCCTCTGGAGATCGTTCTGCTGAACCTGATGCCCACGAAGATCGTCACCGAGACCCAGCTGAGCCGCCTGCTCGGCAATACCCCTCTGCAGGTGCATCTGGAACTGATGATGGTATCCGGACATAAATCCAAGAACACCTCCCAGGAGCATCTGCTGACTTTCTACAAGACCTTTGACGAGCTGAAGGACCGCAAGTTCGACGGCATGATCATCACCGGCGCGCCGGTGGAGCATCTGCCCTTCGAGGAAGTGGACTACTGGCCCGAGCTGTGCCAAATCATGGAGTGGAGCAAAAGCCATGTCCATTCCACCTTCCACATCTGCTGGGGCGCCCAGGCGGGACTTTACTACCACTACGGCATCCACAAACACCAGCTGCCGGAAAAGCTCTTCGGCGTCTACCCTATCCATGCCGATTACAAGCGGGCCATCCTGCTGCGGGGCTTTGACGATGAATTCTATATTCCCCAGTCCCGGCACACCACCGTGGACCGGGCGGATATCGAGAAGGTGCCGGGGCTGAAGATCCTGGCATCCTCCGAAGAAGCGGGAGTGTGCATCCTGATGAACAAGGAGGGCCGCCAGATCTTCGTTACCGGCCATTCCGAGTACGACATCGACACGCTGGAAAAGGAATACCTGCGGGACAAAAACCAGGGGCTTCCCATCCATGTTCCCGTGAATTACTATCCCAACGACGACGATACCCGGCGTCCCATCGTCCGCTGGCGAGGCCATGCCCACCTGCTGTTCAGCAACTGGCTGAATTACTTCGTCTACCAGACCACCCCTTACGACATCATGGCCGTGGGTGAAGAATCTACGCCCAGGTAATCGCTGATAACAAAAAGTTTACAATCCTCCGCCGTCCCGGACTTGAAACGGGGCGGCGGATTTTGTATAATGTGGTATTATTTCACATTGCGAGGTTATGCTATGATTACAACGGTTTTCTTCGATTTGGACGGCACCCTGTTCCCTATGGACCAGGAGAAGTTCGTCAAAAGCTACCTGGGCCGCATGGCGAAAAAGATGGCGCCTCACGGCTATGAGCCGGAAATGCTGGTGAAGTCCGTCTGGATGGGCACCGGGGCCATGGTAAATAACGACGGCAGCGCCACAAACGAGACGGTTTTCTGGAACGTTTTCGATCAGCTCTTCGGACGGGACACCCGGGTGGACGAGCCGCTGTTTGAGGAATTCTACCGCAACGAATTTCAGGCCGTGAAGGACGACTGCGGCTTTGATCCCAGAGCGGCGGAAGCCATCCGCCAGATCAAGGCCCTGGGACTGCGCACCGTGCTGGCTACCAATCCCCTGTTCCCGCCCATTGCCACCCAAAGCCGCGTCCGCTGGGCCGGGCTGGAGCCGGAGGATTTCGAATTTATCACCACTTACGATAATTCCTGCTTCTGCAAACCCAATCCGGATTATTACCGGGAAATTCTGGGCAAACTGAACCTGAAAGCCGAGGAATGTGTCATGGTCGGCAACGATGTAAATGAGGACATGGTGGCCCGGGAGCTGGGCATGAAGGTCTTCCTGCTGACCGACTGCATCCTCAACAAGGATAACAAGGACATTTCCCAGTACCCGTGCGGCAGCTTCCCGGAGCTGCTGGACTACATTTGGAGCCTGTAATATGATTTGGATTCTGCTTCTTTGCCTTGTGCTGGCGGTTTTGCTGGGCGGCGGCTATTATGCCTACCGCATCGCGTTCTTCTCTCCGCAAAAGGACCGGGGCCGGATGCCTTCCACCAGCGGCAAGCAATACGACCCCTACCGGGCAGAAATGGCCCGGATCTACAAACAGCTGAACGACCGGCCCTTTGAAACGGTTACCATCTGCTCCCGGGACGGCCTAAAGCTGTCGGGACGCTACTACCACATCAAGGACGGCGCGCCCCTGGACATCGGCTTCCACGGCTACCGCAGCAGTCCGATGACGGACTTTTCCGGCGGGTCGGAGCTGAGCTTCCGGCTGGGACACAACGTTCTGCTGGTGGACCAGCGGGCCCACGGCAAAAGCGAGGGACGCACCATCGCCTTCGGCATTCAGGAACGGTGGGACGTTCTGAGCTGGACGCAGTACGCAGTGGAGCGGTTCGGTCCGGATACGAAAGTGGTCCTGTACGGCGTGTCCATGGGCGCGGCAACGGTGCTGATGGCATCGGAGCTGGAACTGCCGGAAAATGTCAAAGGCATCATCGCCGACTGTCCCTATTCCTCCCCGGAGAAGATCATCCGCAAAGTGGCAAAGCAGATGAACATTACCGACTGGCTGGCCTGGCCCTTTGTGGTCATCGGCGCGAAGGTCTACGGCGGGTTCGACATCCGGGAGACCGACGCCGCCCAGGCGGTAAAGAACGCCCAGGTGCCCATTCTCATCATCCACGGCGAAGCGGACGGCTTCGTTCCCTGCGAAATGAGCGACATTGCGGCCCACAATCCCGAAATGGTAGTCCGTCACACCTTCTCCGGGGCCGACCACGGTATCAGTTACCTGGCGGACACGCCCCGGTATCAGAAACTCGTGACGGAATTTATGCAGAAGGTTTTGCGTTAATTCGCTTCTCTTTGCATTATCACCCTTCTTCTTGCATTACCACGCTTCTCTGTAGGGGAGGGTCTTGACCCTCCCTTTCTCGCTTCCCTGTGGATTGAAGCCAAAACCATGCAGCCAGCTGACAAGTTTGTCATCCTGGGCCCCTAAGGAGGGTCAAGACCCTCCCCTACAAAAATGTGTATAGATAGACCAACCCCGCCGGGAGAACTCGGCGGGGCCTTGTACGTTATTCGGTTTCCAGCTCAGGCATGGGCAGCTTTGTACCATCGGCCACAAGAAGATAGTCAACATTACCTAACGTAATGGGCAATTTGGTTTCCAAATATTGATACCGCTCAATCGGGTTTCCGTCTGCGTAGAGCAATTCCGTTTTACTGCCGTCCTTCATCACTGCAAACCAGGGGGTCTGACCAGACATGGAATCCGTAAAATTAATGCTTGTCCTTTCGTAGTCTACCGCATCATCAGAATCCCCGTAATAAACCGTGACGCCGAAGGGGCGCAACTCCACGGATGTCATGGTCACTTCCGCCTGAATTTCTGTTCCGTCCGCGAGGGTAGCCCAGGTTAATGTTTTCACAGGCTTTGCCAGAAGTTCGATTTCTGTTTCCTGATTTTCAAAGGTAAAGTCAAAATCCCAGATTCCTTCCGCCAGGACCGTCTGCTCCGGGAATCCATACACAAAGTTCTCAACGTGAATATGCCACCCTGTATCGCTGGCAAAAGGATCAACCTCAGCCCACTCCACATCCGGAGTAACATCGATAACATAGTTCAGCGTGTTGGTTAAGCCGTCTCCGTCCTCCTGCCAGGTACTGCTGATATTTCCAATTACCCCGCTATCGGGATATGCTGCACAGGTAAGGACACAATTCTCATCTTTGGGCAGGAAGTCGTTTCCCGGCCCATAATACAGTGACTTGGACTTTTCCGGAATATCCTCCAGGCTGGTATTCTCCGGCGCTGTCACGCCCAGCATAATGTAGCCTTTCATACCGTCGGTAAGCGCAGAACGCAATTCAATCGTCCATCCGCTCTGTACTTTGCTTTCACCCAGATGCTTTTCGTTTTCCTCAATAAAATCCACCTGCTCCTGGGAAAGGCTTTCCACACTTCCATCCGAAAAGTAGGTTACAAACCAGCTGCGTACCACTTCCGAGGCACTGGCTGTTACCGTCATCAGCGAGATCAACGCCACCGCAACGAGCAGTTTGGACGCCAGTCCACCAATGTGATGCTTCTTTGTTTCCTTTGACATATCCATTACCCTCCTGTAGGTGTCAGCGGAGGCGGTTACTTTAGAAAAAACGGCTTTGTAATCATCCTTAAACATATTCGTCCACCTCCGTCAAGGTTTTTTTGAGCATTTCCCTGCCCCGCTTCAGTTGGGTGCAGACGGTATTTTTAGGGATCTTCAAAATCTGCGCGATCTCCTGGGTGGAGTATTCCTCGTAATAATGCAGATAGATGGGCAGACGGTACTGTTTCGGCAAGTCCATCACCGCATAAAACAGCTCGGAATGGGCGGGAGTGTCAAAGGAAAGCGTCTGGGCGTAGTCTTCAAAGGACTCTGCCTTCCACCACCGGGAGCGCGTCAAATTTTTGCACTCGTTCACCGTTACCCGGATCAGCCAGTTTTTCACGTGGGCCTCGCTTTCAAAGGTCTTCTTCTCCTTCAGAAGCTTGAGAAACACATTCTGGGTGATGTCGTCGGCATCTGTAGCCGATCGCAGATAGTTGTAGGCTACCCGGAACACCGTATCTATGTACTTTTCTGCAAGGCAGGTAAATTGCTCGTTCGTCAGCATAATATCTTTCTCCTTGAAAAGCTTTTCACCTATAATACACTTTGGGAGGGACATTTGATTTCACTGGAAAAGAAAAAAATGGAAAGCTGCATTCCGGTGTGCAGGCATACCTTACAAAAACATACTATCATATCTGGGAAATTTTCACAATCCTCTTGATTTTGCGGAAAAATTGAATACAATAGAACCTATATTTTGATTGGAAAGGTTGCTCTTTTATGAACAAGATCTACATCCCCGAAGGCTACCGTCCCAAGCTGGACGCCTACGATACCCAGCGTGCCATCGCTTATATCAAAGAAACCTTCCAGGAGGAGTTCTCCAAGGCGCTGAACCTGAAGCGCGTCTCCGCTCCCCTGTTCGTCACCGACGCCTCCGGCCTGAACGATAACCTGAACGGCTACGAGCGTCCCGTTTCCTTCGATATTCCCGCCGTGGGCGCCAACGCCGAGGTGGTGCATTCCCTGGCAAAGTGGAAGCGTCTGGCCCTGAAGCGCTACAACTTCACCATCGGCAACGGCCTGTATACCGACATGAACGCCATCCGCCGGGACGAGGAGCTGGACAATGTCCACTCCATCTACGTGGACCAGTGGGACTGGGAGAAGATCATTACCCGGGAAAACCGGAACTCTGAGTACTTAAAGCTCATCGTCCGGGCCATCGTCCGGGCCATCTGTGATACCAACGACCGGCTCCACGTCCGCTTCCCCCAGCTGCGCACCGAGCTGAGCCGGGAGGTCTCCTTCATCACCGCCCAGGCCCTGGAAGACCTGTACCCCGATCTGGAGACCGGCTCCCAGCGGGAAAAGGCCTATGTTAAGGAGCACAAGACCGCCTGCATCATGCAGATCGGCGGCAAGCTCCGCTCCGGCAAGCCCCACGACGGCCGCGCTCCCGACTACGACGACTGGAACCTGAACTGCGACATTTTCTTCTGGGACGAAGTCCTGGACCGGGCGCTGGAAGTTTCTTCCATGGGCATCCGGGTGGACGCGGAATCTCTGGACCGTCAGCTGACCGTCGCCGGCTGCGACGAGCGCCGGGAGCTGCCCTTCCACAAAATGCTCTTAAACGACGAGTTGCCGCTGACCATCGGCGGCGGCATCGGCCAGTCCCGTCTGGCAATGCTGATGATGGGCTGCGCCCATATCGGCGAGGTACAGTCCAGCGTTTGGGATTCCGAGACGGTGGAAGCGTGCGAAAAGGCAGGTATTCCCCTGCTGTAATGCAAAAAATCAGGGTTGGCATGAAAATGCCAACCCTTTCTTTCTTAATAAGAGAAGTATTTATAGAATGTGGGATATACGTCCAGAAACTGCTGCAGGTTCGTCCTGGAATACGTACCGGGGTCATGGATGGTGAAGCCGGAGGCCGTCAGGCTTGCTCCGCCGGTATAGCCCGTAACGACCACCCAATGCTGGGAGCCGTAGGTGTTTCTCATGCCCAGCAGCACAGGCTTGCCCTGCTTCAGCTGATTGTAGATTGCAGACAAATACCCGGAACTGTCCGTCACAGCGGTATAGTGGCTGGGCCAGTACAGGTTTCCCGAGGCGGTATACGTCAGCTTCTGGACCATGGCGTCGGGATAGATCGTCGTGCCGTTGCGGTAGGATTCCATCATAGCCACCGCCGTGGTAGCGCAGCCGATCTGCTTGATGGTCTTGCCGGAGGTTCCCACCAGCGTATCCGCCCAGCGGGTGTCATTCTGCTTATAATTGGGAACGCTCAGAGAAACCGCCGCATAATACCCGGACAGGTATTGGGCGCTGACGTAGCCGGTTTTCGTCCCGTGGTAGAGCACCCGGCTCCAGCCGTTGGACGTGCTCAGCAGGAACACCACCTCGCCTTTATACAGCGTGGCGACTTTCCCGTAGGAAGTTCCCGGGCCGCTGCGGACGTTCAGACCGCTGGACTGGGTGTTGACCGTCACAGGCGTACCCTGGACGATGGTAATGTAGTCCGCGTGGCAGTAGCCATACTGCCCTTTGGCGTACTCCACCTGCCACCAGGAGCCGGATTTGGAGATCAGGGTGATATAACTGCCCTTTTTCAGCGTTGCCACCACGGAGGCGGAAGACGATGCCTGGCTGCGAACGTTTAGGGACCCACTGGATGTTGTGACCGCACCGGTCTTGGAGCTTAAGGTCGCGGCCTCTGCCCTGGGCGCCAGGCTAAGCGCCCCCAGCATCAGCGCGGACAGGAAAAGTATAGAAAGGATTTTTCGAATCATGTTCACCTCTTCTGTGTATTTCTGGCACATGTGCGAGGTGATTGTAACATATTTGTAACCATTTGGGAACAGGCCAAATTCTGCCAACACCGTAAAAGCGGCAGAACAGACAAAATAGCGTCATGTCATTTTGAGCGGAGTTGAAGAATCTGTGCACGATCGGTATCGAGTTCATCTGTAGGGCAGAGGTATGCCTCCGCCGGGCACTTACTCGACTGCGCATTTTCTCAGGCAAACCGCCGCCCAAAGTGGTCATGAAAGCGCACTGCATTGTGCTGTATTTCCTGAATGAGATTGCCCTTTTCTCATAATAAAGAAAGAACCACATCTTTGTACTGAACCAGTAAAATCGGGCAATAGATAAAGCCCCCCTACGCCTAGACCAATAGCTCCACGAAGTCGATTTTTGATTTCTAACTACGATTTCATATTGCTATGTTGTAGCCCTTGTGCTATATTTTTCTAAAAATTATTGCTTTATGGAGGTCAGTTTATGTGTCTTATTTGTGATAGAATTGCTATGATTACAAATGGCACAAACCCTTACTTTGTAAAAGAGCTACAATCAGGTTATGTTGTGATTGGCGACAATCAGCATTTTAAAGGATATACTTTATTTCTCTGTAAAGAACATAAGACAGAGCTTTTTCAGCTTGACTATCAGCTAAAAATGAAGTTCCTAGAAGAAATGTCTATTGTCGCTGAGGCGGTCTCTAAAGCCTTTGGGGCAGAGAAAATGAACTATGAGCTTTTAGGTAATGGTGATACGCATCTTCATTGGCATCTCTTCCCAAGAGTAAGCGGTGATATTGGGAACTATGGAAATAATGGCAAAGGGCCTGTATGGTGGTTGCCTAGAGAAATTATGTATAGCCAAGAGACTAGACCGACAACAAAAGATTTGGAAGAAATGAAAGAAAGATTACGGATAGAATTAGATAAGTTGACATAGAGAATGGGAGCTATCACCCATTCTTTTACTCTTTTATAGAAAGTGTTAGGCTTCACCTTTAATCGCTTCATAGCTTCAGCCACAGTTATTTTGTCTGCGCTCCACTCTCTTACAGCCGCTTCAAGAGGTTCAAAGTTATGGGCTCTGTGATTCGTGTACACTATGATGCACTATACAACTCGCAGCACATCCTATACGAAGGAAGGATTTGTTGCCGTTCTGCTATGCAGAATGTAAGGTGTTGTTCCCGGCTCGACGGGAACAAGCAACAGTCCGCCGGACAGTTGCATTTGATTGCTCAAATCCCCCTTTGACGATAAAAAATAAAGGACATCCATTCGGATGTCCTTTATTTTTTGGCGGAGAAGGAGGGATTTGAACCCTCGATACCCTTTTGGGGTATACACGATTTCCAATCGTGCGCGCTCGGCCAGCTACGCGACTTCTCCATGTCTTGTAGGCTCTCTTGCCGACTCCGATATGATACTACATGAAACCAAGTTTGTCAAGCAAAATTTTTACTTTTTTCGAAAAAGTTTTCGCAGGCCCACCCTCCCCCGGATGAGCCTGCGAAGTCACATTAACCGATCTTATAAACGCCAGCGGATACAGGCGCCACGGTGATCACACCATCTGCCTGCTTGGCTTCGCCGCCGTAGGTATAGACAGCTTCGCCCAGGGCCTTGTCATAGGCAAGGGTCACAGCCTCCCGGCAGGGGTTCACCACAACCAGCAGCTTCTCTTCCTCGCAGAAACGCTCATAGGCCAGAGGCGTCTTGGGCGCGCCGTTGCTGACAAAGGTGATGCCGGAACGGTTCAGCAGCGCGGGGTGGGCCTGACGCAGGGCGATCAGATGCTTGACCTGCTGGAGCTGGGAGTCGGGATCGTTCAGCTGGGCTTCGACGGTGGGACGGTCGGCGGCAGGATCCTGCTGGATGTACAGCTTTGCCTTGGAGGCGGAGCTGAAGCCTGCGTTGACCTCGTTGCTCCACTGCATGGGGCTGCGGGCGCCGGTACGGTCGAAGCCGCCCTCCACGCTGGTCAGGCCTTCCACATGGTTCATGCCGATCTCGTCACCGTAGTAGATGAACGGCGCGCCGGGCATGGTCAACAGGAAGGTAAATGCCAGCTTCTTCTGCTCGCCCTTGACCCGGCGTGCCATACGGTCCATATCGTGGTTGCCGGAGGGAATGCAGATCAGGCCTTCCTTGCCTGCCTTTGCGCGGCTCTCCAGATACCGCTCCACGAATACGGAAGCGTCGCCCAGGCCCCGGTCGGAGAAGAACGGCTCCTCGCAGCGGAACAGGTCATTGTAATGAGAGGGACCGAAATGCAGCAGGAAGTCCATATGGAAGCCGCCCTGCAAGGACTTTTCCGGCTCGCCCCATTCGGAGACCATGGCGGCTTCGGGATAATCCTTTTCCAGGAAGGCGCGGACCTTCTGCCACAGGGCGATGGTGCCGGTGCCGTCGGGGTCATTCTTCACCAGGCTGGCGGCCATATCCACGCGGAAGCCGTCGCAGCCCATGCCCAGCCAGAAGCGCATGACATCCATCATGGCTGCCAGAGATGCCTGGGGGCCCTCATCCTCGGGAGACTGCTGCCAGGGGCGGGTGCGGTTGTAATAGCCGTAGTTCAGCGCGGGCTGGCAGGTGAAGAAGTTCACCGCGCAGGAGCCGTCACGCTGGGAGAAGCCACGCAGGCAGGCCATACCCTCGGGAGATTCCCAGATGCTGTCCGTCCAGACGTAGCGGTCTGTGAATTCGTTCTTCTCGGGCTTCATAGAGTCTTTAAACCAGCTGTGCTCCATGGAGGTATGGCCAGGAACCAGGTCCAGCAGGACGTGCAGGCCGCGTTTGTGCGCCTGCGCGAACAGCTCCTTCAGGTCCTCATTGGTGCCGTACCGGGGAGCTACGGTATAGTAATCGGCGATATCATAACCCGCATCCACAAACGGGGATACGAAGCAGGGGTTGATCCAGATGGCGTTGCATCCCAGATCCTTGATATAATCCAGCTTGCGGATGATACCCTGAAGGTTGCCGATACCGTCGGCATCGGTGTCCAGGAAGGACTGGGGGTAAATTTGATAGAATACTGCGTTGTCTAACCACTTAGGCATGAGAAAGGCTCCTTTCATTTGTTTCTGAACCGATGATACACCGGGCATGGTGCAAAATCAATCCCGCATTTTGCCAAATATTTCCCAAAGAAACACAATATGATTTGTTGGAATCGTTTCCAAGTTGTATTTCTCTGAAAATACCCCTTGGTTTAGTGGGCGAACTGGCTCTGGTACAGCTGGGCATAGAAGCCCCGTTTTTCCAGAAGCTCTTCGTGCTTTCCCTGTTCCACGATGTGACCGTCCCGCATGACCAGGATCATGTCGGCCTCCTGAATGGTAGACAGGCGGTGGGCGACGATAAACGACGTTCTCCCCTGCATCATGGCGTCGAAGGCCTTCTGGATCCGGATCTCCGTACGGGTATCGATAGACGAAGTCGCTTCGTCCAGGAACAGCATGGGCGGCAGGCACAGCATGACCCGGGCAATGCACAATAGCTGCTTCTGGCCCTGGGACAGGTTCCCGCCTGCTTCCGAGATCACCGTGTCATAGCCATTGGGCAGGCGGCGGATGAAGCTATGGGCGTGGGCCTGCTTGGCAGCGGCAATGATCTCCTGGTCGGTGGCGTCAGGCTTGCCCATGGCGATGTTCTCCCGGATAGTGCCGGCCTTCAGCCAGGTATCCTGAAGCACCATGCCCACCGAGCGGCGCAGCTCGCCCCGGTTCATCTTCTGCGTATTGACGCCGTCCAGGCAGATCTCGCCGCCGTCCGGGTCGTAAAAGCGCATAAGCAGATTAATAAAGGTGGTTTTTCCGCAGCCGGTGGGACCGACAATGGCGACCCGCTGACCGGGTTGCACGGAAAGGTTGAAATCGCCGATCAGGGGCTTTTCCGGCACATAGGAGAAGCGCAGATCTTTGATCTCCACCGCGCCCTGGACCTTCTCCGGGCGCTGGGGGTTTTCCGGCTCCGGGGTCCTGGCGGGGGCTTCGATCAGTTCAAAGACCCGGCCCGCACAGGCCAGGGCGTTCTGTAGTTCCGTCACAACGCCGGAAATCTCGTTAAAGGGTTTGGTGTACTGGTTGGCATAGTTCAAAAAGCTGGTCAGATTACCAACGGAAATGCCGCCGCCAATGGCGATCAGCGCGCCCGTCAGACCCACGCCCGCATAGACCACAGAGTTGACGAAACGGGTGCTGGGATTGACCAGTGACGAGAAGAAAATAGCCCGCAGGGACGCGTTTTGCAGTCTGCCGTTGATCTCGTCGAACTGCTCCATGGACGCTGCTTCGTGGCCGAAGGCCTGCACCACTTTGATATTGCCGATGGTCTCGTCGATGAGGCCCGTCTGCTCGCCCCGGGTGACGGTTTGCAGCTTGAACATGGAGTAGGTTCTGGTGGCGATGAAATTGGCCACCACCAGAGACAGCGGGGTAATGCAGACCACCACCAGAGCGATGCCCCAATGGATGCGCAGCATGAACACCAGCGTTCCCAAAATCGTCATAACCCCCGTAAACAGCTGAGTAAAGCCCATCAAAAGGCCGTCGGCAAAGGTATCCACATCGGCGATCACCCGGCTGACCACATCTCCCTGGGGATGCTTGTCCAGATAGCTCAGCGGCAGCACCTGGATATGGCGGAAGGCTTCATTGCGGATATCCCGGGTAACGTTGTAAGTCATGCGGTTGTTGATCTCGCTCATCAGCCACTGAGCCAGCGCAGCCACAATGGCGCAGATCACCACATTGCCCAGGTGCGCGCCCATCAGCGCGAAATCCACCCGTCCGGCATCCACAATGCAGTCGATGGCATTGCCCACCAGAATGGGGATATACAGGGTCATGACCACATACAGCGTTGCCAGCGCCAGAGACGCGATGAGTCCCGGCCAATAGCGGCGGATGCGGTGCAGAACCTTTTTCAAAACAGCAAGTTGGTTAGTCATGCCGGGTCACCTCCTTGGGAAACTGAGAGTAGAAGATCTCCTGATAAACGGAACAGGTATCCAGCAGCTCCTCGTGGGTGCCCTTTCCCACCAGCTCGCCGTCATCCAGAACCAGGATCTCGTCGGCGTACCGGACGGAAGCCGCGCGCTGGGAGACAATAAAGGTGGTGGGCGGGTTCTCCATGTTTCGGATGGCCATGCGCAGATTGGCGTCCGTGGCATAGTCTAGGGCGGAGGCGCTGTCATCCAAGATCAGGATCCGGGGCTTGCGCACCAGAGCCCGGGCAATGGTCAAACGCTGACGCTGACCGCCGGAGAAGTTGATGCCCCCCTGTTCCACAGCTGCGTCCAGTTCCCCTTCCTTGTCCTTCACCACTTCCCTGGCCTGGGCGGTTTCCAGAGCGGCCCAGAGTTCGGCGTCCGTGGCGTTTTCATTGCCCCAGAGCAGATTTTGCCGAATGGTTCCTTTGAAAAGCACAGCTTTCTGTGGCACAATGCCGATCTGCTGCCGCAGAGAAACCGTGTCGTACTCCCCTGCCGAAATGCCGTCCAGCAGCACGCTGCCCTGCGCCGCATCATAAAGCCTGGGGATCAGGTTCACCAGCGTGGTCTTGCCGGAACCGGTGCCGCCGATGATGCCAACGGTCTGCCCCGGCTGGGCAGTGAAGGAAATATGCTCCAACGAGGGATGTCCCGCACCGGCATAGCAGGCGGTAACATCCTCAAAGGCAACGCTGCCCTTCAGGCTCTCCGCGCTGCGCTCGCCGTTTTTCTGGTCGGATTCCAGCTCCAGAATCGATGCCAGCCGGTTGCCACAGGCAAAGGCTTTGGCCAGTGTAATGATCAGATTGGCCATCTTGATCAGCTCCACCAGGATCTGGGACATATAGTTGTATAGGGCAATGACCAGGCCCTGGGACAGTACACCGCTGTCCACCTTCAGCGCGCCGATGCGCACAAGGAGCACCACCGCCAGATTGATGACCACATAGGTCACGGGGTTCATCAGAGCGGAAATACGGCCTGCGGAAAGCTGCCGCTGGGTCAGGGACTGGGTCTGTTCTTCAAAGGAAGCCACCTCGGCCTTCTCCTTGCAGAAGGCCCGCAGGACCCGGACGCCCGCCAGATTCTGCCGGGTGGAAGAAGTCACCGCATCCAGAGAGCCCTGGACCCGCTTGTGCATAGGCATGGTGACCAGCATGATGCCGAACACGATCACGCACAGAATGGGAATAACTCCCGCGAACACCAGCGCTGCCTGAAAATCGATGGTAAACGCCATGATCATAGCGCCGAACACCACGAAGGGCGAGCGCAGCAGCAGCCGCAGCGTCAGGTTCACACCATTCTGCACCTGGTTGATGTCCGAGGTCATCCGGGTAACCATGGTAGAAGTGCCAAGCTGGTCGATCTGGCTATAGCTTAAGCCCAGGATATGCTCCAGAACCGCATGGCGCAGCCGTGTGGAGAAGCCCACCGCGGCGACGGCGGAAAAATATTGGGCCGTTACAGCACTGATCAGGCCGATAATGCCCAGCGCGATCATGACCAAGCACATTTTAAAAATATAGTTCTGATCGCCGCTGCTGATACCCGTATCCACGATGCTGGCCACCACCAGAGGGATGAACAGCTCGAAGGTTGCTTCCAGCAGCTTGAACAGCGGGCCAAGGACACATTCCTTTTCATAGCCCTTCAGATATTTCAGTAATTTATTCAATGGAATCACCTCACAGATTCTGGAAAGATTATACCATTGATTTCTACAGAAAGCAACGCACCTTCACAGAAAAACACAGAACCGGAAGCGTTTCTTCCAGCCCTGTGTCCTTGCTTCATTGTTTTTTATACGATATCCCCAATGAGTTGCTTATCCCAGTCGTAAAAATGGACAGTCAGAGTATCCGTCACCGTGCCCTGGCCCGTAGAGAACTGGAAATACCAGTTTCCGTCGTCCTCCAGAACAGAACCGCCCTCGGAATCGGTGATATTATGACGAAAAAGCCACAACTTTATTGAGTTAACGAAAGCAAAAATAGAGGCACCCCATCCGGGGTGCCCCTAAACGATACATATTTTAGCATAGAAATATTTTTTCAAATCACACCAAATTAACACCAATTTGTGTTTATTATGCTGATTTAATAGGATATAGCAAAAAAGAAAGTCCCAAAACCATTGCGGCTCTAGGACTTTTTGGAGCTAGTGACCTGACTCGAACAGGCGACCTTCTCATTACGAGTGGTATTTTGTGCGTGTTGCACCGTTTTATGGTGTTTATTTTCGCTTAGTGCCGCAATGACTTTTCGGTTTTATCGTTGGATTTCGTTTGACGACCAAACATAGCTTTTTGTAGCTTGGGTCGCCAAAAAGTCGCCAAAAAAGAAAGCCGCCCAGCGTGTGCTGAACGACTTCCCTTCAAAAGGAGAAATTCACAATGTGCGCCTATTGCGCTATGTAGGTATCTTTTTTATAGTGGGGAAATTCTCCCCTTTTTATAGTGGGAAATTATTCCCTTTAAGGACTCCGAAAACTCCGCTTTTATGGTGTAGGGTTTTCGGGGTTCGTGCTATGTCCGTGCTATTTTCAACAATCTTCAACAGGCGGTTTTCTCTCTGTTCGCTCACAGTTCAAAGATAGATCGTCAGGCAAATCCAAATCAAGGTCGATTCCATCTAGCGATACATCCAAATCAAGGTCATCCAACAGACAGTCAAAGTCTGGAAGATTGAAAGAAAAATCTAGGGAACCTCTGATTTAATCCGCACTACCAAATAGGTTCCAGATATGGTATAATAACTCCATCAAAACAATGGTGGTGCAATGCAATGAAGCAGGAAACATTCACAGATATCGAGTACAGCTTCCGCAAGAAGAAAACC
>JAXJGV010000082.1:0-2786 GCA_036300205.1 Oscillospiraceae bacterium
AAAATCCCTCGATTTTAGTAAAGAAATGTCCGAAAATTTGGGAGATTGCCACGCCACACGGCCCGCAGGCCGCGTACATAGCGCAACCGCCGAAGGCGGCTCTTAGCGCGGAGTAGTGTGCGCACTGGCTCGCAATGACATAGTTTTTCGATAGTCTGAAAAAAGAGATGCTTTTCAAAGCATCTCTTTTTTAATCCGTTATTCGCCGTCCTGCTTGCGGAAGGTGATGGTTCCCGTTTCGGCATCCATGGCGTCCACGATGGCGATGGATTCCACCCGGTAGCCCAGGTTGCGGATCCGGTCGCCGCCGTCCTGGAAGCCCTTCTCAATGGCGATGCCGCAGCCCTCCACGGTGGCTTCGGCGTCCTCCACGATGGAGATCAAGCCCTGCAGGGCGCAGCCGTTGGCAAGAAAGTCGTCGATGATGAGCACATGGTCGTCGCTGGTCAGGAACTTCTTGGACACGATGACCTTGTTCACGCTCTTGCGGGTGAAGGACGCCACCTCTGCCACATACATGTCGCCGTCCAGGTTCACGGAATTGGCTTTCTTGGCGAAGACCATGGGCACACCGAACTCCCGGGCCACGGGATAGGCGATGGCGATGCCGGAGGTCTCGATGGTCAGCACCTTGGTGATGGGCCTGTCCCCAAAGCGGCGCTTAAATTCCCTGCCGATCTGATCCATCAGGGAGATGTCCATCTGATGGTTCAGAAAGGAATCCACCTTCAGAACGCTGCCGGGTTTGACGATGCCGTCTTTTGCGATTCTCTCTTCCAGAAAATTCATAGTTGCCCCTCCCGAAAATAAAATATCTGTTTTCAACAGTATACCATATTTGTCGGAAAATGTCATCCTCCGCCTGGAAAAAATCAAGGGCAAAGCAGATAAGAAAGTGCAGGCGGCCGGGTTTTTTCCGGGATGCGACACAATGCGAGGCCCCTGTGTGCTAAACTGAAGGAAATCTCCAAAGGCGGTGAACAATCGTGAACGAACACATCCGAAAAGCCCTGAGCCTGCTCCTGCTGGCGGTGTTTGTGACCGGCGGGGCCTTTTTGCTGCGGCAGGCCGGGGACAATGCCCGGGGCGGCGCGGCCTACAGCCGGGCGCTGGCCCTTGCCGCCGGGACGGAAGGAGACACGCCCACGTTTCCGGAGGAGACCGCCCAACGGAGCTGGGTCCCCGCCCCGGTGGAGGACGGCGACCCCCATATGGAGGAAATGGCCGCCCTGGATCTTGCCGCCCTGGGGCAGGTCAACCCGGATGTGGTGGGCTGGATTCGGATCCCGGACAGCAGGATCGACTATCCCCTGCTCCAGGGTGGGGACAACGCCTATTACCTGACCCACGCCTGGGACGGACGCAGCACTTCCGCAGGGGCCATTTTTCTGGAGCGCCAGTGCAGCGCCGACCTGACGGACTTCCACACCATCGTCTACGGCCACAACATGAACGACGGCTCCATGTTCGCGGGACTGCGAAAGTACGCGTCCCAGGAATATTGGCAGAATCATCCCTATGTGTACATCGCCGGCGAAATGGGTGTGCTGCGTTATGAGGTCTTCTCCGCCTACCGGGCCGATGTGGACAGCATCACCTACCGCCTGGGCTTTTCCGGGGAGGCGAAGGCGGAATTCCTGCGCCATGCCGGGGAAAGCTCCAAAATCGACACCGGCATTGTCCCGGAGGAAACGGACCGGATCCTGACCCTTTCCACCTGCTCCGGGGCGGGGTATTCCACAAGATGGGTGGTCCACGCCCGGCTGAAGATGGTGGAGGCTCTCCCGGCATAAATGAGATGCCGGAGCATCTCATTTTACGGGGTTATTCCTCCGGCGGCTGGATCAGCGGGAAATGGACCAGCCGCAGATACTTCCTTGCCATTTCCTCGGCGGGGGTGTCGAAGCCCCGGGAGTACCACTGCATCATCAGGGTGACCTGACTGCTGACGTAGCAGCACAGGATGTCCGCGTCGGATTTTACCTCCGAGGTGCTCAGCAGATCCAGAATGCCGTGATCCTCCGACAGGATATAGTGGGTGCTCCGGGCCAGGAAAAAGAGGAACAGGTTGTTGTGCACGATAATATCAAACAGGGGCTTCTGCTCCTTCCAGCGCTCCAGCAGCACCGTGCAGGCTTCCAGGGGGGAGGCGTTGTCCGGCACGTCCTGAGAGGTGCGCAGCAGGGTGTCGTGCAGGACCCGGTCGATGATGGCGCACAGGCAGGCGTCCTTGTCGTGGTAATAATTATAGAAGGCCTTGCGGGAAATGCCCACCTGGCGGCAGATGTCCGCCACGGAAATGGACGCATAAGGGGTGTGCAGCAGATTTTCAAACAGGCAGTCCTCGATCTGCCGCTGGCGGCGGTAGGCGACTGAGGTGCTGCGGGACTTTACCGGTTCCATGGGTTCCTCCAAAATGAACGTTGTTTTAGAAATAATATCACAGGAATAGGGATTCGTCAAACGAAGTTTTTAGCAATTTCACCAAAAATGACCGTTCATATTTTTTTGAAAGTTCACACATCGCGGAAAATGAGAACTGGAAACCATTTTCCCGCAGGCGTATAATAAATGCGATAAGTGGTCGAGCCTTTCGGCTGCAAGAATAAAGGAGGAAAAATCAACAATGGCAAAAACGAAATCTGACAAGCTGACGCTGAAGCACATCGTCGGCTACGGCTGCGGCGATGCCGGCGGTACCGTTACTCTGTACATGGTTTCCGGCTATATGTCCCGTTACCTGCAGGTCCACCTGGGCGTTGATGCTGCCATGCTGGCAGTTATCC
>JAXJGV010000083.1:0-17289 GCA_036300205.1 Oscillospiraceae bacterium
AAAATCCCTCGATTTTAGTAAAGAAATGTCCGAAAATTTGGGAGATTGCCACGCCACACGGCCCGCAGGCCGCGTACATAGCGCAACCGCCGAAGGCGGCTCTTAGCGCGGAGTAGTGTGCGCACTGGCTCGCAATGACATGGTTTTTCGACAGTCTGGAATCCCCCGTTTCTTACGAAGCGGGGGATTTCAGTATGTACTTCAGTCTTCGGGAAACAGCTGGTCCTGGCAGTATTTGATGATGGCTTTCCGGGTGATCAGCCCGATGAACGCGCCGTAATCATCCACCACGGGAACAAAATTCTGAAGGGATGCCCGCTCGATCAGGTCATGCATGGAAGCGGTGATCCGGACCGGCACATTGTCCTTGCGGCGGGGGATCTCCATAATGCGGCGGGCCTCCGCCTGGCGCATATCCATGTAGCACATGTTTTTCATGGCCCACAGCAGGTCTCCCTCTGTCAGGGTTCCCCGGTATTCGCCCCGGCGGTTCAGAATGGGAAGCGCCGAATAGCCCGCGGCCTCCATCTTCTCCAGGGCCTGCCGGATGGTAAAGTCATCGTACAGGTAAGCGCACATGGCCTTTGGTGTCAGGAAAAATAAGATACTGTTCATAGGGTACTCCTTTTCGGTGCGGGCTAATACTATTTCCGGATTAAAAGATTTCGCTTTAATCCGGAAGGCCCCGCCTGACGGCGCTACCGTATCTATAATTTCACAGCAGAAAAACATAGATACCTGCCCATCATGATCTTCCTGTGAAAACCTTCCATTCTGACGAATGAACGTTTTTCATGGAATATCAGGATAAGGCTTCCCTTGCCGCCATTACTATTATAGCACAGTCCGAAAAGAAAAGTATGAATTTTTCTTGTTAATTTGCCTGTCACCAGCCAAATGTACCGTTACCGTTTTGTGCACAGTGCACATTTACTCACCGAAATGGAACTCCGTGAAGTCAAATGTGGCAAAATAATCGCTGGGGGTCTCGGCACGGCGGATCAGCTTGAAGCTGCCGTCCTCTCGCAGCAGGACTTCGGCGGAGCGGAGCTTGCCGTTGTAGTTGTAGCCCATGGAGAAGCCGTGGGCGCCGGTATCGTGGATAGCAACGATGTCGCCGATCTCGATCTCAGGCAGGCTGCGCTCGATAGCGAACTTGTCATTGTTCTCGCACAGGCCGCCGGTCACGTCGTAGACATGGTCCAGCACTGCGTCTTCCTTGCCCAGAACCGTAATATGATGGTAAGCGCCGTACATAGCGGGACGCATCAGGTTGGCGGCACAGGCATCCAGGCCGATGTACTCCCGGTAGATGTGCTTCTGGTGCAGAACAGTGGAGATCAGGTGACCATAGGGAGCCAGCATAAAGCGGCCCAGCTCGGTGAAGATGGCGATGTCGTCCATGCCCTGGGGCGTGAGAATCTCTTCATACTTCTGGCGGACGCCGTCGCCAATCACAGCGATGTTGCTGGCGGGCTGCTCGGGGCGGTAGTCCACGCCCACGCCGCCGGACAGGTTGATGAACGCAAAGTGGCAGCCGGTGGCATTGCGCAGGCGGACAGCCAGACGGAACAGCTGGCTTGCCAGTTCGGGATAATAGCCGTCGGCGGTGGTGTTGGATGCCAGGAAGGCGTGGATGCCGAAGTGCTTGGTGCCCAGCTTCATCAGGCGGCTGATGGCGCCGGCCATCTGGTCCGCGGTCATGCCGTACTTTGCATCCCGGGGCATATCCATGATGGTGTTGCCCAGGGAGAAGGAGCCGCCGGGATTATACCGCAGGCAAACCGTCTCAGGCACCTTGCCGTCGGCGATCTTTGCCAGGAAATCCACATGGGTGGAGTCATCCAGGTTGATGTAGGCGCCCATCTCGTAGGCCTTGCGCATATCCTTCTCGGGAGTGACATTGGAGGAGAACATGACATCATGGCCGGTGTTGCCTACAGCCTCCGCCATCAGCAGTTCCGGATAGCTGGCGCAGTCGCAGCCGCAGCCCTCTTCCTTCAGGATCTGCAGGATATAGGGGTTGGGAGTGGCCTTCACGGCAAAGTACTCCTTGAAGCCCTTGTTCCAGGAGAACGCGGCCTTCAGGGCCCGGGCGTTGGCACGGATGCCGGCTTCGTCATAGACATGGAAAGGGGTAGGGATCTGTTCCCGGATCTCCTTGGCCTTTTCCAGGGTAATAAAGGGTGTCTTCTTCATAAACTATCTTATCCTCTCTCATTTAAAAATCCCTGTGCGCGCAGCACAGGGAAAACATTACGTTTATCCCGGCAGCACTCCATCGCAGCGATGACAGTTCCGCGCATCTTCTGCGCGGCCCCAGGACATGCCCTCTGTGGCGTCAGGCAAGCCCTTCGGCGGATGTCCCTTTCCCGTCCCCGGCAATTGCCGAACCGGAGGGGTACTGATGGCTTCCGCGACCTCAGCCGTATAAAGGAAATTGTATTCCATAGAAGGATATTTGTCAACCCCAAACATCACTCTCCTGCCGGTAGAATTCCACTTTCTCCGCAGGAGAGAGGGAAAAGCCTGACAGTAGGGCCGCTTTTTGTGAAAAATGTGCTATAGTAACCCCATCCCAATCAAGAAAGGCGAATCCCTATGAAACGAACCAAATTATCCGACCGCCAGCTGCCCGTCTACTCCCGGGGCGAGGAGCTGATGAACATGATCACCCATATCGTGGGCGGCGCACTGGGCGTTGTGGTGCTGCTGACCTGCGTTGTCCGGGCCGCGCTGGACGACAATTATTACGGCATCCTCAGCTGCACCATCTACGGCACCACCTTTATTACCATGTTCACCATCTCCAGCGTCTACCACGGCCTGAAGCCCGGCATGAGCAAGAAGGTCATGCAGGTCATCGACCACTGTACCATTTACTTCCTGATTGCGGGAACCTATACCGCCGTTGTCCTGTCTGCCATACGTCCGGTTTACCCGAAGCTGGGCTGGGGCCTGTTTATTTTTGAGTGGGTGCTCGCCCTTGTCGCCGCTGCCCTGACTGCCATCGACCTGAAAAAATATAATGTCTTCTCCATGGCCTGCTACATCGGTATGGGCTGGGCCGTGATTCCCTTTGCCAGACAGGTGCTGGAGGTTTTGACCGTGCCCGGTTTTCTGCTGCTGCTTTTGGGCGGTATTGCCTATACTGTAGGTTCCATTCTGTACGGCCTCGGTAAGAAGAGAAAGTGGATGCACTCCATTTTCCATATCTTTGTTGTCCTTGGTGCCATGCTTCAGTTTCTATCCGTGCTGCTGTACGCGGTATGATCACTTATTCTGATTCTTAATAAAACGGTTTCGTTTTATTAATACTATTTCTTTAAATTTATACTGATATTCAATTAAAAACTTTAAGGCGCAGCCTTGAAGTTTTTAATATGAAGATCAATATGAGACGGGATTATGTGATTTTCCAAATCGAAAATCACATAATCTGCAACGCCAAAAGGCGGTGCTTTCCAATTTAAACTTAAATAGTTTAAATTGGAAATAGTATTAATCAAGAAGGCACTGCCTGACGGCGTTGTCGATTCCGGAATTGCCCGCAAAAAATTTAGCACCGCAGGCAAATTTGACTGCGGTGCTATTTTTTATTCAAGACATTCCACAGAAATGTGTTCAGGGCTTGCCTACCGGGATTGTTGTCTTTTCCCGGAAGCCGTTCAACATTGCATCCAGGTTTTCCTCGTGGGTAAAGCGGAAGGCCTTCTCTTCGCCCTCATAGCGGACAACCAGATAGCACAGAGTTCCATACATTTTACCCTCATAGAAGCCCTTACTCACGGCCAAACGCTTGTAAACACAATCAATGACACACAGCGGAATATATCCCATCCGCGGAATAGCGAACTTCTCTACATACAACGCCTCATCGCCCAGACCGAAGTCCTCATATTCGGTGCAGCAGGTTCTGTCAGGCCGGAGCTTTTCCGGCGGAAGCTTTCGATCAGACAGGGATTTAGGCGGGATGTACATAGGCTTGTTCCTTTCTCGATTAAATGTGACTTAATTACTTTGCGGCCTTTGCGCCCTTGGGGGCCTTCAGAGTATACAGGATGAACAGGATAACAGCAGTGCTAATACCCAGGATCTTGGCGATGGGCGGGAAGAAGGAGATGCCACCCAGATACAGGTTGCTGCTGAAGACGAAGCTCAGAGTAACAGCAGTCATCCATGCAGCGGGGATGGAGCACAGCAGATCGCTCTTGCCCTCATGACGGAGATAGAAGGCAGCAGTCCACAGAACGATAGCAGCCAGGATCTGGTTGGTGGATGCGAAGTAGTTCCAGATAGCGGTGTAGTCCAGCTGAGAAACCAGAACGCCCAGGCCCAGCAGAGGAACGGTCAGCACGATACGGTTCTTGAAGCTCTTCTGATCCATCTTCAGAGCGTCAGCAATGGTCAGACGAGCGGAGCGGAATGCAGTGTCGCCGGAGGAGATGGGGCAAGCGATAACACCCAGCATAGCCAGGATAGCGCCGAAGCCGCCCATAGTGGTGGCACAGATGTTGTAAACACAGGCAGACTGGCCCAGAGCCATAGCTTCCTTCAGACCGGTCATCAGGCCGCCCTCGATGTTGAACAGAGCGCAGGAGGCTGCAGCCCAAACCAGAGCGATAATGCCTTCACAGACCATTGCGCCGTAGAAGACCAGATGGGACATTTTCTCGCTCTTGCAGCAGCGAGCCATGATGGGAGACTGAGTGGAGTGGAAGCCGGAGCATGCACCGCAGGCAACGGAGATGAACATTGCGGGGAAAATGCCGTTTCCGGCGGGATGCATGTTGCGCAGAGGCAGGATCTCGGGGATCTCATAGCCCTTGATGATGGTGCCGGCACCGACGCCGATAGCCATAACGATCAGGCAGATGCCGAAGACGGGATACAGCTTGCCGATGATCTTGTCAATGGACAGGAAGGTTGCAATGAAGTAGTAAATGAAGACAATGGTCAGCCAGAAATACTTGTTGGTCAGGATGCCGGCGGAACCGCCCTGGCCGCACAGATAGCTCAGCAGGCCAGCAGGGCCGACTGCGAAGACAACGCCCACCATGAACAGCAGAACGACAGTGAACACACGCATGATCTGCTTCATAACGTTGCCCATGTACATGCCTGTCATTTCGGGAACGCTCTGGCCCTTGTGACGCATGGACATGAAACCGGATGCGAAGTCATGGACCGCACCAACAAAAATGGTACCAAACGTAATCCACAGGAAAACGCTGGGGCCCCACATTGCACCGCCAACAGCACCCCAGATGGGGCCAAGGCCGGCAATGTTCAGCAGCTGGATCAGGAAAATTCTCCAGGTAGGCATGACAACATAGTCAACGCCGTCTTCCATGGTTACTGCGGGAGTTTCGCGGTCATCGGGTCCGAAAACGTTGGATACATATTTGCCATAAATAAAGTATCCGCCAATGAGAATTGCCAAACATACGAAGAAGCTAATCATATTTCACCCTCCTAAAAATATAGATGTCCCCGCAGTCGCGGAGAACCTGTGAAAATATACAGCAAAAACGTTGGCGCATCCTGCTGTCTTTGTATAGTATAAACCAGTGCTTCGTTAATGTCAACAAAAAAATACATATTTTGGTGAATGATTCATAGTGTTTATAACAGAATCATTTTATCATACTCCATGTCCATATAAAAAATATCCCTCCTGCCCCAAATTACAGCAGGAGGGATAAATGTTACTGCTCTGCAGGTTCAGAGGTTTCTTCAAAGCCATCAAACATGGCAGTTGCGGAAGTCTCACCGACTTCCCGGCCCTCCATGATGGCTTCGAACTGCTCGCCGGTCATGGATTCCTTTTCCAGCAGGAAATCCACGACTTTGTTCAGCTTCTCACTGTTGTCGGACAGAATCTGCTTGCAGTGGTCATAGGCCTTGTCGATCAGGGCCTTTACCTCGTCGTCGATGGTGCCGGCAAACTTTTCAGAATAGCTCTTGGTGGTCTGGTAGTCCCGGCCAATGAAGACTTCACCGCCGTCCAGGTAGGACACGGTGCCCAGCTTCTCGCACATACCGTAACGGGCCACCATGTCACGGGCCAGCTTGGTGGCGCGGTCAATGTCATTGGATGCGCCTACAGAAATATCGCCAATAAACAAGGCTTCCGCCACACGGCCGCCCAGCAGGGAGATGATCTGCTCATACATCTGGTTGCGGGTCAGGTTTGCGGAATCATCCGCAGGCAGATACCAGGTTGCGCCCAGAGACTGGCCCCGGGGGATGATGGTAATGTGGCGAACAGGGTCGTGAGTGGGCAGGTGGTACATGGCCACGGCATGGCCTGCCTCGTGGATGGCCGTCTCCTTCAGGTCCTTCCGGGTCTGGACACGGCTCTTCTTGGCGGGGCCTGCGGTGATTTTCATCAGCGCTTCATTCAGGTCTTCCATGGTCAGCACAGGGCGGTTATCCCGGGCCGCCATAATGGCCGCTTCGTTGAGAAGGTTGCTCAGGTCCGCACCGGTGAAACCGGCGGTGGAGCGGGCAACGGTCTTCAGATTCACGGAGGCATCCAGCTTTTTGTCCCTGGCATGAACTTTCAGGATCTCTTCCCGGCCCTTCACATCGGGACGGCCCACATGGATCTGGCGGTCAAACCGGCCGGGACGCAGCAGAGCGGGGTCCAGAATATCGGGACGGTTAGTGGCTGCCAGGACGATGACGCCCTCGGTACGGGCGAAGCCATCCATCTCCACCAGCAGCTGGTTCAGGGTCTGCTCTTTTTCATCGTGGCCGCCGCCCAGACCGGAACCACGCTTGCGGCCCACGGCGTCGATCTCGTCAATGAAAATGATGGCAGGCGCGATCTTCTTAGCCTGCTCGAACAGGTCCCGGACACGGCTGGCGCCGACACCCACATACATTTCCACGAAATCAGAGCCGGAAATGGACAGGAACTGCACATCCGCCTCGCCTGCCACGGCACGGGCCAACAAAGTCTTGCCGGTACCGGGAGGGCCCACAAGCAGCAGGCCATGGGGGATCCGGGCACCGATTTCGGTGAATTTCTCCGGATTTTTCAGAAAGTCCACGACTTCCTGAAGCTCTTCCTTCTCCTCGTCCGCACCGGCAACATCGGCGAAGGTGACCTTCTTGCCGTCAGGAACACCCAGAACGGTACGGGCCTTGCCGAAGTTGTTCAGGGGATTGGAATTATTCGCCCGGCTCATGAACATGGCCCAGACAAACAGCAGGATCAGCCCCACCACCAGCAGGGGCAGGATCAGCTCATAGGGCGAGAAGCCTTCCTTGGGAACGAAGTTATAGGATTCCAGCACGCCGGATTCCAGCTGCTGCACCAGCAGGTCGCCCATCTCCGCACGGAAGCTCTCCGGATCTGCCAGGTTGGCACGGATGACAGTTTCGCCGTTGTAGGGGGTATGAAGTTCCAGGGTAATGACTTCATCCTCCACCTCAAAGGCCTTGACCTGCTCCTTGCGGAACATCTCCACCACCTGGGAATAGGGGATCTGGCTCAAATTGTCACCGAACAGGTTGTTCGCCCAGGAGAAAATGACTACCAGCAGGATCAGATAAACGATCAGGGGGATAAATCTACGGTTTTTCAATGGGGGTTCTCCTTATTTTGTGTAAACTTCCGGTTTGAGGATGCCCACGTAGGGCAGATTCCGGTAATGCTCATTATAATCCAGGCCATAGCCCACCACGAACGCGTTAGGAATGGTGAAGCCCACATAGTCGGCCTGCAGGGTAATGCCGGGCTTACGGCCTTCGGGCTTATCCAGCAAAGTGCAGATCTTCAGAGATGCAGGTTCTTTGCTCAGCAAATGCTTGACGGTAAAGTCCAGGGAATTGCCGGTATCGTAAACATCCTCCAGGATCAGCACATGGCGGCCCTTAATGTCAGCCGTCACATCCTGACGCACCAGCATCTTGCCGGTGGAGCTTGCGCCCGCATAGGAGGAAATCCACATAAAATCCAGCTGGCAGGGTGCCTTAATCTGGCGGATCATATCCGCGTAAAACACCACAACGCCCTTGAGGACGCCTACGATAACGGGGTTCTTGTCCGCATACTCCGCAGTGAGGACTTCGCCCAGCTCTTTGATGCGGTTCTGAATCTGCTCTCCCGTCAGCAAAATCTCCTGAATATCCTTTTCCATGATCTAATCTCCCTTTATTTCTGTTTTTTCAAAACGGATGGTCACCGCGGGCAGTTCTGCCGCGGCCCGATCCAGGTTCACGCCAATGGAATATACGCCTAAGATCCCCTGTTCATCGCAAACCACAGGAAGCTGCGGGCGCTGTGCCGCAGGGATCTTTCGGTCAACAAAAACACGTTTCAGACTTCTGGTTCCGCCGCTTAAGCGGATGGTATCGCCTGTGGCTCTGGAACGTAAGAGGATCCCGCCTGCGGGAAATACCGTGAACGTATCCGGAGTGTTGACAATTTCCGAAGCCGGAGTACATGTAATGCGCAGGCCGGGAAGGAATACCTCCCCCGGACAGGCCAGCGGAATTTCGTCCAGCGCCGCCCTGCTTTGCAGGACCTCCAGGCGTTCGTAATTTCGCGTAAGGGTAACGCCCCCATGAAAGACTGCCCGTGCGGAAGGCCGGTCGGAAAACACCAGGGCTTCCGCCTTGGCGATATCCGTATCGTTGGGTTCTTTCACGCCGTTTTGCTTCAGGAAGTTCTCCAAGGCCCGGCTTCGCTGGGCGCTGTGCATCTTTTTCAGGGACGCTACTGTTGGCAGCGTCTCGAAATTCGACTGCAGCGAGAGAAAATCCGCGTCTTCCCGCAGCCGCAGGGCCATTTGGGAAAGGTTTGCCGCGATCTTCGGATTTTCTTCTGTGAGCAAAGGCATCACGTGATGGCGGATGCGGTTTCGCAGGAAAGCATCCGAGCGGTTGGAGCTGTCCTCAATGTGGAGTAAGCACCATTCTTCCAGAAAGGCTTCCACCTCTGCCCGGGTTACCGTGAGCATGGGGCGGATGATCCTGCCGTGTACCGGGGTGATGCCGCCCAGGCCTTTCAGGCCGGTTCCCCGGATCAGGTGCATCAGCACGGTTTCCGCGTTGTCGTCCGCTGTGTGGGCCGTGGCGATCTTGCCGGGAAGCGTTCCCAGAAATGCATAGCGGGCATCCCGGGCGGCGGCTTCCAGCCCCTTCTTTCCTGCCGTGACCGTTTCCGAACCCACATGGAGGGGGATGTCATAACGGTCGCAGAGCTGGCGGACAAAGGCTTCGTCCCGGTCCGATTCTTCAGCCCGGAGATGATGGTTAAAGTGGGCGGCTTCCAGCCGGATATCCAGCTTGTCCTTCAATAAATAAAAGGCAAACAGCAGCGCTACGGAATCCGCGCCGCCGGAGACCGCGCAGACCACCGTGTCTCCGGGAGAAATCATATCATATTCCCGGATGTGACTCAAGAGCTTATTCAGCATGTTTCCACTCCCGGTCGGCGAAGGTCTGGTACTGGCCGATCCATTGCAGCTTTACCGCACCGGTCTCGCCGTGACGGTTTTTGGCTACGATGCACTCGGCAACGCCCTTGTCTTCGGTGTTTTCATTGTAATATTCATCCCGGTACAGGAACATGACGGAGTCCGCGTCCTGCTCGATAGCGCCGGATTCCCGGAGGTCGGACAGGATGGGCCGTTTATCGGTACGGCTTTCCACCGCACGGGACAGCTGGCTCAAGCAGATAACGGGAACATTCAGTTCCTTCGCCATGATCTTCAGGGAACGGGAAATTTCGCCCACCACCGTAACACGGTTTTCGCTGTTCTTACCGTAGCCGGAGCCCTGCATCAGCTGCAGGTAGTCGATGATGACCAGGCCCAGATTGTCCAGGCGGCGGCATTTGGCGTTGATGTCCGCAACGGTAACAGACGGGTTGTCGTCGATGCGGATATCGGTCTGGCTCAGAGCGGCGGAAGCCATGCACAGCTTGGTCCACTCTTCCTCGCTGAGTTTGCCGGTAGCCAGCTTTTGCAGTTCCACAAAGCTCTCGTTGGCAAGCAGACGCATAGCCAGCTGCTCCCGGGACATTTCCAGGTTGAAAATAGCCACGGTCTTTTTATACTTTTTTGCCACATTGACGCCGATGTTCAGGGCAAACGCGGACTTACCCATAGCGGGACGGGCTGCCACCAGCAGAAGGTCGGACTTATTCAGGCCGTTGATCTTGGTATCCAGATCCCGCAGGCCGGTAGACAGGCCGGGGATCAGAGAATCGGACTGGGCCAGTTCCGTCAGACGGTCGAAAACCTTATGCAGGGTGGTGCCGATATGTTCCAGGGAGTCACCCCGCTCGCCTTTTCGCAAAGCGTAGATCTTCTTCTCAGCGGATTCCAGCATTTCGGCGGGAGTGCCCACCTCTTCCTGGACCATCTCATGGATATCCGTTGCCGCCTGGTTCAGGCCGCGAAGCATGGCCTTTTCCCGGACAATGTTGGCATAGCGCACCACATTGGCCGCGGTGGGGGTAATCTCCATAAGCTGGAGGATGTAATCCCGGGAATTGTCGTGGTGATAGCCCAGTTCCTTCAGCTTGTCCAGCACGGTGACCGGGTCAATGGTCTGGGAGAAGTTGAACATGGTGTAGATGGTCTCGTAGATCTCCCGGTTCTGCTGAAGGTAGAAATCCTCCGGCTTCACCACGCCCACCACTTCGGTAATGCAGCGGCTGTCAATGAGGATGGAGCCTAAGACAGCCTGTTCCGCTTCCAGAGACTGGGGCTGCTGGCGGGAAAGCAGTTCTTCATCCATGGCAAATTCTCCTTTCTATATGTATTGTAGGGCGGGGTCATGACCCCGCCGTGCAGTTGCGATATTTGAGCGTCAGAAAACGGCGCAACGGCTATCAGCAACCACTGTCATTGCATCATTTTGACACAGCAATCCTCGTTAGCCAGCGGCGGGAGCAAGCCCCCGCCCTACTAAACGCATCCTGCCATTTTGCATTTCTGAACTTAGGCTTCTTCGATCTTGACGCTCAGGGGGGCGGTGATCTCGTAGCCCAGCTTGCAGGTCACGGTGTAGGTGCCCACGTTCTTGATGGTCTCGTTCATCACGATCTTGCGCTTGTCCAGCTTGATGCCGGACTGCTTCGCCAGGGCGTCGGCGATTTCCTGGTTGGTGATGGAACCGAACAGACGGCCATTGCCGCCGCCCTTGGCGGTGACGGTGACGGTCAGCTCCCGCAGCTGCTTGGAAATTGCCAGCGCTTCGGCCTTTTCCTTGGCAATGCGCTCCTGGGCAGCCTTGTCGTTCATACGCATGGTGTTGATGGCATCGGGGGTAGCCTCAATGGCCAGTTTCTTGGGCAGCATGAAGTTCCGGGCGTAGCCGTCGGAAACCTCCAGCATCTGGCCCTTCTTGCCCTTGCCTTTTACGTCCTGCAGCAGAATGATTTTCATAATGTATACTCCTTTCCTATTCCGTGTCATTGCGAGGAGCGAAGCGACGCGGCAATCCCCCGGTCAAACGTACTGTGCAAAACAGTCGGAGATTGCCACGCCAGTGTGCACACCGGCCCGCAATGACATGCTATGGTTTTACTCTTCGTAGAATTTGTCGATGGATTCCACCAACCGGTCAAGGGTTTCCTTGACGGTGGCGTTCTTTACCTGAGCGCCCGCGGTGGCTGTGTTGCCGCCGCCGCCCAGAGGCTCCAGGATCATCTGCACATTGGCGCTGCCGATGCTTCTGGCGGAAATAATGACCTGGTCTGCGTCCGGGTACATCACAAAGGATGCGGTGATGCCGGAAATGTTCAGCAGCTCATCCGCCGCCTGGGCCGCCAGCACACGGGTAGTACCCGTATTCAGGGCGGCAATGGCGATCTCCTGCCGGTACAGCCGGGAGGATTTGATGATCTGGTACTTTGCCATGGTGTCCTGGAAGTCGTTTTGCAGCAGTTTCTTGACCTCCGTGGTGTCCGCACCCATGCGGCGCAGGACCGCGGCGGCTTCAAAGGTACGCTCGCCGGTACGGACGTTGAAGAACTTGGTGTCAAGGCAGATGCCTGCCATCAAAGATTTGGCCTCGATGGGCAGCACGTCCTTCTTTTCCACCGCGTAAAGCAGGATTTCCGTTACCAGCTCGGACGCGGAGGAGGCGTAAGGCTCGTGGAGGTTGACCACCACCGGGTTGATATAATCCGCGGCCCGGCGGTGATGATCCACCACGCAGACCTTGGAAATAGCTTCCAGCAGAGGCTTGCACTCCACCTGGTCGGGGCGGTTGGTATCCACCACGATCAGAATGCTGCGGTTGTCCGCCATCAGCAGAGCGTCCTGGCCGGAGATGAAGATGTCCCGGTACTGAGGCTCCGCCCGGATCTCCTCAATGAGCTTTTGGGCGGCGTTCTTCTCCAAATCAATGACGATATTGGCCTTTCTGCCCTTCTTGCGGCACAGGCAGGCAACACCCACCGCCGCGCCCACAGCGTCCAGGTCAGCGTTCTTGTGGCCCATGATGAACACGTGGCCGCTTTGGCCGATCAGCTCCATCAGAGAGTTGGCGGTCACCCGGGAACGGACCTTGCTGCGGTAGTCGGCTTCCTTGTTGCGTCCGCCGTAGAAGTTGAAGTTGAAGCGGTCCTTCACAACGGCCTGGTCGCCGCCGCGGCTCAGGGCCATTTCAATGCTCAGCGCGGCAAAGTTGTAGCTTTCATCAAAGTTCGCGCCGTCCACACCCAGGCCAATGGAGATGGAGGCGGGCAGGCCCGAGGGACTGGTGATCTCATGGATGCTTTCCAGCAGGGAGAATTTATCCTCCGTGGCACGCTGGAGGTCCCGTTTTTCGAAAATGAACAGGAAGCGGTTCCGTTCCAGCTTGCGCAGCAGGCCGTTGTAGCCCTCCGTCCACTGGGTGATGGTCTCGTTCAGTTTGGCGTTCATGGAGGAAATGGCGCTTTCCGTCAGGTTTTTGGTCAGTTCCTCGTAGTTGTCGATGAGGATGATGGAAACCACCGGGCGGGAGCGGATATATTCGTCCCGGATCTGGTAAAGCTCCGTCAGGTCGCTGAAATACAGCACGCCCAGCATGGTGCCCCGGTTGTCCTCGGCCCGGATGGTGGTGCCGTAGACCCGGTAGCGGCGGGAGGCCAGCGTCACATCATTGGGACACTCCGTTTTTCCCGCGGTGAGCCAGTCGGTGGAGAATGCGGGCAGCACTTCATCCAGCTGCTGCTCCATCATGGTGTCGGCATAGCCCGTCAGCTCGCTGAACCGGTGGTTGGCCCAGATAATGCCGCCGTCGCCCAGGCGGATCAGCACGGCCGGCAGGGGGCTTTCGCCCTGGCTGGTCGCTTCCAGTGTGTTGGAAGCGGTCTGGATATATTGCTGGATCTGGCGATCCCTTCGGCTTCGGCTCATGACATAGAGGATGAACACCAGCAGCGTCACCGAGGTCTCCACAGCCGCCAGCCAATAATGTTCTTCCAACAGTGTCACAGCGCAGAAGGCCGCCATTATGGCAAAATATACTCCCATTCCGGGCCGCAGCAGTCTTCCCAGCTTTCTGTTCACTCCGCATCCGCCTCCTTAAGCCGTAATAATCCATACTATACCCGCTATTATAGCAAATCCAACCAAATCCCGCAACTACTTTTCCATTTTTATTATAAAAAAGCATTTGCAAAAAGAAGTATACTTTTTCATATTTTTGTGTTATACTACATACGAAAAGCACCGGGACGGGCTTTCCCCGGGCATTTTGAACCAGCGCACCGCGCTGAACATAAAAAAGACAGTTTTTTGCAGGCGTTTTCCCTCAAAAAGGCGATTCAGGGCCGGATTTTGGGAAGGCGGTTGCTTACTTGTGTTGTCCATTTACGGACGTAATGTTTGAAAGGAGTATTTTTTTGGCAGAAAAACTAAAAATTATCCCTCTGGGCGGTTTGGATGAGATCGGCAAAAACATCACCGTCCTGGAGTACGGCAAGGATATGATCGTCGTGGACTGCGGCGTGGGCTTCCCCGAGGAAGACATGTACGGCGTTGACCTGGTCATCCCCGATTTTTCCTACCTGGCAGCCAACCAGAAGAAGCTGCGGGGCATGTTCATCACCCACGGCCACGAAGACCACATCGGCTCCATTCCCTATGCCATGCAGCAGATCAGCTGCCCCATTCACGGCACCGCCATGACCAACGGCCTGATCAAGCTGAAGCTGGAAGAGCACAAGCTGGCCGACAAGGTCAAGCTGGTCACCCACCAGCCCGGCGATATCGTAAAAGCAGGCTGCTTCCAGGTAGAATTCATCCACGTGAACCATTCCATCGCCGACGCCGTGGCCTTTGCCATCCACACCCCCATCGGCACCGTAGTCATGACCGGCGACTTTAAGATCGATCCCACCGCCAAAGACGGCATGATGGATCTGGCCCGTCTGGGCGAGCTGGGCAACCAGGGCGTTCTGGCGCTGCTGGCGGATTCCACCAATGTGGAGCGTCAGGGCTACACCCCCAGCGAAAATGTGGTCGCCGACAGCCTGGACCGTCAGTTCAAGAACTGTGACCAGCGGATCATCGTCACCACCTTCGCTTCCAACATGCACCGCATCCAGTCCATTCTGGCCACCGCCCAGCGCCATGGCCGCAAGGTGGCCGTTACCGGCCGGAGCATGGAGAACATGCTGAAGGTCGCCCAGGAACTGGGCTATCTGAAGGTAAAGCCCGGAACCATCGTGGACCTGGCCTCCATCAAGAGCCTGCCCAAGAACAAAATCGTCATCGTTTCCACCGGCTCCCAGGGCGAGAACATGTCCGCCCTGTACCGCATGGCCTTCAACACCCACAAGCAGGTGGACATCACCGCCGGCGACCGGATCATCATTTCCGCTTCCGCCATCCCCGGCAACGAGAAGGCGGTCTCCAAGATCATCAACGAACTGTACCGCAAGGGCGCCGACGTGGTCTACGAAAAGAGCGAAGGACTCCACGTTTCCGGCCACGCCTGCCAGGAAGAATTGAAGATCGTTCACGGTCTTGTAAAGCCCAAATTCTTTATCCCTGTTCACGGTGAACAGCGGCATCTGCAGATCCACAGCAAGCTGGCCCAGTCCATGGGTATGCACCCCAAGAACATTATGATCGGTGAAATCGGCACTGTGTTCGAGCTTACCGGCAAGACCTGCAAGGTGAACACTTCCGTTCCCGCGGGCAAGGTCTTCGTGGACGGCACCGGCGTGGGCGATGTGGGCAGCGTTGTCCTTCGGGACCGCAAGCATCTGGCCGAGGACGGCATGATCGTGGTCTGTGTGAATCTCAGCGCCGAAGACGGCAGCGTCATCACCGGCCCTGACATCATCACCCGCGGTTTCGTCTACGTGAAGGAGTCCGAGGAGCTGATGGAAGCTCTGCAGCAGGTGGCTATGGAAGCCATCGACCGCTGCCAGCGCAAGCACGTCCGGGATTGGTCCGCCATCAAGTCCGCCATCAAGAATGACCTGAGCGGCTACCTGTATAAGACCACCAAGCGGAATCCCATGATTCTGCCCGTGATCTCGGAAATCTGACGAAAAAGCCGCCCTTGCAAAAGGGCGGCTTTGATGCTTATGATATTGGGATGGGAAATTGTTGTTTCGCCATGACGTGTGTGCCCGCAGGCGCCACACAAGCAAGCAGCCGCGCAAAGCACGGCTCTTAGCGAACCGCAAATGAGGGATGGCAAGAGACTGCAAAAAAAAGATAGTAGAATCCTATAAACTGCACCGCAGCAGCAACGATGTCATCCTGAGCAAGCGAAGCGCGTCGAAGGATCTGCGCACTTGCAATATCCAAAAAGAAAACGACAGTGCGTAGATCCTTCGACTCCACTTCGTTCCGCTCAGGATGACAAGATGCCGGATCTAACGATTTATCGAAAGTGCATTCCGCTTGTTGCCTGTCGCCATTCCTCATTCATCAGTCAAAAATCAAAGATTTTTGCCAGTTAATAAATGAAGTCTTGGCCGCTTCCGCGCCACGGATATCAACAATCCTTTATCTTCCCAGACAGGAGTTCTCTATGCGTTACTATTTTGCCCCCATGGAGGGTCTTACGGACAGCGTTTACCGCCGTCTGCACCATAAATATTTCCCCGGCGTGGACCGGTATTACATGCCTTTCTTCTCCCCCACCGTCCACCGGACCTTGACCCATAAGGAAGAGCGGGAACTGCCGATGGCGGACAGTGTGGGCTTTCACGCGGTTCCCCAGGTTCTGACGAAGGTTCCCGAAGATTTTCTCTGGGCGGCGCAGGTCTGCCGGGACCGTGGGTATGACGAGATCAATCTGAACACAGGCTGCCCCTCCGGGACTGTCGTTGCCAAGGATAAGGGCAGCGGGATGCTGCGGGATGTGGAAGCGCTGGACCGGTTTCTGGATGCGGTCTTCCAGGCGTCCGTACTTCCTGTTTCCGTGAAAACCCGGTTGGGTTTGGAAGACCCGGAGGAATTCCCCGCTGTTTTGGCGGTCTACAACCGCTACCCCATCCAGGAACTGACCGTCCATCCCCGGGTACGCAGGCAGTTCTATGACGGAAAGGTGGACATGGAAATGTTCGATTTTGCCGTAAAAAACAGCAAAAATCCCATTTGCTACAACGGCGACATCCGAAATTTTCACCAGGCTGAAGCACTTCGCGCCCAGTATCCCCAACTGGAATCCGTAATGATCGGACGGGGATTGATCGCTGATCCCGGTATGCTTTCCGGCAGCACTTCCGCTGAAACTTTGGAGAAGTTTATGACGGAGCTGCTGGAAGCCTACGAAGCGGAATTCGGCGGAAGCCGCAACGCCATCTTCCGTCTGAAGGAGAATTGGAGTTACCTCCGCCACCGCTTTGAGGGCAGCGACAAGCTGTGGAAGCGGCTGCGCAAGACCACCGACGCATCAGAGTTCCGGGCCATTACATCCGAGATTTTCCACACCCTGCCCCTGAACACAGGGCCTAATTCCGATTGCGTGTAAGTTAACGTTCCGCAGCGCCTCATTCCGCCGGGGCGGATTTATAATGCGCCCTAATCCGGCAGCAATTGCGGGTTTTCTTTTAGAAAACCATATGGGATATCGGGATAAATCCAACCATTTTGCGAACGCCATGCTGCGGCAGGATTCAAACTCCTCCCTTACGGAGACATATGCAAAGGAAAAAGAGCTGCCCGGTGGGGTAATGTCACTAAGTTAGTGATGTTAGTTTGCGGGTAGTTTCTAAAAAGAATGAGTGCATCCGGCGACGGATGCACTTTTTCTGTTAAAGGGGCATGGTAAGTAAGCGGATCGGGAAATCCGCTTAAAAAGACTATTCAA
>JAXJGV010000084.1:0-25894 GCA_036300205.1 Oscillospiraceae bacterium
CCATAGCATATCTCCTTGGTTTTTATTGTAACGTCTTTGGGCTCCATTTCTCAAGATGTTGCAAAAACAGTATTTGTGAAATTAAAACGGAAAAAATGGAATAATTGTACACGCTAACCAGTGTTGTCCAGTGCTGTCTTGTGAAAATTGACGAATTCAAGGTACAAAAAACAGCACCGCTTCTGATCAAAGCGGCGCTGTCGAGCTGCGGACCACAAGCTGGGGCGGACATTCAACCTTAAACCGCGCAGAGGAGAGCAGCGCGGTATCCGCGGAATGCTCGGTTCTGTGCAGCAGCAGGTCGATGGCTGCCTGGGCCAGCAGGTCCGGATGGTGGTCTACCGTAGTCAGGGAGATCCGGGACAATCCGGTATAAAGCAGGTTGTCGAAACCTACAAGAGAGTAGTCTCTGGGAAACTGGGCATCCCAGGCGGAAAAACCATCGATGGCTCCCATGGCGATCATGTCGTTGATGGCAATGAATGCGGTAAATTCTCCGCTCCGCAGCTGGGATTTTTGTGCAAGGCTGTATCCGATGTTATAGTTGATGTTGTTGCTGATGCCGTCCTGGAGTTCCTCCCGGTCCATGACGAAGATGGCCAGGGAATCCTCCAGTCCGCTTTCTTTCATCCGGCTGACGATCCCTTCGAGACGGTTATGCCGGGAAAGATTCTGCTTAGGATTGCTGGAAAGCACCGCGATCTTCCGGTGCCCCAGGGAAATCAGGTGATTGGCTGCGATACGCCCTGCCTGGAAATTGTTCAATTCGATCAGATCAATATCGCAGGAGCTGTTTCTGTCGCAGATGGCAATGACCGGAAGCTGGCGGCTGACCCGGCTCACGTTCTCCGGATCATCCGGGGGATACAGAAAAATAGCCGCCCGGTAATTTTCCTTCAGCGCCACTTCCAGAAAGTCCGCTTCCCGGTCCTTCCGGTGGTAGGTGTTGCAGCACAGCAGCCGCAGCCCGCTGGGTACCGCCGCCAATTCCAGTTCGTGGAAGATAAAGGAATAATAGGGATTGGTCAGATCGCTGACCAGGACCAGCACCTGGCTGTTGTCCACTTTCCGGCGGGAAGAGGCCCGAGTGGGCTTGGTATAGTGCAGATCCCGGGCAGCCGCCAGCACCCGGGAAACGGTTTCCTGAGGGATGACGCCGCTGCTTTTTTTGTTCAGAACCAGCGATACCGTTGACTGGGACACACCGGACAGCTTCGCAATGTCTGCCATGGTGGGTTTGTTGGATGCCATAAGCACGCTCACTCCTAATATTCGTTTCCGCTTCGCCTCCGGTATTATAACACCATTGGGAGAAAAAGTAAAGATTTATTAGTAATAAATATATTCAAATTTCCAAATACTCTTCTTTCCCCAATATCATTTTTCCCGGTTCTTTCCCATACTTCTCTTTTATCTTATAATTTTTGTCAAAACTCTGACAAATTATTGACTTCACTTTAGCAATTCTGTAGTATGAAATCAGCGAACGGCAGAAAAATATTTACTAATAACCATATTACTATACAGGAGGGTCAGACCATGAGCAATTTCCCCGAAAAGCAGCGTGCGCTCGGCATGTACCGGGAAATGTACAAGATCCGCATGTACGAGGAAAGCATCTACTATCTGTTCCTGGAGGGCATCATGCCCGGCACCATCCACCAGAGCACCGGCGAGGAAGCCAGTGCTGTCGGTATGCTTTACGACCTGCGCAAGGATGACTGGATGGCTTCCACCCACCGTCCCGCCGGCCATGACCTGGCCAAGGGCATCAGCCTGAAGAGCATGATGTGCGAAATGTTCGGCAAGGCCGAGGGCTGCTGCGGCGGCAAGGGCGGTGCCATGCACACCGGCGATATTTCCGTAGGTGCCATGGTGGCCAACGCCATCGTCGGCGGCAACCTGCCCATCGCCGCCGGTGTAGGCCTGGCCTTCAAAATGCAGAAGAAGGACAACGTAGTGGTCTGCTTCTTCGGTGACGGTGCTTCCAACGAAGGCTCCTACCATGAGACCATGAACGCCGCAGGACTTTGGAAGCTGCCTGTGGTCTACGTCTGTGAAAACAACCTGTACTCCGCTAACACCTCCATCAAGCTGACCTGCTGTCAGGAGGATGTGGCCGCCGGCCGTGCCGCAGTTTACGGCATCCCCAGCGAAGTGGTGGACGGCAATGATGTTCTTGCCGTCAACGAAGCCGCCACCCGGGCCATTGCCCGGGCCCGCGCAGGAGAAGGCCCCACCATTCTGGAACTGAAAACCTACCGCCATGTGGGACACTCCCGAAACGACGCCTGCGGCTACCGTGCCAAGGACGAACAGAAATATTGGATTGAAGAGAAGGATCCCGTCAAGAATTTCCGCAAACGCATCCTGGAAGAAGGGGCCGCCACGGAAGAAGAATTGCAGGCCCTGGAAGCAGACATTGACGCACAGGTTGAAGAGGCTGTGGAGTACGCGAAGAACGCACCCCTGCCCGCAAGCGAATCCGCTCTGGAACATGTATTTTGGGAGGGCTGAGAACTATGGCAATGATGTCCATCGCTGACGCTTATAAAAGCGCGATCGCAGAAGAAATGCGTGCAGATCCCACCGTTTTCTGTATCGGTGAAGATGAAGACATTCCCGGCGGTATGGGCGGCGCCTTTACCGTAACCAAGGGCCTGGGCGACGAATTTGGAGCCAACGTCCGCATCGCCAAGGAAGAAGGCTTTGAAGAAAAAGGCACCGATGATTTCGGCAATATCCGGGTCATCAACACTCCCATTGCGGAGATCCTGATCTCTGGCGTCTGCGTCGGTTCCGCCATGGCTGGAATGCGGCCGGTGGCTGACCTACAGTACGGCGATTTCCTGTTCTGCATGATGGATCAGCTTGTAAACCAAGCCGCCAAAATGTGCTACATGTCCAACGGCCAGGTGAAGATCCCCATGGTCATGCGGGCTCCCTGCGGCGCTTCCAACCGCGGCGCTCAGCACGCCCAATCTCTGGAAAGCTATTTCATCCACGTTCCCGGTCTGAAGGTCATCTGCCCCTCCACCGCCTATGATGCCAAGGGCATGATGAAGCAGGCCATCCGGGACAACAACCCGGTCCTGGTCTTCGAGCACAAGCTGCTTTACGGCGGCAAGCGGAAAGAGGCCGGCCAGATCAGCCCCATGGGTGAAGTTCCCGACGGCGACTACACCGTTCCTTTCGGCAAAGCCGCCATCCGCCGGGAAGGCAAGGATCTGACCATCGTGGCCAACATGCTCATGTGGTACAAGGCCATGCAGGCCGCAGAAGAACTGGAAAAAGAGGGCATCAGCTGTGAGATCATTGATCCCCGATCTCTGGTCCCCTTTGACTATGACACCGTCATCGCCTCCGTGCAAAAAACCGGAAAGCTGATGATCGTTCACGAGGATACCTATACCGGCGGCTGGGGCGCCCAGCTGGCTTCCTATATCGCCGAGCATGCCATCACCGCACTGGATGCTCCCATCGTCCGGGTGGCTACCCCCGACATTCCCATTCCCTTCTCCCCCACTCTGGAAAGCTATGTCATCCCCTCCGCCCAGCGGATCGCAGACGAGGCCAGAAAACTGGCAAAGCTGTGACCGCCGGACCTGTCAGCAGGAAAGGAGAATCCTATGATCCAAGAAATCAAAATGCCCAGTGCCGGGCAGACCACTGACGAAGCCAAAATCGTTGCCATCAATGTCAAAATCGGCGACAGCGTCAAGCGTGGTGATGTTCTGGTAGAGGCAGAGACCGATAAAGCAATCCTTCCCGTTGAAAGCTTCGCCGCCGGACAGGTCCTGGATATCCTGGTTTCTGTCGGCGATAGTGTGGATGCCGGAACAGTCCTGGCCGTTGTGGGCAAAGCAGGAGACAGCTACCAGCACAAGGGAAGTTCCAAGCCCGCCGCTGCCCCTATCCCCGCACCGGCTCCTGCCGCTCCCGCAACGGTCCCGGCAAAGGTCGGCACCGAGATCAAAATGCCCAGCGCCGGACAGACCACAGACGAGGCCAAAATTGTAGCTGTCAATATATCCGTCGGCGATAAGGTCAAGCGGGGCGATGTATTGGTGGAAGCCGAGACCGACAAAGCCATTCTGCCTGTGGAGAGCTTCACCGCCGGGCAGGTCCTGGACGTGCTGGTGAAGGTAGGCGACCCCGTCACCGCCGGCAGTGTGCTGGTCATCGTGGGAAAGCCCGAACAGGCATCCGCCTATGTCCGGGGCGGTGCGGCAGCCCCCGCACCGGCTGTGTCCCCCGCTCCCCCAGCTACCCAGGAAGAAGAATACCGTCCCATTCTCAAGGGGCAAGAGTCCAAAGCAGTCCCCGCACCGGCTCCTGTTGCTCCTGCCGCCACTGTTCATCCCGCCATGCCCAATGCCAAAATGCTGGCAAAGGAGCGTGGCATCGATCTGGCAGAGGTCACTGCATCCAACGGTGTCTTCATCAAGCGTCAGGATGTGCTGGCCTTTACGCCCAAGACAGCAGCCCCGGTCATAGAAGCTCCCCTGGAAGTGGACTACGACGTACTGCCCATGGCCCGGATGCGGAAGGTCATCGCCAAGCGGATGCAGCAGAGCGTCAGCGAAATCCCCGCCTTCCAGTGTACCATCAGCGTAGATATGCGACGCTGTATGGCCCTGCGGGAAACCTTCAAGGCCAAAAAAGGCGTCAAGCTGTCCTATAACGACATTCTGGCTAAGGCCATTGCCAAGGCCGCTAAAAAATACACTCTCATCAACGCCCGATACGAGGGAGATGAGGTGCGGATCTACCGCCATACCAACATCGGCCTGGCCGTAGGCCTGGAGGGTGCCCTGGTGGTCCCCGTGGTCAAGTCCGTAGAAGAGCAGGGCTTGGAAGCGGTCTCTGCCGCCTACAAGGTGCTGGTGGCAAAAGCGAGAGAAAATAAGCTGTCCCCCGCCGATATGGGCTGCGGCAGCATCACCATCTCCAATCTGGGCATGTATGATGTGGATTCCTTCACCGCCATCGTCAATCCCCCGGAAAGCGGCATTCTGGCGGTGGGCAGCATCAAGATCCAGCCCCAGTGGGACGGCAAGGAATTCCAGCCTGTACCCATGATGAATATTACCGGTGCCTTCGACCACCGGATCATCGACGGCGCTTATGGTGCCCAGTTCCTGCAGGAGGTCAAGCTGCTGATGGAATCCCCGGAACTGATGCTGGGCTGAGGGAGGACATTCTATGGAACAATACGATATTCTGATCATCGGCGGCGGCCCCGGCGGCTATTCCATGGCCATTGCCGCCGCAAAGCAAGGGCAGAAAGTTGCCCTGTTCGAAAAACAATATCTGGGCGGCACCTGCCTGAACGTAGGCTGCATCCCCACCAAATACCTGGTGGACAAAGCCAACGCCATGGAAAAGGTCCGTTCCCTGACAGAAAAAGAGATCTTCAAGGATCCGGGCTATTTCAGCTTCCGGAAGATCCAGAAGGGCAAAGGGGAAGTCACCGCCAAGCTGGTAAACGGCGTAAAATACCTCCTAAAGAAAAACGGTGTTGCCGTTGTCACCGGGGAAGCGGTGCTGAATCCCGGCAGGACCGTTTCCTGCGGCGGAAAAGATTATCAGGGTACCAATGTGGTCATCGCCACCGGTTCCGTGCCCATGATGATCCCCATTCCCGGTGCGGAGTACTGCATTGATTCCACCGGGGCCCTGGATCTTCCCGACCTGCCCGACCGCATGGTGGTCATGGGCGGCGGTGTCATCGGCCTGGAACTGGCCTGCGCCTTCGCCGCCTATGGCACCGAAGTCACCGTGGTGGAAATGCTTCCCCAGCTTCTGCCCCGGGAACAGCCTGAAGCTGTGAAGCTGCTGCGTACCGCCCTGCAAAAGCGGGGCATCCACATCCACACCGGTGCCCGGATGCTTCGCGTGGAGAAGACTGGTACCTGCCTGCGGGCGGTGTACCAGGCAGACGGCGAAGAATGCTGCACCGACTGCGACCAGGTCCTGATGGCCGCCGGCCGGAAGAGCAATTTAAGCGGCATCAACGCGGAAGCGCTGGGTCTGGAGCTGGACAGTAAAAAGTGCATCGTAGTGAACGAGCACCAGCAGACCAACCTCTCCGGCATCTACGCCATCGGTGACGTTGCCGGAGGCCTGCAGCTGGCCCATGTGGCTTACGCCGAAGGCGAAGCCGCCCTGGCCCACATTCTGGGCCAGCCCCGTGAGAAGGCGAAAGCTACCCCCGCCTGTATTTACGCAGATCCCTGCTTTGCTTCGGTGGGCTTGAGCACTTCCGCCGCGGAACAGGCCGGTTTCACTCCGGTCCTGGGCACCTTTGCCTACGAAGCCAACGGCATGGCCCTGGCAGAAGGCGCCAGCGGCACCGTCTTCGTGGTCATGGACAAAGAAACAAAGCAGACTCTGGGCGTTACCGTCGTGGGTGAAAATGCTTCGGAAATGATCGCCTTTGGCGCCGCCGCCGTGGAAAACGGCACCACCCTGGAACAGTGGGAGCGGATGATCGTTGCCCATCCCACCCTGTGTGAAATGATTCGGGAAGCCGCCATGGATGCCTTTGGCGTATCGGTTCACAAATGATCCCGGCCGTATTTGCGGCAGATAGGAGAATCTCTATGCATGAAATGCTTGAAAATAAAGTAGCGTTGGTGACCGGCGGCGGCCGGGGGATCGGCGAAGCCAGCGGACGGCTCCTGGCAAAGCACGGCGCCAAAGTGATCCTGGCAGACCTGGACATTACCTCCGCTCAGGCTGTTGCGGAAGATATCAAAGCCCAGGGTGGAGAAGCCGCGGCTCTGGAATTCAACGTGGCAGACTTCGATTTCTTGAAAGACAAGGTGACTGCCGCAGCGGAAATTTACGGCAGCATCGACATTCTGGTGAACATCGCCGGCATCACCGGCTCCCGGCCCATCGAAGAGATTTCTCTGGAAAGCTGGGACAAAATGATGAACATCGACCTGAAGGCCATGTTCTTCCTGACCCAAGCAGTCTTCACGGTGATGAAGAAGCAGGGCGGCGGCAAGCTGGTCCATATGTCCTCTCTGGCGGCCCTGCGGGGCGGCAGAAGCTCAGACGCCTCCTATGCCGCAGCCAAGGCAGGCGTGCTGAACCTGAGCAAATGCTTTGCCCTCAGCGGCGCGCCCTACGGCATCACCTCCAACAGCATCTGCCCCGGCAACATTCTGACACCCATGGGCAAATCCCTGTCCTGGTCCAAGGTGGATCCCGCCACCTATATTCCCCTGGGCCGTTACGGCACCCCGGAGGATGTGGCCAACGCTGTTCTGTTCTACGCCAGCCCCATGTCGGACTATATCACCGGCGACTACATGAACATCAGCGGCGGGCTCTATATGTAACCATTACACTTTCTTCCTCTTTTCTCTGCCGCCCCTGTCTCTCCCTCCTCTGGGGCAGGGGCGGCAACCCTGTTCTTTGGAAAGGATGATTGGATGCACCACCCCATTTTCTATCTGGAGACCGGCTCCACCGATCCCGCCTATAACCTTGCCTTTGAAGAAGCCGTCCTCCATCATTGTCCGGAGGGTGATTACCTGCTTTTGTGGCAAAACTGTCCCACCGTTGTCATCGGCCAGAATCAGATCCCGGAGGCAGAGATCAACCAGGATTTTGTCTGCCGGAACGGCATCCGGGTTATCCGCCGGGCCACAGGCGGCGGCGCGGTATACCATGACCTGGGAAATCTGAATTATTCCTTTATCACCGACTGGCACTGCGAAGAAGACGCCGCAATCTCCCGGTTCACGGCTCCCATCGTGAAAGCCCTTCGTGATCTGGGGCTCGACGCCGAGGCCACCGGACGGAATGACATTCTGGTAAGCGGCCAAAAGGTATCCGGTACTGCCCAGCGATTCTTCCGCCACCGGATCCTGCACCACGGGACCCTGCTGTTTGATTCTGACCTCGCCATGGCGGCAGAAGCTCTCCGGAGCGATTCGGAAAAATTCCGCGCCAAGAACACCCCTTCGGTCCGCAGCCGGATCGGCAATATCCGGGAACACCTGACAGAAGATATGGCCCTTCCAGCATTCTGGCAGTATCTGAAAAACACCCTCGCCGGGAATGGTCTTCATCCTGCTACCCTGCCGGAAGCCACTCTCGCAGAAGCGCAAAGGCTGAAGGAAGAAAAATATGACAGCTGGGAATGGAATTTCGGCCGCACGCCCCAATATCAGTACACCAATAAAGCCCGCTTCCCTGGCGGGACTTTGGAAGTCCGTCTGGATATCGCCCAGGGTCGGATCCAAAACATTGCTTTCCTGGGGGACTTTCTCTCCGCCTGCTCCCTGCACCCAGTCGAAGCCGCACTCAAGGGCTGTCCCTGTCAGCGGGCAGATGCAGAAACGATTTTGGCCCAGTTTTCCTTACGAAGCTACTTCGGCCAGATCACCCGGAATGAGATTCTGGATACCATATTTGCTTAAAAAGTCACCCTATCAGAACTGTCCATATGTGCTTTTCTGTTGAATAGTCTTTATAAACAAATAAATCCTCTTGCAGTTAACAACTAGAGGTTTAAATTTCAAGAAGAATACCCGAAGGTTAATACAAAATCCAAAAAAGAGGGCAAAAAGCTTTGACTCCCTCAAAAATGGCCCAACATTATTCTTTCAAAAAGTTATGGAAATTCCTCGATTCTTTCAAGCCTGTTTGCGTTTTACGCAAATCAACTGGCTCGAATGAATATTGCGATTTTCTCCACGCAAACAATATTGCTATGCTCCGGAAAGAGCGTATGCACTTCCACTTCCGCAGGAAGGTATACATGACTAGCGCACTGTTCTTCCAAAATCCACCCCACGTTTTCCCAGATACATAGGACGTTCAGACAGTGTGATTTCTGCCGCACAAACATCGACAGGTTCCTTGGGATACAACGCTGCTGTTTTCTCTCGGACTTGCTTTTCCACAGCCAGCGTAAGCAGACGGGCTTCCAGCTTTAAACCTTGATCATATCTGACCCGATAATCCACCAACTCGGGAATCCGGAACAATACACTGTCCAGCTGCTCAATGGCGATCAGGCTCTCCTTGCGGGAAACGGTATCCAGCCGTTTCGTTACGCCGCCACAGGGGCAGGGCGGCAGGATGCGGGTATAGTCCCCCGTCCGGTAGCGGATCAGGGGCATGGCCTCGGCGCCGATGGTGGTGATCACCAATTCACCGTATTCCCCATCAGCCAGGACATTGCCATGTTCATCAATGATTTCAGGAATGATATGGTTTTCCCGGAGGTGCATTCCCTCAAAGGCCTGGCAGGTCACCGCGCCTCCTAGGCCGCACTCCCGGCTGCCGTAGTGGGGATAGAGCCTGCTGCCCAGTAATTTTTCCAGTTCTTCCATGACTCCTTCCGGGCAGGCATCGCCGGATACCAAAGCCCGCTGAATGGGAACGCCGGGGCCATACATCCGGGCCAAGCTCAAAAGCGTCACTGGGAAACCGATGTAGGTCTCCGGCTGGGTCTGGCGCACCAAGCTGCACATCTCGCCCCAGGTCTGGCCGAAGCCTGCCCTGATAGGTTCGCCGCCCAACCGTTCCACGGCTTTGGCAATCAGATCCCCCAGCCCGAAGGGGCCAGTGAAAGGAAAGGCGATGAAGCACTTTTCCCCCGGAGCCAGCATTTCGGAGATCCCCGCGGCAAAAAAACCAATGGTATGCTCCGTATCCCGCTCCGTGTAGAACACCCGCTTGGCAGGCCCTGTGGTGCCGGAAGTGGCCCCAGAGATGACACGGCTGACCTCTGACTGGCTGGTCAGCAGGAATTTCCCGGGATTGGCGGAGAGCATTTCCGGAGTGGTAAAGGGCAGAGTTTGCAGCTGTGCCAGTGTTTCCAGTTTGTCAGGATACGCTGCATAGATCCCGCCCCGCTGTTTCAGGCGGGTCAATGTTTCATTCAGACGCCATAACTGCAACGCCTCCAAGCCCTCCCGGGTCAGTTCCGGGAGGGCTTCGGTTTTACAGATCCAATTTTCCAGTTTTGTTCTTCTCATTTTCGATACAATGCGTGACCGTTTATATCCGTCAGGTTGTAAGCGCAGAAAGGCACCATGCCCTTATCCGTGTCCACCTCGCAGATGTAGCAACGTCGCAGACGGTCAAGGTCCAGATTCCATGCATCCTGAAATACCATGCCGGATACGGTAAAGGTGTTTTCCACCGCCTGCTGCAAGAATTCATCCAGGGAGGAGGTGGCTTCATCACCATCACAGCCGGTGGCCTTGCCGCTCCACTGCTGGGAGACGAAATCCCGGGCCTCGCTGGATTTGACGCAGCAGCACTGGCTCCGCCGCCGGGGCAGAGCTTTCATGGTGCCATCCTTCCGGCGCATGAAGCTTGCGTGGAAGGAGCAATAGGGGCTCTCCGCGCCGCCACCACCAAAATCGGTGATTTTCATAAGCCCATCCATCTGCTCGTCGATCTTCCGCAGAACGCTGGGGATCGTCAGGCGCACCTCCGGTGCGTCCAGGCCACATCGGCCGAAATAGGAAATGGGCTGGATGTGGACGCCCCGGACATGAGGAGTCCGGCTCAGGGCGAACCGGAGAATGTCTCCCAATACATGGTCGTTGACGCCGGGGGCCACCGTCGGCACCAGTACCACCGGCAAACCTGCGTCCTTACAGTTGTCGATCGCTCTGATCTTGGTATCCAGCAGAGGCGCACCCCGGAGAACACGGTAAATCTCATCGTCCAGGCCGTCGAACTGCAAAAATACGGTACTGACTCCAGCATGGGCCAGATGCCGGGCATAGCCCGCCTCGTTGGCCAGCCGCAGACCGTTGGTGTTCAGCTGGAAGAATGTGAAACCCTTCTCTTTGCCAAGCGCAATGATTTTGTCCAGATCATCCCGCATGGTAGGTTCGCCGCCAGACAGCTGAATATTGAAAGGACCGCCCCGCTCCATCAACAGGTCATACTGACGGCCAATCTCCTCCAGGGGCAGATCATAGGGCTTCTGCTCCCCAGCACTGGCAAAGCACACGGGGCAGCGGAGGTTACAGCGATTGGTCAGCTCCAGCAGAACACAGCAGCCGTCCCGCTCATGGTTCTGGCACAGGCCGCAGTCGTAAGGGCAGCCCTTCTCCACGGGCTGGGCACGGGCCGGGGTAACAATGCCGTTGGCATCTCCCGCTGCCCACGCCATGTAGCTGTCCAGGTCGCCTTCCCAAATCAGCGTTCTAAACTGGCCATGCTCCCAGCATTGCTTTTCCATATAAATATTCCCATCCGTCCCCACGACCTTTTTCGCCGGAATCTTACTCAGGCATACGGGACAGACAGACATGGTTTTTCCGATTTCCACTTACACTAACCCCCTGTTTTCCAGGATCTCCATACACTTTTCGTAGGTAGAGGCAATGATGTTGGGACAATACTGGACTTTTTTCGCGGGATTGGTGCCAACAATGTCCCGGCAGTCAATTCCCTGGTACTCCAATTCCATTTCTTCTGTGAACCACTGGGTAAATTCTCCCATGGCTCCCTTGTGGTGGGGGCTGTCAAATTCCGTATCGCCGGGCTTTCCGGTGAACCAGGAGATCAGGCAGCAGCCCGCCGCCATGCAGCCGCAGACGTCGCCGGAGCCTCCGATGCCGCCGTTAAGCCCCTGCATACACCGCACCAGGGCAGAATTCTCCTCCCCAATGGTGTCCAGCAGTAAAATGGCAAGAATTTGCCCGCAGGCGTAGCCATAGCGGCTCAGTTCCATGATCCGTTCTTCCAGGTCCATTTCCTTCACATCCTTTCACAGACAAACAGCACATAGCTGAATTTCTTCCCTCTTGGCAGGCAGACATCGTCCTGGGTCCACAGGGCTTCCAGGTAGTATTCCCGCCAGGTATCTGTCAGGTCCTCCAGATGCCGTACAGCGAAGCCTGCCTGGCGGGCCTGATTCAGGAGCCCCACCACATCCTCCGTCACGTCGGAAAACACCAGCTTGCCACCCTTTTTCAGCATCCGTCCAGCTTCTTTCAGCGCGCCGGGCACGTTGCCGCTGACGTAGAAGCTGCACTGGGAGAGAATGCCGTCAAAGGTGTCGTTCCCATAGGGTGCGGCGAGGTAATCCCCCTTGTCCACATCGTCACCCCTGGGGGCCAGGTCGATGCCCTGAGCCTCATAGCCAAGGCTTCGAAGCAAACGGACGGCGCCGCCGTCCCCCGCGCCCATGTCCAGCCAGGCAGCATCTTTTTCCAGGAAAGCCAGTTCAATGAGATAGCGGCTGTGCTGTTCGCCGCCCGGGTGGCCCAGCATCACTTATCCTCCAGGGCTTTCTCCACGGAAAGCACCTTACCCAACGCCAGTTCCTCGGGGACATACACGAACCCGCAGCTGGGGCATACCGGCAGCTCCACTGGGAAGCCGTTGTCCAGGTACATGAATTTGGCCTTTCCCTTGTGGAGCTTGCACTTGCACTTCATGCAGGTCAGCTTCCCCTCCGGGTCTATGGTGTAGTAATTCTTTTCAGTTGCCATTGTGTTTCTCCTTATGTTGAAACGTTGTCATCCTAAGCGAGCGCAGCGAGTCGAAGGATCCACGCACTTCTGTTCTCCTTAAGGGAAACAATAGTGCGTAAATCCTTCGACTCCACTTCGTTTCGCTCAGGATGACATATTTGGTGGTGCCGCACATGAATCCATCCTTACAGCCTGTTTATTACATTCATGCGGTGACTGTAGGCCCGGTGGACCAGGTAGCCGGTGTCCGTTTCGGTGTACTTGACCCAGAAGGTCACGTTGCCCAGTCTTGCCCGGGTGACAATGAGCCCGGATTCTTCATCCTGAATGGCCTCTCCGGTTTCCCGAAGATTTTGAAGGACCCGGATCACGTCAGTTTTCAAAATCATGCGGTCGTCCATCATTTCTTCCGCCTCGGGGGTATAGTCAATGGTGAAGCCCAGATCCATGGCTTCCACCTCCTCGTTCCAAACTTCGCTTAACAGTTCGTTTTTCAGCCCTAAGCGGTTATACCGCTTGGCGCTGATGTCCGGGCAGTGGTCGGCAGCGGTGCCATAGACCAGCTCCAGCAGGTGCATGGACTCCCGGCCCTCCCGGGCGAACCGGTCCCGGCAGGCCATGCAGTAGCTTAAATACGGCAGGTCTGAACGTTCTAGACACTTCTCCGTCATTTCCTTCGCCACTTCCCGGTTTGTGTACTGGGTCAGGCCGCCATAGCCGCAGCAGGGGGACTTGTCCCCAGAGTAGGGGGTGTCTGCCACCTGGCAGCCCAGGCTTTCCGCGATGCGGCGGATGGATTGCTGGGTTTCGGCATCCCCTCTCGCGCCGCAGGCGTCGTGCAGGGCAATGGGCTTGTCCAGGCGCCTCGCCTTTTCCGGCAGACCGATCTCTTCCAGAACTTCCCAGATACCATGGATTTCCATTCCTTCATGAGTGGACAGCTCTTTTTTGCAGGTGGGACATCCGGCGATTACAGTGGGGCTACCCAATTCCTCTAACTTTTCATCCAGGAATTTGACAGTATCCTCATACAGCTCATATCGTCCTGCCCAGTCACAGATGGCGCCGCAGCAGCCCAGCATCAGGGCCACGCCGTCCTCCAGTCGGCTGCACAGATCCAGATAAGCCGCCCGGACGGTGGCCGGGGCAATGGCCGTGGCCTGGCAGCCGGGGAAAAATACATATTTGCACTTGTCGTACCCAGGCTGGGGACGGCAGAGGAAAGCTTCATCGTTGGAAAATACCATATCCATCAGGGCAAATTCATGGGGCGCCAGGGGCATTTTCCCGGTAAACACCATATTCTGCCGGGCCATGTGGCAAATCTCTGCCATGTCGTAGCCGTTGGGACAGAGGACCGTACACTGGCCGCAGAGGCTGCAGGCGTTGATGGGCTTATTCATCATGTGGTCGCCCATGATGATGGACACGTTGTTGTAGATCTCCCGGGTCAGGACACGGGGGAATTTGTTGTAATGCTGCAAATAGGCGCAGCCCTTGATGCACTCATCACAGCGACATTGGATGCAGCGGACCGCTTCAGAAATGGCGCTTTCTTTGTCCACACAGGGAATGCGCTTTGTCGGCTTCACCCCTTTCAGGGAGGTATACAGCCTTGTCTCCACGCTGCCTTCCTCGCCCCGGGTATTGCTTGGATCCAGATTCTGAGCCAGCCGGTCAGCAGACAGGGCGGCCTTTTTCGCCCCAAAAGCCGCGCCCAGGACGCCCTCGGTCTTTCCGGTGATGAGCTTCTGCTCCCGGCAGACCATGACCGTTTCGTCAACTTCCAGACCGGGGAACAGGGCCGCTGCCGTTGCGTAGTCGGCACAGCAAATATCATATTTCGTCGCAGAAGCGGCATAAGCTGCCGCCGGGTCTGCGTTCCATTCAAATTGAATGTCCATTTTGGACAGGTCTTTGGCGGTGGATAGCCGGAGTTCCTCCGGCAGTTCCGGCACACAGGCGGCAACCACAGAAGCATAGTTCTCCTGGTCACAGTACACCGTTACCGGATACATCTTCCTGTTCAGCTCCCCCGCCAGGAACAGGGTGAACAGATCCGCGCCAAAGACGGCACATTTTTTCGTCTTCTTCCGCAGCAGACCCCGTTTTTTGGGCTTTTCACCGTAACGGACCGCGGCGGCTTCCAGCTCCCGGATAGCGATGCCGTCGCTAAGCTCCCGGAGTTTGCACTTTCCTTCACAGGGGGCTTCACATCCGGCAGACAGGATCTGGGGGAAGGGCGTGATCTTTTCATACAGCGCCAGAGCCTTATTGAAATCTGCCGCTGCCACAGCTGCCATCATGGCCTTGGTATCCAGCTTCAGCGGGCAGGCGGCATTGCAGTAGGCGGGCTGCTCGTGGACGCAAAGGCATTCCCTGGCTTCCAGCTCCTCCTTGGTAAACAGGCGCTTCTGCCGGTATACATGGGTGGAGGCGCGTTCTTCAATGAGCACATTGGTCACTCCCCTCAAAATATGTTCGTAGGGCGGGAGCAAGCCCCCGCCCTACACTTTTGGGCACTATAGGGGTAGAGAGGCGGTTGCCCGCCTCTCTATTGTATCATACCTTACTTCACTTGTGAATTACTTTTCCAGATCCTTCAGCGCGGCCAGGACCACCTCGGGCAGAGCGGGAACTCTGGTGATACGTGCGCCGGTGGCGTTGAAGATGGCGTTCAGGATGGCGGGGTGAGGAGCGTCCAGGGGAGCCTCGCCGCAGCCGGCTGCGCCGTAAGGACCGTTGGGGCGATAGGTCTGGGTATAGTGCAGCTCGATGTCATCGGGGATATCCTTGGGATAAGGAATACCGCAGTTCTTCAGGCTGGTGTGCTTGGTCAGATCCTCGAAGTCCTCGGTCAGAGCCAGGCCGATGCCCTGGGCCAGGCCGCCGTAGAAGTTGCCGTCCACCAGCAGCTTGTTCATGATGGTGCCCACGTCAGCCACGCAGGTGAACTTTTCAACCTTAACCTTACCGGTCTGGGTATCGACGCAGACCTCGGGCAGGAACAGGGTGTACATATAGGTTGCGAAGGGATCGCCCTGAGCCGTGGCCTGATCCACGGGATGCTCGGCGCAGTAGTCGGTAACCCACTGGCCCAGGACCTTGGTCTCAATGCCTTCCGCCTTCATCTCATCGTAGGTGCGGTAGGTGCCGTCTTCCTTCTTCATGGCAGCGACCAGGTTCTCAGCTGCCAGACGGCAGGCGTTGCCGGACATGACCTGAGAGCGGGAACCACCGGCGGGGCCGGAGTTGGGGGTGATCTTGGTGTCGTTCATCACCAGGCGGATCTGCTCGGGCTTAATGCCAGCCTGACGCAGGGTCTCGTGAGCGGAGACCAGAACGCCCATGTCAGCGCCCTGACCATGGTCTTCCCAGGAAGCGTACATGGTGACGGTGCCGTCGGGATTCAGTTCCGCGTAAGCCTGAGAGGAGTCAACGCCGTCCAGGCCGCAGCCGTAAACGCCGGAGGCAACGCCGATACCGTACTTGTAGCGGCCATCGGAAGCGGCGTTCTTCTCAGCGACGCGCTTCTTGCCTGCTTCGTACAGAGGACGGGCCTGCTTGTACATCTCTTCCAGGCAATAGACGTCGGGAGCATATCCGGTGGGGATGGTGGAATGCTCGGATTCCTTGTAGCAGTTCAGCTCACGGATGTCGAAGGGATCCATGCCCATATGAGCAGCCAGCACGTCGATGGCGATCTCAGAGCCCATGAAGGACTGGGGAGAGCCGTAAGCACGGAAAGCGGAGCCCCATGCATGGTTGGTGAAGACGGTGGTGGACTTGTTGCGGATGGTGGGGATGTCGTAGCCTGCGCCCACGAACTGGCTCAAACGATGGGTCAGCAGGTCGCCGAACTCAGAGTAAGGACCATGGTCCACATAGTTGTTGCCCCACAGGCCCAGGATCTTGCCCTTCTCGTCAGCAGCCAGCTTGATGTTCATGAAAGCGGGGCTGCGCTTGCCGGTGTAGGTGATGTTCTGGAACTGGTTGAAGACCAGGGAGACAGGCCTCTGCAGGATCTTGGCAGCGGCACCCAGGATGGCCTCGTTGGTGGGGGAGAACTTGTAGCCGAAGGTACCGCCGGCGTGGTTCTGGACGATACGCAGCTTGTCCATGGGAACGCCGATGCCGTCAGCGATCATGGGCATATGCAGATGGATGCCGATGGACTTGGAGTGGACGGTGACCATGCCGTCCTCATCGATGTAGGCGTAGCCGCAGTCGGGTTCCAGGTGCAGATGGGGCTGACGGGAGCAGTAGGACTCGATCTCGATGACGTTGGGAGCAGCGTCGAAGTCAATATCGGGACCCTTGATACAGTTGGTCTCGTAGTAAGCGTTGGGCACGCCGGGATGGATTTCGATTGCGTCTTCGGCAATGGCGTCCATGGCGTTCATGTAAGCGGGCAGCTCTTCGATCTCCACCTTGACAGCGTCGGCAGCGGCACGGGCATGGGCCTCGGTGTCGGCGGCAACGATGGCAATAGCGTCGCCGAACTGGAAGATCTTCTCGTCACACAGGACGGGACGGTCCCAGCCGTCGCACTTGTTGTTCAGGGGCAGCATGACCAGGCCGTTGATCCGGTTCTTGCCGCCGGCAGCGATGATGTCCTTGGCGGTGATGATCTTCTCGACGCCAGGCATCTTCTCAGCTTCGGAAGTGTCAACACCCTTCAGCAGAGCGTGGGAGACCTTGGCCTGGACCAGAGCCAGACGCAGGGTGCCTTCGGGCATCTTCAGAGCGTCGTCAGCGCCGAAGTCCCAGGTACCGGTGACCTTCTGGGCTGCGGAGGGACGGATGTACTTAGTGCCCACGATGGAGTCGCCGGTGGGCTTGAAGATCAAATCTTCCTTGGTGATCTCGCCGCGGACTACACGGGCAGCATCCATAACGGCGTCCACCAGGGGCTTGTAACCGGTGCAGCGGCACAGGTTCCGATTCTTCTGGAACCAGTCGCGGACCTCTTCGCGGGTGGGAGAATCGTTGTTGTCCAGCAGGACCTTGGCGGACATGATGAAGCCGGGGGAGCAGAAGCCGCACTGTGCGCAGCCATGGGCCATCCAGGCAACCTGCAGGGGATGCATATCGGAAATGGTACCGATGCCTTCGATGGTGGTGATGTTGGCGCCGTCCTTCACTCTGCCCATCTTGACGACGCAGGAGCGGGTGACCTTGCCGTCGACAATGACGTTACATGCACCGCAGTGGCCCTCGCCGCAGCCGATCTTACAGCCGGTCAGCAGCAGGCGCTCACGCAGGAAGGTGGCGAGGGTCTCGTTCTCGTTCACCAGGATATTGCGGGTTACGCCGTTGATTACCAGTGTCTTCTTAATCATAATACCGTTTCCTCCTTTAATATGTAGATGCTACGGATTTTTCAGTGACTGTGGCCGCCGCAAGGATCCTCATCGGGGCCTTTGCCCGTCAGGTCCTGCATGCGCTGCATGCCCCGTGCCGAATAGAAAACCAGCTGGGAAATACTGCCGTCCAGATTTTCTCCCCGAAGCACCAGACCGTTGGCGGTCTCGTAATAGTCAATGGGGAGGGTGCGGCGGTATACCTTCCCGGTGGCCTCGTCCACAACTTCAATGGTTACCTCTTTCGCGGAAATTTCGAAAATCTTTCCTTCCATGCTTTCACCTTCGGTTCAAAACTGCACATTGGCATGCTATGCCACATTTTTATTGTATCTTAGCCGGCAGATCAATTACAACTTGTAAGTAAATGCAAGTCGCAGAAAAAGCACGGCAGCGGTTGTGCATTTTGCACAACCGCTGCCGTAAAATTAGGAATTTTCTTTACAATTTATTCAATTTCTTGCTTGCACAGCACCAGCGTGCCGCCCATATCGCACAGGGGGACGGCGGGCAGCTTCCGCCCCAGCTCATCCTCGTAGGCGGTCAACGCCCGGGCCACACCGGGAAGTTTGGGGCTGCCCCAGTCATGGAGCAAAAGATATCCGCCCGGCTCCAGCCGGGGCCAGAAATACCGAAGTCCGTCAAAGGTAGCCTGTTCAAAGTCCACATCCAACGACACCAGGCAGAACCGTTCCTCCAGGCCGCCCAGCGACTCCGGGAAAAAGCCCGGCTTCACCGTAATCCTTGACCGGTGGGGCATGATGTCCAGAACTTTTTCTGCCGCCGTATTTGCATGGGCGGCATGGAAAGACTTGGAAGCACCATCTTCCGGGGCAAAGCCTTCAAAGCTGTCGAACAAATACAGCTTCCGCTCCGGCAGCAGCTGGTTGATGCACCGGGCAAACCAGCCTTTATAGACGCCCAACTCAGCTGCCGCACCGGGGACCTCTGCCAATCTGCGGCACAGCAGTTCCAGGGTAGCCAGGCGTACATAGTCGTTGCTCAAGTCCCGCTCCTGCAGCCGAGTATCCGCCAATTGGGCCGGGGTGGGCACAATATGCTGCCTGGGAAGCAGGCAGCGGAGCAGTTCCTGACCCAAGATGTCTCCGGCATGACAGGCCTGATTCCTGTCCCATAGTTTGTAATTGTTTTTCAGGTATAGCACCTTCTCCTCCGGGATACCCAAGCCGGCGCAGGTTTCCGCCACCGCGTCGGCATGACGGGTGGTAACGATCAGCAGGTCACAATTCTCCACCGGAAGCTGCCGGGGAAGCAGCACCGGCTTGTCCAGAAACGTATCCCCGGAGGGAAAGCTGTCCACGAAGGCTTCAATGCGGTCCAGCGAAAGTCCCTGCTCGATCAGCTCCGACGCGCCGCAGCCGGTTCCCCACACATAAATACCCATAACGATAACCCCTCCAAAAAGCTTGTGTCCATTATATCAAATTTGCACAATTTTACAAGACGCAAAAACCTTTTTCTTTACAACTCATCCAAAAAGTCGTATAGTAATCTAAAACAACTCGCAAGAAAATGCAATTCGCTTTTCAATGCAACTTGAGGAGGAAAGCTTATGCAGACTGCCGCATTGATCGTCGCCGCGGGAATGTCGTCCCGGATGGGGGATTTCAAGCCCATGCTGAACATCGGCTCCATTTCCGTTGCTCAGCGGGTCATTGCCACGCTCCACCAGGCAGGGGTCAGCAAAATCGTCATGGTCACGGGCTACAACGCTGTCACCTTGGAGCGTCATCTGGCGGGCAACGGCATCATCTTCCTGCGCAACGAAGCCTACCAGACCACCCAGATGTTCGACTCCGCAAAGATCGGATTGTCTTATTTGCAGGACAAGTGTGACCAGATTCTCTTTACCCCGGTGGACGTCCCCCTCTTTACCGCCCACACCGTCCGGGCCCTGTTGGATTCCGGTGCCTGCCTTGCCTGCCCCGTGTGCGACGGAAAGCAGGGCCACCCCATCCTCATCGCCAGTTCCTTGCTGCCGGAGATTCTGAATGACAGCGGCGAACAGGGTCTGAAGGGTGCCATGGATCGCTGCAGCGCCCCCCTGGTCCGGGTAGAGGTGAACGACCCCGGCACCATCCACGATGCTGACACCCCGGAGGATTTCTCTCAGCTTCTGGACTATCACAATTCCCAGCTGGTGCGGCCCGTGGTCAGCGTTTCCCTGAGCCGGGAAAAGCCCTTCTTCGACAGCAAGATCGCCATGCTGCTGATGCTCGTTGATGAAACGAAATCCGTCCGGGCAGCGGGACAGCGGATGCAGCTGAGCTACAGTAGCTGCTGGAACATCATTCGCACCCTGGAAAGCCAGCTGAACTACCCCCTGATCGAACGCAGCCAGGGCGGTGCCAAGGGCAGCACCAGCGTGCTGACGGACCGAGGCCGACTCCTGCTGGAACGCTATAATGCCTACGAATTAAAACTGAAGGAACAGGCAAACGACCTGTACGAGGGCTACTTCGGAGGGCTGTTTGAATGAAGCATGTCTACCTGATCCGCCACGGCCTGCCGGATTTTCCGAATGGGAAGCGGATGTGCCTGGGGCGCACCGACCTGCCCTTATGCCCGAAGGGTCATGCTCAGGCAAAAGAAATGGTCGCAAAGCTACCGCCGGTAACCAGCGTTTACTCCAGTCCCCTGATCCGGGCTGTGCAGACGGCCCAGGCCATCGGGCTTCCCGTTACCATTCTGGAAGATTTACAGGAACTCTCCGCAGGAGAGTGGGACGGGCTGACCTTTGACGAGATCCGGCTCCGCTATCCGGAGCTGTACGCTGCCCGGGCAACGGACCGGACCCTTCCCCTTCCAGGGGCGGAGGATAATGAGGCGGGACTGTCCCGGTTTCAGAAGGCCATGACCCATGCCGTGTCCGCCGCGGAAGGAGATCTTGCGGTAGTCGCCCACGGCGGTGTCATCGCGCTGTTTCTGCAAGACTTGGGCGGGCGCTGGTATAAGCCCGGATATGCCCAGATCGTTCCGCTCCTTTGGGACAATGGAACCTTTATCATAGAGGAGGAATTTGACTATGCGTGAAATGTTGAAAACCATGAAGACCTATCTGGAACAGGGAGAAGACCTGGTTCTGGTCACCGTCATCGCCTCTTCCGGTGCCACCCCCCGGGGTGCAGGTGCCCGGATGCTCATCAGCAGTCAGGGCCGCATCTGCGGCACCATCGGCGGCGGCGCGGTGGAATACCGCTCTGAGAAGATTGCCCAGACTGTCCTGGAAAGCAAAAGCTCCTACGGTCACGACTTTACCCTGACCAAGGATGATGTCCAAAACTTAGGCATGATCTGCGGCGGCGCCTGCAATGTGTTTTTCCACTACATTCCTGCCCACGACCCCGCCACCATCACCCTGGCGGCAGAGGCGGAAGTCCGGTTTGCTGAGGGCAGCGACCTGTGGTTGATTTCGGATATCGCCGCAGGAGGTACCCTGTCTCTGACGGACAAGTCCAACACTGCCCTGTCTGAGCATCTGACCCGCCATCCTCACCGTTTGCAGGAGGAAGGAAAGGACCTGTACATCGAACAGATCAACACCTCCGGTCGGGTATACATTTTCGGCGGCGGACATGTGGCCCAGGAGCTGGTGCCGGTGCTTCATCATGTGGGCTTCCGGTGCGTGGTGATGGACGACCGGGAAGCCTTTGCAAATAAAGACCTGTTCCCCGGTGCGGAGGAGGTCATTCTGGGAGATTTCCGCAAAATCAGCGATTACTGCACCATTGGCGGCGAGGATTATGTCTGCGTCATGACCCGGGGCCACGCCTACGACACCGTCGTCCAAGCCCAGGTGCTGAAATGCCGCCCCACCTACTGCGGCGTCATCGGCAGCAAATTCAAGGCCGCCGGTGTCCGTAAGACGCTGCAAGAGGAATACGGCCTGGTTGAGGAGGAGCTTGACCTGGTGACCACTCCCATCGGCCTGAATATCAAGGGCGAGACCCCTGCGGAGATCGCCATCTCCATTGCCGCCCAGATGATCCTCCACCGGGCAGAGCGCAACGGGTTATGAAACGGCATTTGTTTTTGACCGGCCCCATGGGCTGCGGAAAAAGCACCACCATCGACCGTGCCGTCGGCGCAAAGCTCCCGAATTTCGGCGGTTTCCTCACAAAACGCGTCCTGGGTTCAGATGGACACGCCCAATCCTTTTACCTGGAAAGCCCGGACTGCATGAAACGGGAAACTTTTCTGGACTTTTCCTCCGGGAAACCGGAAGTATACCTGGAAGTATTTCAGAATTTGGGCGCTTCCCTTTTGGATGGAGATGTCCTGATCCTGGATGAGATCGGTGGTATCGAACTGCTGTGCCCTGAATTTACGGCAGCGCTGGATGGAGTTCTGGCAAGCGACGTGCCCATCCTGGGCGTGATGAAGGGGGAAGCCCCGGCGGACGCTCTGATCCGGGCTCTGGGACTGACGGAAGAATACGAAATTGCCGTGCAAAACCTGCGCAAGGCCCTGCGGGAGGACGAAAACACCCTCCTGTACGAATGCGGGCAGTTTGACGAACAGGCGCTGCGTCTGGCGCAGGCCTGGGTAAAGGAGTATGCGGATGCATCACTTTTTTGAACTTTATGACACTTTGATCGACGGTATCTCCACGGATGCCGTAGTCACGGGCACCCTGATGGGGGAATGCTGGACAGCTGTGGAAACCGAAACTTCCTTCGGCATGGCCATGACCACCCCCTTGGACACCGCTCCCCGACTGCTGAAAGGGCCTTATCCGGGGAGCCCTTTGAAGTTTTTGGCCCAGGCAGCCAAAAGCTGGAACCTGACGGAGGCCAGCTTCGGCATGGCGGCGGTCAACGCTTACTATAACACCCCCCGGCGTCTGGAACAGCTGGGAGCCTACGAACCCTTTGAAAAATACTGCACCGACGGCCTCGACCTCCGGGGAAAGCATATCGGCGTAGTTGGGCATCTGAATATGCCGTCTTCCGTGTATGAACAGGCCGCCTCGGTGCGGATCCTGGAACGCAATCCCCGCCCTGGGGACTATCCGGACTCCGCCTGTGATTGGCTGATCCCCCAGTGTGATATCATCATCATGACGGCCTCCACCCTGGTGAACAAGACCCTGCCCCATCTGCTGGAAATTTCCCGGAACGCCTGCACCATTCTGGCGGGGCCCAGTTGCCCCATGTGTCCGGCGCTGCTGGATCTGGGCATCCACCGCATTGCGGGGCTGGTCATCACCAATGTGGACGGCATGAAAGAGAAGATCACCAAAGAGATCTCCGGCCCGCCCTATCCCATGGGCAAGCCCTTCCTGCTGACGAGGGACCGCCTATGAACACAGCAGAAAAAAAGCACCGCTCCACGGTGCTGATCCTGGCGGCAACGCTGATTCTGTCCATCCTGCTGTCCTTCACCCTGGGACGTTACCCTGTACCCTTGAAAGAGCTGTTGGGCATTCTGGGAAGCAAATTGGGCCTTCCCATTGAAGCCTTCTGGACGCCCCAGATGGAAGCCGCGGTCTGGAATATCCGGCTGCCCCGGGTCATCTTAAGCGTACTGGTGGGCGCGTGCCTTGCCGTCGCAGGCGCCAGCTATCAGGGCGTCTTCCAGAACCCCATGGCTTCCCCCGATATTCTGGGCGCGTCCGCCGGCGCCGGTTTCGGTGCGGCGCTGGCCATCCTCATCGGCCTTTCCAGCGTAGGCATCACCCTCAGTGCTTTCGCCATGAGCCTGCTGACCGTGGCGTTGGTGTTCACCGTCAGCCGCCACGCCAAGGGCGACCGGGTGCTGGGACTGGTGTTGGCGGGTATCATGGTGTCCTCCCTGTTTCAGTCGGGCACCTCCTTCATCAAGCTGGCAGCCGACCCCAACAACAAGCTCCCTCAGATCACCTACTGGCTCATGGGCAGCCTGTCCGGTGCCCAGTGGTCGTACATCGGCTTCGTGCTGACGCCCATGCTGGCAGGCCTGATCCCCCTGCTGCTCCTGCGGTGGCAGCTGAACGTCGTCACCATGGGAGACGACGAAGCCCGGGCCATGGGTGTCAACGCCCCCCGGATCCGGCTGTGGATCGTCATTTGCTCCACCCTGGTCACCGCCTCCGCAGTCTCTGTCAGCGGCATGATCGGCTGGGTGGGCCTGGTGATCCCCCACATGATGCGCCGTCTGGTGGGTTCCGACTACCGCTACCTGATGCCCGCTTCCATGCTGGGCGGCAGCGTCTTCCTGCTGGTGGTGGACAACGTCTCCCGGAACGCCACTACCGCCGGTATCCCCATCGGTATCCTCACCGCTTTCATTGGGGCCCCGTTCTTCCTGTGGCTCATCACCGGAAAGGGGGATCACTATGAGCATTGAGGTCAAAGACTTAAGCTTTTCCTACGGCGATCACGCGGTACTGCACAACATCAGCTTTTCCGTGGGCAAAGGAGAATTTCTCTCTATCCTTGGCCCCAACGGCGTGGGCAAAAGCACCTTGTTTCGCTGTGTGCTGGGGCTTCTGTCGGGCTATACCGGTACCGTGACGGTGGACGGCATTGACGCCCGGAGTTTCTCCATCCGGGAAGCAGCCAAGCACATCGCCTACATTCCCCAGTCCAGCCGTCCGGTGTTCAATTACAGCGTTTTCGACATCGTCCTCATGGGCACCACCAGCAGACTTTCCCCCTTCCGCAGTCCCAGCAAGGCCGATAATTACCGCTGCGCCTGGGCGTTGGAGAAGGTGGGTATCTCCCATCTTTCCCAGCGGTGCTTCCACCGGCTCTCCGGCGGCGAGCAGCAATTGGTGATGATTGCCCGGGCGCTGGTGCAGAACGCGCCATGCCTGATGCTGGACGAGCCTACTGCCAATCTGGACTTCGGAAATCAGCTTCTGGTGCTGGAGCAGGCCCGTGCCCTTGCCCGGGAGGGCTACACCGTCATCCAGACTACCCACCACCCGGAGCAGAGCTACATGTTCTCCGACCGCATTCTGGCCATCCAGAACGGCCGCGTCCTCACAGAGGGAAAACCTGCCGACGTTCTCACCGAGCAGACCATGCGTGCGCTTTACGGTGTGGATGTAGAGATCGTCAGTCTCTATCAGGATAAGGCGCGGATCTGTATTCCGCGTAATGTAAAGGAGGAAATCAAATGAAAAAGCGTCTATTGTCCATTCTGCTGGCTGTTTGCCTGATGCTGGGTCTCTTTGCCGGCTGCGGCAGCACCAAGGCAGAGGAAAGCACCGCTGCTCCTGAAACCACGGCAGTTCCCGCGGAAACCATTGTGGAAACCACTGTTGAACCTACCCCCGATACCCGTGAATTCACCGATTCCACCGGCCGCACTGTAACACTTCCTTACGAAGTGACCAAGATCGCCATTTCCGGCCCCCTGAGTCAGGTGTACATCCTGCCCTTGGCCGGTGATATGCTTGTGGGCGTTTCCAACGCCTTCGCCGAGGACGCCAAAGCCTACCTGCCCGCTTACATTTTCAAGCTGACGGAGATCGGCCAGCTCTACGGCGGCAAGGGTGAAATGGATCTGGAAGCTCTGCTGGCCGCGGACCCCGATGTAGTCATCGACATCGGTGACGCCAAGAGCACCATCGTCGAAGACATGAACTCCCTGACCGAGCAGACTGGCATCCCCTTCGTCCATATCGACGCCACCGTCGCCACCACCCCCGACGCCTACCGCACGCTGGGCGAGCTGGTGGGCCGGGAAGAAAAAGCCGAAGAGCTGGCAACCTACTGCCAGAACGTGCTGGATATGACCGCCGCTCTGATGGAAAAGGTAGACGCTGACGGTGCCCGGAAAACTCTGCTGTACTGCCTGGGCGATGCTGGCGTCAACGTCATCGCCGAAGGCTCCTTCCACGCCGAGACCATCAACACCATGTCCGCCAATCTGGCAGACCTGCCTGATGTGGTTTCCAGCGGTGCCGGCAACGAAGTGGATCTGGAGCAGATCCTTGTCTGGGATCCTGATGTCATCATCTTCGCTCCCGACAGCATCTACGACAGCGTAGGTAACATGGCCGCCTGGCAGAGTGTCGGCGCCATTGCCGAAGGCAATTACTACAAGACCCCCTAC
>JAXJGV010000085.1:0-22076 GCA_036300205.1 Oscillospiraceae bacterium
TACTTGCGAAGTTCTTCACCGACTGTTATACTGTTTTCCATAAGGCACACCTTTTTGGTCTTTGTGGTTGGTGGTTCTTCCTCATTGTACCATATTAGGTGTGTCTTTTGTTTATTTTTCAGATTTGCTCATTTAGAGTACTGATGGTATTCCAACTGAATCGAGTGCGTTTGACACAACAGTTGCAACAAATGCAAAGCTATATTTTCCACGTGACCAATACCCAGGGTCTTGCAATGGATGTGGTCATTACAGGGGATACTTCCAAAACTATTGTGGGCCTGCCTGTGGATACTTATACCATTCAGGAAGTAGAATCCTGGTCTTGGCGTTATACGGCGGACAAGACAACCTATAACGTAGAACCGGAAGATATTGAAGATGGTTCGGCTTCTGTAATTGTTAAAAATGTTCGTGACAAGAATCTTTGGCTCAATGGCGGCTGGGCTACTCACAATGTCTTTGGGTCAAGTAATTGAGAAAGGAGGCGCTGAATTATGTATCGAGGAAAACATATGAATGGCAAGCAGATAAGCTCCCGCCGGCGTCCCTTGAAATGGAATCGATCATTTGTGCTGGTCCTGGCCGTGGTCATGTTGGTTGTGGGTGTCGTGGGCGGATCTCTGGCGTATCTTGTCGACAACACTGGCGCAGTGGAGAATACTTTCATCGCTGCCAAAGTTACCTGCACCATCAACGAACCCGGCTGGAAGGACGGTAATGCGGTAAAGGAAAATGTCACTGTGACCAACACCGGCGATACCGACGCCTACATCCGCTCTGCAATCGTGGCGACTTGGGTGGATGCAGATGGTCATATCGCATCTTCTGTCCCCGTCAGTGGAACGGATTACAATTTATTAATTGGCGAAGACTGGACACAAGCCGATGATGGCTATTACTACTATAATCAGTCAGTTGATCCCTATGATCCTGATAGCGATGAAGATAAAACTTCACCTCTGATCACCAGAGTAACTCCTGTTCACGGGAAAGCACCTGATGGATACACCCTCTGCATCGACATTATTGCTGATGCCATTCAGTCCAATCTTGGCGATAATGCTCAGGCTGCTTGGACGGCTGCAGCAAAGTAAGGGAGGTAAACAAAATATGAAAAAAATGATTTCCTCCCTGCTGGCATTGATGCTGGTCTTTACCTTGGCCCTGCCCGCTGCTGCTGCCACTTCCTCCGTCACCTATGAGGGCGGCGCGGAGAAGTTTGTGTTCTTCCCCGGCAGTGATTATTCCGGCACGGACCTGTTCGGCAATTTCAAGGGCGTCATGCCCGGCGACACCGTAGAGCAGACCGTTACTGTAAAGAATAGCTTCTGGGGCTGTGACTATGTGAAAATCTATCTCAAGGCTGTGCCCCACGATGCGGCGAACCAATCCGTCAGCACCGGCAATTCGGCGGTATCCATGAATGACTTCCTGAGCCAGCTGTCCATGACAGTCTATCAGGGAGACAAGGTCATCTATCAGGCTTCTCCTGATGAACTGGACGGCCTGTCCCAGAATATCTGCCTGGGCAAATTCTCCCGTGGCCAGTCCACCGAACTTCGGGTGGTGCTGGAAGTGCCCATCGAGCTGGGCAACGCCTACGCTAACCGGATTGGCGAAGTGGACTGGGTGTTCACTGCCGAGCAGTTCAACAGCGACGGTACCCCCAAGACCGGGGATGAAACCGTCATCGTACCCTACATTGCGCTGCTCATCGTCGGTATGGTGGGTCTGTGTATCCCCCTCGTGCTGAAGAAGCGCAGAAAGAGTCAGGGTTAAACGCAAGTAAGCAGCCCGCCCAACAGGGCGGGCTGCTTTCTCATTTCGGAGGTTAAAACATGAAAAAGCTCCTGACCGTTCTCTGGATCGCCGCCTGTCTGGCTCTGATCCTTTTCGCCGGAAATAAGCTCTTCGGCATTTCGGAATTCTACCGGGAAGGCTCGGACCTGTATGACGGCATTGCGGAGGACTACGCCGTTACAGCTCCCGCCCAGCCCCCGGAGCAGGCCGCTGATTCCGTGGAAACCGCGCCCATCGCCGTGGACTTTGACGCCCTGCTGGATACATGCGGCGATGTGGTAGGGTGGCTTTACTGCGAGAATACGCCGGTCAACTATCCCGTGGTTCAGGGAAAGGATAACAACTACTATCTCTACCGCCTGCTGGATGGCACCCAGAACCCTAACGGCACCCTGTTCCTGGACTGCAATGCCGCCCCGGATTTTTCTGGCTGGAACAGCGTTATTTACGGTCACAATATGAAAAATGACACCATGTTCGGCTCCCTGGAAGAATACCGGAAGCAGGAATATTATAACGCGCATCCTGTATTATACCTGCTGACCCCGGAACAGGATTACAAAGTCGTGCTGATCGCGGGTTACGTGACTCCATCTACTTCCGATGCCTATACCATCCCGGAAATGGTGGAAGAACGGGATAAATTGGCGGAAAAAGCCATTTCCGCGAGTACCTTCCAGACCGATGTGGAAGTGACGGAAGAGGATAGGCTGCTGTCTCTGTCTACCTGTGTATACGATTATGAAAACGCCCGTTATGTGCTGGTGGGCGTATTGCGGCCCATTGGCAAACAGGATACGCCATGAGCGATGAGAAGAAAACGAATGCCCATGAGCTGACCGGGCAGGTCTTTGGCAGCTTGACGGTACTGAAAAGAGCTGAGTATCAGCGAAAAAACGGCGGCGTGTGGTGGACCTGCCGGTGCTCCTGCGGCGAATCGTATGATGTTCCCGGAACCCTTCTCGTCACGGGACGCCGGACGCACTGCGGCGGCAAAGCCCACGAAAAGAATTATGGCTACGCCGATATCACCGGCCAGAAATTCAGCCGCCTTACCGCCCTCTATCCCACGGATAAGCGGGGCAGCGGCGGCACCATGATCTGGCACTGCCGCTGTGACTGCGGGAACGAGCTGGATGTTCCTTATAACTGGCTGCTGTACACCCATATGAAAAGCTGCGGCTGTCAGAAGAAAGATAACGACCGGAAGCTGCATACCCGCCTGACCCATGTGTCGGGTACATCCCTGGAGATGCTCAAAAGTAAGAAGATCCCCAGCAACAATACCACCGGTGTGAGGGGTGTTTACCTCATCAAGGGAAAATATGTAGCCAAGATCACGTTTCAGAAAAAGCAGTATTTCCTTGGAAAATACGATGATCTCAACGATGCCGCCCAGGCCAGGCTGGATGCGGAAGAGCAGCTCAATGATGCGGTGGTGGAATACTACGCAGACTGGAAGGAAAAAGCTGACAGCGACCCCGTCTGGGCAAAAGAGAATCCGGTGCGGATCACCGTGGATAAGGACGCCCAGGGACGTTTTCATCTTTGCTTCTTTCCGGTACTTAATTTGGATGATGCATCCGCCTGTCACCAGAACATGGAGGAGCACTCTGAAAATCGCAGCCTTATAACCGCTATGTGATGACGAACGGCATAGGTTCTGCGCTAACTCCAAATTTAAAGAGACAAAATTGCAAAAAGGCTGCGGAAATTTCCGCAGCCTTTTTGCTGCAACGTTGCATATTTTTCTTGCACTTCGCTTCTGTGCTGTGCTAAAATGAGAAACGAAAGGACTGATGTTATGAAACCTTTTGTTGCAGACGTTCACATGCATTCCATCATGAGCGGACATGCCTTCGGCACGGTCCGGGAGCTGGCAGCCGAAGCAGCCGCCCGGGGCCTGAAGCTCATTGGTGTTACGGAACACGGCCCCGGCATCCCCGGCACAGTGGACCCGATTTACTTCCGGAATATCATCGACGCACCCAGAATGCTTGCCGGTGTGGAAATGCTCTATGGCAGCGAAGTTAACGTGCTGAATACCGGCACGGTGGATCTGGATGAACGCCACCTGAACTGCCTGGACTATGCCGTTGCGGGCATTCACGGATTGTGCTATGAGAATGCGGGAAAAATAAAGAATACGGATAATGTCATCCGCTGTATGGAAAACCCCAAGGTAAAATTCATTTCCCACCCGGACGCGGACAGTTATCCTATGGATTATCCTGCCCTGGTTCAGGGCGCGAAGGAATACGGCGTTGCGCTGGAAGTGAACAACAGTTCCCTGCGTAAGCCCAGCCTGCGGCCCAACTGCGTGGAAAACTATACGAAAATGCTGCCGCTTTGCATGGAGCATGGAGTAAACATCATTGTCAATACCGATGCCCACGATCCCAGCGCGGTGGGAGACTTTACTCTGGCACGGCAGCTGCTGGAAAAGCTGCACTTGGACGAAGACCTGATCCTGAACAATGACCTGGAGAAGCTGAAGCGATTCCTGCTGGAACCGTGAAAGATTCTACCTGGTGCTGAATTACAGGATGGATTTCCTCTCGTCTTTGGGTAGATTTTTGCGGTAATATATGGTAAAATGAGAATGTACTATGGAAAAGGAGCGACAGTTATGGAAGCGAAAAGACTGGCAGGTCTGGAGCCTGCCGCTGTATTCGGTTATTTCGAAGAGATTTGCGCCATCCCTCACGGTTCCCGGAACACCAAGCAGATTTCCGACTATCTGGTGAACTTTGCCGAGGAGCATGGCCTGAGATATATTCAGGACGAAGTCAATAATGTCATTCTGTTCGCGGATGGAACCTGCGGCATGGAGGACCACGAGCCCGTTATCCTTCAGGGCCACATGGACATGGTGTGCGAAAAGGACGCCGACTGTCCCATCGATATGGCCGCCGAGGGCCTGGATGTGACCCATGATGATTCCGTGGTTTTTGCCAAGGGCACGACTCTGGGTGCGGACAACGGAATCGCCGTGGCGCTGGCAATGGCCATCCTGGCGGACAAATCCATCCCCCATCCGCCGTTGGAGGTCATCATCACCGTGGATGAAGAGATCGGTCTGTTGGGCGCCGCAGCCATTGACCTGTCCGAGCTGAAGGGCCGCACGCTCATCAATCTGGACTCTGAAGGCGAGGGGATCTTCACGGTTTCCTGCGCAGGCGGCTGTACTGCGACCATCAGCCTCCCCGTGGAGCGCCGGGCTGTTTACGGCCCCTGCATCCGGCTGGCGGTGGACGGTCTTCAGGGCGGCCACTCCGGCGCGGATATCCACCTGAAGCGGGGCAACGCCAACCAGATCATGGGCGAATTTATGAACCGCATTCAGAAGATCATGCCGCTGTGCCTGACTTCTCTGGCGGGCGGCACCAAGGACAACGCCATTCCCCGTTCCTGCCAGGCTACCCTGGTGGCCATGGGCATTCATCTGGAACGGATCAATACCATCGCGGAGGAGCTTCAGGCGGAGATTCGGGAGGAGTTTGACGAGCCGGAAGTCACCGTTCAGGCCTTTGATGTGGATGCCCTGGGCGGCAACAGCCTGACCACCGAATCCACGGCCAAGGTCATTGGCCTGCTCTGCGCGGCCCCTAACGGCGTCCAGTCCTGGAGCAAGGATATCGAGGGCCTGGTACAGACCAGCCTGAATATGGGCATCGTCAAGCTGGGCGACCGATTCAATATTACCTTCTCCGTCCGCAGCTCTGTGAACAATGAAAAGACGGAGCTGCTGGAGCAGCTGAAGACCCTGGCCAATTTCTACGAAGCCATTTACAGCCAGGTTGGTGAGTACCCCGCCTGGGAATACAAGAAGGAGTCCCGCCTGCGGGACACCATGGTGGCCGTCTACAAGGACATGTTCGGCAAGGAACCCAAGGTGGAAGTCATCCATGCCGGCCTGGAATGCGGCCTGTTCAGCGAGAAGCTGCCCGGTCTGGACTGCGTCTCTATTGGCCCCCAGATGCATGACATCCACACCACCCGGGAGCGCCTGGAGATCGCCTCCACCGAGCGTACCTGGAATTTCCTGCTGGAAGTGCTGAAAAGCCTGTAATCACAAAATGACCCGCTGATGCGGGTCATTTTTTATATATTCCGAAAGATCACAGAGCAGCCCTTCCTTTCACCAGGCCCCTGACCCAGGCGATATCTTCCCTCCCGGTGACCCGGAACAGAGTGAGCAGGCTTCCCAGCAGCAGAAGGTAGACCCCAACCCGCACACAGGGCCGTACCAGCCGGGACGCGCCCCAAACCGCCGCCGCGGCAGCCGCCACAGCCAGCGCCGGGATATAGAAGGGGAGCGTTTCCCCGGTGATCTTCAGGAGCCTGCGCAGGCTCAGACAGAAGTTCACTACATGCGTTATGAGGAAGCTGGCAAAATACCCATCCATGCCGTAATTCGGCAATAATATGTATAGAAACACAACGTCCATTGCCGAGGTCAGAATATTGTAGCGCACACAGGCTTTCTGCTGGCCCAGTCCCTTGGTCATGGCGTCGGTGATGGCATCGCAGTAGAGCATGGGGATCAGCAGGGAATACAGCCTCAGATACTTTCCGGCTTCCGCGCTGTCATAGAGGCTCAGGCACAAAGGCTCTGCCAGCAGGAACATCAAACCGCTGAATAAAATGCCATACAGCATGGCCACCTTCAGGCTTCGGCGTACCAGATAGGAAATACGGTTTTTGCTTCCCGCCGCGGCGCACCGGGCCAGCTCCGGGATCAGCAGTTCCGCCAAGCCGTACAGGATGCAGGCCGGGAACATAAGCAACGGAAAAACCATGCCGCTTAAGCATCCGAAGGCCGCCAGCGGGTCTTCCACCAGCGCATTCAGCGCCAGCCGTTTCGGAACCATCAGGTTTTCCGTGGTGTTGATGCCGGATTTCAGCACATCCGCCAGGGCAAGGGGTACTGCCGCCTGCATCAGGCGGCTTCGCACGGGGATCTTTGCCCCGGTGCCCATGCGCTCCCGCAGCCGCAGGATCACCAGACATCCCAGCGTCAGGCATCCCCCCAGACAGCTGCCCAGAATGACGCACTGGCAGGCCCGTCCCGGATCTTCGCCCGCCCAGAGGGTCAGGGCCAGCATGGTCACCGCCATGGAACAGAGCTGCTCCGCAACCTCCACTGCTGCCAGGGTCCCGATGCGGTTAGCCGCCGTAAAATACCCGGTCATAACTCCACACAGGCAGGTGGTGGGAAGAAAAGCCGCAAACAGCCGCAGAGCGCCGCAGGTCCTCGTATCTCCGATCCATCCTTCCGCGATCTGGGGCGCGAAGCCGTAGAGCAGCCCGGCTACCGCACCGCTGCAAAGGACACTGTAAAGAATGCAGGATGAAAGCACCCAGGTCACATTTTTCGGCTTCTTTCGGCCCAGCTCTTCGGCGGTGAGGTACATGGCAGCCGTGCGGATGCCTGCCATTCCCGCCACCATGGCAAGACTGCCCACGGACATGGTCAGCTGCAAAAGTCCTACGCCCGCTGCCCCCAGCTTGGCGGAGATATACACCTGAAATGTGGTCCCAACCAGCCGCAGCAGCAGGTTCACCCCCGTCAGCAGCAAGGCGGAATAGAAAATCGGAATCTTTTTGGGCAAAGAAAATCCCCCCTTGTCCACATCCTATGCGGACAAGGGGGGCGGTATGCTTGGTTATCCTTCGGGGTTAAATTCCCGGCAGTACATGGTCAGGGGGCATTCGCCGCACTTGGGATTCCGGGCCGTGCAGCAGTCCCGGCCGAAGAGCACGATGCGGTGGCAGAAGTCTGAGCTTTCCTCCGGCGGAAGGATTTTGCGCAGCTGCTGCTCTACCTTTTCCGGCTCTTTGCCGTGGCTCAGACCCAGCCGTCCGCAGATGCGGATGCAGTGGGTGTCGCAGACCACGCTGCCCGGAACCGCGTACAGATCCCCCAACAGAAGGTTGGCGGTTTTCCGCCCAACGCCGGGGATCTTCAGCAGTTCCTCCATGGTGCTGGGCACCTTTCCGCCGTAGTCAGTCAGCAGCATCTGGCAGCCCAGCACGATGTCCCGGGCCTTGTGCTTGTAAAAACCGCAGGAGTGGACGTAGTTTTCCACATCCGCGATGTCTGCGGCAGCCATGGCTTCCAGGGTGGGGTAAGCCGCGAACAGGGCAGGGGTCACCAAATTCACCCGGGCGTCGGTGCACTGGGCAGACAGCCGCACGGCGATCATCAGCTCGTAGTCCTTCTCATAATGCAGGGCGCAGGGCGCATTGCCGAAACGCTGTTTCAATATCTCAATGATGGCATTTACTTTCTCTTCCATAGGCGCAGTTCCTTTTCTTTATCTGCAATCCATAATATCACGAAAACCTTGAGAAGACAATACGAAAATCCTAGAAACTCCTCAGAAAGCCTCCTCCGCAATTTCTGCGGTCAAAGCCGAGATCTCGTATGCCGTCCGTTCTTCACTGCCTGTTTCCGTGACTTTTGTATACACCCGGCTTTGCAGCCGCCCGCAGATGCGGATGCGGTCTCTGGTGTGGCAGCGGGAGGCTTCCAGGGCTGTCCGCCCCCAGAGAATACAGGGCAGGTAGTCCGCCCGCTTAAAGGCCCGGGGCACTGCCAGCATCACGTCGCAGATCTCCCGGCCCAGAGGCGTCCGGCGGTAAGTCGGTTCCCGGCAGATAGGCCCTTCCAGTACCACGTCATTCACCGGCTCCCCGTCCTCACAGAGCATAGCGTTCGCAAACACGAAGATCAGCAGATGCCGCCGCCCGTCGCTGCGGACATTGTGGGAACGGACCTGACCGGCGATGGTCAACATCTCTCCTTCGGAAAGATCGACAGAATTCAAAATCCCTTCCTCTACGATCACCGGAAGGGTGTCCACAGCCCCGGAAAGCCTGGGAACTTCCAACAAAAACCGAAAAAACCTGCGTCCGTGATTTTCGTGGGAAAACTGGGGCAGGGAAGCCAGCGTTCCTCTCAGCGTGATCTGATTTGCCATATGTTCCAAAAGTACCACCTCAAAAATACAGATGTATGGAACATACTATGCCGGACACAAATGCAAAATGCAAAATGCCGGATGCGAAATTCCTTCTGCTCCTGTCAGAATCATATCAGCAATCACAGCCATATCTAGTAAAATGCCGCCCCACACATTTTGTGCGGGGCGGTTTTCTGCTACGGTATTTGAATATTCACTGTATAATACTGCCAGTCGTGATAATCTTGCATCAGCGGATGAACCTGATCCTTTTCAAATTGGTCGATGATGCTGAGATTGATCCAATAGCTCCCGGAAGGAAGTTGTCCGTATTCTTCTGTCCAGTCCAGAGTGAAGGTAGTCTCCCCACTCATGTTCAGGGTAACATTTGCCGCCGGAAGATCGCTGGAATCCGTCAGCCTGTCCGGCATCCCTTCATCCTTTCCCATATCGTAACCGTCCAGAAGCAACTGGCCGATCTGCTGACCGCCCTTCTGGGTGCATTGGATGGTGGCAGAGGTGGCGGTTACCTCGGTGCAGGTAAAGCTAAGCCCCCAGTCCTCCCGATCAATGACCCAACCATCCTCCGGATCCCGGTAATATCCATACCGACCATATCCGGTGAAACCGGTTGGGGTAATGCCAATGCGCTCGATGCGATAGTCACCCTTGGCCGGGGTCTCATAAACATCATTACACACCGTCACCTCGTAATCTCCATAGTTGTAAATGAAATTGGTCAGGCCTTTATCCGTTTCGTAGGTTTCCTGACAGAAGCCCTTTTGGGCATCCAATCGGGCGAATACCGAAATTTCTGCAACACTGATACGCTGCTGCTCCAGCGCATCTTCCAGCTGCATCGTTTCCCCGTTGATCTCGATGTCCACCTGACCGACATCCCGGATATACACTGTGGTAAAGGCTTCCTCTGAGAATTCGTTCACAAGGTACCTCGGTTCACTCCCCTCATCCAGTTGCACCGTCAGCCGCAGATAGGGAAGCTCCTGCTGTAGCTCCTCCGGCTCTGTCCCGGCTCCGCAGCCTGCCATAAGCAACGTCATCAGCGTTAAGGCAATGACGGATTTCCTTTTTGCTTTTTCACACATAAATTGTCCTTTCAACGATCCATAACAAGGTGCGGTTTAATCAAGCAATGCATAGAGGTATCCATTGTCAAAGTAAAGGCTGAATTTATAGGGAAGTTGGCTAGATCCAGCTGAATCGCTATTAAACGTCAAATTGTAATAAATATATGTAGAGCTATTATTAGTCGATCCAATCGCAATACTTCCAGATGTGCTGTAGCTACCATATGACGTAAATGCGCCTGAACCACTTTGAGTAATAATAAAACCAACATTATTCAGATAAAAAATCCCACTTGCACCAGTACATGATGCCTTAAAGGAGGCACTTCCGATGGTATCCGGTCCAACCGTTGTTACACTAGAATTTTCCAGGCTGACTTTGGTGTTGTCATACTTTCCTCGAGCAACAATAACACTACTGTCAGCACAGACTGCAATGCTCACGCTCTCGCTATCCGAGATAAAACGTGTACAAGAGTAAATAATTTCATTTGAGTCATCATCAAGAGAACGCGCAGATTTAATAGTTTCCTCTCCACGAATGACTGCAGCATATTCCGGGAATACATTGCACGCCAGTGCAAAAAGCTCCTCCTGTTCAGCCGTTTTTGTTTCTATTGCCAGAGCGTGTATCGGAATTGTTAACATCATCAGAAAAGCTACTAAAACAGAAATAATTTTTTTCACAATAACTCCTCCTAAGAAAATATGTGGTTTTATAACCATATATACCCGGTACAAATACACAACATTAACAGCTCATCTGAACCACCTCCTTATAGCTTTTTTATTATAGTACATTTGTTACAAAAATATATTACCGTCTTATAAACATTTTCTTAACATTTCCCCGCATCCAGCATTTGACATCATTCCTTTGCCCAGCCCATGGTGCACTGCACAGCTTTTTTCCAGCCCAGAAGCCGCTGCTGCCGGGCCTCCTCCGGGATCTGGGGACGGAAGCCCCGGTCAACGGCCCAGTTTTTCCGAATTTCCTCGGTATTGCGCCAATATCCAACCGCCAGACCTGCCAGATAGGCCGCGCCCATGGCGGTAGTTTCCACACATCGGGGCCGCAGTACCGGCGCGCCGCTGATATTTGCCTGGGTCTGCACAAGATAGTTGTTGGCGGAAGCGCCGCCGTCCACCTTCAGCGCAGACAGCCGGATGCCGGAATCGGCCTCCATGGCGGCGAGTACATCGTTGGTCTGATAATTGATGGAATCCAGCGTTGCCCGGACAATGTGATACTTATTCACGCCCCGGGTCAGGCCTACCACAGCGCCCCGGGCGTAGGCATCCCAGTAGGGTGCGCCCAGGCCCGTGAAGGCGGGCACCACATAGCATCCGTTGGTGTCCTTCACCTTCTGGGCCATATATTCGGAATCGCCCGCAGACTCAATGAACCGCAGCTCGTCCCGCAGCCACTGAATGGCGGCTCCCGCCACAAAAATGGAACCTTCCAGCGCATAGTGCACCTTGCCGTCCAGGCCCCAGGCAATGGTGGTGACCAGACCGTTCTTGGAGAAAATAGGCGTTTCTCCGGTGTTCATCAGCAAAAATGCGCCGGTGCCATAGGTGACTTTGGAGTCGCCGGGATCGAAGCAGGCCTGTCCGAACAGGGCCGCCTGCTGGTCGCCGGCCGCGCCCGCAATGGGAATGGGCGCGCCAAAGAATTGAGCATCCGTGGTGCCGTAGCGGCAGGAAGAAGGCATGGGGGTAGGCAGCATGGAAGCGGGAATATCCATCAGCTGCAAAATTTCCGCATCCCACTGCAAGGTGTTGATGTTGAACAGCATGGTCCGGGAGGCGTTGGAGTAGTCGGTTACATGCACCCGTCCGCCGGTGAGCTTCCAGATCAGCCAGGTCTCCACCGTGCCGAACAGCAGCTCCTCATTTTCCGCCTGCTCCCGGGCGCCGGGGACATTTTCCAGGATCCAGCGGATCTTGGTGCCGGAGAAATAAGGGTCGATGACCAGACCGGTCTTGGCGCGGATGGTGTCCACCAGCCCGTCGGCCGCCAGAGAGTCGCAGTAAGCTGCGGTTCTGCGGCACTGCCAGACAATGGCGTTGCACACCGGCCGCCCGGTAAATTTGTTCCAGACAATGGTGGTTTCCCGCTGGTTGGTGATACCGATGGCGGCGATATCCGCGGCGGTGGCGCCGATGTTGGCAAGGGCCTGCTTGGCCACTTCCAGCTGGGTGGCGAAAATTTCGTCCGCGTCATGCTCCACCCAGCCGGGGTGGGGGAAGATCTGGGTAAATTCTTTTTGCGCCACACTGCAGATCTCGCCTGCGGCGTTAAACAGGATACAGCGGTTGGAAGTGGTGCCGGAATCCAGGGCCATGATGTATTTGGGCATGGGAATGCTCCTTTCACGTTTCTGAAAAAATCATAACATGAGAAGGGGAAAAAGGCAAGATGCTGGAATTTTCTGACTGAAAATTCTGACTTGACAAAGCCGTAACAAGTTACTATAATGAGCAGTAACCTGTTACGGCTAAGGAGGGGATCAGGATGATGGACCGCTTATTTGAGGAATTTGACTGCGACACCCCCCATCGGGTCCAGGCAATTTTCTGCAATATCTTTATCCAGCAGAACAAACTGCAAACGGCCTGTGAAAAGATCCAGACAGACATGTCCATGAAACAGTGGCTTCTGCTTGCCATGCTGGAGCACTGCCCGGAGCCGAAGACCCTTACCAACGTGGGAAAGCTGATGGGTTGTTCCCGGCAGAACGTCCGAAAGCTGGCCAACGCCCTGAAGGAAAAAGAATACCTTACAATGACAGAAGGAGTCAACAATGCCGTCTGCCTGAAAGAAACAAAAAAAGTGGCGGAGTACTCCGGCGAAATGGACGAGCGCCGGGGAAGGGTATTGCAGCTGATGTTTTCGGAGTTCAGCGAAGAAGAGATCGCCCAGCTCTATTCCCTTTACAGAAAATTGTACAGAGGGATCGAGCGGGCAGAAGAATACGCGAAGGGGATAAATCTATGAGAGGAATCATTCTGTACCAATCCAAATACGGCGCCACGGAAAAATACGCCCAATGGCTGGCGGAAGCCACGGGCTTCGAATGCGCTGAAACGAAGAAAGCGGATATCCGCCATGTCGCGGAGCATGATGTCATTATTTTGGGCGGAGGCATCTATGCATCCGGTATTGCGGGCCTGTCTTTCCTTCGAAAGAATTTCGGAATGCTTCAGGGAAAGAAGATCGTGCTGTTCTGTGTCGGCGCGTCCCCCTACGAAGAATCTGCGGTTGCCCAGATATCCCAGCATAATCTGAAAGAAGACCTGAAGGATATCCCGCTGTTCTATTGCCGGGGTGCCTGGGATGAAAAGGCCATGGGCTTTATGGACAGAAATCTTTGCAGGATGCTGCAAAAATCTGTGGCAAAGATGGACCCTTCCGCATACGAACCGTGGATGGCTGCGCTGATGTGTGCCCAGGGTCAGACCTGTGACTGGACAGACAAAGCCTATCTTACACCTGTTTTGCAGGAACTGGGACTGTAAAAAGAAGCCTGTGTACAGGAGAAACGCATGAGAAAACGGCAGCAGCCAACCGGCTGCTGCCGTAAAAATTACGGAATAGGAATGTGAAGTTTGAGAAAAACAAGGCCGATTAGACAGAAAAAGGCAAAAACCAGCCTGATGAATTGACAGTTTCCTGAAAATATGTTATATTTTTTTCAGCAATTCCCCAAAAATGGAAAAGGAGAGAATCCAATGAAAAAGAATGTAATGAAGCTGTTCAGCCTGGTTCTGGTGCTGGCAATGGTCTTTACCCTGGTCGGTTGCAGCGCCGGCGACAAGGACAAGCTGGTTGGCACCTGGAAGTGCGAGCTGGAACTGGCAGACCAGGTCAACGAAGAAATGGCCCTGGACGCGGATATGGCTGAGTACCTGAACTTCAGCAGTTTCAAGGTCGTGGTCTGGATGGAGTTCACCAAGGACGGTACATATTCCATGTACGCAGACAGGGAGGCCCTGCAGGCTTCTCTGGATGAAGCCGTGGACGGTTTTGCTGATGGTATGGCAAAGTACCTGGAGGATATGATCCTTGAGCAGACCGGCCTGGAGATGTCCGCTGAGGAGATCTTGGCAGCCTCCGGCATCACCATGGATGAGATGCTGGCAGAAGCATTCCCCGATGACATGGCCGACGAGATCGCCGACAGCATGGAACAGGAAGGCAAGTTCGAGGCCAAGGACGGCAAGCTCTTTACCTCCGCTGGTCTGGAATACAATGTGGATCCCAAGATCTATGAGACCTATGAGCTCACCGACTCCAAGCTGACCATCACCGGCTATGTTGGCGATGAAGCCGATATGTACAACGTTTACCCCATGGTATTCGAGAAGGTTTCCTGATTATTTTCAAAAAAACACCGGGCCTCACGGCCCGGTGTTTTTGTTACTGGATATGGCTGTGGTTGCTGATGTGGTCTTCGCAGTAGCAGTAATAGCCTTTGCAGCGGGAGCAGTAGCGGAATTCCAATTCCGGATTGCTCACATCCGTCCGTCCGCAGACGGTGCAGCGGTGGGTGTAGGGAGCCTTGGGCGTTGCCTTGCTGGCTTCGTAGGAACCGGCGTCAAATTCGATGATCTTCGCTTTTTTCTGCTGCTTGGGCTGCCTGCGCACCAGCCGCCGGGCATTGGCCCGCCAGGATATGGGGATCACGTTCAGTACATCCTTGCCAAAGAACAGGAAGTAGTTAGCCAGAGAAATCACGCTGAACAGGTTGTAAGGGAATGGGTTGGTGATCAGGCCCATGAGCACCGACAGCAGGTCGATGAGGGCAAACACCCAGGCCTTGATGGGGATGATGAAGAACAGCAAAAAATGCGCATCGGGGAACAGGGTAGCGTAGGCCAGGAACAGGCTCAGATTCAGATAGCTGACGCTGGCGTAGCCGCCGAAGATCATGCAGTAAATGTCCATCATCACCACGCCGGAAAGGTAATACAGGTTGAACCGCAGGGTTCCCCAGATATTTTCCATAGCCCGTCCCAGGGAGTAGTAGCAGAACAGGGAAATGGCGGTCAGCAGTAAACTGCCGGCGTTGTAGGTCAGAGGGTAGGTGATCAGCCGCCAGACCTGTCCCTGGAGGATCAGTTCCCGGTCAAAGTACAGCAGGCCGTACAGGTAATAATTTCCGGCAAGGGAACTCATCAGATAAACAACGGCGGTACCCAGTACGATGTACAGCATCAGATTGGGGATGCCCTTGTTCCGGTTCTGGTAGCAGTAAAGCTCAAATTTCCTGCGTAGGTTTTTCAAATCAGTCAACTCCTAGTATAAAAAAGCATTTATAACATTCTACCAGTAAATGCCTGAAAAGTCTATAACAGAATTGTGAACATTTCAAACCGGCCTTTTAGAAAAATTAGTTGACATTTTGGAAAAAATGAGTAGAATGTTAAAGGAAAACTGCATACAAGCCTTATCAAGAGCGGTGGAGGGAACGGCCCGATGAAACCCGGCAACCTGGCGGAAAGCTAAGGTGCCAAATCCGGCGGCAAACGAAAGATGAGGATTCGATATACGCACATCGAGTCTTCGGTGTGCGGTTTTTTGATTTTGGGGTCGTTTTGCTGTCATTGCAGGGAGCGAAGCGGCGTGGCAATTCCCAAATCCAAGGAGATTGCGAACCGGTGTGCGCACCGGTTTGCGATGACAAGGGCGTTTTATAGAAAGGAAAACAAAAATGGAAAAAAGACTCTTTACCTCCGAATGTGTAACCAACGGCCACCCCGACAAGGTCGCCGACTCCATCTCCGATGCCATCCTGGATGCCTGCCTTGCCCAGGACCCCGGCTCCCGCGTGGCCTGCGAGACCATGGTCACCACCGACTTCTGCATCATCTGCGGCGAGATCACCACCAAGGCCCAGGTAGACTATGCCGAAGTGGCCCGGGAAGCCATCCGTAAGATCGGCTATGTCTATCCCGGCGACGGCTTTGACGCCGACTCTGTGGAGATCCAGTGCCGCATCCACACCCAGTCTGCGGATATCGCGCTGGGTACCAATGATGAAGTGGGCGGCGCGGGCGACCAGGGCATGATGTTCGGCGGTGCCTGCACCCAGACCCCCGAGCTGATGCCCCTGCCCGTGGCCCTGAGCCGCGCCCTGTGCAACCGCCTGACCGAGTGCGTCCATTCCACCGACCTGCTGCGCCCCGACGGCAAGACTCAGGTCACCGTGGAATTTGACGAAGCGGGCAATGTGGTGGGCATCGACACTGTGGTCGTGTCCATTATGCACAGCGTGGATTTTGAGATGGAGGAGCTGCGCAAGTACATCCGGGAGGGCGTCATTGCTCCCGTCCTGGCCAAGTACGGCTTTGACATCGCGGACGTTGCCCACATCCACATCAACCCCACCGGCAATTTCGTCATCGGCGGCCCCAACGGCGACACCGGCCTGACCGGCCGCAAGATCATTGTGGATACCTATGGCGGCTATTTCTCCCACGGCGGCGGCGCCTTCTCCGGCAAGGACCCCACCAAGGTGGACCGCTCCGCAGCCTATATGGCCCGCTATATGGCCAAGAATCTGGTAGCCGCCGGTTTGGCCACCCAGGTCCAGGTCCAGCTGGCCTACGCCATCGGCGTTGCGGAGCCTGTCTCTGTCCGGGTGGACAGCTACGGCACCGGCAGGATTTCCGATGAGGAAATGACCGAGCTGCTGCGCAAGACCTGTGACCTGACTCCCGGCGGCATCATCCGTAAGCTGAACCTGCGCCGTCCCATTTACGCCTCTACCGCCGCCATCGGCCACTTTGGCGTAGCGGACCGTCCCTGGGAACAGACCGACATTGCGGACAAGCTGAAGCAGCTGGCTGGTATTTAATAATAGAAAGGACGGCGAAATTTCGCCGTCCTTTTCATATTCCCGTTGCAAATCGGGCAGAATGTGGTATGATAATACTATTTCCTGACAAAATGGTGAAAACCGTTTTATTAAAAACCAGTATAAGCATATAAAAAAGCGTTGGAGGGAACCTCATGCTGGACTTTATCCGGATCGCCTGCGCCGTACCTGCCGTGCGGGTGGGCGACGTAAAAAAGAATGCCGAAGATATCTGCGGCTTTATCGCCAAAGCGGACGCACAGAGTGCCGATTTGATCGTATTCCCGGAAATGGCGCTGACGGGCTATACCTGTCAGGACCTGTTCTTTCAGGACACCCTGTACGAAGGGGTGAAAGCGGGGCTGCGGGAGATCGTTTCCTGTTCCAAGGCCCATCCTGCCGTGACTGCTGTCGTGGGTCTGCCGATCCGCCAGGGAATGCAGATGTTCAACTGCGCCGCAGTTGTTTCCGGTGGTGAGATCCAGGGAATCGTGCCCAAGACCTATATCCCCAATTATAATGAGTTTTACGAAAAGCGGTGGTTTTCTTCCGCTGAGGATCTGACAGAATGCTCCATCGATGTAGGGGCGCTGATGGGGGAGGAGTCTTCTTTCGTACCCATGGACGCGCAGATGCTGTTCCGCATTGGCGACGGTACGATGATTGGCATCGAAATCTGCGAAGACCTGTGGACGCCCCTGCCGCCTTCCAATCTGCTGGCCCTCAGCGGCGCGGAAGTGATCGTGAATTTGTCTGCTTCCAATGAAACCATTGGCAAGCGGGCCTACCGCCGGGGACTGGTGCAGCACCAGTCCGCTGCCCTGAACTGCATCTATGCCTATTGCTCCGCCGGTTCTACGGAGTCTACCCAGGACCTGATCTTCTCCGGTCAGAGCATTATTGCGGAAAACGGCACGGTCCTTGCCCAGACCCAGGAACCCATTGCCACAGACTATATGATCGTTCAGGACTGCGATCTGGGCAAGGTGCGTGCTGACCGCAGAAGAAACAAGAGCTTCAAGGATGTATCCCACCGCTTCCGGGACTACAGCGCCGCAGTGCTGGAGCTGGAAAGCAGCCCCCTCCGCTCCGACGGCACCCTGTACCCGTTGCAGAAACTGCCCTTCGTGCCCTCTGGCAAGCAGGACCGGGATCAGCGCTGTATGGAGATTTTCCACATGCAGGTGGCAGGTCTGAAACAGCGCCTGGCGGTCATCGGCGGCTCCAACGCGGTCATCGGCATTTCCGGCGGCCTGGATTCCACACTGGCCCTGCTGGTGGCGGTGGAAGCCATGCGCCAGCTGGGACGGCCTGCCACGGATGTTTACGGCGTCACCATGCCCTGTTTCGGCACCTCTGACCGAACCTATCATAACTCCTGGGAATTGATGAAGACCCTGGGCATTTCCTGCAAGGAGATCAACATTAAAGAAGCCGTCTCCCTCCACTTCAGTGACATCGGCCACGATCCCGAAGTCCGCAACGGCACCTACGAAAATTCCCAGGCCCGGGAACGTACCCAGATCCTTATGGACTACGCCAGCGTGGTGGGTGGCATCGTCGTTGGCACCGGCGACCTGTCCGAGCTGGCTCTGGGCTGGTGCACCTACAACGGCGACCATATGAGCATGTACGGCGTCAATGCCTCCATTCCCAAGACCCTGATCCGCTGGATGATCGATGCCATTTCCGAGATGCCGGAATTCGCCGCTTCCAGGGCCGTGCTTCAGGACATTCTGGATACCCCCATCAGCCCGGAGCTGCTGCCCCCGGATGCCGAGGGCAAGATTGCCCAGCATACCGAAGACCTGGTGGGCCCCTATGCCCTCCATGATTTCTTCCTGTATTACACCCTCCGTTTCGGCTTTACGCCCACGAAGATCTACACCTTGGCCTGCCGGGCCTTTGCAAAAGACTTCGATGCAGCCACCATCAAGAAATGGCTGAAAGCGTTCTACCGCCGCTTCTTCACCCAGCAGTTCAAGCGCAGCTGCATGCCCGACGGCGTGAAGGTGGGTTCTGTCACCCTCAGCCCCCGGGGCGACTGGCGCATGCCCAGCGACGCCAGCGCAAGACTCTGGCTGGACGAAGCGGAAGAACTGTGAACGGTTTGGAGTGTGAAGAGAAGCGTTACTAGGGATCAGGTGTTATACTGACAGAAAAAACAGCATGTTTTCGCAGATGAAACTGTGGAAACATGCTGTTTTGCGTTATGAAACGCTTAACTCCTCACTCCACACTTTATAAAAGAATGGGTTGGAGCTGCCGCCCCTCCAGCGCCGCTTCCAGTGCCTGAGGGATCTTCGTAAAATCAGCTACCATGCTGGTGGGCTTTCCGCAGGCATCATCCTGCCCGAAGGGTACAAAATAATAATGCTTCCGTGCCAGCAGCTTTCCGATATTCTCCGCTGCCCCGGCCAGTGCGTCGTTGGTGGATACAGCCACCAATACCGGCCGCCCGTTGCGCAGATGGCTCTTTGCCGCCATGGTCACCGGCCCATCTGCGATTCCGTGGGCCAGCTTCGCCAGGGTGTTTCCGGTACAGGGGGCGATCACCAAAATGTCAAACAGTTTTTTCGGCCCAATTGGCTCCACTTGGGAGATCGTATGCAGGGGTTCTGTGCCGCAGATCTCCTGGGCAGTCTCAATGTGTTCCTTTGCGGTTCCGAATCTGCTGTCCACCGTATATGCGGCTTCTGAGAAAACCGGTACCACTTGGTAATCCCTGCTTAGCAGCTCCATGATCGGGAATACTTTCGAATAAGTACAGAACGAGCCGCACATGGCAAACCCTACTTTCATAATCATTCCTCCTTGGAAAGTCTCAAAAATGTCTCAGCGATCAGCCTGCCGGAGGATTCCGGTGCATACACCCCCGGAAGTCCCCGGGCCCAGACCACATCCTCGCCTTCGATCCCTGGCTTTGACGCCAGATCGATCTTTACGCAGTTTCTGCATGTGTCCGAAAGTTCCTTATGTAATACCATTTCCGGGGCCGTATTGAATACCAAAGCGCAACGGGGCAGAACAGCGGGTATTTCGGGAATATCCACGGCCTGATACCCCAATGCCGATATCATGGCCCGGTCGGCTTCCTTTCTGGCTGCAATGGTCACATCCGTGCCTATTGCCTTTAACAGCTGCCCCAAACACTTTCCGATGCGCCCCCAGCCGATGATAAGGGCCGAGGAATCCGCGAAGGTGGCAGTCATTCGCGGCGCGGCGACCTGCAAAGCGCAGTCCGCGGTAATGGCCGCGTTTACTGCCAGATATTGCAGATCCTGCAGCAGGTCCAGCGTTGGATATCCTTTCAGTGCCGGATGCACCAGATTTCCCCCGGCAACGGTCACATCCGGCGGCAGCATCTCCAGAATGCTTCCCAGACTGCCGCCGCCCCGGAGCGTTCCCGCCGGTCCAAAACTGGGCACATCCAGCAGCAAATGAGTGACCTCCGGGCAGGGGTGATCCACCAGTTCCACTCCGGCTTTTTCCAGAAAAGCCGCGGCATAACGGCAGGCGTCGGTGCTGCCCACCGGGAAAACGAGCATTTTCTTCAATCCCATCACTCCTTTGCTCCAGAATATGCTGGAACGCATACCAATGTGCTTGATTTTTTCGCAGATTTCGGTATAATGAAGACAAGAGGTGAATGCTATGCAGAGACTTGGATTTATTCACGATATGTTAGATGTAAAGGTACTGATCCTGTTCGTCATGGCCCGGGTCAGCTATCCGGTCAATACCCAGCAGATTTACGAGCTGTGCTATCAGGATGATTGCCTGAGCTATTTCGATGTCTGCACAGCCATCCCGGAAATGGTGAAGTCCGGCCATCTGAAGGAACTGGAAAATGAGTGCTACGAGATCACTGAAAAGGGCAAAGCCGACGGCTCCCTGACGGAGGATTCCATCGCCTATACCGTAAAGTGCCGCGCGGAAAACGCGGTCTCCCGCTTCAACCGCCAGATCCGCCGCAGCAGCTTCGTCAAGACCCAGATCATTCCCCGGGAAAACGGTGATTTTTCCGTCATCATGGCTCTGGATGACGAGGTGAGCAATCTGATGACCCTGGAACTGGTAGCGCCCAATCAGCGTCAGGCCGTGCGGCTCAGCAAGCTCTTCGAAAAGAAGGCCGAAGCGGTCTATAACCTGACCATGGCGGAGCTTCTGGACGACGAGGATGAGCTGGAAGACTAATCGCATAAGCTGACAAAGGTGACCGTAGAAATTACGGTCACTTTTTCTACCTCCATCCCTTGCCGCTTTCGCACAATCGTGGTATAGTCATAGTACACCGGAAGACCGGTGACATGAAAGGAGCTGCCGCATATGAAATTCCAGTTTAGAGAAAAGAAAGTCAAACTCCCCGGCAATGTCCATGCTTATGCTGAGAAGAAGGTTATGAAGCTGGCACGGTACTTTGAGGAGGATGCGGAAGCCTTGATTGTCTTCTCTGTAGAGAAGAACCGAAACCAGGTGGAGCTGACCGTTCACGGTGCAGGCACCTGGTTCCGGGCAAGTGAGTCTACGTCTGACATGTTTGCATCCATTGACGCGGCTGTCGGTACCATTGAAGGCCAGATCCGTAAGAACAAAACCCGCCTGGCCCGCCGTCTGAAGCAGGATGCTTTCGTGCGCAGTGTGCAGGAGGATGAGACCACGTTTGTGCCGGAGCCTGTAGAGGACGAGCTGAGCATTGTCCGTATCAAGAAGTTCTATTTCAAGCCCATGAGCCGGGAAGAGGCTGTCATGCAGATGAATCTGCTGAACCATAACTTTTTTGCCTTCCGGGATGAAGATAACGGAGGCAGCTTTGCCGTAGTCTATAAGAGAAATGACAGCGGTTACGGTTTGATCGATGATGTGGAATAAGGAATCATAATTCCAGAAGGAGCCTCGTAAGAGGCTCCTTTTTACTGCTGAAAAAATAAGTCAAAAAAAGTAAAAATAGTGCTTGACAAAATGGGATAGACGTGCTAATATATGCAAGCTGTCCGCGAGGGGAGCGAAAAGAAAAGCGAATCGGAAAGAAATTTGAAAGATCCTGAAAAAAGTTCTTGACAAATGGAAAACGATGTGCTAATATAACCGAGTTGCTCAGCGAGCAGCGGTTAAGAAAATCCACTCAAATAAATTTGAAAAAACTTGAAAAAAGTTCTTGACAAATGAAAATGAGTGTGATATAATTCAAAAGCTGACTCGCAAGAGAACAGCGAAGTCTGTACCTTGTAAATTGAATAACGTAAAGACAAACTTTAAACACCTTGGACAAATAAATGGATTTGTTTAAGCGTAAGCGAAAAAACAGCCAACGAAAATTCTTGAGTAATTATTGCTAGAAGCAAATTATTCAA
>JAXJGV010000086.1:0-8114 GCA_036300205.1 Oscillospiraceae bacterium
CGGCAATCATTCTCATTTCTGATTCGCTGCGCGGAGCACCACTAGTGCGGCGATCCCCCAAAAAGAAGTAAAATCCCTCAATTTTAGTAGAGAAATGTACGAAAATTCAGGAGATTGCCACGCCAGTGTGCGCACTGGCTCGCAATGACATGGTTTTTTGACAGTCTGAGGAGGGGCATGGCCCCTCCTCTTGCCTTTTATCCCGGCGGCCGGGATAAAAGGCAAAGCCCCACAGGCTTCAGCACCGGGTCCGCATGGGAAGGAATGCCCCGATTTGGTCACTTTATGATAAAATATTCCTGAAAATACGAAAAGATTGTCCGATTTTCTTTTCAATCCCTCTTGCCAAACGGGACAAACGGTGGTATAATACTGCCGTAAATAGGTAGTATGTAGGCAAAGAGAGGCGCAAGCGCCTCTCTTTCTTGTTAGTTCGAGAAAGGAAATGTGGAAATGAAAGTAACCGAACTGGTTGCCAGCTTTGCCGAGCCCATTGTGAAGGAACACGGCTGCGAGCTTTGGGACGTGGAATACGTCCGGGAGGGCAGCGAATACTTCCTGCGGCTGTACCTGGACAAGGAGGGCGGCGTGGATATCAACGACTGCGAGGCTATCTCCCGGGCCGTTGACCCCATTCTGGACGACAAGGACCCCATCCAGGGCTCCTACCACTTCGAGGTCTGTTCCGCCGGACTGGAGCGGGCGCTGAAGCGTCCTTCCGATTTTGCCCGCTTTCTGGGCAGCCCCGTCACCGTCAAGCTCTACCGCCCCAGAAACGGCCTGAAGGAGATCCCCTGCGTGCTCACCGGCTATGAGGACGGAAAAGTTACCGTGGAAGCGGGAAAAGAAACCATTACCTTTGAAAAATCCGAGGTCGCCCTGGTGCGGCTTCGTGTGGAATTCTGACAATTTAATAGGAGGAAATAAAAATGGCACCTAGAAAGAATGCCAAGAAGCAGCCCGAAGCACCCCAGGTAAATATCGGCGCGGAGATCTTCGCTTCCCTGCGGGAGCTGGAAAAGGTCAAGGGCATCCCTGTTGATTATATGGTCGAGCGTCTGAAGCAGGCGCTGACCAACGCATACCGGAAAGACCGGGAAGACCACCGGGACGTTCCCGGCGAGAACGTTGTGGTGAACATCAGCGAAGAAGGTCTGAGCATGCACCAGATCAAGACCGTGGTGGATGAGCTGACCGACCTGGCTCTGGAGATCCACATCGACACCGCCAGACGCTACAACCCCGACCTGAAGGTGGGCGACACCGTCGCCATCCCCATCGACATCCAGAAGTTCGGCCGCATCGCCGCCCAGACCGCCAAGCAGGTGGTCATCCAGGGCATCCGGGAAGCCGAGCGGGGCGTCATGTATGAATCCTACTCCAACAAGGCTCAGGAGCTGCTGACCGGCACCGTCCTGCGCATCGACCCCAACACCGGCGACATGTTCGTCCGCATCGGCCAGGGCAGCGACGCTTCCGACGCCGTGCTCCGGGCCTCCGAGCAGATCCCCGGCGAGAAGCACGTGGAGGGCGACCTGATCCGGGTCTACGTCCTGGAAGTCCATAAGGCCAACCGCGGCCCCCTGGTCCACGTGTCCCGTACCCATCCCAACCTGGTCCGCCGCCTGTTCGAGCTGGAGACCCCCGAGATCGCCGAGGGTCAGGTGGAAGTCCGCAACATCGCCCGGGAAGCCGGTTCCCGCTCCAAGATGGCCGTCCGGGCCACCATGGAGGGCATCGATCCCGTGGGCGCCTGTGTGGGTCCCCGGGGCGGCCGTGTAGGCGCCGTGGTGGAAGAGCTGGGCGGCGAGAAGATCGACATCGTGGTCTGGTCCGAAGATCCCTGCGAATACGTCCGCGCCGCTCTGAGCCCCGCCGACGTGATCTCCGTCTCCCTGATCCCCGGCCAGAAGGCCTGCCGGGTCATTGTCCCCGACGACCAGCTGAGCCTTGCCATCGGCAAGGAGGGCCAGAACGCCCGCCTGGCAGCCCGCCTGACCGGCTACAAGATCGACATCAAGCCCGCCTCCATGGCCGAGCCTGTGGAAGAAGCGGCTGAGGAAGAAGCCGGAGAGACCGAAGAAAACTAATTGAAAATTGAAAATGTAAAATTGACAATTGTGGTATCGCTCCGCGATGTATTTCAAATCATGCCGCAAGGCATACCTTAATTCTCAATTTTCAACTTTCAATTTTCAATTCCTCATAATCAACCGAGGAGGGATTGAAGTATGCAGAAGAAGATCCCCCAGCGGCAGTGTATGGGCTGCCGTGAGCGCAGGGCCAAGCGGGAACTGATCCGCGTCGTCCGCAGTCCCGAGGGCAATGTGAGCCTGGACTTCGGCGGCAAGATGAACGGCCGGGGCGCGTATATCTGTCCCAACAGCGAATGCCTGAAAAAGGCTATCCGCTCCAAGGCCCTGGACCGCAGCCTGGAGGTGACCATCCCCGAGGAGGTCTACGCCCGGCTGGAAAAGGAAATGGAGGGCGGCCATGAATAAAGCCCTGAATTATCTGGCCCTGGCCCGGAAGGGCGGCCTTGCCGAGCTGGGCGAGGAGCCTGTGGGCGCCATCGCCAGAGCCGGAAAGGCCTACGTGATCTTAGTGGCGGGGGACGCCTCCGACCACACCTGGCGCCGGGCCAAGTCCTTCGCCGCAGGCACGGAGCAGCAGTGCGTCCGCCTGGAGTGCACCAAGGAGGAAATGGGCTTCGTCGTGGGCCGCACCAGCCTGGCCATCGCCGCCATTACGGACGTGCAGATGGCCCTGGCCCTGGTCAGCGCCCTGGGCCGGCCCGAAACGTACAAAGACGCCCTGGAAATTCTGACCGCCAAGGCGGCAAAGGCCAAAAAGCGCCAGGCAGAAGCCAAAGCCCATCAGCGGAATGTACGCAAGGGAAAGAAGAAATAAGAAGTGTGTAGTTAGTAGACCAACATGACAGCTGTAAAGGCTGTGAATTGAAAATTGAAAATGGAAAATGGAAAGTTAAGGTGTCCCTTCGGGACGATTTCAGTCCGCAGGACATACCTAAATTTTCAACTTTCAATTTTCAACTTTCAATTTGCTGCCCGCGCAGCGCAGCATTTTGGAGGTGCGTTTATAGAATGAGTTTTGTTAAGTATCGAGTGAAAGAGGTTGCCGCTGACTTTGGCGTGACCCCCAGAGAGATCTCCGACATTATTGGTAAATTTTACGAGAAGCCCAAGTCCAATACCCAGGTCCTGACCGACGCGGAGCTGAACGTGGTGTTCGACTATATGACCCAGAAGAACCAGGTCAAGTCCATGGAGCAGATCTTCGCCGTGAAGCCCACCGCGCCCAAGGCGGAGGCAAAGGCCGAGGCTCCCAAAGCCGCGCCCCAGCAGAACCGTCCCCAGCAGCAGGGCAGCCGTCCCCAGGGCCAGAATCAGAATAACGGCAGCCGCCCCCAGCAGCAGAACCAGCCCGCCCAGCAGCAGGCGAAGGCGGATAAGCCCAAGGAGCCGGAACGCAAGCGGGAGCGCCGGGTGGTGGATACCTCCGCTGTCCAGGTGAACGCCAACCGGTTTGCCGATGTGGACAATCTGGTTTCCGAGCGGGTCCAGAACTATGAAGGCGGCAAGCAGCGCATCGGCGGCGGCAAGGGCAAGCAGCAGAACAAGCAGCAGAACAACAAGTTCAAGGGCAACAAGAGCAGGAACGAGGAGCAGGAGAAGATGCGCCGCCTCCAGATGGAGGTGGCCCGCAAAGCTCCCACCACCGTCAAGATCCCCGATGAGATCACTGTCGGCGAGCTGGCTTCCCGCATGAAGAAGACTGCCGGCGAAGTCATCAAGTGCCTGATGAAGAACGGCGTCATGGCCGGCATCAACCAGACCATCGACTTTGACACCGCCGAGTTTGTGGCTACCGAAATGGGCTGCAAGGTGGAGAAGGAGATCACCGTCACCATCGAAGAGCGGATCATCGACGACCACGTGGATACCGCCGAAGAGCTGGAGACCCGTGCTCCCGTGGTCGTGGTCATGGGCCACGTTGACCACGGCAAGACCTCTACCCTGGACGCCATCCGGAAGACCTCCGTTACCGCAGGCGAGGCCGGCGGTATCACCCAGCACATTGGCGCATATACTGTCGATGTGAACGGCCAGATGATCACCTTCCTGGATACCCCCGGCCACGCCGCCTTTACCTCCATGCGTGCCCGCGGCGCCAAGTCCACCGACATCGCCATCCTGGTGGTGGCCGCCGACGACGGCATCATGCCCCAGACCGTGGAGTCCATCAACCACGCCAAGGCCGCTGAGGTGCCCATCATCGTTGCCATCAACAAGATGGATAAGCCCACCGCCAACCCCGACAAGATCAAGGAGCAGCTGACCAAGTACGACCTGGTTCCCGAAGAGTGGGGCGGCGATACCATCATCGTGCCCATCTCCGCCAAGACCGGCATGGGCCTGGACGAGCTGCTGGAAATGGTCCTGCTGACCGCCGAGGTCCAGGAACTGAAGGCCAACCCCAACCGCCGGGCCAAGGGCACCGTCATCGAGGCCCGCATGGACAAGACCCGCGGCCCCGTGGCGACTCTGCTGGTCCAGAACGGCACCCTGAAGCAGGGCGACATCGTCATCGCCGGTACTTCCGTGGGCCGTGTCCGTGTTATGACCAACGACAAGGGCCGCACCGTCAAGACCGCAGGCCCCTCCGTGCCTGTGGAGATCACCGGCCTGGCTGAAGTGCCCACTCCCGGCGACGAGTTCAACGCCGTCACCGACGAGCGCATGGCCCGTGAGCTGGTGGAGCAGCGCCGTCAGGCCCAGAAGGACGCCGCCGCCAAGCTGATGCAGAAGGTCACCCTGGACAACCTGTTCGCCAAGATGCAGGAGGGCGAGATGAAGGAGCTGCCTCTGATCGTCAAGGCCGACGTGCAGGGCTCCGCCGAAGCCATCAAGGCATCCTTGGAGAAGCTGAGCAACGAGGAAGTCCGTGTCCGGGTCATCCACGCAGGCGTCGGCGCCATCAACGAGTCCGATATCCTGCTGGCTTCCACCTCCGGCGCCATCATCGTGGGCTTCAACGTCCGTCCCGACGCCGCCGCCCAGGCTTCCGGCCACCGTGCCAACGTGGATATGCGCTTCTACCGCGTGATCTACGATGCCATCGACGAGATCGAGGCCGCTATGAAGGGCATGCTGGCGCCCAAGTACGAGGAAGTGGTCATCGGCCACGCCGAAGTCCGCATGACCTACAAGGTCAGCGCCATCGGCACCGTTGCGGGCTGTATGGTCAAGGACGGCAAGGTCACCCGGGATTCCCAGGTCCGCGTGCTCCGGGACAACATCGTTGTCCACGAGGGCGAGATCGGCTCCCTGCAGCGTTTCAAGGACGCGGCCAAGGAAGTTACCGCCGGTTTCGAATGCGGCATGACCGTTGCCAAGTACAATGATATCCGCGAAGGCGACATTTTCGAATGCTTCGCCATGCAGGAAGTGAAACGGTAATTCGGATCCCAGCCGCACCGCGCACGCGGCGCGGCTGGTTTTGCATAAGAAATTTGTATCCCACTGCAGGGGAGGGTCTTGAACCTCCCTTAACCTGGGAGGACAGTTTGTTCAAGGCATACGTTCGGCAGCGGAATAAAATGTTCGGCTGCCATACCGTTTAGGGAGGGGCAAGACCCTCTCCAACAAAGTATCTAAGGAGGATACCAAATGGCATCCAATCGAATTTTATTGATTAACGAAGAGATCCAGAAGGAGCTGTCCGCCCTTCTGCGTACCGTCAAGGACCCCCGGGTCCAGGACGTGATGATCTCCATTACCCGTGTGGAGACCACCCCCGACCTGCGCTATACCAAGGTCTATGTTTCCTTCCTGCAGGAGGACAAGGCTAAAGATGCCATGGCGGGCCTGAAATCCGCCGCGGGCTACCTGCGCCGCCAGCTGGGCCGCAACCTGCAGCTGCGCTATTCCCCCGAGATCGTCTGGGAGCAGGATGATTCCATCACCTACGGCGCCAAAATGCTGGGCCTGATCAACTCTCTGGGAGTGAAGCACGATGAAGACGCTGACGAGGAATGAGTGCGCCCAGTTTCTGCTGACCCATGACCGCTACACCATCCTGACCCACCGCCGTCCCGACGGCGATACCATCGGCTCCTCCGCGGCCCTGTGCCTGGGCCTGCGCCAGCTGGGCAAGACCGCCCATGTGCTGGAAAACGGGGAGGTCTCCCAGCGTTTCCGGTGGCTCCATGAGGGGCTGACCAAGGAAGCCGTGGAAGACGGCGACACCATCGTCTCCGTGGACGTGGCGTCTCCCGGTATGCTGCCCAAGGCCTTTGAGCCGCTGCTGGGACAGATCGTTCTGCGCATCGACCACCATGGCTCTGCCACTTCCTTTACGGATGTGGAGCTGGTGGATGCTGGCAGCGCCTCCTGCGCCGAAGTGGTGTGGGACGTGCTGGTCATGATGGGCGTAAAGGCGGACAAGGCCCTTGCCGAAGCAGTCTACGTGGGTGTGTCCACGGATACGGGCTGCTTCCGCTATTCCAATACCACCGCCCATACCTTTGCCGTGGCGGCGGAGTGCGCCCGTGCCCAGGCCAGAATTTACGAGCTGAACCAGGAGCTGTTTGAGACCAACACCCTGGGCCGCCTGAAGATGCAGGCCTGGATCGTGGATCACATGCAGATGCTCCGGGGCGGCGAAATGGCCATCTGCGCCATTCCCAAGGCTGTGGAGGACACCATTGGGGTCACTCAGGATGATATGGACAACATTTCCTCCTTCCCCCGCACCGTGGCAGGCGTGTGCATGGCGGCCACCCTCCGGGAGACTTCCGACGGCGATACCAAGATCTCCGTCCGCGCCGTTCCCGGCTATGACGCCACCAAGGTCACCGAGAAATTCGGCGGCGGCGGTCACAAGGGTGCGGCAGGCGCGTCCCTGAAGCTGCCCCTGGCAGAAGCGGCAAAAGCCGTGGAAAAGGCCATGCTGGAATTGCAAAAATAAGCATGTCACCGCGTCGGGAGGATGCCCCTCCCGCAATGACACACCTCTTTTGAGAGGAGATCCGCATATGAACGGAATCGTAATTGTAGACAAGCCCCAGGACTGGACAAGCCAGGATGTCACCGCCCGTCTGCGCCGGGTTTTCAACACCCGCCGCATCGGCCACGGCGGCACATTGGATCCCATGGCCACCGGCGTGCTCCCGGTGTTCGTGGGCCGGGCCACCCGGGGCGTGGAATTTTTTGAGCACGCGGAAAAGACCTATGAGACCGTCCTGCGCCTGGGCCTGACCACCGACACCGAGGACATCACCGGCACGGTGCTGACCCGGCAGGACGTGAACGTTACCGCCCAGCAGGCGGAGCGGGCGCTGGAAGCCTTTCGGGGGGAGATCTTCCAGATCCCTCCCATGTACTCCGCCCTGAAGGTGGGAGGCCAAAAGCTCTGCGACCTGGCCCGGAAGGGCAAGGAGGTGGAGCGCAAGCCCCGGCCCATCACCATCCATGAGCTGACGCTGCTGGAACAGGGGGAGAATACCCTCCGCCTGCGGGTGCGCTGCTCCAAGGGCACCTACATCCGCACCCTCTGCAAGGACATCGGCGAAGCCCTGGGCTGCGGCGGCTGCATGGCCGAGCTGCGCCGGGTGACGGCGGGGGAATACACCATCGAGGAAGCGGTCCCCCTGCAGGAGCTGCTGGACGCACAGGAGCCGGAAAAATATCTGCGGGGCGTGGACACCCTGTTCCGCAACCACCCGGAAGTGAAGCTCACCGCCAATCAGGAAACGCGCTGCCGCAACGGCAATTCCTTCAGCCGGAACCTTGCCGACGGCACCTACCGGGCCTACAGCCAGAGCGGGGAATTCCTTATGTTGGCAAAGGTGGAAAATGGTGTTATGTCAACCGTAAAGAGCTTTTTTGACGTTTGAGGTTGGGATTGTAAATGATAGGATAGTACAGGAAAGGCTCCCCTTTCAGGGGAGCTCAGCGTGTCAAAAAAGTCCCTAAAATTAGATGTCATCGCGAACCAGCCCGCAATGAATTATGGTATGATTGCCACCGGCAATCATTCTCATTTCTGATTCGCTGCGCGGAGCACCACTAGTGTGGCGATCCCCCGAAAAG
>JAXJGV010000087.1:0-7243 GCA_036300205.1 Oscillospiraceae bacterium
ATGGTATGATTGCCACCGGCAATCATTCTCATTTCTGATTCGCTGCGCGGAGCACCACTAGTGTGGCGATCCCCCGAAAAGAAGTAAAGTCCCTCGATTTTAGTAGAGAATTGTCCGAAAATTCAGGAGATTGCCACGCCAGTGTGCGCACTGGCTCGCAATGACATGGTTTTTTGACAGTCTGAAGCACTTGCTTACGCAAGTGCTTTTTATGTATTTCCCTATGTCGGGGTTACGTACCGAGATAAGCGGCCTTAACCGCTTCGTTGGTAAGCAGCTCCTGACCCGTGCCCTGGAGAGTAATGCGGCCGGTTTCCATGACATAGCCCAGGTTTGCGGTCTTCAGGGCCATGTTGGCGTTCTGCTCGATCAGCAGCACGGTCACGCCCCGCTTGTTGATCTCCTTGATGATGTCAAAGATGCCCTTGACAATGATGGGGGCCAGACCCAGGGAAGGTTCATCCATCATGATGACCTTGGGGCGGCTCATCAGGGCTCTGCCGACTGCCAGCATCTGCTGCTCGCCGCCGGACAGGGTGCCGCCTGCCTGCCAGGAACGCTCCTTCAGCCGGGGGAACAGGTCATAGACCCAGTTCAAGTCCTCTGTAAGGTCGTCCTTACGCAGATACGCGCCGATCTTCAGATTCTCCAGCACCGTCATGTCCGGGAAAATCCGGCGTCCCTCGGGCACCAGGGTGATGCCGCGGGACACGATCTCATTGGAATCCTTGGCGGTAATGTCCTCGCCCAGAAAGCTGATCTGTCCGGCGGAGGGCTTTACCAGACCGGCAATGGCCCGGAGGGTGGAGCTTTTGCCTGCGCCGTTGGCGCCGATCAGGGTCACGATCTCCCCTTCCGGCACGTCCAGGCTGATGCCCTTGACGGCCTCAATGCCGCCGTAGTGGACCTGCAGGTCCCGAATTTCCAGAATGTTACTCATCTTCCGTCACTCCCAAATAGGCTTCAATTACGCGCTTGTTCTGCTGGACTTCCTTGGGAACGCCACGGGCGATCTCACTGCCGAAGTCGATGACATAAATATAGTCGGAAATCTTCATGACCAGATCCATGTGGTGCTCAATGAGGAAGACCGTCAGATGGTGCTTATCCCGAATCTCCTTGATGTACTCGGCCAGCTCCTGGGTCTCCTGGGGGTTCATACCGGCTGCGGGCTCGTCAAGCAGCAGCAGCTTCGGCTCCGTTGCCAGAGCGCGGGCGATCTCCAGGCGGCGCTGCAGGCCGTAGGGCAGGCTGGTAGCGATCTCATCCTTGTACTGGTCCAGGCCCTGCTCCCGAAGCAGCTCCATAGTCTCCTCCCGCATTCTGGCCTCTTCCTTGGCGTTGGTGCGGAAGGTTGCGGAAAAGACATTCTGCTTGGCGCGCATATGCTTGGCGACCAGCACGTTTTCAAAAACCGTCATGCTCTTCCACAGGCGGATGTTCTGGAAGGTACGGGCGATGCCCAGCTTTACCACGTGATCGGGCGCGGGATCGATGTTGCGCTCTTTGGCGTACAGCTCTCCGTTGCTGCCCAGATAGTTTTTCTTCATTTTGCCGGTGGGGTGGTTCTGGATGATGGTTTCTCCCATGAACTCCACACGGCCGTTGGTGGGCTGGTAAACGCCGGTGATGCAGTTGAAGGCTGTGGTCTTACCGGCGCCGTTGGGGCCGATGAGCGCCACGATCTGGCCCTCAGGAACATCCAGAGACAGGTTGTTCACGGCTACAACGCCGCCGAACTGCATGGTAACATTTTCCATGCGCAGAACCATGTTTTCACTCATATCCATCAGCCCTCCTTTTCTGCTGCCGCAGCAGCATTTTTCTTTTTCGACTTCCGCTTCCGGAAGAATCCGGCGACGCCTTCCCAGGTCAGTTCCTTATCGCCCATGATGCCCTTGGAGAAGAACAGAACGATAATCATAATGACAACGGAGAAGACCACCATACGGAAGCCGCTGCGCAGGAACGGAACCTTGAAGGAGCCGATATAGGTCTCCGCATCCAGGAACCGCAGCCACCACTCGGAGCAGGCAACATACAGGAACGTAGCGATGCAGGAGCCGGAAATGGAACCGATGCCGCCGATAACCACGATCAGCAGGATCTCATAGGTCATGGTAGAAGTGAAGACCTTTGCCTGGGCGTTGGCAACATACATGGCGAACAGCGCGCCGCCTACGCCTGCAAAGAAGCTGGAAATCACGAAGGACAGCATCTTGTGCTTAAACAGGCTGATGCCCATGGCCTCAGCGGCCACTTCGTCATCCCGGATGGCCTTGAAGGCACGGCCGTAGGAGGAATGGATCAGCAGCACCACCAGGGCAATGCAGATGATCGCCACCAGGAACGGCACGAAGGTACTCAGCCGCAGCACCACCTGTCCCGCCGCGTTCTTGATGTTGAAATCAGAGAAAGTGGGGAAGCCCTTGATCATGTTGGCGCCGTTGGTAATGGGGCCCAGGGTCTGCCACTGGAAAATGGCACGGAGGATCTCCGCGAAGCCCAGGGTTGCAATCGCCAGATAGTCGCTCTTCAGACGCAGGACCGGAAGACCGATAAGGGCGGCAAACAGGGCAGCCACCAGGCCGGCCAGGATCAGGCCCAACAGAACCGCCAGGATCATCGCCACGGCGCCGCCTGCACCGGCAGTACCGAAAATGCCCTCAAAGAGATCCACCAGGGAGAATTTGACTGCGGAACCGCCGTAAAGGTAGTACACCTGGTCCTTGGCGGCCATGGGAACGGTCAGGATGGCGTAAGTATAAGCGCCCAGCAGCATAAAGCCCGCCTGGCCCAGAGAGAACAGGCCGGTAAAGCCGTTAAGCAGGTTCATGGATACAGCCACCAGGGAGTACACCGCGCCCTTTTTCAGCACGGTGAACAGCTGGCTGGTAGGAGCAAACACCGCGGGCAGTCCGGGGATGTAGGCGCTGATGTTTTCCAGGACGATAATCAGCATCAGCAAAACGGAAATGCCGATCAGGGCGTGAAAGGCGCCACTTTTATTTGTTTTCTGTTGCAGCATATCGGCACCTCCTTAAACCTTATCCGTTGCTTTCTCACCAAATAGGCCGGTGGGCTTGCAGGTGAGAATGATGATCAGCAGCGCAAATGTAAACGCATCGGAGAACACGGAAACGTTCCATGCGGAAGGCAGGCCCTTGATGATGGTCTCACAGATGCCGATGATAAACGCGCCGATCACAGCGCCGGGAATGGAGCCGATGCCGCCGAAGACGGCCGCCACGAAGGCCTTCAGGCCGGGCATGGCGCCGGCGGTGGGGGTAATTGCGGGGTAAGTGGTAAAGTACAGGATAGAGCCAATTACCGCCAGGGCGGAACCGATGATAAAGGTGGTGGAAATGACCTTGTTGATCTTAATGCCCATCAGGCGGCTGGTCTCAAAATCCTTGGACACAGCACGCATCGCCATGCCGATCTTGGTATGGTTAATGAGCTGCGTCAACAAAACGATCAACAGCAGAACCAGAATGGGGGTAATGATAACCACCAGCTTCGTGGAGGTGCCGGCAATATTCACAGTTTTATTCAGGATGGCAATGGAGGGATAGGTCATAGGCTGGCCGCCTGTAACATAAGTAGCCGTATTCTGCAGCAGATAGCTGACGCCGATGGCGGAGATCATGACCGACATTCTGGGTGCGCTGCGCAGGGGCTTATAAGCAGCACGCTCGATGGTGAAGCCCAATACGATCGTCAGGGCGATTACAATGGGGATTGCGATATACATGGGCACTGCCGCGGAGATGTAGATGCCGAGCAGACCTGCAACCATGAAAACATCGCCATGCGCAAAGTTGATCAGGCGCAGGATACCGTAGACCATGGTATAGCCGATGGCGATCAGCGCCAGCTGGCCACCCAGGGAGATACCGCTGAGCAGGATCGAAACGATATATTCAAGAGAAAATAGTTGTTCCATGTGGGATGCCTCCGAGTTCTTTTTCCTTTGGATCTTTCAGCCGCAACCGGTCAAATATACGACTGTTGGCGGGGGTAAAAACCCCCGCCATGGAAGTCAATTACAATTCGATCAGTTGCCGGAACCGGTCTGAACGGTCTCCAGGGCCCAGGTGCCGCTGGCGGTATCAGCAGTCTTGATGTACGCGGTATCGCGGACAGCATCGCCGATCTCGTCAAAGGCAATGGAACCGGAAACGCCGGTGTAGGTAACGGAGGGCAGGATTGCCATCAGGTCGGCCTTGTCGCCGCTGTTGGCCTGCTTGATCGCCTCCATGACCACGAAGTAAGCGTCATAGCCCATAGCAGTCACAGCGGAGATGGTGTCGTTGCCGCCGTTGGCAGCCAGTGCTTCGGAGCTGGCGTTGATGTACTCCTTGATGCCTGCGTCGAACTCAGGGGAGCCGCCCTCCTGATAGAAGGTGGAAACATACAGCTCCAGGTCGGTGCCGGCGATGGCTTCCAGAACCATGTTGTCGTCCAGGGTATCGGAGCCCAGGAAGGGAGCCTCAATGCCCAGGGAAGCAGCCTGCTTGATGATCTGAACAGCGTAGGCAATGGAAACGGGAGTGAAGATAACGTCAGCGCCCTCGCTCTTAGCCTTGTTCAGGTAGGAGTTGAAGTCGGAGTTGCCGGTGGGGAAAGAGTCGGTGATGACCTTGCCGCCTGCGGCCTCAAAGACCTGGGTGAAGAAAGCGATCAGGCCCTGGTCGTACTCGTTGCCGCTCTCGCCCAGGCAGTAAGCAACCTTGGCGTCGAACTTATCCATGGCGAAGTTTGCCAGGACGTCAGCCTGGAAGTTATCCAGGAAGCAGATACGGAAGTAATAGTTGTTACCGGCGGTAACGTTGGGGTTGGTGCAGGTCACGCCGATGGCGGGGATGCCGGCCTCTTCAAACTTGGGGCCGCCAGCCATGGAAACGCCGGAACCGTAGGAACCCAGAACAATGGAAACGCCTGCGCTGACCAGAGAAGAAGCAGCGGAGGGAGCCTTGTCGGTGGAAGAGCCGTTGTCGCCATAAACCAGCTCGACCTTGTAGGTCTCGCCATTGATGGTCACTTCAGGCATCTGGCTGTTGGCGTACTGCATACCCAGGATTTCCTTCTTGCCGCCGGAGGCGGAGTCGCCGGAAGAGGGCTCAAAGACGCCGATCTTGATCACTTTTTCATCAGAAGCGGAAGCGCTTCCGGATGCGCCGCATGCGCACAGGGACAGAGCCATGCACATAACCAGCAAAACAGCTACAAATTTTTTCATTTTCATATCCTCCCATCTTAAAAAAGACATCCACAGACAGTGGACATCTGTTTTTATGTGGAATATTATACCGAAATCGTTTTCAAAAAACAATTGGCAGGAATGATGCAAATGAAACAAATCTCATTCAAAATTTGGACATATTTAACAAATTGTCTTTGATTTGTCAATATATTCCCACTGGAAAGCCGATATTTGGCCAGTATGAGCGAAACATTTCTCCCTGCCGCCTTCGTTACCGGCGCAAAAATGGGGTCTATCCCCTTTTCCCTGTTCATGATATTCGTACCTTTCCTTACCAATACCAAAAAACTTGCCATTCATACGAATGAAAGTTTTTTATTGCGTATCAGTATCCCTTATCAAAAGCATGTGCTATAATATCCCAAGAGGTGATCGTATGCAGGAGAATCGATTATTTCGCATCGTATACTATTTATTAGAGAACGGAAAGGCCACCGCTCCCGAACTTGCCAGAAAATTTGAAGTCTCCACCCGGACAATTTACAGGGATCTGGACACGATCAGCGCTGCCGGTATTCCGATCTATGCCACCCAGGGAAAAGGCGGCGGCATTTCCCTTCTTCAGGATTATGTGTTGGACAAAGCACTCTTGTCTGACCGGGAAAAGGAACAGATCATAATGGCACTTCAAGGGCTAGTGACGGCAGATGCGGAACATGCGGATGACCTTCTTTTAAAATTAGGCGGACTGTTTCAAACGAATGTAACCAAATGGATCGAAGTCGATTTTTCTGACTGGAGGGCCGGCACGCCAAAGCAGGAGAACTTCAATGCCATCAAAGACGCAATCTTTCATAGGAACCTGATCGAATTTTCCTATTTTGGAAGTAACGGCAGCTTTACAAGGCGTACCGTCAAACCAATAAAGCTGGTATTCAAAAGTAAGGATTGGTACTTATGGGGCTTTTGCATTTTAAGGGACGCCTGCCGTTTTTTCAAACTGACCCGTATGAAAGATCTGGAAGTTTTAGCGCAAACATTTCCGCGGGAAGATGTTCACTTGCCCCCAATCAAAGCCGAAATCCCAAAAGAGCATACGGTTCCGGTAAAATTAAAATTTTCACCGCAGGCAGCATTTCGCGTATATGATGAATTTACCGACAGTGTTACAAAAGATGACCAGGGAAACTTATATGTAGAGACCAGCTTACCGGATAACGAGAAACTGTATTGTTACCTGTTTTCCTTTGGCAGTGATGCAGAAGTGATCGAACCCAGCTATGTGCGGGAGCGCATCAAAGAAAAAATGCATCTTCTGCTGAAGAAATATGAAACATGACAGCAGGTGTCCGGTTATATGTGCTATGCTCTATGCAAGGAGGTGTTTTTATGAAATATGAATGGAGAAAACACGATAAAAACTTATATAGTGCAAAGAAAACGCCAGCTTTGGTCATCATTCCGGCCCAAAATTATATTATGCTAAGCGGAAAAGGAGATCCCAATGACGCGGATTTCTCAAACAGGGTCGCAGCCTTATACGCTCTGGCGTATGCCATAAAAATGGGGTATAAAGCCGCAGCTGCAAAGGAGAGTCAGTCAGCAACTATCCACGATTATGCAGTCTATACCTATTCTTCAAACTTCCTAACGGCAATCCCACAAGGGATCGCTGCTTTATCGGGGCAAGGGGCAGCTGCCTTGCGGTCAGGTCATGACGGCATCTCGAAGCAATATTTTACTGTCGAAGACAATTGCTCTTTTTTCAAAGAGAAAAATTTGTTAAAAAAAGCACTTGCTTTCGCAAGTGCTTTTTCTGGCTCCCCCTGTTGGACTCGAACCAACGACCTGCGGATTAACAGTCCGTCGCTCTACCGACTGAGCTAAGGGGGAATATTTGTGTTGGCATTACCTATCTTCCCGGGCAGTCGCCCGCCAAGTATTGTCGGCGCACATGAGCTTAACTTCTGTGTTCGGGATGGGAACAGGTGGACCCTCATGGCAATCAATACCAACTATTTTGGATGAGCTTTAGCC
>JAXJGV010000088.1:0-14686 GCA_036300205.1 Oscillospiraceae bacterium
GTAGCATTTCTTCTCTTGCGCGTCATCATTGCGCCTTTAACTCTTGCCATTTTTCAGTATCCTCCTCTGCGATTACTTGTAAGGAATCATTTCCTTGATGGCGCTGACGTTGGTCTGGTCAGCGTAAGCGGTAGCGCGCAGATGGCGGGTACGCTTGGTGGTCTTCTTGGTCAGGATGTGGCTCTTGTAAGCATGAGCTCTCTTAACCTTACCGGAAGCGGTCAGGTTGAATCTCTTCTTTGCACCACTGTGGGTCTTCAGCTTGGGCATAGGTGGTTCTCCTTCCGTTATCTTTGGTACTTAATAATACTTACTTGCTATTCTTGGGGGTCAGGAACATCGCCATGAAACGGCCTTCCAGCTTGGGATTCTTTTCCATGGTGGCGATCTCAGCACAGCTCTCGGCAAAATCGATGAGCAGCTTTTCACCAAGATTGGTGTGTGCCATCTCACGGCCGCGGAAGCGGACACTGACCTTCACACGGTTGCCGTCTGCCAAGAACTTCTGGGCAGCCTTGACCTTGGTGTTAAAGTCGTTGGTGTCGATGCTGGGGCTCATGCGGATCTCCTTGATCTCCACGACCCGCTGGTTCTTCTTGGCATCCTTCTCCCGCTTCTTCTGGTCGTAGCAGAATTTCGAATAGTCCATGATTTTGCAGACAGGGGGGACAGCGTTGGGAGAGATCTTCACCAGATCCATGCCCTGTTCTTCCGCCAGGGCGTTGGCCTGGGCGGCAGACATGATGCCCAGCTGAGCACCGTCGGCACCGATCAGTCGAATCTCCTTATCCCGGATCTCCTCATTGAGCTGATGATCTAACTTTGCGATGGTAAGCACCTCCAAATTAACAACAAAAAAGCGGATGCCAAGCATCCGCGCAATTCACAACATAACCCTGTCAAGGGAAAGAAGGAATATTGACCGTTTCACAAAGTGCTTACGGTGAGGCGGATGTTCAGCCTTCTTTATTACCTGTGCATTTTAGCATAGGTTCTTCCGTTTGTCAAGTAGTTTTTCCTAAAATAAATTGTAGTTTTGCGGAGCAGGCAAAGACTCCCCTTGAAGGGAGGTGGCCCGCCGTAAGGCGGGGCGGAAGGGTGGTTACCGCAGTACGATTTCACTGAAAATGTTCCAGTTTCTGACCCATTACCCCCACCCTTCAGTCACGGCGTTCGCCGTGCCAGCTCCCCTCAAGGGGAGCCCTTTCCCTCAGATAAACGATAATTTATCCTTCACCGGAATAACTTATGCAAACCCTGGCTAGAATTATTCCAAATCCCCAACAATGGTCCCCGGCTCTCCGGTGAAGGCGGACAGCACTTCCACCTTGATCCCATACTGCCGGGCAAACTCCACGCTCCGGTCATGGAGCACCTGGGCGCCGTTTTCGATCAGCGCCAGCATTTTTTCGTAGCCGATCCGTCCAAACCGGGTGGCGTCCGGGAAAATCCGCGGATCCCGGTCATAAACGCCGTCCACGTCTGTAAAGATCTGGCATTTGTCGGCCTTCAGATACGCCGCCAGTGCCACCGCCGTTGTGTCCGAGCCGCCCCGGCCCAGGGTGGTAATATCCCCGTCCGGGTCAATGCCCTGGAAGCCCGCTACCACCACGACCTTCCCCGCGTCCAGTTCCTTGCGGATCCGCGTCGTGTCGATGTTCACGATCCGGGCATTCCCGTGGACGCCGTCGGTGGCGATCCCCGCCTGCCAGCCGGTGAAGCTCACCGCAGGATAGCCCATGGCCCCGATTGCCATGGACATCAGCCCCGCGGACATCTGCTCCCCGGCGGCAAGGTAAGCGTCCATCTCCCGGGCTGCGCCCCGTTTGTTGACCTGAGCGGCCTTCCTGATCATCATATCCGTACTGTCTCCCTGGGCGGAGACCACGACCACCACCTGGCAGCCCTGCCGAACCAGCCCCGCCGCCCGCCGGGCCGCGGCACGGATCCGGTCTATGTCCCCCAGGGAAGTTCCTCCGTATTTCTGAACGATCAGCATAGATCATCCCTCCCAGGCTATCGTATGTCATGAACAGCCGAAAGGTGCCGAACCATACCGCTAACTTTTCCGCGCCCCCGTAGGGGAGGATTTTCAATCCTCCCTAAGCATAGCAGCTTTGTGACGGCCGTTTTCCCGCTATAATCCTACATTTTCGTATGAAACAAAATACCGCCGCAGCGCAGAAAAAACTGCCACCCATACGGATGGCAGTCCCCAAATTTTCTGTTTCTTTCTCAGCCCGCCAGCACTTCCGCCTTCACCACGCCCCGGGTCGCGGACATCTGCATCAGCAGTTCCTCCAGCGACACCGTCAGATCCATGGTCTCCGCGGAAATGGTGACGACGGCAGTGCCGTTGGTGGGTACGATGGAGTTGATGGTGATGATATTTGCCTTTGCCTCGGCGAAGACCCCCAGGATCCCCGAAAGCAGGCCCGGCTCGTCATGCAGCAGCAGCTGGAAGGTGATGATCCGGCCGGTCATCATATTCTGGAACGGCAGCACCGCGTCCCGGTACTTGTAAAACGCGCTGCGGCTGATATCGGTCATGCGGGTAGCTTCATTGACGGTGGACGCTTCTCCTGTGGAAAGCAGGCGCTTGGCCTCTGCCACCTTCAGAAATACTTCCGGCAGTGCCGATGCTTCCACAATATAGTATTTGGGTTTGGTCGACATTTCTGACCTCCTAGACGTATTTAATCTGTATACAACAGAACAACATTTGTTTTTCCAGTATGTATTGTAGCATATATTCCCAAAAATGCAACCCCCATATTTATTCCCAGGAAGGAGTATTTTCTTGCGCCCCGGAGTGAAAAAAGTTTTATCCCTGTTAATGGTCTTTCTGACCGTCTGGCTGTCCCTGCGGTATCTGCTGCCTCTGTTTGCGCCCTTCGTTCTGGGAGCCGCTCTGGCGCTGGCGGCAGAGCCTATGGTGAGCTTCCTGTACAAGAAGGCCCATGTCCCCCGTCCGGTCAGCGCCGGGATCGGCGTAAGCATGGCTTTCTGTTTCCTTGCCATGCTGCTGCTTTTGATCTGCGCGTTTCTCGTAAAGGAGCTGGGCGTCCTGGCGGGGGTCATTCCCAATCTGGAGCAGACCGCCAAATCCGGCATTTCTCTGATGCAGAACTGGCTGCTGGAGCTTTCCTCCCACACCCCCCAGAGCATCCAGCCCCTGCTGAATGACAACGTCAACGCCCTCTTCTCCGACGGCACCGCCCTGCTGGACAAGGCCGTCCGCTATGTGCTGGGCCTGGCTGGGAACCTGCTGAGCCATGTGCCTGACAGCGCCCTGAGTCTGGGCACCGCCGTGATCTCCGGCTATATGATCTCCGCCAAACTGCCGGCCATCCGGCTCTGGCTGTCCCGCCGCATCTCCAAAGAAAAGCTGCGGCCCGTCCTGGACGCGGGGAAACGGATGAAAAACGCCGTTTTCGGCTGGCTGAAGGCCCAGGTAAAACTGATGTGGCTGACCTTTACCATCCTGGCCCTGGGCTTTCTGATCCTGCGCATCCGGTTTTGGCTGCTGTGGGCCTTGGGCGTATGTCTGGTGGACGCGTTCCCGGTGCTGGGCACCGGAACCATCCTGATCCCCTGGGCGCTGATCTGTTTCCTCCAGGGCGACGGCGCCCGGGCCATCGGTCTGACCAGCATCTACATCGTAGCATCCCTGACCCGGTCCGCCCTGGAACCGAAGCTGGTAGGCCGCCACCTGGGCCTGGATCCCTTAGTAACGCTGATGGCCCTCTACGCGGGCTACAAGCTCTGGGGCATCGGCGGCATGATCCTGGCCCCCCTGCTGGCCGTAACCGCCGCCCAGATCGCCCCGGAACGCAAGCGGGAGGATCCCTGAACACGGTTCCGCAGGGCCGGATCTTCCATCTGCCCTAACCCGACGTTTTCTGAATGTTGTACCGAGGGAGGATCGGAAATCCTCCCCTGCGGAGCGCCTGTTCAGGCCGCGGCCTCCGCATGTCCCGGCCCTTCCACACATCTAAAATAATAAAATTCCAACTCCCTATTGTGCATCCGTCGGATTTTTGCTATAATATAGGGAAAATGTTATTATTGGATGTGTGTACAGTGAAATATGGAATTTGGAATGTGAACGAACCGGATGTGAGCGCTGTCAATACCCTGGTAAGCAAAGGCTATGCCCCCCTGGCCGCCATGGTGCTCTCCTCCCGGGGCATCAAGGACGGTGCCCAGGCACACAAGTACTTAGACTGCAGCGCCCCCCTTCTGGACCCCTTTTTGATGACGGACATGGATCTGGCCGCGGGCCGGGTGGGCCTTGCCATGGCCCGGGGCGAAAAAATCGCCGTCTTCGGCGACTATGACGTGGACGGCATTACCTCCACCTGCCTGCTGACGGACTTTCTCCGCCGCCATGGTGCGGACTGCGTCAGCTATATCCCCGGACGTCTGGAAGAAGGCTACGGCCTGAACCCCATCGCCCTCCACCAGCTCTATGAGGAGGGTGTCAAGCTCATCATCACCGTAGACTGCGGCATCACCGCCGTCACGGAAGCGGAGCTGTGCCGGGAGCTGGGCATCGACCTGGTCATCACCGACCACCACGAATGCAAGGACACCCTTCCCTATGCCGCGGCGGTAGTGGACCCCCACCGTCCCGACGGCGGTTATCCCCATAAAAACCTTTCCGGCGTGGGTGTAGCCTTCAAGCTGGCAGCCGCCCTCTGCGGCGACCAGGAGGAAGTGCTGAACGAATACGCCGATATGGTGTGCCTGGGCACCGTAGCCGATGTCATGCCCCTTCAGGGAGAAAACCGGGTCTTCGTGGCCCGGGGCCTGGAATCTTTGAGCCATACCAAGCGTCCCGGCATCGCCGCCCTGATGGCGGAAAGCGGCTGTGACCCAAAAACCGTCAGTTCCTCCTCCATCGGCTTCATGCTGGCCCCCCGGATCAACGCCGCCGGCCGCATGGGTCAGATCGATCTGGCTGTGGAACTGTTCCTCACCGACGATCCCGTCCGGGCCACGGAAGTTGCCAAGGCCCTGTGTGAGCTGAACCGCCAGCGCCAGGCAGTGGAGTCGGATATCTACCAGCAGGCCGTGTCCATGCTCCCTGCGGGACAGCCTCCGGAGGCCATCGTCCTGGCAGATGAAAGCTGGCATCAGGGCGTGGTAGGCATCGTCGCCAGCCGCATCGCGGAGGAATATGCCTGTCCCGCTTTCCTGATCTGCCTGGACGGCGAGCACGGCAAGGCCAGCTCCCGCAGCCACGGCGGCTTCAACCTGTTCTCCTCCCTCACCGCCCTGTCCCCGCTGCTGGAAAGCTACGGCGGCCACGAGCTGGCGGCAGGCTTTACCATTACCAGAAGCAACATTCCCGAATTCCGCCGCCAGATCTGCGCCCTGGCCGCAGGCTACTACCAGGACGATACCCCCCGGACCTCCCTGGATATCGACTGCGCCATCCCGGCGGAGCTGCTGACCATTCCCAATATCGAATCCCTGAACGTGCTGGAACCCTGCGGCAACTGCTGCCCCAAGCCGGTGCTGATGATGCGCGGACTGACCATCGAGCGCATCACCATGGTCGGCGGCGGACGGCATATGCGCCTGCGGCTGCGCAGCGGCCGTTATGGCGTCAACGCCATCTATTTCTCCGCCAATCCCGAATCCGCCTCCGTCCAGCCCGGTGACGTGGTGGACATCGCCTTCACCCCCCAGATCAACGAATTCCGGGGCGAGCGCAGCGTGCAGATGAACGTGCTGGACATCCGGCCCTGCTGCACCGCCGAGTGCTCCCCCGAAGCCTCCGGCTACCATGCCCTGCAAAGCGGCCGGCTCACCGCCGACATCGCCGCGGCCCTGCTGCCCGAGCGGGCCATGCTGGCCATGGTGTGGCGCTATTTAGCCGCCTCCCCCGCCGCCACCATCCAGGAATCCCCCCTGTGCCTGTGCCGCAAGATCGTCCGCTGGACCAACCGGCCCATGAGCCTGGGACAGCTGATGACCTGCCTGGATATTTTCCGGGACGTGGGGCTGCTGGAGATCACCAAACAGCACAAATACATTGCCATCCGGCTGACCCCCGGAATCCAAAAGGCTGACCTGAACACCAGCCAGACCATGCAGCGCCTGCTGCGAGCGAAAGAGAGCTGATAAGAAGTGGAAACTTTTGAAGAACACTATGCGGCTATGCATGCCGCCATCGAAAAGCACCTGCCCAACGCGGACATGGCGCTGATCGACAAGGCCGTGGAATACGCCAACACCAAGCACAAATTTCAAAAGCGAAAAGACGGTTCCCCCTATATCATCCACCCCCTGGCCGTTGCCCAGGTAGTGGCCGAAATGGGCCTGGATATGGACGCCATTCTGGGCGCCCTGCTCCATGACTGCATCGAAGACACCGACGCCTCCCACGAAGACATCGAAAAGATCTTCGGCACCACCGTAGCCGAGCTGGTGGAAGGCGTCACCAAGCTGACCCGGGCGGATTTTTCCTCCTCCGAGCAGGCCCAGATGGAGAACCTGCGCAAAATGTTCATGGCCATGTCCAAGGACATCCGGGTGGTGCTCATCAAGATCGCTGACCGTCTGCACAACATGCGCACCATGCAGTACCAGACCCCCGAGAAGCAGATCAAGAAGTGCCGGGAGACCATGGACATCTACGCCCCCCTGGCCCACCGCCTTGGTATGCAGCGCATCAAGTGGGAGCTGGAAGACCTGGCCATGCGCTATCTGGTCCCCACCGCCTACGACGACATCATGACCTACCTGTCCGCCCACGAGGAGCAGGACGAGATCTTCATGCGGACCATCCAGACCAAGATCACCGAGCGTCTGAATTCCATGGGCATCCGCAACACCACCTACGGCCGCATCAAGCACGTCTATTCCATCTACCGCAAGATGCAGACCCAGGGCAAGACCATTGACGAGCTGTACGATATCTACGCGTTCCGGGTCATCGTGGATTCCATCCCCGACTGCTATAACGTTCTGGGCCATGTCCACGACCTGTTCAACCTGGTTCCCGGACGGTTCAAGGACTATATCTCCACCCCCAAGCCCAACATGTACCAATCCCTGCATACCACCGTCATCGGCTCCCAGGGCATCCCCTTCGAGGTTCAGATCCGCACCTGGGAGATGCACGAGACCGCCGAATACGGCATCGCGGCCCACTGGAAGTACAAGCAGGGCACCGGCGGCGGCACCGAAAAAGACTTCGAATGGGTCCGCCGTCTGCTGGAAACCCAGCAGGATTCCGACGCAGAAGAATTCGTTCAGTCCATGAAGATCGACATGTTTGACGATGAAGTCTTCGTCTACACCCCCAAGGGCCGCATCGTGTCCCTGCCCGCAGGCTCCACCCCCATCGACTTTGCCTACGCCATCCATTCCGGCGTCGGCAACTCCATGATCGGCGCGAAAGTCAACAACCGCATCGCCAACATTGACGCCAAGCTGAAAAACGGCGATATTGTGGAAGTTCTGACCTCCAAATCCGCCAAAGGCCCCAGCCGTGACTGGCTGACCATCTGCAAATCCAACCAGGCCCGCACCAAGATCAAGCAGTGGTTCAAGAAGGAAAAGCGGGAAGAGAACATCATTCAGGGCCGCACCTCCTTCGAATCGGAGATGAAGCGCATCGGCCTGCCCCTGACCGCCATGTCCGATCCCGACCTGGAGCCCCACCTGCTGAAGAAGCTGTCCTTTGACAGCTGGGACGATATGTACGCCGCCATCGGCTACGGCGGCCTCACCGCCACCAAGGCCGTGGGCCGCATCCGGGACGACATTGCCAAGGCCATCAAAGCCCAGGCCGCCGAAAAGCTGCCCCTGAATCCCCTGCGCATGAAGCCCGACTCCGAAGCCGTGCTTCGCAACCGCCACGCCGTCAACGGCGTCATCGTGGAGGACATCGACTCCTGCATGATCAAGTTCGCCAAGTGCTGCACCCCCGTTCCCGGAGATGCCATCGCGGGCTTCATCACCAAGGGCTTCGGCGTCAGCGTCCACCGGGCCGACTGTCCCAACGCCGCCAACCGGGACGATCCCCGCCAGGCCGCCCGCTGGGTCCGTGTCCGCTGGGCCGCCCAGGAAGAGCAGCCCTTCGACACCACCCTGGAGCTGGACTGCATCACCCGGGACGGCCTGCTGCTGGACGTAGCCACCGTCATGACCACCGCCCGTGTCCGTGTCAAGGAGCTGGTAGGCAAAGACCTCCCCGGCGGCCGAAGCACGTTCACCGTCCGCTTCGAGGTCAAGAACGTGGCCGAACTGGAAACCATCCGCAAGAAACTCCTGAACATCCGGGACGTCACCGGCTCCCGCCGCGGCCAAAACTAAAAAAGGCTCCCCTTGAGGGGAGCTGGCACGGCGAAGCCGTGACTGAGGGGTGTTTCCCCGGAGGTTCCGATGCATAATCCAAGAAAAAAAACCTCACTGTTTTTGCCAAAGAACTCCGCAAAACATGACAAAAGAAGAGCGCCACCTCTGGTATGATTATCTTCGTTATTGTAGCCCTCGCTTCCGCAGACAGGAAATCATCGGCAATTATATTGCAGACTTTTACTGCAGTAAAGCCAAGCTGGTCATTGAGCTGGATGGCTCCCAGCATATGGATACGGACGCTTTGGCATATGATGCTCAGCGAACCGCGTATTTTCATTCTTTGAATATTACGGTCGTTCGGTATTACAATACAGATATTACCCAAAACTTTGACGGCGTTTGCCAACATATTTTAGATGTTCTAAACCACAGGGGTGTCCACCCCTCAGTCACCTTCGGTGACAGCTCCCCTTGAGGGGAGCCTTGAAAGGAGCGTACCTATGCGCGCTGTACTCACCCGCGTCAACTCCGCCTCCGTTACCATTGACGGCGAGGTGGTTGGAAAAATCGGCAAAGGCTTCCTGATCCTGCTGGGCGTCGGCCCCGGCGATACGGAAAAGGAATGCCGGTATCTGGCCGAAAAGGCCCTGGGCCTTCGCATCTTCACCGACGAAAACGACAAAATGAACTTAGGGCTGGACGCCGTGAGCGGGGAAGTTCTGGTGGTCAGCCAGTTCACCCTCTACGGCAACTGCCGCAAGGGCCGCCGTCCCAGCTTCACCGACGCCGCGAACCCCGAATTGGGGGAGCAGCTGTACGAAAAATTCCTGTCCATCTGCGCCGAACTGGGCTATCCGCCCCAGCACGGCCGGTTCGGCGCCGACATGAAGGTGGAATCCATCAACGACGGCCCCGTGACCCTGATCCTGGACACCGACCAGCTGATGGACACTCCCCGGCGCAAATAAAAGGCTCCCCTTTCCGGGGAGGCATTATGGAGGTGCTTTTATGCTGAAAGTCCACGCCCTGGCCTTGGGCGCTTACCAGACCAACTGCTACATCATCCACGACGAAGCCAGCAAGACCTGCTGCGTCATCGACCCCGGCTATACCCCGGAGCTTGTCCTGAGCAAACTGGACTCCCTCGGCCTGACTCTGGACGCCATTTTGCTGACCCACGGTCACTTTGACCATGTGGGCGGCGTGAAGGAGCTGGCCGCGGAGACCGGATGCCGTGTCTACATCCACCCCGATGACCTGACCATGCCCCCCATGATGACCGCCGGGCCTCTGTACTATACGAACACCTATGCCGAAGGAGACCAGCTCCATCTGGCAGGCCTGGACATTTCCGTCATCCACACCCCCGGTCATACCCCCGGTTCTGTGTGCCTGCTGATCGGCGACACCCTGGTCTCCGGCGATACCCTCTTTGCCGGTTCCTGCGGCCGCACCGACCTGCCCGGCGGCGACTGGGCCGCCATCACCAAGTCCCTGCACCGCCTTGCCGCTCTGGAACCGAACTACTGGGTCCTCCCCGGCCACGGCGGTTCGACGACTTTACGGGACGAGAAGAAGTATAATCCCTATATGCGCTAATAAATAACCATGTCATTGCGAACCAGTCTGCAGACTGGTGTGGCAATCCCCTCCGATATCCAAACTGTAACGGCTAACCGGGAGATTGCCACGCCAGTGTGCGCACTGGCTCGCAATGACAGAAAATTTGAGGAAACCCTATGAAACTGACACTCATCGGTCACGACGACCGTTACGCCGTGGAGCAGCTGCAAATGGCCCTGTTCCCGGACAATTTGGACGGTGACGCCACCTCCACCCTCCACCGGGGAGAAACCTGGCTCACCGCCACTGCCAGAATCACCATCGGGGACAAGACCGTCTCCGCCGTCCGCCGTCTGAAAGCGTCGGAGGAAACCGTGCGCCTGCGCCGCCGCTGCCTGCAGCAGAGCTATTACCTTGCCGCCACCCAGCTGCTGCCCAGCCTTCCCGCCTGGGGCGCTCTGGCAGGGGTCCGCCCCACCAAGATCACCACCAAGCACATGCTGGAAGGCGGCACCCCAAAGTCCGCGGACAAACTGATGAAGGATGTTTATTACGTCACGGAGGGCCGCCGGAAACTGGCCATTGACTGCTCCACTTCCACCGTGAAAGCCGCCGGTCTTTTGCAGCCCAGCGATGTTTCCCTCTATGTGGGCATTCCCTTCTGCCCCACCCGGTGCACCTATTGCAGCTTCGTCAGCCGCACCATCGGCAAAAAGACGGAACTGCTTGACCCCTACTTAAACGCCCTGCTGAAAGAAATGGAGATCACCGGAAAGCTGTTAAAAGACTCCGGCAAGACCTTGCGCACCATCTACATCGGCGGCGGCACCCCCACCACCCTGTCCACCCCCCAGATGGCCCGTCTTCTGGATGCCATCCACGGCAGCTTCGACCTGAGCCGCTGCATTGAATTCACCGTGGAAGGCGGCCGCCCGGACACCCTGGACGCCGAAAAACTGCGGGCCATCCACGACCACGGCGCTGACCGCATGAGCATCAACCCCCAGACCATGGAGGACCACGTGCTCCGCGCCTGCGGCCGTCCCCACAAGGCCGCCGATGTGGTCCGTGCCTACCGGGAAGCGGTGGACGCAGGCTTCCAGGCCATTAACATGGACCTGATCACGGGCCTCCCCGCCGACTCTGTGGACGGCTTCAAGCGTTCTCTGGACGCCGTCGCCGCCCTGGATCCCGCCAATATCACGGTACATACCCTGGCTCTGAAAAAGGGCGCCGACCTCTTTGAAAAACGGGAGGGCCTGTCCACCGCCGAAGAAGTCACCCGCATGGTGGACTACGCCAACGCCACCCTCCGGGGCCTTGGCTACAAGCCCTATTACCTCTACCGCCAGAAATACATGTCCGGCAGCTTTGAAAACGTAGGCTGGAGCCGGGACAACCTGGACTGCCTGTACAACATCTACATGATGGAGGAAGTGCACACCATTTTGTCCCTGGGAGGCGGCGGCATGAACAAGGTCAACCTGCCCGACGGAAGCCTGAAACGCTTCCACAACCCCAAATTCCCCGAGCAGTATATCGAAATGATCGACGATGTGCTGCGGCAGAAGGAAGAAATGTTCGCCCTTCTGTAACACCCTCCCCTACAGTGCTGCCCTTGAAAGGAAGTAATGAATTGGACACTCTGATTTCCAACGTCACTGTTGTGACCATGAACCCCAAAATGGAGGTCCTCTTCGGCGCCTATATCGGCATCGAAGGCGGAAAAATCGTCTCCATTGAAAAGAAAGCCCCCGCCGCGGCCCCCAAGACCATCATCGACGGCACCGGCATGGTGGCTATGCCCGGCCTGATCAACTGCCACACCCACCTGGCCACCTCCGGCCTGCGCAGCTACACCGACGACCTGGGCAATACCGAAGCCCTCCAGTCCCTGCTCCAGAAGGAAGCGAAAATGGACTCCCGCAGCGCCAAGGCCGCTGCCCTGCTGTCCATCGCCGAATGCCTGCGCTTCGGCGTCACCTCCGTCTCCGACCTGTACTACTACCCCAACGCCACCGCAGAAGCCGTGGCCCAGTCCGGCATCAAGGCCAATCTGGCTTTGTCCTCCTATCGCTTCATCGATCCCAACGAAGATTTCGACTTTGAGACCGACGAACAGTGCCAGGAGCTGGCAAAAGTGGTGGACAAGTGGAACGGCTACGACAACGGCCGCATCAAGATCGACGCCGGCATCTACGCCGAATATACCAGCAACTACAAGCTCTGGGAGGGCCTGCTTGGCTATGCCATGGAAAATGGCATCGGTATGCAGCTGCACCTGGCCGAGACCCAGGGGGAAGTGGACTCCTGCCTGGACCGCACCGGCATGGGCCCCGGCGAGCTTTTAAACTGCCATAATCTCTTTGCCGTCCCCACCACCGCCGCAGGCTGTACATATCTGGAACCCCATGAGCGTAAACTCCTTGGTAAGAAGAAAGTTTCCGCCGTGGCTACGCCTGTCTCCGCCTACAAGAACGGCGGTGCCTCCACCCCCATTCTGGAATCCGTCAAAGCCGGCATGAACGTGGCGCTGGGTACCGGCGGCGCCATTGAGTGCGGCAACCTGGATATGTTCGAAGTTATGCGCTTTGCCGCCATGGACGCCCGGAAGGAAAGCGGTGACCCCGCCGCACTGCCCTCCTCCGCCGCGCTGATGATGGCCACCGTCACCGGCGCTCAGGCCCAGGGCCGGGCAAAGGAATGCGGTATGCTCCAGGTGGGCATGGACGCGGACATCGCCCTGGTGGATTTCACCGCTCCCCACCTGATGCCCTGTCACAACGTGCTCAACGGTCTGGTCTGGTCCGCCAAGGGCGGCGATGTGGCCATGACCATGGTCCGGGGCAGGATCCTCTACCAGAACGGCAAGTTCCCCACCATCGACCTGAAAGAGGTGGTGGAAGAGCTGACCGGCTATGCAATTCCGAAATTGTTTGCAGAAACGTAATTTTCCAGTTGACAATTGACAATTGACAGTTGACAGTTATGGAATTGCCTTCGGCAATCATTTGAAAAGGTCTGCGAAGCAGACTCCACAACTGTCAACTGTACACTGTCAACTGTCAACTCCCTAAAGGAGTATTCTATGTCCGAATCTCAGAAAAAGCAAAATTTCCTCCAGGGCACTGCCCTTCTCGCCATGGCCACCGCCATTGTCAAGGTCATCGGCGCGCTGTACAAGATCCCCCTCAACGCCATCATCGGCGAACAAGGCTTCGGTTATTTCAACACCGCCTACGAGATCTACAACGTTCTGCTGATGGTCTCCACTGCCGGTCTGCCTGTGGCCATGAGCCGCATGATCTCCCAGGCCAGCTCCCTGAAGCACTACAACCAGGTGCGCCGCATTTACAACACCGCCCGGGGCATCTTCTTAGGCCTCGGCATCACCGGCAGTCTGCTCATGACCGTATTCTGCCGCCAGCTGGCCGAATTCCAGAACCAGCCCGACGCCTGGGCCGCCATCGGCTGTCTCGGCCCCGCGGTGCTGCTGATCTGCATCATGAGCACGTTCCGAGGCTTCTTCCAGGGCCAGAGCAACATGCTCCCCACCTCCGCCTCCCAGGTGCTGGAAGCCGTAGTCAAGCTGATTGCCGGTATGCTGGCCGCGTTGGTGCTGCTGAAGCTAACGGGCAACATCCCCCTGGCCGCCGGCGGCGCCATTCTGGGCGTTACCGTCAGCTGCCTGGTCTCCGCCATCTACCTCTACGCCTGTTTCCGCAAGAGCTATTCCAGTCTGCCTGCAACCAGTGAAGAGCCGAAATCCTATGCAGACACCGTCAAGGGCCTGCTGATCATCGCCATTCCCATCACCATCGGCTCCTCCTGCAATCAAATCGTTACCGTTCTGTCCACCAAGATCTACATGGGACGGCTGCTGGCCTCCGGCGTCACCCAGCAGGCAGCGGATATCATGCGGGGCATCCACGTCATGACCCAGACCATTTTCAATATGCCCTGCGCCTTCATCACCCCCATCACCATCAGCATCATCCCGGCCATCACCGCCCAGCTGACCCTGTGCCAGTACCGGGAGGCCAAGGCCACCGAGGAGGCCGCCATCCGCATCACAGGTCTGGTATCCATGCCCTGCGCCGTGGGTCTGGCCCTGCTGGCCGAGCCGGTCACTTCCCTGCTGGGCGGCTATACCGGCGAAAAGCTGGCTCTTGCCACCAGCCTGATGACTGTGCTGGCCATCGCCATTATTTTCAACGCCGTCACCCTTGTCACCACCGCCATCATGCAGGCCCATAATCACGCCGTCCGTCCTGTGGTGAACATGCTCATCGGCGGCTTGCTGAAGCTGGCCTCGGTCTATATCCTCACCGGCAACCCCAACATCGGCATCGTGGGCACCCCCATAGGCACGCTGCTGTGCTACATTGCCATTTCCGTGCTGAACATCTCCTCCATCCACACCCTGCTGGACAATCCTCCTGCGGTCCTCAAGAATCTGGCCCGTCCCTTCCTGGCATCCCTTGTCATGGGTCTGTTCGTCTTCGCCTCCTTCCAGGGGCTGAAGCTCATCGGCATCACCAGCCGGCTGATCCTGTGCGCGGTCCCCATTCTGGTCGGCGTGCTGGTCTATGTTGTCGCCGCCGTAAAGTTCAAGGTCATCACCCGGGAAGACTGCCTGCTGCTGCCAAAGGGCGAAAAGATCGCAAAACTTCTGAAATTGTGAGATTTTTTCGAAAAATAACTTGCATTTTCCGATTAGTTATGTTAATCTAAATCCGATTTTTGCGTAGAAGAGAGGAAGGCATTACCATGAACAAAACCGAACTGATCACCGTCGCCGCCGAGA
>JAXJGV010000089.1:0-19695 GCA_036300205.1 Oscillospiraceae bacterium
CTTGCGAAGTTCTTCACCGACTGTTATACTGTTTTCCATAAGGCACACCTTTTTGGTCTTTGTGGTTGGTGGTTCTTCCTCATTGTACCATATTAGGTGTGTCTTTTGTTTATTTTTCAGATTTGCTCATTTAGAGAATATGATAATAACATTTTAAAAATGATATTGCAAGTATAATAGACTTTTTAAAATGGACAAAACGCCATTTCCTTTTTGTATACTATGCCTATTGGAGGTGAAGTATATGAATGCTGAATTCGTCAGAGAGAGAATCACCCAGCTGAGACTGCAAAAGGGTGTGTCTGAATATCAAATGAGCTATGACCTGGGACACAGCAGAGGTTACATCAATAACATTTCTTCAGGAAAAACACTTCCTTCCATGACAGAATTCTTTGCCATCTGTGGATATTTTCAGATTACTCCAGTTGACTTCTTCAATACTTCTGCCTTCAATCCTGTTCTGCTAAATAACACTCTCGATAATATCAGCAAGTTGAATGAGGAAGATTTGAAACTTATTTATCAAATAACAACCAGAATGTTAAAAAATGAAATCAGCCCCCAAAGGTTTTCCATTCTTTCTTTTTATTATCTATGGAAACACCTTGGGGGTATTTTACTGCACCCTTAATGACTGCCAACTTCGCCTCCCAGAATGAAAAAGCCTCTTGCATTCTTTTGAGGCCAGGGGTCGCCACCAAAAGGGTTTTGATAATATCCCTTTTCTCCTGGCTTCTGATATGGTATAGTATTTGAAAATGCACTTTCAAAAGTGGGATGGATTTTATGGATAAAAAAACAGTTGCTTCCAAAAATGAACCAAATAAGAAAATAAAGCCTCTGCTGATTCTGAATTATCTGATGAAGAATACAGATGAAAACCATGCTGAAAATGCCAATCAAATTAAAGGGTATTTGGAAGAGTGTGGTCTGAAGGTCGAAAGGCGATCCATCTATAGGGATATTCAGGAAATCAATCTGGCAGAACTAATGCTCTGTGAAGAATGTGACATTGATACTGCCAGAAGTATGCTGGAAGAGGATGAAGATGATGAACTGAAGCTCATTGCTTATGATAAGAATAAGATGGGTTTTTATGTTAAAAACAGAAGATATGACCTGAATGATGTAAGAACACTGGTGGAGTGTGTGTATGCTTCCAAATTCATCCCTGCATCTCAGGTTGATACCCTGCTGGATATTGTGTGTGGTGGTATCAGTTATAGTGATTCAGAATCCTGTAGGCACAATCCTCTTTTGACTGACAGAGTTAGAGTAGATAACAGGGGTGTCCTGTATAATATATCCACAATCAATGAAGCCATGAGCCATTCTATGGATGGTTTACCCCATACTCCCCATAAAATCACTTTCAAATATCTGAAATACTCCATTACTGACATTTCCAAACAGGTTGAAAGGAGGAAGGGACAGAGATACACTGTCAGTCCTTTCCAGTTACTTATCAATGATGGCAATTATTATCTTCTGGCTTTTGATGACTATTCTCAGGAAATGAGAACCTACAGAGTGGACAGAATGAAAGAAATCCAGGAAACAGATATTCCAAGAGAAGGAAAAGAAGCATTCCAGCAAATAGACCTGAAAACATACACTAAAAGAGTTTTTTCCATGTTTGGTGGCACACAAAGACTGGTGACTATCAGATTCATCAATCCTCTGTTGGATGCTGTTGTTGATAGGTTTGGCAGAAAGGATTTCCAGTATGCCAAAATGGATGATACCCATTTCAGCATCACAGGTTATGTGGAAATCAGTGACCAGTTCTTTGGCTGGCTCCTGGGCTTTGGCAATAAAGCAAAGCTGCTGTACCCTGCTGATGTGGTGCAAGAATTGTCTGATTATATAGATAAAGTCAAACTTCTATATAAAGAAAGTGGGGGTTAATCCAGAAAAAGTGGAAAAACCCCGCCACACTTATAGTTTATTAAGATTGTCTTTCAAGGTTTCCAGACCAGAAGCAGTTATGCCAATGTAGTATTTTTGTGTAACATGAATGTTTCCATGCCCCATCTGCTTGCACAGAAGATGTGCAGGGGTGTTCAGTTCTGCCATCATGGTTCCATAAGTATGTCGCAGATAATGGAATTTGAAGTCAATACCATAGGATTGCTTTAGCTCCCTGGATGGGTACTTCATGGAATTAACTGTCTGAATTGTCCCATTGGGAAGACAGTGCACCATTTCAGTAGAGGAAATCTTCTGGCCATCCAGATCATCAATAAACCTTTGTTTTTGGAGACGAACCTCTGCAAGCTGGACTGCATCCAAATCTCTTTGCTGTTTAACTTTTTGAAGGTGCACTTTCAAAGTATCACAAAGCTGGATGGTTCGCTTTGCATTTCTTGTTTTGGGAGGAACCAGTTTGATAATACCATCCTGGTACTGCATTTGCCTGTCGATAAAGATGGTTCCTTTTTCCAAATCAACATTTGACCACTTTAAGCCAAAACATTCATTGATTCTCAAACCACAATACCTTCCCAACAGATAAGCAGTTTCTGCATTGGTGCCACGAAAGTATTCGTCCAGGATCGTCAAGTCCGAACGAGAAAAGGCTACTATGTCGGTATCTTCATCCCTTTTTCTTTTGGGCATCTTGATTTTTGTATCTTTGTTCACACACAGCTTGTTATAGTCATCTACATCCATGTAGCCACGAGAATAAGCCTGGCCAAAAAACAGGTAGAACATTTTCAAAAAACTTTCTACATACATAAAAGAGTATTCATGTTCATAGTAAAGTTCAGAAAGATAATCCGCCACATCAGCAGGGCTAATGTCATCAATGAATCGACTGCCAAATCGCTGACACAGGTGGTTGTCCCATAGAGAATCCTGTTTTCTTCTGGTTTGGTAAGCCCTGTCTGTTCGACCCTTACTGACATATTCTTCATAGACTTCTTTGATGGTTCTGCGAATGACCTTCTTTTTCTGGGTTCGCTCTACCTTTGCCAATGCGATTGCTTCAGTCCTGGCTTTAATTGCACTTTGCTTTGTTTGCAGTTTCTTACCTTTGGCATCTGTGGTTCTTCTGCGATTGATTTCCTTTCCATCTACAGTTATCTTAAATCGATAAGCCCACAGTCCATTTTCCATCTGGTATACACCAGTATCATTGCCTTTGCTCATTATTGGAACCTCCATAAAATAGTGTCCTAATAGTGTCTTTTTCATAGAAAGACACATCAAAGATGTTCCAATAGAATATAGAGACAAACCAAAGATGTTCAAAGATGTATGTTAGATGAAGGTATCATGTGGGTTTTGCGAAGCAAAACCTTAGGCGAAGCCACCGTTCCACTGAAGATGGCTCGTGACGAGGCCCGTCACGGCAAGGCTCTGCAGGGCCTGCTGAACCGCTACTTCGCCGCTGAGATCGCCAAGGAAAAGGTGAAGGGCGCCGCCGAGAAGGCTGCCGATAAGGTTGGCAATGCCGTCAGCAGCGTGGTCGAGAAGATCAAGAATATGTAATACACCAGGAGGGAGCGGAATTTTCTGCTCCCTCTTTTTGTTAAAGAAAACCACCAGCCCGGTGAAGATGTCGGATAAAGGCGGACAATATCCTTATCTTACTTCTTCACAGGGCCGGCGGTTGGGAGTCGTGCAAAATAAATTTTGAAGGCACAGAAAACAGGGATCCGTCCAGGCTTGCTCCCGCCTGCATTTTATGGTATGATAGAAAAAATTCCAAAGGGGGTACACGTTATGCATCCGCTGTTGAAGAAAATCGTCAAAAAGAATTCCGTATTTGCGGTGGCGGCTGTGATTTTGCAGATCGGGGCCATCGCCTGCCTGCTGAAGGCTACGGTGGGCACCGTGAAAGAGGTCCGTGGCACGGTGAACAAGGCGCTGGACGTTTACGCCGAAACGGAACAGACAAAATGAAGGAGCGGGATTTCCGCTCCTTTTTTATATGGTGGGCTTCGCCGGAAACATGAGGAAAGCATGTATTTTACCGGGATTTTGTCACAAACTAGCTGTGAATGAAAGGAGGTGCTCTATGAAAACGCGCTATATTGCTCTGTTTCTGCTGGCCGCTCTGGCGGTTCCCGCTATGACCGGATGCCAGACCCAGGCAGCGGAACGGAAGATGGAATCTGCCGGAAGGGCAGTGGAGAACCGGGTGGAAGCCGCCGGAGATAAGGTGAAGCAGGCCGTGGATCCCACCGCGGATTCTCAGGAAAGCCATCCCGCGCCCACCGGGAAACCGGCCCTCTCCCTTGAGGAGGCCCAGGAAATTGCGCTGAAGCATGCCGGACTCACAGCCGACCAGGTCACCGCGCTGCATACGGAATATGAGGTCGAACACGGCGTGCCCCAGTACGATGTGGAATTCCACCACGAGACCTGGGAGTATGACTACGAGATCCACGCCGATACCGGCGAAATTCTGTCTTTCAGCAAAGACGATTGATTTCAGGGAGCGGAAATTTTCCGCTCCTTTCTGTTTTTCCTTAGACATTCCCCTTTTGCTGTTATTATAGATACATTTTACAGTATAGTAAAGACCCATTTTTCAAAAGATAATAAATACAAACTGTTGAAAGAGGGGAAGTCCGTGATCAGCTATGAGCCGTTGTGGAAAATTATGGAAGAGCAGGGGGTTACAACCTATACGCTCATTAACAAGCACGGCATTAACCCCAGAACCATTCACAACCTGAAACATAACAAATCCATCACAATGTTTACGCTGGAGAAGCTGTGCCAGATTTTGAATTGCCAGGCGGAAAGCGTTGTATTGTTTGTCGAAGAAGCAAAAACAGGGAACGAACGGTAAGTTCGTTCCCTGTTAGACTGTCAAAGAAGCTATTTTGTGCAAAATAACTGCTCAATTTGGGCCGCGCAAATTCCTTCCCTCCGGGGGAAGCAATGGACATCGTTAGCGTCAGTACCCAAATATCAGAGTTTGGTTCCCTGTTTTGCCAAAGCTCAGCCGGCTACGGCGCATTGGCCGTAGCCGTTGCTGCCGGTGGCTGCCAAAGAGCCGTCGGAGCGAAGGCCCAGCGTGTGCAGCGTGCCCGCGCTGATGGCGACCACATCCGTCCAGCCGCCTACGGCGCACTGGCCGTAATAGTTGTAGCCCGTTGCCACTACGGTTCCGTCGGAACGCAGACCCACGGTGTGGTTGGTTCCGGCGCTGACAGCCACGATGTCCGTCCAGAAGTCCACGTCGCACTGGTCATAGGCATTCATGCCCCTTGCCACCACGGTGCCGTCGGATTTCAGGCCCACAATGTGATTGTCTCCCGCGCTGATGGCCACGATGTCTGTCCAGCTTTCGATGTCCCGCTGGCCCCAGTCGTTGCTGCCTGCGGCTACCACGGTGCCGTCGGCTTTCAGGCCGTAGGCCGTCCGGTATCCTACTGCCACATCCACGATGTCCGTCCAGCTGGATACGTCGCACTGACCGTAGGTGTTGTAGCCCGTGCAGACCACGGTGCCGGCGGAGGTCAGGCCGATGGTGTTGTTGGCGCTGGCGTCGATGTCGATGATGTTCGTCCAGCTGGCAATATTGTCTTTGCCGGGAACCTTGCCCGCTGCCACCACAGTTCCGTCAGCGCGCAGGCCCACGGTGTGGTTGTAAGCGGCGATCTGGATGATGTCCTTCCACTGGGTGATGTTCCGCCGCCCGGACTCCATGCTGCCGGCGGTGCCGATGGCGCCGCTTTCCTTGATCCAAACGCTGTGGTAAGAGCCGGCGGCGATCAGACCGGTCTTGGGTTCCGGTTCGGTGGGGGCAGCCTGGGGTTCGGCGGGTTCGGTCTCGTCGATGATGGCCGGTTCCGTTTCCGCGGGCTGGGTCTCGTCGATGACAGCCCCTTCCGTTTCCGCAGGTTCCGTCTCATCCGGGACAATGGCTTCCGTGGGTTCGGTCACAGCCTCGGTTTCGGCAGGCGCGGCAGTGTCCGCGGGAACAGTTTCCGTGGTTTCCGCAGGCTCGGCAATGGCAGCGGCGGCTTCGGTGTTTTCCGTTTCCGGCTGGGTCTGCGCAGACGCGGTGACCTCTGCTTCCACCGTTTCCACGGTCGGTTCCGTTTCGGCGGTGGTTTCCGCCGCTGTTTCTGCGGGGATGGTGTTATCCGGGACAGTGGCCTCCGTGGGTTCGGTCACGGCTTCCGTTTCCGAGGGGACAGTGCTTTCGGTGAAAACGGTCTCGGTGGCTGCATGGGTTTCCGGGGGAAGGGTGTCCTCCGTGACGGCAAGCATCACAGTCTCGGTGGCTTCCGTCGGTGTCAGCTTGCTGGGATCAATGACCACAACGCCGGACATGATCAGATAGACCCCGGCGCCCGAAACGAACATCAGCGCCAGAATCAGCAGGATCAGCAATACAGTACGCAAAAATTTTTTCATGCGTATTCTTCCTTTATGTAACGAAATATTAATTTTTGTTTCTGCGATTGGAATTAATTGTAAATTATTGTAATCTGAATTTTGCTTTTTCAGGAATAATTTGTCCTAAAATTGTATAACTTTTGCCACGAAATGTCAAGGGAGGCGGAAGCGTATTTTCTGTATAGGGTGCATAAAAGGGTGAGAATTTCTCAGCGCCATGAAATATGGCATACTGCCCGGCGGGGTCATGACCCCGCCGGGCAGTAGTCTTAGCGCGATTTTACACAATGCTGTCCGTGCCGGGATCCGCTGCGAGTTTCGCGGCTTCATACAGCACCTGGGCGGCTTCCCCGCGGGTCAGGGGCTTGCCGGAGAGTTCCCCGAAGGTCTCCTCGGCTGTCAGATCCAGAGCGTTTTGCAGCATCACGGAAGCCTCTGCCCCGGTGATGGGCTGGTCAGCGCCGAAGGCTTCCTGGTCGTCCAGGCCCGCGGTCAGCCCGGCCCGCATGGCCGCGGCCAGATAGGGCTGGAGCCACTCGGGAATGTCGTCGGTATAGCCGGTGTAGGTGATCTCCTCCTCAGCGGGGATATCCAGGGCCTTTACCAGCATGGTAACGAATTCGCCCCGGGTGACCTCCTTATCGGGAGAGAAGCAGGTGCTTTCCGCAACGGTTTCGCCCACGAAAATGCCTGTGTGCTTCATCCATTCCGCGGCAAAGCGGCAGTCCTTGCCCACGGTGTCCGTGTACTGGGCGGCGTCCGTGGGCTTCAGAATGGTGATGGTAACGGTGGCCTCCCGGGAGGTCTTGCCGGCGGGATCGGTGGCGGTGTAGACGAAGGAGTCCACGCCCACCTTGTTCTTCTTAGGGGTGTAGGTGAAGCTGCCGTCCTCGCTGATGGTCACGGTGCCCCGCCGGGGCTGGCGGGTGACGGTGAAGGTCATGGCCTGGCCCTCCGGGTCTGTGACCTTCAGCTTGGCGGTGTTGGGCAGATTTTTGTACGTTTCGATGGCGGAATCCTCGGCAACAGGGGCCTTGTCTTCCTTGCCCCGGATGGCGATGGTCATGGCGGCGCTGTCTGCCACGTAATTCTCATAAATGGGCAGATAGCCCACCTCCGCGGACTGATCCGATTCGCTGTACAGGGGGGAGAAGGTCATCTGGGCCACCTGATCGGCGGTGAGCACGTCGCCGGGCTGCAGGATCCGGCTGCCCAGCTGGACGGTGCCGCTGTCCGGCAGGCCGGTGATGCAGATTCCGGTAATGGACGCGTCGGAAGAAAAGTCCTCAGCGCTGAAACAGTAAGTGCTGTCACAGTCCACTTCCGCGGCGGAAGCGGTGCCGATGAGGCCGCAGAAGCAGCAAACTGCCGCAAGCAGAGGAAGAATGCGGGTTCGGAACATGGTTCATACCTCCAAAATTTGATTTCGGAGGTATTGTTTGCCAAAGGTGGGAGAATTATTCATACAAAAATGGGAAACGCCGTGCCCTGCGGTCAGCAGGGCACGGCGGCGTTTTCTGTGCGTTATCCAATTCGGTACAGCCGTTTGCCGTTCTCCATGGTGACAGCGTGGATCTCCTCCACGCTCAGCCCCCGGATCTCCGCCAGCTTTTCCGCCATGCGGTAGAGCCTGCCGGGATCGTTCCGCTTGCCCCGGAAAGGCTCGGGGGACATGTATGGGCAGTCGGTTTCCAGCACAACGCGGTCCAAGGGGAGGGCGCTGGCTGTTTCCACGGCTTTTCGGGCGTTCTTGAAGGTCAGCACCCCGGTGAAGCCGATGTACCAGCCCCGCTTGACCAGCCATTTGGCCATTTCCGCAGAGCCGGAATAGCAGTGGAACACGCCGGTCACATCGGGAAATTCCTCCACGATCTTCATGCCGTCCTCGTGGGCCTCCCGTTCGTGGACGATGACGGGCAGACCCAGCTCCCGGGCCAGGGCCATCTGGGAGCGGAAGGCTTGCTGCTGAATTTCCCGGGGGATGTCCTCGTAGTGATAGTCCAGCCCGATCTCGCCGATGGCCTTGATCTTGGGGTTCTGTTTACATAACGTTTTGTATTCTTCCAGAACGCCGTCATTCACCTCGTCGGCGGCATCGGGATGGGAGCCGACGGCGGCATAGATGTAGTCATACTGCTGGGAAAGCCGGGAAGCATTGCGGGAGGACGCCAGAGAGCATCCGGGGTTCATCAGCAGGCCGATGCCCTGCTGGGGAAGAGCGGCCAGCAGGCTTTCCCGGTCCTCGTCGAAGGATGCGTCGTCCATATGGGCGTGGGTGTCGAATAACATAGGAGTCTCCTTTTTTGGAATGGGCAGGTTGGGGATCCATTCCCGTTTCTAAGTCAGAATTGCCACCAGACAGCCGTCGATCTCCTGCACACGGGGATCATCCAGGGAAAAGTCCGTGTCATTGGGATAGCCCCGCAGACCTTCGCCGCTGAGCTTTGCTGCCGCCTCCTTCAGCACCCAGAAGGTCAGCAGCGCCCGTCGCTTGTCCGGGGCGGCGTCATACTGGGCCTTCTCCGACGGGGACAGGACCTTGTCCGCAAGACGGTCATGGACCGTTCGGTCCAGTTCTTCCGCGTCGATGGCCATGTTTTCCTTTGCCAGCACACAAAAGGCGTGACGCCGTGTGTGGGAGATGGAAAAGTGATAGGGGCTGTTTTCAAAATAAGGCTTGCCCCGGCGGGTTTTCTGAATGGGAGGCAGAGAAAGCCCGGTTTCTTCCCGGTACAGCTCTGCCAGCAGCTGCCGTCCCGCTTCGTGGCCGGTCAGGCCGTCAAGGGTGCGCAGCGCCAGTCTCATAGGGCGTCAATGATGTTGGAATCGCCGCCGTCCAAGTACCGGCGCTCCCGGAGCCGCTCTGCCAGCATGGCGATGCCCACGATCAGCAGCACCACGCCGCACAGGGAGAACACCACCCGGGAGGTGGTCATGGGCAGAACGATGAGCACGATGCCCAGCACGGCAACGATGGCGGCCAGGATCTTGCCGCCCCGGGAAGCAGACTGGAACAGGTCCCGGCCGCCCCGCAGGAGCAGCAGAATGCCGATGAAGCGGCCGATGCCCGCCGCCAGCAGCAGGGGATGGCGCAGCAGCCAGCTGCCCGCGCTTACGCAGAGGATGGCGCTCAGCACCTTACCGGCGGTGCCCCGGCGGTCAATGATGGCGGCAATGCCGAAGCCCGCGCCCGCGGCCACAACGCCCCAGCCCAGGACTTTGGCGATGAGGGCGGAGGCGGAATCCGGGCTGAACATCAGAACCAGGCCCAGCAGGATCAGCACCACAGGCGTGATCAGCGGATAGATCAGAGAAAGAATGTCATGTTTCTTCATAATAAGGTTCACCTCTTTCTAAGGATAAGTATAGCCGCTGCGGGGCGGAAAGTCAATGCGGCTGTTTCCCGGCCCGGCAGTGACCCTTCCCCCAATATGCCGCATTGGGAATCTTATCCATATATTAACCAAAAATCACCCATCTTTGCCCCTTCTTATCTGTAAACTTTTTATAATTATTTCGGATTATAAAAAATAGGAAAGGAAGTCCCGATTCGTAATGCTACCTGCCATCCTTCTCTTCGCCGCAACCTACGTCCTGATGCTCACCTTCAGTAAGTACCGCCCCTACATTGCCCTGGCCTCCGGTCTGATCTTCATCATCACTGGTATGCTGCCCCTGGGCGATATTCTTCCGTCCCTGGATTTCAACGTTCTGCTGATGATCGGCGGCACCATGGGTCTGGTGCAGCTGTTTATCGACAGCCACATGCCCGAGCGGATGGCGGACATGATCATGGACAAGGTCCCCAATGTCCAGTGGGCCGCCGTGTGCCTGTCCCTGTTCGCCGGCATCATCTCCGCCTTCGTTGACAATGTGGCCACCGTCCTGATGGTCGCTCCCGTTGCCATCGAGATCTGCAAGAAGCTGAAAACCAATCCCGTTCCCTTCATCATCTCCATCGCGGTTTCCTCCAACCTCCAGGGCGCGGCGACTCTGGTGGGCGATACCACCGCCATCATGCTGGGTTCCGCTCTGGACATGACCTTCATGGACTTCTTCTTCTACCATGGCAAGCCCTCCATGTTCTTCGTGGTGGAGCTGGGCGCCGTCCTGTCCGCGCTGATCGTTTACTTCACCTTCCGCAAGGAAAAGGGCGCCATCCCCAAGTCCGGCAAGATGACCGAAGTCACCGACTATGTTCCCACCGTCCTGCTGTTCGGCGCCATCGGCCTGCTGATCCTGGCTTCCTTCGCCCCCGACTCCTGGAACCTGCCCGCGGAGACCAACGGCCTGATCTGCTGCACCCTGCTCATCATCGGCCTGATCTACAACTACGCAAAGAATAAAAATCTGGAAGCCGTCACCGGTCCTCTGAAGGCCATCGACCTGGAGACCCTGGGCTTGCTGGTGGGCCTGTTCCTGATGATCGGCGGCATTTCCAACATGGGCGTTATCGACGCGCTGGCACAGCTGCTGGCCAAGCTGGGCGCGGGCAACCCCTTCCTGATGTACACCATCATCGTTTGGGCTTCCGTGCTGATCTCCGCTTTTATCGACAACATCCCCTATGTTGCCACCATGATCCCCGTTATCGCGGGCATCGCCGCGGAAATGGGCATCGATTCCACGGCTCTTTACTTCGGCCTGCTGTCCGGCGCCACCCTGGGCGGCAACTGCACCCCCATTGGCGCCTCCGCCAACATCACCGGAATCGGCATCCTGCGCAAGGAGGGCTACGAAGTCGCCAACTCCGACTTCTTCAAGATCGGCATCCCCTTCACCATAGCGGCCATCATCCCCGCTTACATCCTGATCTGGGTTCTGTTCGGCGTATAAGCACATACTTTCCCAAGGCGGTGAGGAATGTTCCTCACCGCCTTTTTCTGTTGCAGAAATTGCAGGGCGGGGATATGCCCCCGCCGGGCACGGTAAGGGCAGCAGGCGTTTACCATTTATTTTCCGAATATTTACCATCCGTTAAATGTTTCTTTGCCGCATCTTAACCGCTGAACATATTTACGAAAGAGTGGTAAAGAATTATAATAGATTTGGTAAAAATTCAACAAAGGAAAGGAAAACACAAATGCTACCTGCAATTATCCTGTTCGCCGCGACCTACGTGCTGATGCTCACTTTCAGCAAGTACCGCCCCTACATCGCCCTGGCCTCCGGTCTGATCTTCATCATCACCGGTATGCTGCCCCTGGGCGATATCCTCTCCTCTCTGGACTTTAACGTTCTGCTGATGATCGGCGGTACCATGGGTCTGGTCCAGCTGTTCATCGACAGCCACATGCCGGAGCGCATGGCTGACATGATTATGGACAAGGTCCCCAATGTCCAGTGGGCTGCCGTCTGCCTGAGCCTGTTCGCAGGCGTCATCTCCGCTTTCGTTGACAACGTGGCTACCGTCCTGATGGTCGCTCCCGTTGCCATCGAGATCTGCAAGAAGCTGAAGACCAACCCCGTGCCCTTCATCATCTCCATCGCCGTCTCCTCCAACCTCCAGGGCGCTGCAACCCTGGTGGGCGACACCACCGCCATCATGCTGGGCTCCGCTCTGGACATGACCTTCATGGACTTCTTCTGGTATCAGGGCAAGCCCTCCATCTTCTTTGCCGTGGAGCTGGGCGCTGTTCTGTCCGCCCTCATTGTCTACTTCATTTTCCGCAAGGAAAAGGGCGCCATCCCCAAGACCGGCACCCTGACCCAGGTCACCGATTACGTCCCCACCATCCTGCTGTTCGGCGCCATCGGCCTGCTGATCTGCGCTTCCTTCGCTCCCGACTCCTGGAACCTGCCCGCTGAGACCAACGGCCTGATCTGCTGCACCCTGCTCATCCTCGGCCTGATCTACAACTACATCAAGAACAAGACTGCGGAATCCATCACCGGCCCCCTGAAGGCCATCGACTTCGAGACCCTGGGCCTGCTGGTGGGCCTGTTCCTGATGATCGGCGGCATCTCCAACATGGGCGTCATCGATGCTCTGGCACAGCTGCTGGCAAAGCTGGGCGGCGGCAACGTCTTCCTGATGTACACCATCATCGTCTGGGCTTCCGTGCTGATCTCTGCCTTCATTGACAACATCCCCTACGTCGCCACCATGATCCCCGTCATCGGCGGCCTGGCTGCCCAGATGGCTCCCGCGCTGGGTGTGGACGCCACCCTGGTGGGCATCCCCCTGTACTTCGGCCTGCTGTCCGGCGCTACCCTGGGCGGCAACATCACCCCCATCGGCGCCTCCGCCAACATCACCGCCATCGGCATCCTGCGCAAGGAAGGCCACGAAGTCGCCAACTCCGACTTCTTCAAGATCGGCATCCCCTTCACCCTGGCCGCCATCATCCCCGCTTACATCTACATCTGGGTGGTCTACGGTATTTAACCGGATACGGCATAGAAATCCAATAACGGCGCGGAAGGAACCACCTTCCGCGCTGTTTTTTTGCCGGCAGTACCGGCGGGATTTCAGGAATCTGTCAGCCGAAAAAGAGGCAATGGTAAATTGCATAAAATGCGGAATGCAAATACGTGCAATGTGTACTGGACATGTTTCTATTCGGTCAATATGTATCGATTGGGAATAATTGACGGCAAAGATTTTGGCAATTATGAATAAATTTTGTGGACAAATCCAGGGAAATGCGTTATTATATGTGTGGAATAATGCGGTTGATTCCGCGAAATTTGAAAGAGGTGAAGTAATATGGCGTTTTCTTTTTTCGGAGGGGTTCATCCCAAAGAAAATAAGTGGTACGCTTGCGACAAGGAGACCCAGGTTTTCCCGGAACCTGACGTAGTGGTCATCCCCATGTCCCAGCATATCGGCGCCCCCTGCAAGCCCCTCGTCAAGAAGGGCGACCTGGTTACTGTCGGTCAGAAGATCGGTGACAACCAAGGCTTGTGCGTCCCTGTCCATGCTTCCGTTTCCGGTAAGGTCAAGGCTGTGGAGGCCAAGCCCCACACCAACGGCAGTACGGTCATGAGTGTGGTCATCGAGAATGACCATCTGGACACCCTGTGCGAGGACTGCAAGCCCCGCACCCAGGAAGAAGTCGATGCTCTGTCCACCGAAGATCTGATCAATATCATCCGCGAGGGTGGTATCGTCGGTATGGGCGGCGCGACCTTCCCTACCCATGTCAAGCTCTCCGGCGGTATCGGCAAGGTCGATACGGTCATCGTCAATGCCGGCGAGTGCGAGCCTTACATCACGTCCGACGACCGGCTGTGCCGTGAGCAGCCCGCGAAGCTGATCTCCGGTCTGAAGATCATCATGAAGATCTTCGGCCTGAAGGAAGGCCACATCGGCATCGAGGACAACAAGCCCGAGGCCGTCAAGGCCCTGAAGGCAAACCTGTGCGCCGAGGACGGCATCATCGTGGACGTGCTGCCCGCCAAGTACCCCCAGGGCGCTGAAAAGCAGCTGATCTACGCGGTCACCGGCCGGGAAGTTCCCTCCGGCGGCCTGCCCGCCGCAGTGGGCTGCGCAGTGTTCAATGCCGCTACCGTTAAGGCCATCCACGACGTGGTCTACGACGGTATGCCGTTGATCAAGCGGATCGTCACCGTTTCCGGCGACATCCTGATGGAGCCTAAGAACCTGCTGGTTCCCATCGGCACCGCCTTCAACGACCTGATCGATGCCTGCGGCCACTCCGAGAACCCCTACAAGGTCCTCTCCGGCGGCCCCATGATGGGCATGGCCCAGTATGACCTGAGCGTTCCCACCATCAAGGGTGTCAATGCCATCACGGTGCTGGGCCGCAGGAATGAGTACGCCGTCGAGGACTCCCGCTGCCTGCGCTGCGGCAAGTGCATCGACGCCTGCCCCATGAAGCTGATGCCCGTCCTGATGTACAAGGCTATGCAGTCCAACGATGTCCAGGAAATGAAGGACAACAATATCATGGACTGCATCGAGTGCGGCTCCTGCGCGTATACCTGCCCCGCCAGCGTGCCCCTGGTCCTGGGCTTCCGTGTTGCCAAGCAGATGATCCGCAACGACGCTGCCAAGCAGACAGCGAAGAAATAAGGAGGTGGAGATCAAATGGCACAGATGAAATACTTTTATGAGCTGACGATTTCCAGCTCTCCCCACGTACATTCCCCCATTACCACCCGGACCATCATGCGGGACGTGCTCATCGCGCTGCTGCCCGCACTGCTGGGTTCCATCTACTTCTTCGGCTTCCGCGCCCTGACCGTCACCATGGTCAGCGTGGCCGCCTGCGTCTTCTTCGAGTGGGCTTACTGCAAGCTCATGAAGATGCACTGCAAGATCTATGACCTGTCCGCCTGCGTCACCGGCGTCCTGCTGGCATTTGTCTGCCCCGTCACCATTCCCTACTGGACCATCATCCTGGGCGACTTCTTTGCCATCGTCATCGTCAAGATGCTCTTCGGCGGCCTGGGCCGCAACATCGTCAACCCCGCTCTGGCAGGCCGTGCCTTCATGTTCAGCTGGCCCGTCCTGATGAGCAACTGGGTCAAGGTGGGCTTCGAGAACGCCGCCGGTGTTTTCTCCACCGCTGACGCTGTCACCGCCGCAACGCCTCTGGCCAACATGCACCAGGGCGTGCTGTGCGAAGAGTCCATCCTGGACCTGTTCCTGGGCAACGTGGGCGGCTGCCTGGGCGAGACTTCCGCGCTGCTGCTGATCATCGGCTTTATCTACCTGCTGTACCGCAAGGTCATCACCGCCCGGATCCCCCTTGCTTACATCGGCACCGTGGCTGTCCTGACCTTCCTGTTCCCCCAGGGCAATGACCGCATTGCCTGGATGGCTGCCCAGGTCTTCGGCGGCGGCCTGATGCTGGGTGCCATCTTCATGGCTACCGACTATGTTACCTCTCCCGTTACCAAGCTGGGTCAGATCGTCTACGGCGTCGGCTGCGGCGCCCTGACCGTTATGATCCGCTACTTCGGCGGCTACAACGAGGGCGTTTCCTACGCCATCCTGTGCATGAACGCCTGCGTTGTCCTGCTGGATAGAATCGGCCGTCCTGTGAAGTTCGGCGCACCCAAGAAGGAGGCGGCGAAGTAATGAAAACCGAATCTACTGCTAAGTATGTCCTGCGGCTGGCAGGCACTCTGCTGCTGATCACCTCCGTGGTGGCAGCGCTTCTGGCCGGTGTGAACTCCATCACCGCGCCCAAGATCGCGGAGCTGAGCGCCCAGAAGACCCAGGAGGCCATTGAGGCTGTCCTGCCCGGCGGCGGCGAAGAAGTTGCCTTCACCGACGATACCGGCCTGGTCACCACCGTTTATCAGGGAGAAGCCGGTTATGCCGTCAAGGTCGCTCCCGTTGGTTTCGACAGCGCCATCACCATGATGGTGGGCGTGGACACCGAGGGCAACGTCCTGGGCATCTCTGTCATCGACCAGTCTGAAACTGCCGGCCTGGGCGCTGTGTGTGCAGCCTCCACTTCCGCCGGTGAAGCATTCCGGGGCCAGTTTGTGGGCATGAGCGGCGAAGTCACCGTCTCCAAGGACGGCGGCCAGGTGGACGCCATCACCGGCGCGACCATCACTTCCCGGGCTGTCTGCAAGGGCGTTTCCGCCGCGCTGGCCTGCGTTGCCAACATGGGTTAATAGGAGGTACTTCGAATGAATTTCAAGAAGCAATTTAACGAGGGCCTGCTGACCAAGAACCCTGTTACCGTTCAGCTGCTGGGTATGTGCTCCACGCTGGCCATCACCACCAGCCTGTTCAACGGCATCGGCATGGGCCTGGCTGTTACCGTCATCCTGATCTGCTCCAACGTGCTGATCTCCGCGCTGCGCAACTTTATCCCCTCTCAGATCCGTATCGCCGCTTACATCACCATCATCGCCGGCTTCGTTACCGTGGTCGATCTGGTGCTGCAGGCCTTTATTCCCGCCCTGTCCGCAAGCCTGGGCGTGTTCATCCCCCTGATCGTCGTTAACTGTATCGTCCTGGGCCGTGCCGAAGCCTTTGCTTCCAAGAACGGCGTCCTGGCTTCCGCAGTGGACGGCCTGACCCAGGGCATCGGCTATACCGTGGCCCTGGTCATCATGTGCGTCATCCGGGAACTGCTGGGTTCCGGCACCTTTGGCGGCGGCATCCTGAACGGCGGCGAGGGCATCCGCATCATCCCCGCCCAGTATCCCGCCATGCAGATGGTCATGCCTGTGGGCGGCTTCCTGGTCCTGGGCTTCGTCATCGCCGGTTCTCAGTGGCTGATGAAGCACCTGGAGATGAAGAATAAGAAGAAGGAGGCTGCTAAGTAATGATGCAAGAAATTTTGGGTATTATGATTGCCGCGCTCCTGAGCCAGAACTTCATTCTGGTCAAGTTCTACGGCATCTGCCCCTTCATGGGCGTTTCCAAGAAGATCGACACCGCGCTGGGCATGGGCATGGCCGTTACCTTCGTTATGGCCCTGGCCTCCGCCGCCTGTTACGCCATCAACCTGGTGCTGGTTGCCCTGGGCCTGGAGTACATGCAGACCGTAGTCTTCATCCTGGCCATCGCTTCCATTGTTCAGGTGGTGGAAATGTTCCTGAAGAAGGCTGTCCCCGCCCTGTATAAGGCTCTGGGCGTGTTCCTGCCCCTGATCACCACCAACTGCGCCGTTCTGGGCGTGGTTCTGGTCAACGTTCAGGAAGGCTACAACTTCCTGCTGAGCACCGTCAACGGCGCTGCCGGCGGCCTGGGCTTCACCCTGGCCATCGTCCTGTTTGCCTCCGTCCGTGAGCGCGTCAACAAGGCCGAGTGCCCCGAGTGCTTCAAGGGCTTCCCCATCGCGCTGATCACTGCCGGCCTGCTGGCTCTGGCCTTCATGGGCTTCTCCGGCCTGAGCATTTTCTAAGGAGGGCGTAAAGAAATGCAAATTGTTATTGCGATTGCGATTTTGGGCGGTCTGGGCCTGCTCTTCGGTCTGATCCTGGCTGCCGCATCCAAGGTCTTCTATGTGGAGACCGATCCCCGTCTGGACCAGCTGAATGAATGCCTGCCCGGCGCCAACTGCGGCGGCTGCGGCTATGCCGGCTGCTCCGGTTACGCGGAAGCCGTCCTGAACGGCGAAGCCCCTGTGGGCAAGTGTGCCTCCGGCGGCAACGACTGCGCTCAGGCTATGGCGGCCATCATGGGCATCAAGGCAGAAGCGGTCACCCGTAAGGTGGCGCTGGTCCGCTGCTCCGGCGCAAAGACCTACGACAAGGACGGCAACCTGACCAAGGGCGCCAAGGTCAAGGCCAACTACGAAGGCTTCAAGGACTGCCTGGCGGCCTCCAAGGTCGGCGGCAGCGGCCCCCTGTCCTGCAAGTTCGGCTGTCTGGGCTACGGCTCCTGTACCAAGGCCTGTAAGTACGGCGCCATCTCCGTGAAGAACGGCGTGGCTGTGGTTGACGAGGATCTGTGCGTTGGCTGTATGGCCTGCGCCGCCGTGTGTCCCCGCCAGCTGATCGTGCCTGTTGAGCCTGACCGGAACGTGGTCATCGCCTGCAACTCCATGGCCAAGGGCGCTGCCACCACCCGTGCCTGTACCGTCGGCTGCATCGGCTGCGGCCTGTGTAAGAAGATCTGCCCCAACGATGCCATCACCGTTGAGAAGAATCTGGCCCGGATCGACTACTCCAAGTGCGACAACTGCGGCCTGTGCGCAACTGTCTGCCCCAAGAAGCTGATCAAGGACTCCAAGGTGGAGACCCTGGACGATCCCGTTGTCCAGCCTAAGAACAGCCCCGTTATCTGATCGTTTCTTCCAGAACAACGAACCCCTCCCGGCAGCGGGAGGGGTTTCACATGTATACGGTCTGGTTTTGGTAGGGGAGGGTCTTGACCCTCCCTAAGCGTAACAATGGCTGCGTGTTGGGATTGTGGGGGAATGCTACCTCCTCCGTTTCCTGTGGCTGCATGCTTGACGATATACTGAGGGAGGGTCAAGACCCTCCCCTACGGAAAGATAAATTCCGAGGTTTTTGTGACAAACCGCCCCTTCCATGTGTCTAATATACGAGGCCTCAAAAAATGAGAAAGGAGATGCTCAGGTGCAGAATATCGAACCCCTATTTCGAACCTATAAAGACGATGTCTATCGTCTGGCGCTGAGCTATACCGGAAGTGTGCAGGAAGCGGAGGACGTGTGCCAGACCGTGTTTGTAAAACTCATGGAACAGGAGCAGATCACACCGGGAAAAGAAAAAGCCTGGCTCATGCAGGTCACGGCCAACGAGTGCCGCAACCTGCTGCGCTCAAGCTGGTGGCGCAAGACCGCCCAACTGGACGAGACCATCCCGGCCCAGCCGCTGCGGGACAGCGGCGTGTATCAGGCCGTCATGGGCTTGGCCCCCAAATACCGGGTGGTGGTCTATCTTCGCTATTACGAAGCCTGTACCACCCAGGAGATCGCGCAGCTGCTGAAGATCAGCCAGAGCGCCGTGACCACGCGACTGAACCGCGCGCGTCAGACGCTGAAGGAACAACTCAAGGAGGTGTCCGTATGAAAGACCGGGTGAAGGATATGTTTGAACAGGTGACCATGCCGGAAGCCACAGAAGAAAAGATCCGGCAGGCTATGACGGAAGGAAGAAAACCCAGCAGACGCATTTTCCGAAATATTGCAAGGCCCGCTGCCACTTTGGCCGCAATGCTGGCTCTGATCCTGGCCATTAGCCCCACAGCCCGGGCGGCGGTCAGCGACTGGGTGCTGAAGTATGTCTTCCCGGAAAGCGGCATTTCGGTTTACGAGCAGACAGATGAAAACGGCGATGTGATCGGCATCGTGGCGGTGGATACCGAAGCTCCGCCTTTTGCGGAAGTCCGGAACGGGCGGCTGTATTTTACCGGAAATGGGGAAGAGATCGACATTACGGATCAAATCACGGAAGAGAAGCCCTATTATTATACCTATGTGGATGACTACGGGCTGACCCATTTCCTGGTGGTAGGCTACAGCGGGACCATCGACAACTTCGGCATTTACGAGTTCATGCGGGAGGAGAAGGAAGGGCAGCAAGATTGGGAAGGCTGGTCAAACGGCACCGGAAGAAACTTCCTGGATCCGGAAACGGAAACCCGCTATCCCTGGGTGGATGCCGTATGGGAAGACCTGAACATCCCCTGGCCCAAACCCGGTTAACCGGAAAACAGAAATGCGGAGGTAGGGCAGCCTGCCCTACTATGGGATGAAAACGAGCGGGTACATACTGTACCCGCTCTCAGACTGTCGAAAAACCATGTCATTGCGAGCCAGTGCGCACACTACTCCGCGCTAAGAGCCGCCTTCGGCGGTTGCGCTATGTACGCGGCCTGCGGGCCGTGTGGCGTGGCAATCTCCTGAATTTTCGTACATTTCTCTA
>JAXJGV010000090.1:0-13766 GCA_036300205.1 Oscillospiraceae bacterium
CCCTTAACCCCATGGGTGGTGACGATTTCACCGGCTTTGATAAATTCAAGCTTCATATCCTAACTCCTAAAAAATATGCGTGACGCCGCAGCGTCACGCATAAGCTGTTAATCCACGATTTCCACCGTGACCTTCTCGCCAGTGCGCTGGGCTACAGTCTTAATAATGGTACGGATTTCCTTGGCGATCCGTCCCTGGCGGCCGATCACCTTGCCCATGTCGCCTTCGGCGACACGCAGCTCCAGCACCTTGCCGTCCTCGTCATCGATTTCGGTAACGGTGACTGCCTCAGGATCATCCACCAGATTTTTTGCCATATACAGCAAAAGTTCTTTCATTGCGGGATTCTCCTTTGGGGGATCTTACAGGACACCAGCATTCTTCAGCAGGCCACGGACAGTGTCGGTGGGCTGTGCGCCGTTCTTGATCCAGTTCTGAGCCTTCTCAGCATCAACAGTGATGGTAGCGGGCTCGGTCAGGGGATTGAAAGTGCCGATCTCCTCGATGCAGCGGCCATCGCGGGGAGAACGGGAGTCAGCAACAACAATACGGTAGTAAGGAGCCTTCTTAGCGCCCATTCTTCTCAGTCTGATCTTAACCATGAGAGTTTCACCTCCATAAATAATCTGAAATAATCTATATCGCAAAGCAATTTGCTTTCAGCGAACACGTTTACCTTCCTCTGTCATTGCGCACCAGTGCGCACACTGGTGCGGCAATCTCCTTCGACGATGGGGATTGCCACGTCGCTGCGCTCCTCGCAATGACATGGAACTTCATTACATCCCCGGGAATCCGCCGCCGAAGCCGCCCATGCGGCCCATGCGCTTCATCTTCTTGTTCATACCGGGGCCAGAGAACTGCTTGATGAGCCTGCGCATCTGCTCGAAGGATTTCAGCAGCTTGTTTACGTCTTCCACCTTCACGCCCGCGCCTGCGGCGATCCGCTTCTTGCGGCTGGCGCCGATGATCTCGGGCTTTTCCCGCTCCTTGGGGGTCATGGAGAGGATGATGGCCTCGGTGTGGGCCATGGCCTTCTCGTCCAGCTTCACGCCCTTCATACCTGCGCCGCCGGGCATCTGAGCCAGGATATCTTCCATGGAACCCATGGATTTCATCTGCACCATCTGGTCGTAGAAATCCTGCAGGGTGAATTTGTTGGTCTTGAGCTTTTCCTCCATCTCGGCGGCCTTCTTGGCGTCGTACGCCTTCTCTGCCTTCTCAATGAGGGACAGCACATCGCCCATGCCCAGGATGCGGCTTGCCATCCGGTCGGGATGGAAGGGCTCGATGTCTTCCAGCTTTTCGCCCATACCGGCGAACTTGATGGGCTTGCCGGTAATGGCCCGGACAGACAGGGCCGCGCCGCCTCTGGCGTCGCCGTCCAGCTTAGACAGCATGACGGAGTCGATGTCCAGCCACTCGTTGAAGCTCTGGGCCGCGTTGACGGCGTCCTGACCGGTCATGGCGTCCACCACCAGCATGATCTCGTCAGGCTTGACGGTGGCCTTGATGTTTTTCAACTCGTTCATCAGGGCTTCGTCCACATGCAGGCGGCCGGCGGTGTCCAGGAACACCATGTCATAGCCGCGCTGGCGGGCGTAAAGAACAGCTTCTTTTGCGGTCTGAACGGGATCCTGGGTGCCCTTCTCGAAGACGGGGATGCCCAGCTTCTCACCGCAGACCTTCAGCTGCTGGATTGCCGCGGGACGGTAAATATCGCAGGCCACCAGCAGGGGATTTTTGCCCTGGCGCTTCATCAGTCCGGCAAGTTTGCTGCCGTTGGTGGTTTTACCTGCGCCCTGCAGGCCTACCAGCATGACGACGGTGGGGCCGTTGGGGTTGATGGTGATGTGCTTGGTGTCGCTGCCCATGAGCTTGCACAGCTCTTCGTTGACGATCTTTACGATCATCTGGGCAGGGGTGAGAGATTCCAGAACGTCGGCGCCGACGCAGCGTTCGGTAACGGACTTGGTAAAGTCCTTGACCACCTTGTAGCTGACGTCCGCTTCCAGCAGCGCCATGCGGATCTCTCGCATAGCCTCCTTCACGTCTGCTTCTTTCAGGCGGCCCTTGCCGCGCAGCTTTTTGAAGGTGGCGGAAATCTTTTCGGTTAAGCCTTCAAATGCCATTCGTTACTCCTCAAGTGTATGTGCCGCAGCGGTGATCCGCTGTGCCAAGGCCAAAACAGCCGGATCGGAAGAGGTGTCAAGTACGGCCGCGGCGTCCAGGATCTCCTGTACCGCCCTGCGGATCACCATATCACGTTTGACACATCCGATATTCTCTTCCATCCGACGCAGGAGAGCTTCTGTCCGGGACAGGTTGTCGCAGACCGCCTGGCGGCTTACGCCCAGCGCCTCCCCGATCTCTCCCAGGGAAAGGTCCTGATTGTAACGCATGTCGAAGCAGTCCCGCTGCTTCTGGGTAAGCATGCCGCCGTAGTAATCAAACAGCAGCGTCATTTCCAATGCGTCCATCCGGAACCTCCTTGTGTCAAGGCATTTCCCTTGACCTTGGGCATTATAGCATAGCCCATGCCGGATGTCAAGTATTTTTCCAGAGCATCACAAATTATTTTCTTCTTTTTTGGTGGGATTGCCGGATACGGGCAGTCCGGTTCCTCAGGATACCGTATACCATCTGGTAAGCTCCGCTGTTTTCAGGAAACCCAGCTTTTCATACAGACGGATGGCCTTCCCGTTGGTAGACGCCACCTCCAGCTGTATCTGAGCCCCTTCCACCAGGGACATGAGGGTGTGCATCACCGTCTCCCCCGCCCCCTTTTTTACGGACGCCGCTGCCAGCAGTTTGGTATCCTCCAGCCAGCCAATGCCCAGGAGCTGCCCGTCCCTGTGGATGAAATACGCGCCGCCGCTTTGGGCGATCTGCGCTTCGTCCCGGGCTTCCAGGGTCTGCGCGTTGTCAACGGCGCGCATCCTTTCATTATAAATAGAACGCCACCTTGCCGCCGTGGCTTCTGTCACCGGAAACAGACACGCCAGTTTTTCAGGATCCACCCAGGCCGTGCCCCGCATTTCCAGGACCGAACTGTGCAGGGGATAATTCTCTAAATTCCCATTCCCGGCGGCAAAAATGCAGTCTGCGCCCGCCATTCGGCAAAAAGAGACACATTCACTCAAATGTTCCCCGAAAAAGCCCTCGGATACGTCCCGGATACGGATATAAGCCTCTTTTTTGTAGGGGATCTCCTTCAAAGTCAGGCTGGACACTCCATATTCCGTTGTAAAAATCGGAAAATCACGCATTTTTGCCCCTCCTTTTTCCATTATGATACCACGCTTTCCGATTTTCAGCAATCCGGATTTTCTGTCGAAAAGCGCATTTTCTTTGTGCAACTTGCACAGCTCAAATCCTGGTTTACCCGTGATAAAATTGATTCTTCGTCCAATCTTTTGTAAAATGTTTCATTTTTTCTTGTTTAGGTCTTGATTTCCAGACAAAAATGTGTATAATTTAATCCATGCAATACGTTTGAAACGAAAGGAGGTTCATTCCATGAAGAAGATCATCTGCAAGAAGGAGTACGACACTGAGACCGCTACCCTGGTCAAGAAGTTCACTTGCGGTGGCCTGGGCGATCCCGCCGGCTACGAGGAGGATCTGTATCAGACCCCCGAAGGCCTGTACTTTGTGTACGGCGTTGGCGGCGAGACTTCCAAGTACCCCACCGAGGATATCCAGAGACTGGCTAAGACCAAGGTCAAGGATTGGATGGAGAACCACTAATCAGCATACATAAAAAGGAGTCTGCTTTTCGCAGGCTCCTTTTGCTTTTCCTTGACAGCCATGCTATGATATAAGTTGAAAAATAAAAGGGCACATCTAAAAAAGAGTTTTTAGAGGTTGCCTAAAGTGAAAAGTGGAAAGTTATGAAACGTATTTTGATTCCTTTTCTAATCCTTTTGCTGGCCTTTTCCGGATGCTCTGTCAAGGAGGAGCCTGCCCAGGTGGCCGCTACCACACTGCCGGTATACGAATTCACCTCCCGGCTGTGTGAAGGCACGCCCATCACCGTTACCCGGCTGGTGACGGAACAGGTTTCGTGTCTGCACGATTATTCCTTAAATGTCAAGCAGGTCAAGGCGGCGGAGTCGGCAGAGACCATCGTTATTTCCGGCGCAGGGCTGGAAGAATTTCTGGACGATGTTCTTGGAAACGCCGATACCATTGACGCTTCCGGCGGCCTGGAACTGATCTGCGCCGGAGAAGAACACGGTCATGAGCACGGAGAGGCCCACGAAGGGCATCACCATGAGGAAGATCCCCACATCTGGCTCTCCCCTGTAAACGCTAAAATCATGGTGCAGAATATTTGTGCCGGACTTTCTGAGAGATATCCGGAATTTTCGGATGCTTTCAGCGCAAATGAGAAAGCCCTGCTTGGGGAATTGGACGCTTTGCAGCGCTGCGGTGAGGAAGCTCTGGCGGATTTAAGCTGCCGGGAGATCATTACCTTCCACGACGGGTTCGCTTACTTCGCCCAGGCCTTTGATCTGACCATTCTGGAAGCTGTGGAGGAAGAATCCGGCAGCGAGGCTTCCGCAAAGGAGCTTATTCATTTGATCGAAGAAGTGGAGCACCATGGGCTTCCCGCTATCTTTACGGAGAAAAGCGGCAGCGTATCCGCCGCCGGGGTCATCTCCCGGGAGACAGGCTGTGCTTGTTACGCCCTGGACATGGCCATGGCCGGAGACAGCTATTTTGACGCCATGTATCACAACATCGACACCATTAAGGAGGCGCTCGGATGAAATTTGACATTCACGGCGGGTCCTGCGGCCATTCCTGCTGCCTTCGGGTGGAGAATGTGTCCGTAACGATCGGCGCCGATCCTATTTTGAAGGACGTGAACCTGCACGTTCACTGCGGGGAAATGGTGGCCCTGATCGGCCCCAACGGCGCGGGCAAATCCACCTTTCTGAAGACCGTTCTGGGCCAGCGGGAATACGAGGGCGTCATCGCCTTCTCCGAGCCGGGACAGCGGAGCAAAAAGCCCCGGATCGGCTACGTTCCCCAGAGTCCCGCATTTGACCCCAGCGATCCCGTTTCCGTTGCCGACCTGTTCGCCTGCTGCATGAGCAAACGGCCCGCCTTCCTGGGACTGGGCAAGTCCATGCGCCAGCTGGTTTTCGACTGTCTGGAGCGTGTTCACGGCGAAGATCTGATCGACAAGCGGGTGGGAACCCTGTCCGGCGGCGAGCTGCAGCGGGTGCTGCTGGCGCTGGCACTGGAGCCTATGCCCAACATTCTGATCCTGGACGAGCCTCTGTCCGGCGTAGACGTGGAGGGCATGGAGACTTTGATGGACATGCTGGATGAGATCCGCAAGACCTACGACCTGTCCATCCTCATGACCACCCACGACTTTTCCATGCTCCCCCGGTACGCCGACCAGGTAGTGCTCATCGACCACGCGGTGCTGATTCAGGGCGATCCTGAGACGGTGCTGAATTCCGAGGAATTCAGCCGCACCTTCCACATGAAAGGAGGCAGAGCATGAGCATTTGGTACGGGTTTTGCAGCCTTCTCCCCTTTGAGATGCTGCACTGGGATTTTATGAAGAACGCCCTGCTGGCGCTGCTGCTGATGGCGCCCCTGTTCGGCCTGCTGTCCACCATGATCGTCACCGGGCGCATGAGCTTCTTCTCCGACGCGCTGGGACATTCGGCGTTTACGGGCATTGCCATCGGCGCGATCTGCGGTATGGCGGCTCCCACCTGGGCGGCTGTGGGATTCAGCGTGGCCTTTGCCCTGCTGTTCTCCTTCGTCCGCAGCCGCTCCAATCAGGCGGCGGATACGCTGATCGGCGTGTTTTCCAGCACTGCCGTGGCTCTGGGCATCTTCGTCGCCACCATGGGCGGCGGCAGCTTTACCAAGTACAACAAGTATCTCATCGGCGACATTCTTTCCGTGACCCCCGGTGAGATCGGGATGCTGGCGCTGGTACTGCTGGCAGTCATTATTTTCTGGGCGCTCTGCGCCAACCGGCTGACCCTGACCGCCATCCATCCCCAGCTGGCTTCCTCCCGGGGCATTCCCGTGGGACTGAGCCAGACGCTGTTCATCGTGGCCATCGCCGTGGTGGTAACGCTGTCCATTTCCAGCGTGGGTCTGCTGATCCTGAATTCCCTGATGGTTCTACCCGGAGCTTCCGCCCGGAACATTTCCCGGAATCTGCGGCAGTATCACGGTTTTTCCGTACTGTTCGCGTTGATTGCGGGCATTGGCGGTCTGGTTGCTTCGTATTACTTAGGCTGTTCCGCGGGTGCGGCCATCAGCCTGATTTTGGCTGTGATCTTTGCCGTTACCTTTGGTCTGCGGAAAGCGAGGGCTTGAGATGGACGTTACCTTGCGGGTCATCGCCCGGATGCACAGCGATTTCGCCACCAAATTCGGCATCCCCCGGCAGAGCGGATTGGTCGAAGAGCTGCGCTCCACCATCGTATTCGAGCCGGAATTCCGGAATCCCGACGCCCTGCGGGGCATTGAGGATTTTTCCCACCTGTGGATCATCTGGCAGTTTTCGGAAGCCGTGCGGCAGGGCTGGTCGCCCACGGTGCGTCCGCCCCGGTTAGGCGGCAACACCCGGATGGGCGTTTTCGCCACCCGCTCCCCTTTCCGGCCCAACAATCTGGGTCTGTCCAGCGTGCGTCTGTTGGGAGTAGAGCACACGGAAAAGTATGGCACCGTGCTCCATGTGGGCGGCGCGGACCTGATGGACGGGACGCCGATCTTCGACATCAAGCCCTACATTCCCTACGGCGACTGCCACGCGGACGCCACCGGCGGCTTTACCGACACTGCCGGGGAATTTCTGCTGAAGGTGGATTTTCCCGCAAAACTGCTGGAAATCCTGCCTGCGGAAAAACGGGAGGCGGCCATTGGTGTGCTGTCCCACGACCCCCGGCCCTCTTACCAGAGAAAGCCCGAGCGGGTGTATGGGCTGACCTTTGCGGGATTTGATATTCGGTTCACCGTGCAGGAGGACATTTTGACCGTTATGGAAGTAAAGAAAGCTTGAAAAAGCCGTCATCCTAATGAACGCGTAAGCGGAGCCGAAGGATCTGCGCATTCTCGATGCCCTTATTGGCATCATCGGTGCACAGATCCTTCGGCTCCATTTCATTTCGCTCTGGATGACATATTGATCCATTATTTCGGAAATTCTTCGATATCCAGGTCCTGATACGGATAGATCCGCTCCCAGCCGTCGGCGGTCTTGCGGATGCTGCTGCGGTGGCTGGACAGCAGGCGGACGATGTCGTACACGTCGATCCAAATCTCGCTGTTGCATTCCTTCTGGCTCTCGTCGAACACCAGCTCCATGCCGAAATGCAGGTGCACCGTTTCGATGTTGTTGACGTTTTCCTTATCGCAATAGCCCGTTCGGCCCATGAAGCCGATGAGGTCGCCGGCCTGGACGATGTCGCCTTCTTCCAGCCCCGGGGCGAAGGGCGTGTCCTTTTGCAGGTGGGCATAATAATAGTAGCGCTTGTTGTCAAAGGAACGGATGCCGATGCGCCAGCCGCCGTAGCGGTTCCAGCCCATGGCCTCCACAGTGCCGCCCTCCACCGCCACGATGGGGGTTCCCAGGCCGCCCATCAGGTCGTTGCCCAAGTGCTTTCGCTTGAAGCCGAAGGCGCGGGCCACGCCGAAATCGTCGCAGTGGCTATACCCATATCCCGCCGCAATGGGCGAAAAAGCCTTCAGTCCATAGCTGGCCACCCATTCCCCGTCCTTCTCGATGGCATAGCTTCCCACCAGCCCACCCAGAGCCGCGGAATAGGCTTCGTGGTAGTAGCTGTAATATTTATACAAGTCTCCCAGCAGTTCCTCCGGGGACTGGTCCTTTTTCAGGTCCGCCACCGCCTGTTTTACGGAGGACAGGCCGCATTTGCCTCCCGTGCGGCAGGCCGCCAGGGAAAGAGAATCGATCCAGGAAATGTGCTTTTCCTGGTCGAAGGTGGCAATATCCTGATCCAGGGCGTATTTCATGGATTCGTAGGACACGTTAAAGTCCACCCATTTGATGGTATCGGCCTTTGCGGGCGTTGCCAGCAGGGGGAAAAGCAATATGGACAATAACAAAAACCGCTTCATATCCTCACCTCTTGGGTTAGGGTATGGAGCGGTTGGTCCTTTTATAAAATGCAAATATTAGAAAAACTGTCGTCCCGAGCGAGGCTCGCTGAAGGATCTGCGCACTATCGTTACCCTTACGTGTATCGAACGTGCGCAGACCCTTCGACCCGCTTTCCTCGCTCAGGATGGCAGGCTTGCAATCATTTCAGATCCCGGACAACATCCTTTGCCACCCGGTAGATGTCCTCCATGGTGTTCAGGGATGTGATCTGGTTTTTGTAATAGCTGCTGTGGGCCACGCCGCGTAGATACCAGGCGAAATGCTTCCGGGCTTCCAGGCAGGCGATGTGCTCGCCGTGGTCTTCCTCCGACAGTTGGAACTGCTTTACCGCCACGTCGATTCGGTCGGCAAGGCAGGGACGGCCGGGATATTCCTCCCCCGCCAGGGCGGCTTTGACCTCCTGGAAAATCCAGGGATCGCCGAAGACGCTGCGGCCGATCATCAGACCGTCAGCCCCGGTGCGCTTCCGGCACCGCACTGCCGCTTCGCCGCCGGTGATGTCGCCGTTGGCAATGACGGGAATGGACAGCTGTTCCTTGACCTTACGGATGGAATCCCAGTCGGCAACGCCGGTATAGAGCATACTTCGGGTCCGGCCGTGGACGGCCACCATAGCCGCACCGCTGTCTTCCATGCGTTTGGTGAAGTCCAGGACGTTGATGCTACCCTTGTCCCAGCCCAGGCGGCACTTCACAGTGACAGGCACATCCACCGCCTTGGTGACGGCTTTCACGATCTCGCCGGCCAGTTCGGGCGTGCGCATCAGTCCGCAGCCGTCGCCGGAGTTCGCGATCTTCGGCATGGGGCAGCCCATGTTGATGTCGATGAAGTCACAGCCGGAAATTTCCAGCGCCAGCCGGGCGCCTTCGGCCATAACCTCCGGGTCGTTTCCGAAGATCTGGGCGCCACAGATGCTGCCTTCGTTCTTCCTGAGCAGCTTGGCGCTTTTTTTGTCCTGATATACCAGCGCCCGGGAGGACACCATCTCCGTCACCGTGACGCCTGCGCCCAGTTCGGCACAGACGGTGCGGAACGCCCAGTCCGTGACGCCCGCCATGGGGGCGAGGAAGATGGGATTTTCTACTTCTATATTGCCAATTTTCATGGGTTTCTCTCTTTCTATCTCACATATCTTTCCGTAGGGGAGGGTCTTGACCATCCCTAACCTTACAATTGAAACAAATTGTCCTCTATGAAAAATGTAATATTCTGCATAGAATCGGCCACGTATTGTCGTTACTTTTAGGGAGGGTCAAGACCCTCCCCTACAAAAAAGCATTGCAGATACAAAAACATTGCAGCATATCCGCAGGGGCAACCGCCAGGGTCGCCCCTGCGCGTTGATTATACCATAGCAAGTAAAAATCCGCAACCTTAAAACAGCACCGTCAGCAGCCAGGCCAGGCCCGTCACCAGCGCGCCGCCGGCAGCCCAGACCGCGCCGTACAGGTACAAATGCCGCTTCTTTGCCGGTTTGTCGTAACCCCGGATGGCATCCTGGGCCTCTTTCATCAGGGCTTCATCGGTGATGCCCTCCCCTACCGCATCGTCTTTCAGAATGAAAATGGCCTGCTCAAACAGCTTCGGTTCCGGGGCATGGACGACGATGACCTGCCGGGAAATGCCTTTTACCATATTTTACCGCCTCCTTATGCCCATTATTGCCCAACTGCCGGTGGTTCATACGGGGTTTTTGTATGAATTTTCCTATATTGACACCTGTTTTTGTGTGTGCTAGGATTAAACTATCAAAAGAAAGAAAGAGGTATCAACATGCTGCAATCCACAAAGGAAGATCTGGTAAAATACATCAAAGTTTCAAGCTCCCCCTGGCTGCTGGTGATAGGCGCGGTGCTTGTGGCTTTGGGCATAGGCTCTCTCGTATCCGGTGCTGAGCTGTACAGCTCTCCTGTCCTGAGCACGCTTATGTGTCTTTTCCTTGCCGGTGTCGGCATCTGGGTAATCTGGGCCGATATCTCATCCGCCAGAAAGTTCAAGGCCTACATTCAGCAGGCGGAAACCTCCGGTGAGCTGCAGGTACTCCTGGCCGATTTCTCCCGCAGCTGCTCCATGGTGGGCGACAATATCCGTCTTGGTGAAAAGTACATCTTCGGCAAGAAAAAAGGCCGCCCGGTAAGCTACGGCGAAATCGTAAAGGTATACCAGCACATCCACAAGCGGAATTTTATTGAGAACTCCCGCCAGCTCCACGCTGTTGTAAATGGCGGCAGCATCTGCACGCTTTGCGATTTGAAGCTCCATGGCAAGTCCGATGAGGATGTGGCAAAAATCATGGGCTATATCCGTTACAAGAATCCCAATGTGCATCTGGGTTATAAATAACATCCAGGCCGCAGCAAACCAATCGTTTGCTGCGGCCTTTCCTCTGGCAGTCTCTAAAAACTCTTTTTGGGATGATTTGGGCAAAAGATTCGCCCAAATCGCAAAAGGGGAATTTTTAGAGGTGCCCCTTTATTATTCCTGATCCTTGGGCCGCTTATACCGCCCCTTCGGCTCCCATTCGGGCAGAGGGTAGCGCTGCATGGCGCCGAAAATGCGCTCTTTTAAATCGGGATAGGTCTTCGACAGTTCGAAGATCAGCTGCTTGACCTCCTCCCGCTTGGTGGTCTTATCCACAGGGCAGCGGTTGGCAATGACCGGCAGTTCCATTCGGGTGGCGAAATTGTCCACCGTCTTTTCATGAATGTACAGCATAGGGCGGATCTGGACGATGCCCGTCCGGTCCAGATTGGTCACAGGCTGAAAACAGCTGATCCGGCCCTCGAAAAGCAGGGACATAAGGAAGGTCTCCACCGCGTCGTCATAGTGGTGGCCCAGGGCCAGTTTGTTGAAGCCCCGCTCCAAAATCGCCTGGTTCAGAGCCCCCCGGCGCATTTTGGCGCACATGGAGCAGGGATTCTTCTCCTTGCGGTGGTCAAAAATGATGGGGGCGATCTCGGTTTTCACAATGGTATAGGGGACATTCCACTCCCGGCAGAGCTTTTCCACCCCGGAATAATCCATCCCCAAGCCCATGTCGATGGTGATGGCTTCCAGTTCAAAGGGCTTATTAAAGTATTCCCGCAGGCCCGCCAGGAGCACCAGCAGCACCAGAGAATCCTTGCCGCCGGACACGCCCACGGCGATCCGGTCCCCGGCTTCGATCATATGATAGTCGTCCACACAGCGGCGGACAAGGCCCGTTAGCTTTTGCATAGTTGGATTTCCTCCGAAATATTATAAAAATGAGATGTGAGAAAACAAGAGCATTTACGAGAATTTGCGAGTATTTGCGAGATTACTTAGGATTTCGCAATTTTTCCGAAAATTGGTGTTGACATTTGATTTTTAATATGGTATAAAAATCTAGCGTTTTGAAGACATTGTACTTCAAACGTCTTGAATTGTCAAAATATTTTAATCCAATTGGAGGAAATCATAATGTCCACTACTCTGCTGAAGAAGGAGACCCTGGAGCGCAAGTGGTATGTTATCGACGCTGCCGGCAAGCCCCTGGGCCGTACCGCCGTCATCGCTGCTAACCTGCTGCGCGGCAAGCATAAGTCTGACTTCACTCCCAACGTTGACTGCGGCGACAATGTCATCGTCATCAACACCGACAAGGCCATTCTGACCGGCAAGAAGCCCGAGCAGAAGAAGTACTACCGTGTGTCCGGCTGGATCGGCGGCCTGAAGGAGACCAAGGCCCGCGACATGATGGAGACCCGCTCCGACTACGCTATGGAGCTGGCTGTTAAGGGCATGCTGCCCAAGAACACTCTGGGCAAGAACGCTCTGACCCGCCTGCACCTGTACAAGGGCGCTGAGCATCCCCACGCCGCCCAGAAGCCCGAAGCCTGGACCCTGGACTAATTTGGAGGTAACTTAGAATGTACGAGAGCAAGAAGAAGTATTTTTACGGCACCGGCCGTCGTAAGTCCTCCGTTGCCCGTGTTCGCGTTTACGAGAACGGCACCGGCTCCATCATCATCAATGGCCGCGACATCGACGACTACTTCGGTCTGGAGACCCTGAAGCTGATCGTTCGTCAGCCCCTGGTCACCACCGATCTGCTGGGCAAGGTTGACATCGTTGTCACCGTCGCAGGCGGCGGCGTTTCCGGCCAGGCCGGCGCTATCCGTCACGGCATTTCCCGCGCTCTGGTCACCCTGAATCCTGAGTACCGCGCATCCCTGAAGGCTGCCGGCTTCATGACTCGTGACCCCAGAATGAAGGAGAGAAAGAAGTACGGTCTGAAGGCCGCACGTCGCGCTCCCCAGTTCTCCAAGCGCTAAACTCAAACTTTTTACAATTCAAAAGTTTCCAGAAACCCCAAAATCTTCGGATTTTGGGGTTTTTGTGTTTGATATAGTTTGACAGATTTTGACCAAATTAAAATGATTTTATAAGGGCTAAATATGGGCTAACCACCTTTTGGGAGCGTGAAATGGGCTAACTATGGGCTAACTTTTCGCCTCTATTCGGTACATAGATATTTATTGCAAGTTTTCAGTATACGTCCTTCATGTTCTGAAATAGCCTGTTAGGGTTTGATCTGTTTTGACATAATTTAATAATGGAATATCCAAGTCTAAAGCGCTCAGTTTTCATACTGGGCGCTTTTTGCATTTCTAGGATAGATAATTCAATTACGAAAGGAGTTGCCATAAATGTCGATGAACGCACCGGAAACTATGGGTGTTATTTACCGGTTGCAGATGTCCCAGTTACACCCACATCCTCAGAATCCATTTTCCATAAGAGATGACCAAGCCATGCTGGATCTTATCCAGAGCGTCCAATCCCATGGTGTTCTTGTCCCTGCTATTGCCAGACCTCGCCCCGATGGAGAATATGAGATCATCGCCGGTCACAGGCGAAAACACGCCAGCGAGTTAGCTGGTCTTGATTTTATGCCCGTTGTGGTTCTGGATCTGAACGATGATGAAGCGATCATCCAACTCGTTGACAGTAATATTCAACGGGAAAATATCCTCCCCTCCGAACGAGCCAAGGCATACAAAATGCGTATGGAAGCCATGAAGCGACAAGGTGCCAGGACGGATTTAACTTCGCCGAACATTTCGGCTAAGTTCCGTTCGGACGATGAACTTGGCCAGGAAGTCGGAGTCAGCGGTGACACAATCCGCAATTACGCATCTCTGACGAACCTTGTTCCGGAGTTGATGCAGATGGTCGATGAAGGCAGAATAAAGCTGTCTCCTGCCTATCAGATTGCCGCGCTTCCCCATAATGAGCAATCATTATTATTGGATACTATCGAAAGTGAACAAGCCACACCATCCCTCTCACAAGCTCAGAGGATGAAGCGGCTCAGTCAAAATGGAGAGTTGAATGAAGATGTTCTTCTGGAAATTATGATGGAGCAGTGATGCTGCTGTCGGTGTGACCGATTTCTTTAACATAGTAGGTGCCGGGCTTTAGACCGCTGATGGAGATGCAAACTGTGGTCTGCCATATTATATAGGCGATGTGATTACAGATGCGGATGACCTTACCCTGCAAACTCCTGAAAGCTTCTGGAAACGCTTCCGGATTGCCATGAAGGTACACCATGAAGTCACCGCCATCCACCCGG